>CALEII010000022.1 GCA_937876205.1 uncultured Clostridia bacterium
ACCTCTTGAAACTGCATATAACAATGCAAAGCCTATTATAGAGGCATATAACAAATACGGTGCAGGTATTTTTGATCAGACGGCTATAAATACCGCTTATAACGATCTTTACAGTGCTGTTTACAACGCAGAAACAAATGTATATTTCAATGCGTCCAATAACGGCGGAACAACAACAGCAAGAGCCACAACTGTCAAGATCGGTCCTAATTCCACTTATAATATGAATGTTTCCTCATTCACTGCAACAAAGGGAAATTGGAATTTCCTCGGTTGGAGCACTAATAAGGATGCAAAGAATGCTTCTACAGATAAAGTAACAGTAGGCTTTAATAACACTCTTTACGCAATCTTCGGTAAGGATGTTACAACAACCTTCAAGTATCTTGCTTCTGACGGTTCTGTTATTACCGAGCCCGGCTACGGTACTATCTACAATACTGACATTCAGGCTGATGTTACAGCTCCCGCAGCAAACAATGTTTCATTCAATAATGATGCTCTTGCTTTTGTAGGCTGGCGTGACGATGCAACTGCAGGTGCAGCTGAGTATACAGGTACAGTTCCCGTAAAGGACGGTATTACATATGTTTTCCGTGCTGTATATTCAACACCCGTAACAGTTTCATTTGACAATAACGGCGGTGAGACAGCAGCTCCTGCCGCAATGACAGGCACCAAGTATTATAATGCAAATGACACAGTTGTTGAAGGCTCTGCAGACTTTACTATTCCTTCCGATAAGCTTTCAAAGACAGGCTATGCCTTCCTTGGCTGGTCTGAGGATAAGGATGCTTCTTCAGCTGATTATGCTCCCGGTGAAAAGCTCAGCGGTGTAAAAAAAGATATAACTCTCTATGCCGTATGGTCACAGAACTCATATCCCGTTGTATTTAAAAACTTTGACGGAGAGATCCTTCAGGAAACTGATGTTCTCTACGGTGAGATGCCCGAATACACAGGCGAAGTACCCTTTAAGGCAGGTACTATTGATATAAAGTGGGTATTTGACGGCTGGACTCCTGCTTTCAGTGAGGTTACAGGTGCTCAGGAATATACCGCAACCTTCTATTCTGATGTCGCTGATTATCTTGTTCAGTTTGTAAACGCTGACGGTACAGTTCTTCAGGAGTCAATGGTTGATTACCTCGGAATGCCCGAATATCTCGGTGAAATTCCCGAAAAGGCAGCAGATGCACAGTATACATATACATTTGAAGGCTGGGATAAGGAATTTGCTGTAGTTGAAGGTGCACAGGTTTATACTGCTACATATTCATCTGAATTGAATTCCTATACAGTTAAATTCGTAAATGAAGACGGCACAGTTCTTCAGGAGGATGTTCTTTTATACGGCGAAACCCCTGTTTATGAAGGAAAGACACCTGAAAAAGAAGCTGATGCACAGTATAGCTACACATTTGATAAGTGGGATAATGAGATCAAGGCTGTAGAAGGCGATCAGGTTTATACAGCTAGATATCAGAATACTGTCAGATCTTATGTGATCTCCTTTGTAAATTATGACGGCACTGTTCTTTATGAGGAGACACTTGCATACGGAAAGCTGCCTGCATTAGAGGGTGATACACCTAAGAGACCTGAAGACCGTATGTATGAATATTCCTTCAGCGGCTGGACTCCCGAAATCGTTAATGTTACAGGCGAGGCTACATATGAAGCACAGTATGCAGCAAAGGCTAAGCAGGTAATAGTTACCTTCTTCAACTTTGACGGAAATGTGCTTGAATCCAAGTTTGTTGACTTTGACTCAGTTCCCGTATATACAGGAAAAGAGCCTGCTAAGAAGGCTACAGCTGAGTTTACATATGTATTCACAGGCTGGGATAAGGAGCTTGAAGCAGTAACAGAAAGCGGTAATATTCCCTCAATGGTAATAATCTGCATTTCAGCTTGTCTTGCAGGTGCTGTCTGCGGTGACCACTGCTCACCTATTTCAGACACTACAATTATGTCTTCAGCAGGTGCTCAGTGTAATCACATCAATCACGTAAACACACAGCTTCCCTATGCAATTACAGTTGCTGCAATTTCATTTGTATGTTATTTGATTTCGGGTTTTGTACAGAATGCAATCGTTATGCTTGCAATCGGCATCGTTCTTACAATAGCAACAATTCTTGTTATCAAGATGCTTACAAAGAAAGAGAAAAAAGCCGCAAAATAATAATTAAATGATTATGTCTCACTGTCTTCGGACAGTGAGATTTTTTTGTTTTAATGTTGATATTATAATATATAGGTGATATAATTATATAAACTTTATATAAAGGAGAAAACTATGCTTTATATAGGAATTGACCTTGGCACATCTGCAGTTAAATTATTGCTTGTTGATGAAAAAGGTTGTATTTTAAATGAAGTTTCAAAGGAATATCCGGTGTATTTCCCTCATTCAGGCTGGTCTGAGCAAAATCCTGAAGACTGGATAACTGCAGTAAATGAAGGCCTTTCGGAACTTCTTTCAGATTGTGATAAATCAGCAGTAAAAGGAATCGGTTGTGGCGGTCAGATGCACGGTCTCGTTGTTCTCGATGAACACGATAACGTTATCCGCCCTGCAATTCTTTGGAACGACAGCAGAACACATAAAGAAGTTGAATATCTTAATAATACTGTCGGTAAAGATGTTTTATCAGAAAACACAGCTAATATTGCGTTTGCAGGATTCACAGCACCTAAAATACTGTGGATGAAAAAAAACGAGCCCGACTTATTCAATAAAATCAGCAAAATTATGCTTCCGAAGGACTATATAAACTACATACTTACCGGTGTTCATTCCTGTGATTATTCAGATGCGTCCGGTATGCTTCTGCTTGATGTGAAAAATAAATGCTGGTCACAGAAGATGCTTGATATTTGCGGCATATCAGAAAATCAACTTCCCTCACTTTATGAAAGTTATGAAGCAACAGGAACACTCAAACCTGAAATTGCTGAAAAATTCGGCTTGTCCACAGAAACTGTCGTGGTAGCAGGTGCAGGTGATAATGCTGCTGCAGCAATAGGTACAGGTACAATCGACAACGGCAATTGTAATATTTCAATCGGCACATCAGGTACGGTATTCATTTCAAGCAATGAATTCGGTGTAGACAGCAGCAATGCGCTTCATTCATTTGCCCATGCAGACGGTGGTTATCATCTTATGGGTTGTATGCTCTCAGCAGCATCCTGTAACAAGTGGTTTATGGATGACATTCTCTGCGATAAAGATTATAACGGTGTTCAAAGTCTCATTGATGAAGAAAAGCTTGGCAGAAATGAAGTATATTTTCTGCCGTATCTTATGGGTGAAAGAAGCCCTGTAAATGACACCAATGCAAGAGGTACTTTTATCGGGATGAGTCTTGGCACTAAGAAAGAGGATATGCTTCAGGCTGTGCTTGAAGGTGTTGCATTTGCAATCCGTGACAGTTTTGAGGTTGCTAAATCTCTCGGAATTGAAATTAAAACAAGTAATATCTGCGGTGGCGGTGTCAAGAGTAAATTATGGCAGAAAATATTTGCAAGTGTACTCGGAATACCTCTGAATATTCTTAAAACCGAACAAGGCCCCGGCTACGGCGGTGCCATTCTTGCAATGGTTGCGTGTAATGAATATAATTCAGTTGCAGATGCCTGCAAAAATCTTGTTGATATTTCAGAAACGGTTTATCCTGATAAGGAGATTACTGACCGTTATGAAATAAAATATAACAAATTCAGAAAGATATATCCCGCACTAAAAAACACATTTGCAGATATGATAACGGAGGAATAAAAATGTCTGAAATCTTTAAAAACATTCCCGAAATTAAATTTGAAGGCGCAAAGAGCAAGAATAACCTTGCTTTCAAGTTCTATGACCCTGAAAAGGTTATTCTCGGAAAGACCATGAAGGAGCATCTCCCCTTTGCTATGGCTTGGTGGCACAATCTCGGTGCAGCAGGTACAGATATGTTCGGCAGAGACACTGCAGACAAGTCTTTCGGGGCTGAAAAAGGAACAATGGAGCACGCAAAAGCTAAAGTAGATGCAGGTTTTGAGTTTATGAAGAAGCTCGGCATTGAATACTTCTGTTTCCACGATGTAGACCTTGTTCCTGAAGCAGATGATATCAATGTAACAAATGCAAGACTTGATGAAATTTCTGACTACATTCTCGAAAAGATGAATGCAACAGGCATAAAATGTCTCTGGGGTACTGCAAATATGTTCTCAAATCCCAGATTTATGAACGGTGCAGGCAGTACAAACTCTGCTGATGTATACTGTTTTGCTGCAGCCCAGATTAAGAAAGCTCTTGATGTAACTGTTAAGCTTGGCGGTAAGGGCTATGTTTTCTGGGGCGGTCGTGAAGGCTACGAAACACTTCTCAACACAGATATGAAGTTTGAGCAGGAAAACATTGCAAGACTTATGAAAATGGCTGTTAATTACGGCAGAAAAATAGGTTTCACAGGTGATTTCTATATCGAACCCAAGCCAAAAGAGCCTATGAAGCATCAGTATGATTTTGATGCTGCAACAGCTATCGGCTTCCTTCGTCAGTACGGTCTTGATAAGGACTTCAAGATGAATATTGAAGCAAATCACGCAACTCTTGCAGGTCACACCTTCCAGCACGAGATCAGAGTATCTGCTATAAACGGTATGCTCGGCAGTATTGATGCAAATCAGGGGGACTATCTTCTGGGCTGGGATACAGACGAATTCCCATTTGATGTTTATGAAGCAACAATGTGTATGTATGAGGTTATCAAGGCAGGCGGTCTGACAGGCGGTTTTAATTTTGATGCTAAAAACAGACGTCCCAGTAACACATATGAAGATATGTTTGAAAGCTACATACTCGGTATGGATACTTTTGCACTCGGACTTATGAATGCTGCAAAAATCATTGAGGACGGCAGAATTGACGAGTTTGTCAGCGAGAAGTATTCTTCATTCAGAAACACGGAAATCGGCTCAAAAATCCTCTCAGGCGATGCTACACTTGAGGAACTGTCTGCTCATGCAGAAGCTCTCAAAGGTGTCGCCTCCCCTTGCTCAGGCAAACAGGAAAGACTTGAGGGAATTGTGAACAGTATTCTTTTCGGATGATATGAAATATTCAAGAAGTGAATGGTTTGGTTTTGAGCGTCTGGATTTCGATTTTAAAGGCAAAAATGCCATTGTTATACTTCCCAATTGCAAACAAAACGGAAAATGGTTGTTAAAAACAGAATACTTTGGTGCTTTTCCTGAATTTGAAATTGAAATGCTGAATAAAGGCTATCATATTACTCATGTAGACAACACAACAAGATGGTGTCTGCAAGAAGATACTCAGAGACAAGCTGAATTTATTGATTTTATTGCTGAAGAATTCAGACTCAATAAAAAATGTGTACCTGTAGGTATGAGCTGTGGAGGTATGCAGGCAGTTTATCTTGCATCGGCATATCCTGAAAAGGTTGCTGCTATCTATATTGATGCTCCTGTGATGAACTTTCTCAGTTGTCCGTTCAATATCGGAAGCGCACAGAATGATGACCGGATCGAATTTATAAATGCAAGAGGTCTTACACAAAAAGATCTTATCAACTTCAGAAATCATCCGGTTGACCACATCGACAATCTGATAATGAACAGAATTCCTGTTGCACTGATTTGCGGTGACAGTGATATTATTGTCCCATATGATGAAAACGGTATCTATCTCTCAAATAAATACAAGGATACAGATATTCCTTTTTTTGAAGTATTGAAAAAAGGCTGCAATCATCATCCTCACGGACTTGACGATAATTCCGAATTGATCGAATTTATTGAATCTGTATATTGAATAGTTAAGGAAGCCCCATTATGAGGCTTCCTTTTTTTTGTTTATTCAGACCATTGCATTTCAGAATCAGTTATTCCCATTTTTCGGCATTCATCACAAACTGATTGTTTTTCTTCTTGATTACCTATTGTGTAACTAAGAATACTATTGTAAAAAACAATATATTTTATGTTTCTGCATTTAAAATCAACAAACCAATTACCGCTTTTGTTGTCTTTTAATACACGTGAAAACATCTCAGGTAAATCAAATTTATCTGATGTAAAATATAACGCAGTCCAATATTTTGGTGTGCCTCCTGCATTCCATAGTTCAACCTTATTAATTGATAAATAATCAATAACACTGTCGTCATTCAGACTTTCTTTTATAACAATACCTTCATAAAGTTTTAGTTTAATGTTATTTATTGCATTCTGACCACATTTATGAGTTATCATAACAGCTTGTATATCATTTTCATCTTTTATTAGAACATCGATACTGCAATTAAAAAAATCTGCTAAAACTATTAGTTTTTCTGTTTCAGGGAAGGCAACTCCTGATTCCCATTTTGAAACAGACTGTCGGCTTACACCGCATATTTCAGCAAGTTTTTCCTGATTATATCCAAATTTCTTTCTGAGTAAATATAATTTATCTGAAAATTTCATAAAATCACCTTTTATTCAGCAATAAACATTCCGTTTGCATAAAAAATTAATGCTTGATTATCTTTGAGATTTATTCTTTGTGTTTGTCAGGTGTAATATTTCCATTCTGTTGTCCTTTTTTGCAATGAACATCAATAACAGACTTGACCCAATTGAATCCATTTTGATAATCTTTTCCGCAAATACAGCTTCCGGCACTGACACCGATATAGATACCTTCATTTACAATATATTGTTTTATAAGATTTACAAAATCAAATTTAAGCATCTGGCTAAGAAGAAAATTGCAATCTCCGCCACAGACATAGACAGCATCATATTGCTTAAGTTTTTCATACTCAATTTGATAATCAAGATTATAAATTGTAATATTATCTTTTTGTATACCTGCATATAATAAATCATTCATACACTTTGGTAAAACGGCTTTTGCATCCTCATCAATTGCGGCTGTGGGTATCCATAATACTTTTGCCTTATCAACAGGACTATCAAGCATATTTATGAATATTCTTTCAATATTTTTATTTTCAAATCCTGCTGAAGTTAAAATAATTCTTTTCATATCTGTTGCTCCTTTTTGTATTTATCTTAACACAAAAAATCCGACAACACAACCAACTCTATGTTGAACATTTGCAATCTACAGTTGCAAAAAAAAGCCTCTGTGTTTCCACAGAGGCTTAAAATATTTAAATTACTTAAGTGAAGCCTTAAGAGTTTCAAGTTCATTAACAAGAGTTGCGGGGATCTTGTCACCGAACTTTGCATAGAACTCTTCGATACCCTTTGTTTCTTCCATCCAGAGTGTAGCATCAACTTCAAGAATGCTCTTGAGAGTATCAAGTGAAACTTCGTCTTCGATACCGTCAATATTGATGTCTTCTGCATAAGGAACATAACCGATAGCTGTTTCCTTAGCGTCAACCTTACCGTCACATCTGTTGAGAATCCACTCAAGAACACGGAGATTGTCACCGAAACCGGGCCACAGGAAGTTTCCATCGTCGTCCTTACGGAACCAGTTAACATTGAAGAACTTGGGAGCCTTTTCAGGATCAAGACCTGCACCGATGTTGATCCAGTGCTGCCAATAATCAGCCATATTGTAGCCGCAGAAAGGAAGCATAGCCATAGGATCACGACGAACAACACCTACTGCACCTGCAGCTGCTGCTGTTGTTTCAGAAGCCATAATTGAACCTACAAATACACCGTTGTTCCAGTTCTTTGCCTGGTAAACAAGAGGAGCAAGCTTAGCACGTCTGCCGCCGAAAACGAATGCAGATACGGGAACACCCTGAGGATTCTCGAATTCACTGCTAAGGCAAGGACAGTTAACTGTGGGAGCTGTGAATCTTGAGTTGGGATGTGCACCCTTTTCTGTTGATTCAGCACCGTTCCAGCTGTTGCCGAGCCAGTCGTTTGCATTTGTGGGAGGATTCTTGTCAAGGCCTTCCCACCATACTGTATTGTTATCAAGGTTATGAACAACGTTTGTGAAGATTGTTCCCTGCTTTGTTGAAAGAAGAGCATTGGGATTTGACTTCATATTTGTGCCGGGAGCAACACCGAAGAAGCCGTTTTCGGGGTTGATTGCGTAGAGTCTTCCGTCTTCACCCTTACGAATCCATGAAATATCGTCACCTACACACCATACCTTGTAGCCTGCCTTCTGATAGCCTTCGGGAGGAATAAGCATAGCAAGGTTTGTCTTACCGCAAGCTGAGGGGAATGCAGCACAGATATACTTAACTTCGCCCTGAGGATTCTCAACGCCAAGGATAAGCATATGTTCAGCCTGCCAGCCTTCTTTCCAGCCCTGGTAAGAAGCGATACGAAGTGCAAAGCACTTTTTGCCGAGAAGAACGTTTCCGCCGTAACCTGAGTTAACAGAAATAATTGTGTTGTCCTGAGGGAACTGACAGATCCATCTCTTTTCCTGGTCGATGTCACACTTACAGTGAAGACCACGAACCCAGTCATTGCTGTCACCGAGAACTTCAAGAACCTTCTTGCCGACTCTTGTCATGATAGCCATATTAAGAACAACATAGATTGAGTCAGTAAGCTCAACACCTGCCTTTGAGAAAGGTGAACCGATGGGACCCATTGAATAAGGAATTACATACATAGTTCTGCCTTTATAGCTGTCCTTTGCTATATCATAAAGCATTTCATAGCACTTTGAGGGCTCCATCCAATGGTTTGTGGGGCCTGCCTCTTCTTCTGTAGGAGTACAAATAAGTGTTCTGTCTTCTACACGGGCAACGTCGTTGGGCTTTGTTCTGTGAAGATAGCATTCGGGAAGAAGTTCTTCATTAAGCTTAATCATTTCACCTGTTGAACAAGCTTCTGCACGAAGTGCATCGATCTGTTCTTTAGAACCGTCAATCCAGACAATTTTGTCGGGTTTTACAAGGTCTGCTTTTTCTTTGATCCATTCAAGAATGGACTTGTTTGTGGTAAGCTCCATTTGATATATCTCTCCTTTTGGAATAATTTACATATTATTTTGCGCAATTTCAACAAGTTTTATTCAACTTTTTTGTAAGGTTAAAAATTGACCAAAATCATATTTAATATACCATCAATCGGGATTTTTGTCAATACCCAATGATGCTATTGCGTTAAGATTTTCCTTAGCAATATGACCTGCCTTATACTCATAATATGCCTGAGAGCCGACCATTGCTGCATTATCACCGCACAGCGACATTTCAGGCAGATAAAGCTCAAGATTATTCTTTTTGCACAGAATCTGAAGTTCTCTTCTCAGAACGGAGTTTGCAGAAACACCGCCTGCAACAACAATTCTTTTCTGCCCTGTCATTTCGGCGGCTTTGAGAAGATTTTCAGTCAGACATCCAACAACAGCTTTGATATAGGATGCGCCAAGGTCTTCTACAGATATAGTTTCACCTTTCTGTGAAGCATTATGTATAATGTTGATTACAGAAGTTTTAAGTCCTGAAAAACTGAAATCAAGCGGTGAGCCGTCAATTCTGGGATGAGGGAATTTATATGCATCCGGATTTCCGTCTTTTGCAAGTTTATCAAGGTTTGCACCACCGGGATACGGCACACCCATTGCTCTTGCGGCTTTATCAAGACACTCGCCTGCTGCATCATCTCTCGTTCTGCCGATTATCTCAAAATCAGTATAACTCTTTACATTTATTATGTGACTGTGACCGCCCGAAACAACAAGTGAAAGAAACGGTGGCTCAAGAGATGTATGTGTTATAAAATTGGCAGCAATATGAGACCTTAGGTGATGAACAGGAATCAGCGGCTTACCGGTTGAAAGTGATAACCCCTTTGCAAAGTTAACACCAACAAGCAGAGCACCGATAAGACCGGGGGCGTATGTAACAGCTACAGCATCAATGGTATCATAAGTACAGCCTGCATCCTCAACTGCTTTTCTTACAACTGAAGAAATATTTTCAGAATGTCGTCTTGATGCAATTTCAGGAACAACACCACCGTATATTTTATGCTCTTCAACCTGAGATGAAATAACACTTGACAAGACCTTTCTGCCGTCTTCAACCACAGCAGCTGCCGTTTCATCACAGGAAGATTCAATAGCCAGTATTTTCATTAAGCAAATTCTCCTCAACAAAATATTTAGTCATAATATAAGCATCTTCTTTTGGTTTTGTGTAATAGTCTTTTCGTTTACCTTCATTACGGAAACCGAATTTATTATACAATGCCTGTGCAGAGGTGTTAGACTCCCTGACTTCAAGAGTAAATAAAACACACCCCAGATATCTGCAGATATCTGTCATCATAGTCATAAGCTTCTCTGCAATATGTCTTCTTCGCATAACCTTGTCAACAGCTATATTCAGAAGGCTCATTTCATCTATAAGATGCTCACAACAAATATAACCGACAGGCTTCCCGAGAAATCTTACAACAAAGCTTCTTGAATAAGATAATGACAAATGAGCATAAAAAGAGTTTTCACTCCAAGGATCAGAAAAGCTTTCTCTTTCAATATCTGCAACAGCAGTTATGTCATCATATTCCATAAGCTCGGTTTCAAAAAAAAGCTCAGATTCAAGAAGATTGTCTATTTCACAAGATATCTGCTGTGCACATTTTTCATAGTCATCAAGAGTACCGCCATACGGGTCATCTATGCCTCCGCCGAATAAAAAAGTCTTATCGGGCGCTGCAACGGTAACAATTGAATAAATGTATTCAGACATACAGAATATATAATCTGCAGAAGAAATAATGTTTGCTGATATTTTATGTGATTTATGTAATGACAAATCAATACCAAGCTTTTCCATTGCAACAAGAGCATTTTCACTTGCAGGGGCACCGTCAACAGCAGAGAAACCAAAGCTGTTCACATTAAAATACCCCTTGAAGTGCTGTGTTTTCTGTCTGAATATGTGTTCAGCCATAGGACTTCTGCAGGTGTTTCCCATACAGACAAAGAGAATATTCAAATTATGTCACCCCTTTGCATCATACCAAGTCTTGCCAATATTGGCATCAACAGAAAGATTAACTTTCATTGAAACAGCATTTTCCATTTCTTCTTTAAGAATTGTTTTTGCTCTTTCGCACTCGCTCTCAGGCGCCTCAATTATAAGTTCATCGTGCACCTGCATAATAAGTCGTGACTTCATATTTTCATCACGCAATCTGTTGAATACTTTGACCATTGCGATTTTTATAATATCGGCAGCTGTGCCCTGAATAGGCATATTTCTTGCCACACGCTCACCGAATGAACGCTGAATTGCATTGGATGCGAAGAGCTCAGGCAGATAACGTCTTCTGTTAAATAAAGTTGTGACATATCCGTTATTCTTAGCATCAAGAACAACTTCTTCCATATATTTATTTACACCTGAATAGTGATTAAGATAATTCTCAATATACTGCTTTGCTTCATAAACAGATACTTTTATATCTTTACTCAGAGAAAAGGCACCTATACCGTATACAATACCGAAATTAACGGCTTTTGCACGGCTTCGCATTACAGGTGTGACCATTGAAAGAGGCAGATTAAAAACCTGCGACGCTGTAATGGAATGAATGTCATCTCCGTTATTGAAAGCATTTATCATATTTATGTCATCAGCAATGTCTGCAAGCACTCTAAGCTCTATCTGTGAATAGTCGGCATCGATAAGAACATTACCGTCTTCACAAGTGAAGAACTTTCTGAGTTCCCTACCGAGTTCCTGCCTGACTGGGATATTCTGAAGATTAGGCTCAGTTGAAGAAAGTCTGCCTGTTCTTGTTTCTGTCTGCTGGAATGTTGAATGAATTCTGCCGTCTGCAGCAACAACCTTAAGCAAACCGTCACAATAAGTTGACTTAAGCTTCTGAATAGTTCTGTATTCAAGAATTGCAGGAATTATAGGATGCTCATCATAAAGGCTCTCAAGAACCTCAGCATTTGTTGAATAGCCGGTTTTAGTTTTTTTCTTGACAGGAAGTCCCAGTTTTTCAAAGAGTATTACTCCAAGCTGCTTGGGAGAATTAAGATTGAATTCTTCACCTGAGTAACTATAGATTTCATTTATAAGCAGCGTGAGCTTATTTTCAAGCATAATTCCGTATTCGTGAATACCTGCAAAATCTACTTTAAATCCGTCAATCTCCATTGATGCAAGCACCTCAGACAAAGGAATCTCAATGTCTGTCAGAAGCTTATTTTCACCGTTATTTGTGATATTTTCAGTAAGTTTTGCTACCAGCTCTCTTATGGCTGAGCAATCACGGACAAAAATATTTTCCGAGTCGGACAATACTGCAACACGGTAGCTGTCTGCAAGAACAGATACCGAATAATCTGATGAGTTGGGATTCAGAAGATAACCTGCAAGAAGTATATCAAAAACAATGTTCTTCACACGGATTCCTTCTCTGATGCAATGTGAAAACAATGACTTGCTGTCAGTTGTATATTTTTTAATTTTTTCATCCTCGAGTAAAGAAATACAGTCGCTGAAAGAAACTGAGGTTACCTTATCTCCGAAATTAAGATATACAGTACTAAACTCATTATCACAGATAAAGAACATTTCACTGCTTTTAGCAACATAAGCTCTAATATCATCAGCCGACATCTCAACAAATTCAGTCTTAACTGCACTGTCAGCAACATCAATAATAACAGTATCACGAAGACCGAGTTTATCAATAAACTTCTGCATTTCAAGTCTTGTAAGAATTGCTTTTGCAGACTGCTCATTTATTTCAGATGGGATATATTCAGAATATGCAGTACAGACGGGAGCGTCAAGGCTGATAGTGCCGAGCTTTCTGCTGAGAAAAGCATCATCCCTGCCGTTTGTGAGCTTTGTTTTTACGGAAGCTGTTATCTGTAAATCATCGAGTTTTTCATATATATTATCGATACTGCCGTATTTTTTTATAAGATCAGTAGCTGTCTTCTCACCAATACCCATAACGCCGGGGATATTATCAGATGTATCACCCATAAGTGCTTTGACTTCAATGAGTTTAATCGGTTCTACGCCTTTATCTTCAATAATTCTGGAAATATCATACACAATTGTTTCAGTTCGTCCCGCTTTGGGGGCTGCCAATAAAACATTAACCTTTTCATCAACAAGCTGTAATGAATCTCTGTCACCTGTAGCAATATAACAGAAATCGCCGTCTTTACAGCTTTTGGCAAGAGTACCGATTATATCATCGGCTTCCCAACCGGGGCACTCAATAAGCTTATAGCCGAGTGAAACAAGAAGGTCTTTCAGAACAGGCAACTGAACTGCAAGCTCTTCAGGCATTCCTTTCCTGTTGCCTTTGTAATCTTTATAAAGCTCATGTCTGAATGTGGGATGTTTTACATCAAATGCAACCGCTACAGCATCGGGCTTATAATTCTCAGTAAGAGAAAAAAGAATATTCATAAAACCGAAAATTCCGTTTGTGAACATACCGTCTTTCGTAGACAGTGTCTTTATACCGTAAAAAGCTCTGTTTATTATACTGTTACCGTCAAGAACAAGTAGCTTCATAAAAACCTTACCTTTCTGAAACACATAAATAACCATTTTACATAAGTATAACATATTTTTTTGAAAAAGTAATGCAATTATCAAAAAAATATGTTAAAATAAAGAAAAAATTTAAGGTAGTTATTATATGTTTATCGGAAATGTTGAAATAGAAACAACTGCTGCTCTTGCGCCAATGGCAGGCGTTGCAGACAAAGCATTCAGAGAACTGTGCAAAGGCTTCGGTGCTGCATATACCGTAAGTGAAATGGTCAGCGCAAAAGGTGTTTCAATGGGTGATAAAAAATCCAATGAACTGATGATAATATCTGATGTTGAACATCCTTCAGCAATACAGATATTCGGAAATGACCCGACGACAATGGCACAGGCTGCATTATCTGCAGTAAAAATGAATGCAGACATAATTGATATAAATATGGGGTGTCCTGCACCAAAAATCATCAAAGGCGGAGCCGGAAGCAAGCTGATGCAGTCACCAGAGCTTGCAGGCAGAATTATAAAAGAGGTCGCTTCGTCTGTAAGTATACCTGTTACAGTAAAAATCAGAAGCGGATGGGATAATGACTCAATCAATGCTGTTCAGATGGCTGAAATTGCGGAGAAAAACGGTGCTGCGGCAATAACAGTACACGGACGAACAAAAGAACAGATGTATGCTCCACCCGTAAATACAGATATTATCAAAGAAGTGAAAAAAGCTGTTTCAATACCTGTTATAGGTAACGGAGATATTACAGATGCCTTTTCAGCTGCAAAAATGTATGAAGAAACAGGCTGTGACCTTGTAATGGTCGGCAGAGGTTCACTCGGAAAGCCGTGGATTTTTCAACAGATTTCAGCATATATAAAAAACGAGATTCTGCTGCCTGAACCTCCCGTGTCACAAAGAATGATAATAATGCTACGGCATATTAACAGTATTTGTGAAGAACGAGGCATTAAAATAGGAATAAGAGAAGCCAGAAAGCACGCATTGTGGTACACAAAGGGCTTAAGAGGCTCTGCAGAATACAGACGACAGCTGTCTGCAATAGAGAATATAGAACAACTGCAGGAAATCGCATTCAGAATAACAAAAGAAAATGAATAAGAAAAATGCCGATACATTCAGTATCGGCATTTATTGTTTTTTTAAGAATATCAGTCTGCAGTGTTTGTTTCAACAGACTTACCTGCAGCAAGCTTTCTTGCTTCAATTTCTGCAACCATTTCCTTCTGACGCTTTTCGGTAATTGTGTAGAAGAACATAGGAACAGCACAGGCAAACATACTTACAATACCTGAAATAATAAGAACATTCCAGAGTGCATCAGGGTTTTCAACTTCATAAGTTCTTGCATTTATACCAGCAATACTCATTGAAAGAACACCTATGAAAGCACCAACAGCCATACCAATCTTGTTGATAAGAGTCTGCATTGCGAAACAGATACCTTCACCTCTTTCGCCTGTTTTCCATTCAAGATAGTCAACAGTGTCACCAATCATTGCATAAGTAATGATATTATTAACACCCTGAGGAATACCGAGAAGAACAAGACCGATTGCGCAGATAATCA
>CALEII010000023.1 GCA_937876205.1 uncultured Clostridia bacterium
GACGGGCATCCATTGCTGTTATTCTGCCGTCCTTGTTTACATCACCGAGCATAATGTCTGCATCGGGATTCTCAAGTGCCGGAATTACTCTTTCTTCTGTACTGTCGCATAATTTACACTTACGCTGTTCTTTGCCTTCAACGCCGACATCTGCTTTCTTTACAACTTCCCAGTCACCAAAATTATGACCTGTTGCCTTTGTTTCATCTGCCTTGTATGTATCACCGCATTCGCAGGTGTAAGTTGTGAAACCGTCTTCAGTACAAGTAGGAGCTGTTACAACTGCAACATAATAATGTTCATGGTCAGCAGGAATAACGGGAATTACTTCCTGTTCTTTTGTAACAGTACCGCAGACTGAACACTTTTCACCCTCTGTAAGACCTGTTTCTGTTTTTGTTGCAGGCTTACCGGGAACAACTTCGGGAGAATGTGCAACCATTTCTGTTTCATCTGCTGTGTATGTGTCACCGCATACACATGTATATGTTGTGTATCCCTTGGCTGTACATGTGGGAGCTGTCACGACAGCTACGTAATCGTGTTTATGACCGGGTTCAAGCTTGGGAATCTCTTCCTGCTCAATAAGAATCTTGTCACAGACTGAACACTTCTTACCTTCTGTAAGACCTGTTTCTGTTTCTGTTGCAGCCTTGCCGGGGATTATTTCTTCTGTATGACCTGTTTTTACAATAACAGTATCTTCAAGAGAAATTTCTGTTGTTAATGCTTCGTCGGAATAATATTTTTCGCAACGTTCACAAACCCAATATGCAATATTACCGTCGTTTTCACAATCTGCTGATTTTGCAGGTTCTGCAACAATATCATGTCCGAGCTTGGGAATCACACTGTCAAGATAGAATTCCATAGCCTCATCACCTGTAAGATTGCCGCTTTCCTTGTGAACTTCGTTACAGTATTCACAGATGCTGAATGTTTCCTTGCGGCCGTCTTCGGTACAAGTTGCATCCTTCTTTTCGTAATCAGTAAACTTATGAGCATCAGCATTTATGGGAAGTCTTACGGCATAATAGAAAGCAGATGCATCTGAGCCTGTGAATTCCTGAGCAGGGCTTACATTTTCGTTACGGATAAGTCCGCAGTTCTTACACTGCTTGAATGTAAGTGACCAACCGTATTCTGAGCAGGTTGCATCACATTTTTCAAAAATTTCGAAATCGTGTTCACCGTAAGTAGTTTCGGGTGTTGTCTTGTAACCGCAGTAGCTGTCACAATTAATGTATTCTGACGTACCTGTGCCGATACAGGATGTCGGAGGAACTGCATCTACCTTTTTGTGTTGTTCAAGAGTTATGTAGTTACATACTCCGCAAGCTTTGAAGTGGAAATCTTTTGAATACATCAGAATTGCAGTCGTCGGGTGTTTACATGCAAACATACCGTTATATTCAACAGTATATTCATATTTTTTGTCAAAGAGTGATGTGTTAAGAGTTGAGTTCAGGTCAATGGGAGTTCCGTTTTCGCCTGAAATGTAGAATGTATCCTTGATGATTGAACCGAGCTTTGCTGTTGATGATGAAGAAACCATAACAGGTGCATAACTGTCATCTGAAACAAACTTTGCATTACCGATATCGAATGCCTTGAATGTTGTATCTGTTATATTATGTTCAAAACAAAGGTTGAATGTTTTGCTTTCAAATTCAACATCATCAATTTTTACGGTTGTATCTTTGAATACTGTTGAATATTCATGACTAAAGCAGAGATTATGACCGTTTTCTTTATAGTTTTTCAGTTTAACAAAATTGAGAACTACATCGTATGCTGATTCAACATAGATATTTTTTGTCTGTGTATATGCTTCAACACCTGTATCAGAGGTTGTTCCGTTCTGAAGTGTGATGTTTGCAACAAACAGTCTGTTTGCAGGATTATCAATGTGAATAATTGCATTTCTTTTTGCACTTGAATTGAATATGAGAGACGGTGCTTTTGCAGGATTTGTATTTGTGATACACAGTCTTGTACCTGCGTCACCCTTCTTAGCATAGGACATATCAAACAGATATGTTGTTGCATCGGAATGAACAATAAGGTTAAAGCCGTTAAGGTCGATTTTAAGGTCGCCTCTTACCCTGGGCACTATTGTGTATGATTTTGTGTCATCATTGACTGTTATGTCTCTCTTGAGAACAAGCGTAACATCTGTAAGAGATGCATCTTCTGCCTTTGCCTTGATTTCTTCAAAACTTGAAACCTCTACAATATTTTCAAAGAATTTGGGAGGTTTTACAGAAGGGATACGATAGTAAGTCTTGTAACCGCAGGCACAGTTGATACCGCTTGTGTATCCGTTGCCGTATGAAGAAGGAGGAGTTGAAGTCATTGTGCCTTTGTGATCTGTATATTCCATATATGCGCAACAATCACTGCAACGTACAACATGACCTCTTGTTGTTACAAGGAAATCTGCCTTATTTGAATGTGTACAGGGTGTACCGTTTGCCATAAAGGGATGGTTAAAATATGCAATATTTCTGTCTGTACGAAGATCTTCAAGAGTTGAATAAAGAATCGGATCTGTGGAATTGCCGTTATTGTAAGTATAAACAGGATCAGCTGACTTTTCATGCTTGAAGTCTTTTGGTACAAGCTGAGTCTGTTTTGATATAATTGCAGCCTCAGCAGAAGTTACGTTGAGAAACACATGATTGAAATCGATATCAACAGGATCGATATCAAGCTCGGGAATACCTCTGAGGTCAACACAGGTTTTTCCTGTTGTTATAACAACATTGTTAAATGAGAAATATGACTGTGTAAAAATATCCTTTTCACTTTCAATGAAATATATACCTTCATAGTCAGCAGTGATATTAACACCGTACATATAAAGGCGGTGGCAAGCATTTATACACAATCCGGCAACATCAGATTTCAGATTGATACCGCACATAACAGAAACCTCTGCCTGAGGATTTTTGATATTTAAAACAAATCCCGAATCACTGACAATACTGATTTCTGAATAATTATCTTTTCCGGCAACATCAAACGCTGTATTGATGATGTGGAACTGACCTGCCTGATTGATTGTAAAAACACTTCTGAAAAGATAGTGAGTGGAATTCAGACGGATATCATAACCGTTAAGGTCAAGAACTATCTTTTTGCCTGATAAATTAGGGGTTATACTGATATTTGCAGAACTGTTTGCTTCAATATCACCCGTAAGAACGATTACTCGCTGTGTTTCGTTTGCCTCAAGAGCCGCTTTGAGTTCATCGTAGGTATCTACCTGATAGGTCTTGACTTCATCAATTACCGAGTAGATTGCACCGGCTGCCGATGCATTGACCATACTCACGGAAATGAATACGCCGAAAACCATCATAAAGGTAAGAATACAGCATAGGATTTTCTTTTTCATGGTTTTTGTCTCCTTTGTAAAATATATAGAAATACTGCATAGCATTTGCTGATTATATTATATAATAATTATATAGTATACAAAACTTCTACGAAAATGTTTGACATTTTTGAAATATTAGTGTATACTATATTTAACTTAAGTTATCAAACGAAGTCAGATAACTCTCGAACTAAATGGGTTGCAACATTTAGTTCTTTTTTTTATGAAAAAAAGAAGAGTAGTTGCAATACTCTCCTTTAGACTATTACTAGCCAATTCTGTTCTTTGGCTCTTTATTGTCATAATTACTTAAAAGCAATAATACAATAAGTCGCCAAATAAGCTCATACGAAGTCATTAAACTCCCTCCTTTCCGAAAGATTTCCTTTGAAAAGGATGTGGTTATTATATAAAATATTTTCATAAAAGACAATGTTTTTTACAAAAATTTCCAAAAATAAATTTGACAAATTAAAATCAATGTGCAAAAAATGCATTTTCCAAATTCTGACAAAATTATAACATTGTATAATTTAGATGTAATATTTATAAAAATAATTAAAAATAGAGTATCTCGAATAACTTGCAGGGCCATAATTATACATATGGAGAAAAATTAGCAAAACTTGTAAATCGAGTAAAAATATGATATACTAGGT
>CALEII010000024.1 GCA_937876205.1 uncultured Clostridia bacterium
TGCAGGCGCACAGGTTCACTTCAAGGCTATGAGAAAGCTTGCTGCTGAGCATCCCGCAGAGGTTGTCGGTGAAGATATCCGTAAGCTCTACAGCTGGAACGACGAAGCAAAGCTTATCAACAACTAATATGAGTTTAATCTGCATCAATCGGATACGGTTGGTGCAGTTTTGTATAATTCGCAATTGTCAATAAAAACAAATTTTGTAGGGACCGATGCCCACATCGGTCCGATTGCGTAATGTAATGGAGCAATAACGGTGGAACACCGTTCTATTGGAATAATGCTATTGAATTGGTTTATTTGATTAACGGAAATCGAAGATTTCCGATTTGTCTTACGACAAATGCGGACCGATGTGGGCATCGGTCCCTACATTAAAAGGTATAAGGAGAACTATATATGCTCAGTGACAATCTTAAATTCGGTGCAATAAATGCGCCTCACAGATCACTTTATCACGCACTGGGACTCACAGATGAAGAACTCACAAAGCCTATGATAGGTATTGTAAGCTCATATAACGAAATCGTTCCCGGTCATACAAATATTGACAAAATCGTTGATGCCGTAAAGCTCGGTGTTGCATCTGCAGGCGGTACTCCCATTGTTTTCCCTGCAATTGCAGTGTGTGACGGTATCGCAATGGGCCACAAGGGTATGAAGTATTCACTCATTACCCGTGACCTTATAGCTGACTCAACAGAAGCTATGGCTCTCGCTCACGGCTTTGATGCTCTTGTTATGGTTCCCAACTGCGACAAGAACGTCCCCGGACTTCTTATGGCTGCTGCAAGACTCAATATTCCCTGTATTTTCGTCAGCGGCGGTCCTATGCTTGCAGGTAAGGTGGACGGCAGGAAGACAAGCCTTTCAATGATGTTTGAGGCTGTCGGCGCTCACTCTGCAGGCAAGATTGACGATGCAAAGCTTCACGAGTTTGAATGCAAGACCTGTCCCACCTGCGGCTCCTGTTCAGGTATGTACACAGCCAACTCAATGAACTGTCTTACAGAGGCTATCGGTATGGGACTTCGTGGTAACGGCACTATTCCCGCTGTTTATTCACAGAGAATCGAGCTTGCAAAGCACGCAGGTATGAAGATTATGGAGCTTGTGAAGAAAGACATCAAGCCCCGTGATATTATGACTAAAGAAGCATTTGAGAATGCACTCACTGTTGATATGGCTCTGGGCTGTTCAACAAACACAATGCTTCATCTTCCCGCAATTGCACACGAATGCGGAATTGACATTGACCTTGATATTGCAAATGATATCAGCAAGAAGACTCCCAATCTCTGCCACCTTGCTCCCGCAGGCAGAACATATATGGAGGACCTTGAAGAAGCAGGCGGTGTTTATGCCGTTATGAACGAGCTTAACAAGAAAGGTCTTCTTCACACTGACCTTATCACAGCAACAGGCAAGACAGTAGGGGAGAATATCGAAAATGCAATAAATCTCGACCCCGAAACAATCAGACCCATTGAAAATCCCTACAGCGAAACAGGCGGTATTGCTGTTCTCAAGGGCAACCTTGCTCCTGACGGAAGTGTTGTAAAACGCTCTGCAGTCGCCCCTGAGATGCTCTGTCACGAAGGCCCTGCAAAGGTCTTTGACTGCGAGGAAGACGCTCAGGCAGCCATCAACGGCGGTAAAATCGTTGCAGGTGACGTTGTTGTTATCCGTTATGAGGGCCCCAAGGGCGGTCCCGGTATGAGAGAGATGCTCAATCCCACATCCTCAATTGTCGGTATGGGACTGGGAAGCTCTGTTGCTCTTATTACAGACGGCAGATTCAGCGGTGCCACCAGAGGCGCATCAATCGGTCACGTTTCACCTGAAGCTGCTTCGGGCGGTATCATCGGTATCGTTGAAGACGGCGATATCATCAGCATTGATATTCCCGGCAATAAGCTTGAACTCAAGGTTCCGAAGGCCGAAATCGACAGAAGAATGGCTTCATTCGTTCCCAAGACAAAGGAGCTCACAGGTTATCATAAACGCTATGCAGCACTCGTTCAGAGCGGCTCAAAGGGCGCAATACTTAAAGTTGATTGATAATTGGCAATTAGCAATTATCAATGCGCAATTTAGGAAAAGGCTCCGCCTTTTGA
>CALEII010000025.1 GCA_937876205.1 uncultured Clostridia bacterium
CATCTCCGCCGCTGAAAACCTCGGTATGATGACAATACAATGGGATGTGGAACCACCGGCAACGGTTGAAAATGGCTGTATGGAGGGCTTTCTGAAGCATAAAAAACTTCTGCAACAGATTAACTGTTACAGAAGTTTTTTAGTTTCAGGTATAAAGCTGGTCTTATGCCCAGGGATTCATACTTTCGGGTTTACGGATATCAACGAGAATAAACTGTTCCCACAGGTACCATTTGCCGTCCTTTGCTTTTCGGAGCTGAATACTTCTGGGGCTGTCTGCACCGCCTGATGTAACATACAGTGTTGCATAGCCCTCATTCTGATACGAATAAGGATTTGAACTGACTGTTATTGAATAAGGCTCTGAGGGCAGATAATTATTTTCGGGAGTTGCACCGTCGAAATATGAACGGGGAACATAATCCTTATCCATAAATCTGTCCCTTATAAACTGCTTATCCATTGGTGACAATGGCTGAGGACCTTTGAGAAAATCAAGCATTCTGAGTGAAAGCTCCTTATTTTCGGGATAGAAACAGAATGCAAGAACAGTCATTGCAGCTGTGTCAAAGGGTGTTTGCATTTCTGCCTGAGGCAATGCACAGAACTGTTCATAAGTTTCGGGCAAAGCTGCAAAAACAATTTTCTGAGTACTGTTTGCGCCTGCCTGAAAATCCTGAGGTGTAACGGGAGTATTTTTTAATTTATCAAAAAGTCCCATATCTTTTTTACTCCTTTATCAGAATTTTATTCCGCCGCCACCGTGACTTCTGCCTGATGAGCTTGTATGCGTAGATGATGAGCCTGAATCACTCTTTTCATCGGCTTTAGCATCCTGATGTATATAAGTTCTTATAAACTTATCATTACTGTTCATAATCACCATGCTGCCGCTTCTGACATATACTTTTGCGTCTGAAGCCATGTGAACTGATTTGTTTGCAGATGCAATGCCGTTGAGAATAAAAAGTGTTACAACCATTCCCACAAGAATCAGCACAAACAGCCAGATAAAATGAACACCGGGCTTTACATATTCAGTAAGCTCTGCAATATATGTATCAAGAGCTGCAGTATAATTTCCGCTGATGATATCATCCTTCATATTAAGAAGCATTGTGTTTATCATATCATCGCTCATTTTGTAAACAGCAGCGCCGTGAGTTGTTACATAAAGCTCTCTTTCGCCTTCTTCACCGGGAAGATATAGAAGAAGGAAGCCGTCATCGTTATCACCGTAGCCGTAGCCGTTATAGTCATAGAAATCGTCTGCATATTCCTCGGCAGTCTTGCCGTCAAGTGAAGTTACGGTAACAAAAGCAATTTCCATTTCATATTCTTCTGTAAATGCATTGAATTTATCGATAAATTCTTTTTCTTCTGCATCAGTCAGAAGGTCTGCATTGTCTACAACAAGAGGCAGAGTTCTTTCAACCTGAACAAACTCTGTTGTTGTTTCAGTTATCGCTGCTGCAGTTGTTTCTGCAGGAGCATTTACAACAGGAGCACCTGTATCAAGAACAGATTTTACTGCATTGTAATATGCGACTATACCGTCATAATATGTATCGCATGCTTCATATGCATCCCATATTGCATCCTCTTTAGCTGAAAAGAGGTCTTCAGCACCGTCAGTCATATAGATTGAATAAACCATGTCACCGAGATTATCAACAATAACAATACCGTTATCTCTGTCACCGACAGATTCATACACATATTCGGCATAGTCATAGGTTGTTTCGTATAAATCTCTGTCAAGACTGTCAATAATTCCGAACATTACACAATATCCGTAATTGTTTTCAATTGTTTGTGCATAGACTTCAAGCTCTGACATTTCAGATTCGGTAAGCTGATTGCCTGTAACAAAAATATGGTCAGAATTTGCAGATGCAGTAAGTGCGAAAGATAAAAGCATCATAAGAGCGATTGCAACAGATATAATTCTTTTTTTCATATCACTGCACCTCCTTAAAGCAATGTCAGCAGCCAGAGTATGCCGTATGCTGCCGCACCGACACCTGCGCCGATAAGAAGACCGAGTTTCTTGATAAGTGCATTATCTGTAGGAATATCACCGACAAATTTACCTGTCTGACCGTTCATTGCAAAGGTATAATCCTTGCCGTTCCAGTTTGTTTTCAGTATCCATACGGGGTAAAGAGCATATTTGTAATTACCGTTCATTACGCTCATATTTGCACCGAGTGAAGTGACAGACTCATAGCCGTCAACTGTGTCTTCAAATGCATCAATGGCACTCTGTCGGATTCTTTCGTTGGCTCTGTTCATACTTTCCTCAACACCGACATCATATTTATCAGCAAGGTAACCTGCAAGATATGCCGTATTGAAATCAACTGCTTCATTTATGTTGAAAGGCTCGATTGACTCCATAAGGTCATCGGGCATTTTTGTTGAACCGTCAACAGGGACATTGTCAAAGCTCAGATTTCCGCTTCTGAAAACACTGAATTCCGAAACTTCAGTATACCTGTAATCACTGTCTTCCCACTGCCTTGTTTTTTCAGCACTGAAATTAACTTCTGCATAAGCATCGCATGTAAAAAGCCAATGAGGAACATAAACACCTTTTATTTCATCAAGATGATTTTCATCCTTGAATGCCTTAGGTACAAATTTCTTTGTTGAAATGTGTTTTTTAAGGGCTTCCTTTGCCGCTTTCTTATCATATTTGAACGGAATAACGAGATTGGGACGCAGAGCACCTTCAAACTGACCTTTCATAACAACGGGATTTCCGCAGTAAGGACAGCTTGTTGCACCTGTTGTTTCGTCTGCAACGATTTCTCCGCCGCAGGAGTTACAGCCGTAGACATTCATACCGTCAGTCTCTCCCGCTGCCCATTCATTATTGTCCGAATTCCATTCTATCTGCTCAACAGTTGCTGTGTTATCAACCTGAGCCCCCTGAGGAGCTGAGTCAATTTCAAACTCAGTATCGCAGTAGGGACATTTCAGTTTCTGTGAGCCTGTGTCAAACCTGACTGCACCGCCGCAGCAGGGACACTTCTGTTCCATTAAAGTTGCCAAGGTTATTCAACTCCTTGTTCAGAATTAGTTTCAAGAACATCATAAATTCTTGTAAAAAAGTCTTTTCCTTTTTCAGGTAAAATATGAGAATCTCTTATTGTAATAAAATCATCTCTGAATCTGATTGTGATTGAAGTTGTCGGTGCATCGTCAATAAGAAGTTCCGTTGTCGGAAGCTCTTTCCATCCTAATGCTCCGCACTCTCTGCATATATCCCTTATCTGAGTTATTGCAGAATACGGAACGGTGACAGTTTTTTCGGTTTCGGAAAATTCATCAGCTTTTTTTGATGTATAGACAATTGTGACAATCTGATCATCATCAACAGTCATCTCATAGCTGATATAAGAATTCTCCATTCCGCCGCCGCTGTAATATGAACATCCTGTAATGTCATATGTAGGGTCATATACCATACCGGGGCCGTCAAGAATATATTTATCTTTGTTAAAGAATGAAAAGAATCCCACAACAATCACCCCGATAACAACACCGACAACAATCAGTATCAGAATCAATCTGTTTTTCTTAAAGTCTGCCATTAAGCCTTCTGAGCACCGCATGACTGACAGAATGCTCCGCCGTCATTCTGAGCACCGCAGAACTGACATACCCAACCCTGCATTGCAGGCTGCTGAGGAGCAAAACCTCCCTGAGGCTGCTGTGCATAAGGATTCTGCTGAGGTGCAAAGCCCTGCTGAGGCTGACCGTAAGGAGCCTGCTGAGGTGCATAGCCACCCTGAGGCTGATACATATTGGGCTGCTGAGGAGCAAAACCGCCCTGAGGAGCATATCCCTGCTGAGGTGCATAACCACCCTGAGGCTGATACATATTGGGCTGCTGACCGTAAGGAGCATAACCCTGATTGGGAACAGCACCCATGCCCATTGCAGCGGCACCCATACCCATTGCACCCATGCCTGCATTGTTCATATTGGGAACAACACCTCTGCCGGGAACAAGATAGTTCATAGCTTCAACTGCCATCTGCTGATATTTGTTATATTCCATTGAACCCATACCCTCAACACGGAAGTTATTGAGTTTTACGCTGAAATCATCAAAATAGGGATTGTTTACTGTAAAATCAAGATAGAAATCATAATAGAACTTATATCTGGGCGGAGTATAGCTTACTCTCTGTCCGTCTTTACCCTGTGTATAGATTTCATCCTTGTCTTCTTCAACTCTGAGTCCGCAGTTCATAATGCTTGAAAGTGCCTGAACATCGGGATTTTCGTCTGACCATGAGCCGGGCTTTGAGCTTGAAATAACAAAATTACCGTTTACTGTGTCAATATAGATTTTTCTGCCTTCACCGAAAGTCATTGATGAACGGAAAGAAGCAAGTCTGCCTTTGTTTTCTTCTCTGTAAGCGAGCTGCTGTTTGATTTCTTCAAGAGTTGAGCTTCTTCTGTCGCTGAAAAGGGGTGAAAGGAGCTTTGCGCAGTCCTTACACATATTGCCGTCTTCAAGTTTTCTGTTACCTAAAAGTCCTATTTTTTCTCCGCAGATATCGCAGAATTTCTTAT
>CALEII010000026.1 GCA_937876205.1 uncultured Clostridia bacterium
TTCAGAAGAATATTCTCGAGAGAACAGGCAAGCACGTTGAGGTTATGGTTTACGGCGACGGCGCATTCAAGGACCCGGTTGGAAAGATTTGGGAGCTTGCAGACCCCGTTGTATCCCCCGCATACACCAGCGGACTTGAGGGCACACCGAACGAGCTCAAGCTCAAGTATCTTGCCGACAATGAGTTTTCCGCTCTCTCGGGTGATGAACTCAAAGAAGCTATTAAAAACAAGATTCAGGAAAAGGACAGCAACCTTGTAGGTCAGATGCTTTCTGAGGGTACAACACCGCGCAGACTCACAGACCTTATCGGCTCACTTTGTGACCTTACCTCCGGCTCAGGCGACAAGGGCACACCGATTGTATTTATTCAAGGTTACTTTGATAACTATACAGCTGAATAATAAAAAAACCGCTTGTTAACAAGCGGTTTTTTATTTTAGCTCCAAGGTGACCAACCATTCATATCTTCTTTCTCTTCGTCTTTTGGTTGGTTAGACGTAATACCAGACATATACTCTTGTTCACAGTAAGATGTGTCAATAACAAATTTCCTGCTTTTAATTTTGGGTTCGCTGTATTTCTTTTTCAAATAAGTTACCCCCTTAGCAAAAATATATTTATATACTACAACACAAACGTATATTTTTCAACAAAAATATTGTCAACTGTTTTTCACTTTGTTATAATTAAGAAAAATTACACAGGTTGTGATATTTATGGAATTAAAACAATATGTGCTTTCAAAAGAAACCGACAAAATTTTAGTGCAAGGTCGTATCGGAAAAATAACCGATAGAGGCATACCACTTTTTTGGACGGGTTCCGCTCTTGAAGTTAACATTACAGGTACAAAAATGTGGTTTACATACGATTGCGATGATAACCCAGGCGGAATGTATATGCGTATTGAAATTGACGGTGCAGATATTGCAAGATTTGTGGTTGAGCGAGGCGAACACAGGGTTTGTGCTTTCATAGGTTTAGAAGCCGAAAAGATTAAAAACGTTCGTATCTACCGCGAAATGCAAGCTTCTATGCCCGTTATCACCATTAAAGCGATAGAAACCGACGGTGAGCTTTGCCCACCCACTGCAAGAAAACACAAGATTGAGTTTATTGGCGACAGCGTCACCGCAGGCGAGGGTCTCAGCGGTAGCCCCTGTCATCTTAACTGGGCGCCGTTCGTTTTCAGCAGCCGCGGTAATTATGCATTGCTTACCGCAAAAGCATTTGATGCCGATTATAACATTGTTGCGCTCAGCGGTTGGGGTATTCATTGCTCTTGGGGCAACAACATAAACGAAGTTATGTCACGCCAGTACCCATATGTTTGCAAAATTGCCGATTATTCAGGTGGTGTTGCAACAGGTTCCCAGGAAGAATATGATTTTGCAAATGACAAAACCGATATGGTTGTTGTAAATCTTGGCACAAATGATTGTGGCGCATTCGGTTCAAAACCCTGGATTGACGAAAACGGTACCCCTCACAAGCACGAACTCGGCGAAGATGGAAAGCCTTGTGAACGCGATTATTTGCTCATCAAAAACGCGCTTATTGACTTTTGTAAAGAAATACGCAAAACGCGCCCCGATGCTTATATTTTCTGGTGCTATAACATTTTGCGCACCACTATAAACGACCTTGTTGTTGACGGTATTGAAGAGTTCAGAAAAACCGAAAATGATAATAAGGCATTTGCGTTCAAGCTTCCTATGTCGTGTTCTGCAGGCTCGCGCGAGCATCCGGGCACACTTTCCCACGCAAAATATGCCGAATCGCTTATTGAACAAATTAAAGAGGTTGTTGAGCTATAAGTAAAACCCGACAGAAAACTGTCGGGTTTTCGTTATTTAAGCAAACTGCCTCTTTTATAATACACAGTGAACATTACAAACAACAGCATATTATGCGTAATCATTGCGCCCCAGGCCGACACAAGTCCGCCGTTTAACAAGGTGGTGAAAATAAGGGTGCCAACAATCCGTATTCCCCACATTCCAACGATGTTAAAAATAAACGGTGTAACGGTTTTGCCCATTCCCTGCATCATTCCCTCAATCACAATGGAAACGCCATAAAACGGCTCAGAAAGGGCAACCATACGCAGCACAATAGTGCCAAGACGAATAACGCTTGCATCATTGCTGAAAAGTCCAACCATAGCTTCGGCAAAAAAGAATAAAACCGTGCCAGAAACTATCATAAGCATAACTTCGATGAGTATAATTGTTCTTCCAAGACTTTTAATCTTTGCCTTGTCCCCTGCACCATATGCATTACCTGAGAGGGTGGCGGCCGCAGCCTGCATTCCGTAACCGGGTATGTAAAAAGCCGATTCAACCGTGTTTGCAATCGTATGTGCCGCAGTCGAAATCTCGCCCAAGGAATTTACCATTGTGGCAAAAACCACATAACCGAGTGACGTGCCAAATCTCTGCAGTGCGTTTGGAAGCGCAACCTTTAAACAGGGGCGCAAAATTTCCATATTGGGTGAAATTTTATGCCCTTTGGGGTTCAATCTTGGGTGCTTTAAAACCTTTACCGTTATCATAATTCCGCCAACAATAAAGGATATGGCACTGGCAACAGCCGCACCAACGACACCTAAATTTGCGCCAAGCATCGTAAAGCTTACAGAAAACAACCTCATTTCTCGGGTTGGATATATGAGCATAAAGTTAAGCACAACGTTTATAACGTTAACCCAGATGCCAACGCGCATAGGCGTTTTGGTGTCGCCCACGGCACGAAGTAGGGTGCCGAAAATAATTGTCGCCGTTCTGAACAGCATTGGACTGTAGAGTATGAAAAAGTATCTTGCAGAAAGAGAACTGATTGATGGGTCAACCTGCATAAGCGCTGGCACGAAATTACTGACCGATAAAGTCAGTATCGTGAAAAACACGCCGCAAACCAGAACAGTAAAGATTGCCTGTCCGCACGCGTCAGAAATCTTTTTCCTCTCTCCTGCACCGTCAGCCTGCGATATATATGCCAAAAAACCGACGCCCAAGGCGGAAATTGTGCTGTTCACAAGCCAATTTACCGTCACGGTTGAGCCGACCGCTGCGGTCGCTTGCGTTCCAAGAGAGCCGACCATTGCGGTATCTATATATTGCACTGCGGTCTGCATTAATTGCTCAAGCATAGTAGGCCACGCCAGAGCAAAAATAACAGGCAACAATGCAAATTTGTTACGTAATTTTTCTCGCATAACAGCACCTGTAAAAATCTTAAATTAAAAAATTCCTCGAAACAAGTTCGAGGAATTTTTTTGGCAGGGGCAGAAGGACTCGAACCCTCGACGCACGGTTTTGGAGACCGACGCTCTACCAACTGAGCTATACCCCTATATTAATACTAAACTTATTCATTTGAAAATGCGTCTTCGGGCCCTCTTGCAATGAACGAAAAAATCTACAAATCTTACGCTTTTTGATTTTTTCGATTGCTGCGCCAACAAATTTTCCCTCAATCGTCCGCAGGACGCGGTCAAATTTGTTGCCCGACGCACGGTTTTGGAGACCGACGCTCCAGGGCTGAGCTATACCCCTATATTAATGTAAAATCTATTCACTATGTAATTAGTAGAGTACTGAAAAATCAATACTCTACTAATGGTGGGGCATCAGGGACTCGAACCCCGGACCGACCGGTTATGAGCCGGTTGCTCTAACCAACTGAGCTAATGGTCCAAATCTCTGTTGCTTGATTATTATATCACAAAAAGAGGTTTTGTCAATAGTTTTCATTGAATTTTTTTTGTCTTTATGATATGATATTCGTGAGGTGAAAAATATGATAAAAAAAGAGCTCTCTAAAATGACAAAAAAAGAAAGACGGGAATACTACAACCAATTCAGAAACACATGGAAAATGAATCCCGTCACAAGAAAAAATAAAAATGCTAAGATTTATGACAGAAAGAAGTTTCGTTCAATGAAAGATGATTTTCAGAACGAAATTTCTTTTTTCATTTTAACAAAAAATATATTGAATAATTTTTTTTCAAGTGATACAATAGTTACATAATAATTGAAAGGGATGGTTTTTGTGAAAAAACTGTTATCTGTTTTTATATCAGCGGTTATAATTCTCTGCTCTGTAAGTCTGATTTCTTACGCAGCAAACAATGAAATCTGTTATTACATTGACTCGATTAACGGCAATGATGCTAACAGCGGCCTGAGTGAAGATGATGCTGTAAAGACAATCAGCGGTCTCAAGATAGGCGAAGTTAAAGCCGGCGTACAGTTTCTGTTCAGAAACGGCGGTACATATGAGTGTGAAATCATTTTGACCGATTGGTGCGGCGAGAAAGATAATCCTATAGCCATTTCTTCTTACGGCGAGGGTGAGAAAGCTATTCTTTGCACGAATAATGCAACAGAAGTTATGAAGCTTGTTGACTGTTCATATATAACAATTTCAGACGTTGCAATTACTGCCCCTAATGGTGGCGGAATCTGGATTGATACAGTCAATAAGACATCAGAAGGCATTACAATAGATAATGTGTATTTTTACAATATGCCCAACGGCAAAGTAACCTCACGTGCAGACTGTTCGAGAGGTGCTGCCGCTGCAAGAGCTGCAATTATGGTAAAATCACTTCCGGGTAAATCAAGATTCCCTGTCAATAACCTTACAATTTCTGACTGTGAGGTATATGATGTTGCCAACGGTTTTATTATATGGGGCTCCTGGAATGAAGCAGAAACCCCCTGGTGTGAAACTGAAGAAGAAATTGATCCCGTTTTCAATAAAGGTCTTCTGATAGAAAACTGTTTTCTTCACGATATGGATGCTGAAGCAATTCTGATTGGTATGTGTGACGGAGCTCTTGTCACAAACTGCCGTATGATTGACTGTTGTCAGGGTGAAGGACTTGATGAAAACGGTGATATACAGTTCTTTACAGCTGCTTGCTGGTTCTGGGGAAGTGTAAACAGTACAGTTCAGTATTGTGAAATTGCAGGTCAGAAGAACTATGGTGACGGTATGACTGTTGACTTTGACTCATATTCACACAACTGTACATATCAGTATATCTATTCTCACGATAATATGCGCTTTATGTGTAACAATCCAAATTACAGCGGTCACCACGGTAATACAGTAAGATATTGTCTTTCTGTAAATGACAATGCAGGCAGAAGTACAACTGCTGTCGGTGCAGTCGGCGAACATGAGCTTAATTTCTATAACAATACAATTATCAATTCAGCAGAATTTCAGCTTAAAAATATGTATAATGCAGTAGTAGCAAATAACATATTTGTTATGCAGGACGGTGCAACATTTGCATATGATATTGATAATTCAGCAAGAGGAAACAAAATATCAAACAACTGCTATTATAATGTTATGACACCCATAATTGACCTTGCATCAATGAATACAGTCCCCGGTTTTGCAAGTGATGATACTGATGATATAATGAGTTTTGTCCTGTCTGAGGACTCCCCTCTCATCGGCGCAGGAATTGAGATAGATGATGATATAACAACAGACTTCTTTGGAAACGAGATTACAAGTAATAATATCGGCTGCTACGGCGGAGACGGTGTTGATGTTCCGTATGACGGAGAATCAATGTTTGAAAAGCTTATAAGAATGATAAAAAATGTTTTCCAGACAATTATTCATGAAATAATGGTTATATTCGATTAAACAACACACATAATAAACGGTCAGAATAATAATTCTGACCGTTATATTATTTATATTCTTTTTACAACCTTTGCGAATGTGTCAGCAATTGTCTGTGCTGAATTATATCCGAGTGAATTTGTTTCGTGATAATGACTTCTGTCAAAACGGTCTCTGCCGTTGCTCAGGTAAGCCTGAGTCTTATGAAGTGTAAAGTCATTGGGAGCAACAACATAACCTGTCATATCGTTTGTAACACCGAATACAAGCAAATCCTTGTCTTCTGCAATCTCAACGAGAGGTGTAGGGTTGATTTCTGCGCCTTTACCTGTTGCTGATGTTTCTGAAGAATCATAACCGCCGTAGACAGTCTCAGGGAAGCTTTCACCGGGGAGAAGAAGAATCTTCTGATCACCGAGCTTGATATATGTCATTTCGGTTTTAAGAGCAAGTCCCAGATCCCCCTTATTTGAAGGATATCTCTTGGAGCTCATTACCTTAAGCATAGCAAGGAATGCAAGCACGCCGTTATCAACCGGACAGTAATATGGCTGACGCAGACAATCTATTCTGCAGTCAACTTTTTTGTCATTATCTATTGAAAGTGCGGCTTTACCGAGACATTCACCCTGTAATCTTGTGCGTTCTTCCTTATCATCACAGAAATCACCGGGATCAACAGCACCGATAGCGCCTATACCGAATAAGACATTTACATTCTTTTCTTTATAAATAGTCTCTCGCAGATAATACGGATAATCAGCACTGACTTTTCTGTTATCGCCACCAAGTGTGTTTGGATGTGCAGCAAAATTAAGGAACCATGTTTCATCAGTACCGTTATCTGGTACAAAACGTATTCTTGTAAGCACGTCGTGAAGAACAACAGGCTCTCTTTTATCATACTGAGCCTCGGGAACATGAGTTGTGCCGATAAACAGCTCACCGTCTGTTCTGTTTTCATATGCTTTTTCACAGATGCTGACTATTGATTTAAGAAGCTTGTCCATAAATGCAGGATTTTTACCTGTCTTGGGCAACTTGCCCCAATATCCTACAGTATCAAAACCTGCATGATTATGTGTGCAGCATATATTAAGGCTCTTACAATTTATTCTCTTTGAATAAGCAGAAAACATATCGCGGACTTTTGTAACCTCGACACGTGTAAGACCGATAATATCTGCACTTACCATCATTATGCCGCCGTTATCGCCGCAACCTATCCACATTGCACTTGCTGTGATAGGATCGTGAACACCTTCAATTTTCTTTCCGGGACCGTGACCTGCTATCCAATAAGTATTCTCATTAAGGTCATCAGGCATTATTTCACACGATGCAAAACCCACTTTGAATTTTTCTGCACTGAAATGATGTGCATTTCTTTCTGAGATGACAGGTGCATCACCTCTTCTTTTTAATCTTTTAGCACTGTTTTTTGATATTGCTTTTACTGCTGATGCAGCAAGGTCTGCAATTGACATATACATCCCTCCTGTTGTTTTATTATAATACATGATTAAAAAATGTGCAATATAAAAATTGAATATTGTAAATTATATTTTTTTTAAAAAATTATTTAAAAAATACATAAAGTGTGTTATTATAAAATCGGTGATTAAAATGAAACTGAAAAACGGAAAAGTATTTATTGACGGTAAATTTACAGAAGTAACATTATCAATAAACAACGGCATTATTGATAATATAGAAAATGAGGTTAACGATGACAGCTTTGTGATTGATTGCAGTGATAAATATATCATTCCCGGTCTGGTTGATATACATACTCACGGCTGTGCAGGAGCAGATTTTTCATCCGCAAACACTCAGCAAATTGCAGAAATGCAGAAATACTATCTTCAGAACGGAATTACAACAATTCTTGCTACAACCGTTGCACTGAGTAATGATGACATTATCAAAGCTTCTGATAATATAAAGTCTGCAATGACTGACAATTTCAAAAAAGCAAAAATTGCCGGTATCAATCTTGAGGGCCCATATCTGTCACCCAAGAAATGCGGAGCTCACGATATATCACTCCTGAAGGAGCCGGATATTGACTTTATAAATTCTCTCGGTGAAGAAGTCAAGGTTGTACATGTAGCACCCGAATACACAAAGGCTTTTGATTTTATAAAAAATTTCAAAGGCAAAACTTCAATAGCACATACAGCCTGTGACTATGCAACAGCGATGAAGGCAATTGAAAACGGTGCAGATCATATAACACATATTTTTAACGCAATGAACGGTCTTCATCATCGCGAACCGGGTGTTATAGGTGCTTTTTTCGATTCATCTGCAATTGCAGAGCTAATTTGCGACTCAATTCATATAAATCCTGCAATACTCAGAATGATGTTTAATTCATACGGTGACAGAGTAGCAATCATTTCTGACTCTATGGCAGCAACAGGACTTAAAAACGGTACATATAAGCTCGGCTCACTTGATGTTTATGTAAAAGACTCTGTAGCGACTCTGAAGGACGGCACACTTGCAGGCTCAGCAATGAATATTATGGATATGGTCAAAAATCTTATCAGTATAGGGATTGATGCCGAAAAAGCAATTCTCTCTGCAACACACATTCCGGCAAAATCAGTTGGAATTGACAGTATATGCGGTGAAATTAAAACCGGCAGAACAGCAGATATTGTTATACTCAATAATGATTTTTCAATAAATCGTGTTATCACTGATGGTGAAATTCTGACTTGACAAAATAACGTGTAATATTGTATAATTATAAAAAAATACGGAGGCGTTGAATTATGTGGCTTCAGGTTATTGTAGAAATAATAGATATTCTTAAAGCTATTCTTGAGAAGCTTGGTCTTTACACAGCTCCCACAACAACATCAGCAGAAGAATAATATAAAACTTACCGATGTTTTAATTAACATCGGTTTTTTCTTGCTAAATAAATAATAAAATGTTGAAATAATAAGATGTTTATGATATTATAATATAAATATCTATATGTATATGAGAAAGGATTCAATGATGAAGAAGACTACGCCTGAAAATTCATTAACCAAAAAAAAATCCAACTTACCTACCACCGCAAGTATGATTAAATACTTTTTGGTATTTTTTCTGTGCAGTCTGTTTGTAGCAACGGTTCTTGCTGCAGCAAGTGGCGGTGAATCATGGAAGTATATGCTTTTTCACAGTGGTCCGTACACCGATATGTATATGGATTTCTTCAATTCAATCCGTGACGGCGGTTCAGATAATGTATATTCAGAGAGAAACAACATTTATCCGCCACTGTGTGTGTTAATATTCAGAATCTTTTCTAAGCTGATATCACCTGCACTTGTCTCAACCAGATTTGAACAAAGAACACTCCTGCAGTCTGACCAGATTTCAATGATGATATACATTGTTTTTGCCCTTATTTGCGTTATGTCTATGGTGAGACTGATTGAATCATACGCAAACATTCAGTCTGTGGGTAAAAAGAAGACTCTCGCAGCAATAATCTCTTTTGCAATGATAATTAGTTACCCTGTTATGTTCTGTCTTGAACGAGGTAACATATTGATTCTTTCCGTTGTTTTTGCAATGTTCTTTATTTTCTTTAAAGACGCCGAAAACAAACTTATCAGGGAACTTTCATATATAGCTCTTGCTTTATCGGCTGCAATAAAGCTTTACCCTGCAATTTTCGGTCTGACTCTGATTATTGAAAAGAAATATAAAGAAGCTGTACGTCTCATAATATACGGTATTCTTATAGTCGGTGGACCGTTTGTTTTCTTCCTTGATGATTTTAAAGCGAATCCTGCTATGATCACTCAGAGTGCCGCATCTCTGTTATCAATCGGAAACAACATCACTCTTGATGCAGAAGCAAATTCTATATTTGAAAAGCTTATTAAGAATCTGTTGAACTTTGCACTTAACAAAAAGAACTCACTTAATTTCAGCAGTGTCAGTATTCAGAATTTTGTTTTTATGGCAAACGGCAGTGCTACTCTTGCCAAAATAATCTGTGTTATCACTGAAGTCATTGCTGTTGTATGCGCTTTTAATGTAAAACGTGAGTGGCAGAAGGTTTTCCTTCTTTCTTATCTTATGCTCAATATTCCGTCAGCTTCAAACTCATACGCTCTGTCGTTCCTGATTATCCCATTTATGATTTTTCTTTTCGGCAGACAGGAATACAGAATGAAGGATTGGATTTATCTTGGCTGTTTTGCGTTAATTCTGACTCCCCTGCCGACTCTCTGGTTTTATCATCCTGACATTGTAAAAACAATTGCAGCCGCATTCGGAGCTTATTACAACACTCAGCTTAATCAGTATCTCGGAACTGCTGTTGTACAGTTTATGTTCTTCTTTATAACTCTTGAAACAGTTTCAGGAATCATAACAACAATAAAAAAGAAGAAAGCAGATAAAAATATTACAAATGAAACATCAGTTTCTGTTGCGGAGGAAACAGCATCATGAAACCGTTGATTACAGTTATTGTACCCGTTTACAATACCGGTGCTTATATCAAAAAATGCGTCGATAGTATCACTTCTCAGACATATGACAACATTGAAATCATTCTTGTTGATGACGGGTCAACAGATTCTTCTCCTGAAATCTGTGATACTCTTGCAGCATCCGATTCCAGAATAAAAGTTTTTCATAAAGAAAACGGCGGTGTTTCTGAAGCCAGAAATTTTGCGCTCGACAGAATGTCAGGTGAATATGTATCATTCATTGACGGTGATGATTTTGTTGCAGATAACTATATTGAATGTCTTTTTAATGCACTTAGTGAAAACAATGCAGATATTTCCACATGCGGTCACTACAGAATTGAAATTGACGGTACTCTAAAACAAATTTTTAAGTTTGATGAAAATCCCGACAAAGTAATTATTAACAGCGGTAAGGATGCGATAACACAGATGTTTTACGGTCAGACACTATCTGCTTCAAGCTGCTGTAAACTTTACAAACGCAGTATATTCAACAATCTGAGATATCCCGGCTATATTATGGGCGAAGACACATTTGTTGCATATTATGCCTTAAAAGCCGCAAAAAATGTCGTTCATACAAACAGAGCTTTGTATTACTATGTTCAACATTCTGCAAGTGTAACAAACAACAAAGCAAATTACATCAAATTCTATGACTATGTAAAGCTTTATGATCATATTATCAGTTCAGAAAGCAAAAATGACAAGTCGGAATATATGCTGTCCATATACAACCGACTTATTGAAAATAATTTCTGGGTATATATGAAGCTGCGCAACTGTCCCAATATGTATCTGTGCGAGAAAATGCATATCGAAGACAATATAAAAAAATACAGAAAATTTGTTATGAGCAACCCGAAAGCAACTCTCAGAGTCAGATTAGCCTGTGCACTATCTTACAGTGGTATGACTGCTCTGAATTTTGTATATGACAGAATAACACAATAAAGCAAAAGAACCTCTTTCACAGAGGTTCTTTATTTTTCATATAAAAGAAAAAATAACCGACCTGAGTCGGTTATTTTATTTCGAAAAATTAAGCATCATTTCTTGATCTGATCTCTGCAACAAAGTTCTTGATCATGTTGATGAAGTTCATAATGAAGTCATAAAGCTTCTGGAAGATTTCCATTCTCGGCACCCCTTATAATATATTTTGAGATAATATTCTCATAAATATAATACCATAACTATAAATAATTTCAATAGATATTATGAAAAAATTTAGAAAAATTTTAATTATTGTAACATTTTTATAACAATTGAATTCTAAAAATGAATGCATATGGTTTCAGTGCCGAGGACATCGGCGGAAGCAACGCCGTATTGAGATATAGCAACAGGTGGATAGCCAATAAGCTTCTCAATTCTCCCGATAACATTTCCTGAAAAGTAACAGCCTGCACCAAATGAAATTATATACTTGCTGCCGGAAAGACGAACATACCTTTCACATATTTTGGCGAAATTATTAAACTTAACATAATCGGATGATTCAGAAATATCCATGTATTTATATATTCTTTTACCAATGACTCTGAATGCAACAAGATTACCTTTTTTAAAGCCGAAGCGTTCTCCTGAGCTTGTAAGGACAATAGTTTTTGACAGCAAATTCTTTGCATCCTCAAGAATTATCCCTGTCGGGCAATGATGATTAATATGCAGTCTTGCAAGCTGCAAGGTATAATAGAGAGATCCTGCTGCAAAAGCTCTGGAATCTATAACACTGACACTGAATGTTCTGAAATCTTTTTTAATGCTTCGTCTGTATCTGTTAGCCGCCTTTACTGCATCATAATAATACGGATACCATTTTTTGTTCGGACAAACTATAAGCGCCAGAGCATACCCCTGAATATATGCATTATTTATGGCAATTTTGAATACATCTGCAGGTATGATAGGGCCTCTTATACACTCAATTTCAGATTTTTGCTTCATAAACTGAGTCGAATCAGTATTTATGCCGTCCACACTCGTTTTATTATTAAAATAATATGCCGGAGGGTAAGATGAGATATTGTATGTTTTCATTATATCTTCATACATTAACGACTGGCTTTCATCATCATAAACAGTGATAAATTTTATCAGACTCATCATATATTACCATTCAAATTCTCTAAGCTGACCTTTTTGCTGTAAATGAGGAAAATTCCACTGTCTGAGAACCTCATATACTCCAATGGCAACTGAATTGGAGAGATTGAGACTGCGTGCATCATTTATCATAGGAATCCTGACAACGGAATCATGGTTATTATATAACAGCTCCTCAGGTAGCCCTTTTGTTTCCTTACCAAATACAAGATAAGCGTTATCAGGATATTCAATTTCTGAATAAACCTTATCAGCTTTTGTTGAGAAATAATAGAATTTACCATCCTTGTTACTCTCAAAAAAATCATCAAGATTTTTGTAATAAGTAATATTAAGCAGATTCCAGTAATCAAGACCTGCTCTTTTCAGTTTTTTATCATCAACACGGAATCCCATAGGCTCAACAAGATGAAGGTGTGCACCGGTTGCAGCGCAGGTTCTTGCTATATTACCTGTATTCTGAGGTATTTCAGGTTCCACCAAAACTATATTTAAAACAGACATTATATAATCTCCAGACCCTTCATATATGCAGGCAAACAAGGTTCAAAACTCAAACCAAATCTTGAATCACCGTTATCTTTAACTGTTTCTTTTATTGCACTTACAGTAAAATCAATTGCTTTTTCTGTTGCTATATCTACAGAGAAACCATTTAATATTCCGCCGAGTAAAGAACTGGCAAAAAGATCTCCTGTTGAATGAAACATTCCGTCAATGCGAGGTCTTAATGAATAAGAAATAGAATCATTTACAACATTATAAGATGCTGCTCCGACAGATTTGCCGTCAAAATCAACACCTGTAAGAACTATATATCTTGCATTGTATTTTTTTGCAAGAGCCTTGACCAGATGCTCTATATCCTCTTTTTTATAAGGAGGAGGAGAATACTTCATATCTAAAAGCAAAAATGCTTCTGTGAGATTAGGAACAATAATATCAGCATTCATACAAAGATTTTTCATATATGAAACAAAATCATTATCAAACACCGAATACAATTCACCGTTGTCAGCCATTGCAGGATCACAGAGATAAACAGTGTCCTTTTGACTGAAGTTTCTGACAAAATCAATTACGATATCAATCTGCTCTTTTGACCCGAGAAAACCACTGTAAACAGCATCAAATCTGACATTTAGACTCTTCCAATGATTCATCACAGGACGCATCTCAGATGTGAGATCACAATATGTGTAGCCAGTCATTCCACCTGTCTGAGTTGACAAAACGGCTGTTGGCAATACTGAAACAGATGCACCTGCACAGGATAATACAGGAATGGCACCTGTAAGCGAACACTTACCCATTCCGGAAAGATCGTGTATTGCAGCAACTGTTTTTTGATTAGACATTTTAATCACCTTGACTTATAATAACATATGTCGTCTATCAATTCAATTGAATTATCAAAATTTATGTCATTTTTTTTCACTTTGGGTATTGACATTTAACTTAAAGAGTGGTAATATATTTAAGCGCTTACGAATAGTATGCGCCGGTAGCTCAGTTGGATAGAGTGACTGGCTACGAACCAGTAGGTCAGGGGTTCGAGTCCCTTCCGGCGCGCCATAAAAACAGTCCGAAGTAAATTATTGCTTTTGACTGTTTTTATATTTTAGCATAAAGAATGAATGAGGCAGTATTATATGAATATGATCGGCTATGGGTATTCAAAAAATCTTCCTCCCAAGGGGCATGTCAGAGCGTTGAAATGTGATAACAGGTTTTATGTTATAACAAAAGCTCAGTATGAGCGCATATTAGAAAGACTTCGAGTTAAGCCTGTATTTCTTACGGACTTGCCTGTTTACATTGACGGAATAAATATATAACAAATACATATAAAGTAAAAAGCTGTTATTTCTCATCTTAAGTCGGAAATAACAGCTTAATTTTTTATCAGTTTTTTTCATCTCCACGCTCACGGATAATATATCTCGTGGGGGTTCCTTCAAGACCAAATACTTCTCTTATCTGATTATCAATATATCTCTGATAGCTGTGGTGAAACAGCTCTTTATTATTAACAAAACAAACAAATGTTGGCGGTCTTGTGGACGGCTGAGTCATATAATAAATCTTAAGTCTCTTGCCTTTATCTGTAGGGGGCTGAACTCTTGTTTGTGCATCAGCAAGAACTTCATTCAGTCTGCCTGTTCTTATACGCATACAATTCTGAGAATCAACAAATTTAATTAGCTCAAACAGCCTGTTGATTCTAAGCCCTGTTTTAGCAGAGATAAATATAATCGGAGCATATGACATAAATGAAAAATCATTCATAAGCTTTTTACGGTAAGCATCCATTGTTTTACCGTCTTTTTCAACAGCATCCCATTTATTTACAACTATAATACAACCTTTACCTTCTTCGTGTGCAATGCCTGCAACCTTTGAATCCTGTTCAGTAAAGCCCACCGTCGCATCAATCATAATGACACATACTTCGGCTCTCTGAACAGCCATAACAGCTCTCATAACACTGTATTTTTCAATTGTGTCATCTACTTTTGATTTTCTTCGGAGACCTGCAGTATCAATAAGAAGGAATTTACCGTATTCATTTTCTACTTCAGTATCAGTAGCATCACGAGTAGTACCTGCTATATTTGATACAATAACACGCTCTTCACCACAGATAGCATTAACAAGTGATGACTTTCCGACATTCGGTTTACCTATGATTGCAACCTTAATACGGTCATCTTCATCTTCTTCAGGAGCTGTGTCACCGATGTATTTAAAAACCTCATCAAGAAGATCACCGGTACCGTGACCGTGTGCTGCAGAAACACCGATAGGGTCTCCTAAGCCGAGGTTATAGAATTCATAGATTTCAACAGGTGGTGTACCGATAGTATCACATTTATTGACACACAGAACAATGGGCTTACCACTCTTAAGAAGCATAGCCGCAACTTCAGCGTCTGTAGCAACAACACCGGTCTTTATGTCGGTAACAAAAATAATAACATCTGCACTGTCAATTGCAATCTGAGCCTGTCTTCTCATCTGAGAAAGAATAATATCATCTGAATAAGGTTCAATACCGCCGGTATCAACCAAAAGAAAGCTTTTCCCGAGCCATTCACAGTCACCGAAAATTCTGTCTCTTGTAACACCTGGAGTGTCATCAACAATGGAAAGTCTTTTACCGCAAAGCTTGTTAAAAAGAGTCGATTTGCCGACATTCGGTCTTCCGACTACTGCAACTATTGGTTTACTCATTTTTCACACTCCCCTTTTACACTATAAGATGCAACAGGTCACTTCCCGAGGAAGTTACCGGAATAATTTTTACATTTAATTTTTCAGACACTTCATCAAGAGAAATGTCATCAAGAAATACTTTTTCATCACTGCTTCTGAGCATTACTGACGGTATCAAAGCTTTATCATAACCTGACAAATCTTTGACCTGTTTTATAATATCGGTTGCAGTTACAAGACCTGCCACAGTGACAGAATGACCGAAAAAATCATTCAGAACTGTAAATACATCAATAATCTTTAACGGAAATTTCGCTTTAAAAGCATCAGTAAGCTCACGCATAAGCGGTGATGCAGCAACACCTGTGATAATTGCAACCTTACTGTCAGTGCATTCATTCAATTGTTTAAGTGCATCACTGAATAACGCTTCACAATCACGCCACATTCCGACACCGTTATCAATCTGCCTGAAATCATCATAATACTTATAATCAGGAATTTTCCGTTCGGCCTTAATATAAAACTCGTCAGCCGCATAGCAGAAATTTCTGCCAAACTCATTGTAATGTTCTGAATTAAAATTATCTATCATATCGATAACAATACCGGCAGATAATTTATTATACCCTGTTAACTCACAAAGCCCCTCTCTGTGTTTTGTGAGACCGACAGGAACTGCAGCAACAGAAACGACAGCCTTACCTATCTTTGCAAGTTCATTCAACGAGTAAAGTAATTCCTCACCGTCATTAAAGCCGGGACAAAGCACAAGCTGAGCATTTATATCAATACCAGCATCAGCAAGTCTGTTAATATACGACAGAACTTTTCCCGCATTAGGGTTTTTCATCATCCTGACACGCAGATCAGGATTCATTGTATGAACAGATATGTTCACCGGCGAAATATGCATTGTAATAAGCCTGTCAATATCCTCATCTGTCATATTTGTAAGAGTAACATAATTACCGAATAAAAAAGACAGGCGTGCATCGTCATCTTTAAAATAGAGACTATCTCTCATACCGTGAGGCATCTGATCAACGAAGCAGAAAATACATTTGTTTTTACACGAATGCTGTTTGTCCATAAGATAAGTTTCAAAGATAAGCCCCAGATCATCTATATCACCCGGTGACTTTATATGCAAAGAGACTTGAGCCCCATCGGGAGCTTCAAACTCCATATTAAGTCTTTTTGTATCTGCATAAAATCGATAATCCAGAACATCGTTGATATGATGACCGTTAATTGAATGCAAAATAAACCCTGCAGAAATACCTTTCTTTCCGCAAAGTGAATCAGGGTTTACATTTGCAATCTTAACTGACATCTAACCACCTGAATCAAACAACACTAAAAAGGCGGAAAAGAAACTTCTCCGCCTTCCTTTAATGTCAAGAAATCAAAGGAAATCAGTCTTCTACACTGATAACCTGTCTGCCATTGTAGTAGCCACAGCTGCCACAAACTCTGTGTGTTGCCTTGAATTCGCCACACTGAGGACACTTCTGAAGAGAGGGAGCTTCCATTTTCCAAACGTTTGAACGTCTTTTATCTCTTCTTGTTGTAGAAACTCTTCTTGCAGGTACTGCCATATCGAAAACCTCCTAATAATATACAATCATTCTTCATCATCCAATAATGCCTGAAGTGCTGCCAATCTGGGGTCAACCGGTTTCTTGCAATCACAAGCACCGTCATTCAGATCTTTACCGCAGAACGGGCACAGCCCCTTGCAATCTGTCTTACAGAGAAATCTAATAGGTAATGAAAGATATATATCTTCAAGGATAAGTTTATCTAAATCAAGAACCATATCCTCTACAACGATATAATCATTATTGTCATCCTGATTAAGCTTGTCTATAAGCAAATGCTCTACGGGTACATTCAGCTTCTTGGTGATATTCTTTGCGCACTTTGCACACTCAGTTGAAACTGTAAGTCCAGCCTGAGCCGAAACAGAAACAATACCTGTACTGGTTTTCACACAACCTTTAACATCAATATCTGAAGAGATAAGTTCATCATCAGCATTGAAAGAATATGAAAAATCCTGTCTGATATCGTCATTTTCAAAGAATCGGCGAAGTTCTAACTTCATCTGCAAAGTCCTCCATAAATACGAACGGATAATATTATATATTTAAAATTAAATTTTGTCAATATGTTTTAAGGAAAATATATATCAAATTTCCGTCCAAATTTTATGAAAAAGTTCAATACGGCAGAACTGGTTGCCGTTTGCGATTATAAGAGCTCGCAAATCTCAAGAACAGAAGCAGGAATATTTTCTGTCTCTGTTGAAACTGTGAATGTGAACTTTGTGTCAGCTTCAGCTGCAAGCTTGTTAACCTTTGCAAGGAAAGCTGCAAGCTCGTCCATATCTCTTGAGCCGATGCGAAGTGTTGCGTCAACAAGGATGTCTGTTATATCGTGATCACCTGCGCAAAGACCTGCGAGCAAGCCGTAAAAAGCATCATAGCCCTTTACATTATAGTAATCAGTAGAAACAAGTCTGACACTGGTTTTAACATCATATCTGAGAGCATCAGTCTGCTCTACACATATAACGTGACCTGCTGAAGCCTTAGCTGCCTCATCAATGAGAGCAAGAAGCTTCTTTGTTTTTCCGCTGCCTTTTGTACCGGTAAGTAATGTAATCATTTTGTTTGTCTCCTTTACATTTATAATAACGGTCAGTTATCTATTCTTTTTGCAAGCTCTGCTGCAAGTTCATCATAACCGGGTTTGCCGAGAAGTGCAAACATATTTTTCTTGTAGCTCTCGACACCCGGCTGATTGAAGGGATTTACACCAAGCATATATCCCGAAACAGCGCAAGCTTTCTCAAAGAAATAGATAAGATAACCTAAATTATACTCATCCATTCTGTCAACCTCAAGAAGAATGTTAGGCACATCACCGTCTGTGTGAGCAAGTATAGTACCCTGCATTGCCTTTGAGTTAACAAATGATAAAGTTTTTCCTGCTAAGAAATTAAGTCCGTCACTGTTCAATTCATCAGGCTGAATAACAAGGTCACATTTTGATTCTTTAAATGTAACAACTGTCTCAAAAAGTTCTCTTCTGCCTTCCTGAACATACTGACCGAGAGAATGAAGGTCGGTTGAATAGATAGCAGATGAGGGGAAAATACCCTTATTATCCTTACCTTCACTTTCACCGTAAAGCTGCTTGAACCATTCATTCATCATTGTGAAGTCGGGCTCATAGCTGACCATCATTTCAATTGATTTACCCTGTCTGTGAAGAATATTTCTGATTGCTGCATAACGGCAACAGATATTGTTAAGCACATCAGGATTATCATATTCATTCATAGCGTCATATGCACCCTTCATAAGGGCATCGACATCAATTCCTGCAGCTGCAATGGGTAAAAGACCAACTGCAGTAAGAACTGAGAATCTGCCGCCTACATCATCAGGAACAACAAATGCCTCAAAGCCTTCTTTATCTGACATTGTCTTTAATGTGCCTTTTACTTTGTCTGTAGTAGCAAAAATTCTCTTCGCTGCTTCTTCCTTGCCGTATTTTTCAATAAGCAGTGACTTAAAAATTCTGAATGCTATTGCAGGCTCTGTTGTTGTGCCTGATTTTGAAATAACATTAACAGAAAAATCGCAGTTTTTGCAAATTTCTATAACCTCAGAAATCTCAGTGGGGCTCAGTGAGTTACCCACAAAAAGAATCTTGGGAGCATCTTTTACAATAAGATTGTAGTTTTTTGATCTGCAGAATTCAATTGCAGCTCTTGCGCCGAGATATGAACCACCGATACCGATAACAACGAGAACATCAGAATTCTTTCTGATTCTCTCTGCTGCAGCTTTGATACGGACGAATTCATCCTTATCATAATCTGCAGGAAGTGTCATCCAGCCATGAAAATCATTACCTGCGGCTGTAAGCTTCTGTGAATACAGCTTCTCATAAGCATCTGTGAGTTCGTCTTTTACAGCTGCAATATCAGCTTCACTGACGAATCTGTCAAGATACCTGCTGTTAAGTTTTATTGACATTATTTACGCCTCTCAAACAAACAAATATTTTGTTTATTATACTATGATTGAAAACTTTTTTCAATAGATATTTGAACTAAATATACAAGAATTTAAAAATTTTTTATTTATCAGTCGAAAATGAAGTAACAAGCTTCAAAAATGCAGTAAAAAAAGATAAAGGTGCTATATCCTCAGCCGCACGTATCTCATACTCAGAAACAGTCTCATTATTCATTCTGACATAAATATTACCTACGCAATCGCCCTTACTTACGGGAGCTGTGAGTTCATTTAAAAGATTATACTCGCAGATAAGCTCTGATGAACTACCCTTATTGACAAGAACAGGCTTTATATCAGGTATATTTACGGTAAGATTATCTTTTTCACCAAGCTTAACCTTAACGATATCTGAAATATTCCCTATATCAGGAGTTACTATTTCATAATTTGCAAAGCCCCAGTCAAGAAGATTCTCCGCTGATGCAAATCTATCCTTGCTGTTTTCACTTCCCATAACAACTGCAATCAACTCCATTGAATCACGCTCTGCTGTTGCACACACACAACAACCTGCTTTTTCAGTTGTGCCGGTTTTAAGGCCTGTTATTCCATTATAGTATCTTATCAATTTATTTGTATTAACAAGCTGAGTTTCACCGTTTCTGAGTGAATCCATCCATATAGTTGTATACTGTTTTATAAAATCGTGTTTCAACAATTCCTTTGCCATAAGAGCAATATCATATGCTGTAGTCAGGTGAGTTTGTGTTGTGTCATCAAGCCCTGTGCAGTTATCGAAATGCGTGTTATTCATACCAAGCTCTTTAGCACGTGTGTTCATAAGTGTATTAAATGCAGTTTCGCTTCCCGCAATATATTCCCCAAGAAGAGTGCAGGCATCATTAGCACTATATATACAGGTAGCTTTGAGAAGCTCATCAACAGTCATAGATTCCCCCGCCTCAAGCCATATCTGTGAGCCGCCTTTTGATGCTGCATTTTCAGAACAGGAAACAGTATCTGTCAATGTAATTTTTCCGTTTTCAATAGCTTCACATACAAGAAGTATTGTCATAATTTTTGTTACCGACGCAGGATACAGCTTTTCGTTTTCGTTCTCTGCATAAAGAACCTTACCTGTAGATTTTTCCATTAGGATTACAGATTTTGCATATGTCATCAGATGCGCATCAACCGGAACAGATGCATCAACACCGGAAACATCATATTCCTCAACATAACCGACAGATGCATTGAGTCCCAACGCTTCTGAAGACATTAAAACCATAAGAACAACAGATATTATAACAGAAATATTTTTTTTCATCAGAACACACCTTTATTGTTGTCATATATTTTTACTATTATATTATGATAACAGATAAAATATATGCTTGATTTTTACATTACTCAATAATATAATATCACTAGAGGAGTGATAAGATGAAGGCTGCCTTCTATACACTGGGATGCAAGGTAAATCAGTACGAAACGCAGGAAATGTGTGAACAACTCATAAAAAACGGATACACTATCGTTGACTCCAAAGAAAATGCTGATATATATATTGTAAATTCATGCACGGTAACAGCAGAAAGCAACAGAAAGACAAGACAAGCGGTCAGACACTTCAGATCTGCCCACCCTGACTCAATTATTGTCCTTACAGGCTGTATTCCTCAGGCCTTTCCTGACGAAGCTACAGCACTGAAAGATTATGCAGATATAATACTCGGAAATAACAGCAACTCAAATCTCATTACAGATATTGAAAAAATTATAAGTGAACGCAACGGTAAATGTTTGGTTGATATAATTTCTCATACAGATTCAACCGAATACACAGGCGGTATAATAACTGAATTTTCAGGACATACACGTGCCTTCATTAAAATTCAGGACGGATGCAACAGATTCTGTTCCTATTGCGCAATTCCCTACGCAAGAGGCCGTTCAAGGTCAAAACCTATTGACGAGCTCAGAAAAGAGCTTGAAATATTAGCTCAGAAGGGCTTCAGAGAAGTTGTCTTTGTGGGTATAAATCTATCAGCCTACGGCAGAGAAATCGGCTACACACTGGCAGACGCCGTACTGCTTGCTGAAAAAACAGACGGAATAGAAAGAATCAGGCTCGGCTCTCTTGAGCCCGACCATATAACAGATGAGATGATAAATGTTTTTGCCTCCTGCAAAAAATTCTGCCCTCAGTTTCATATTTCTCTGCAAAGCGGATGCGACACGGTGCTCAAACGCATGAACAGACATTACAACTCTGCAGAATACTCTGAACTGGCAGAAAAGCTGAGAAATGCATTTGACGACACATCAATAACCACAGATATTATTGTTGGTTTCCCGGGTGAAACAGATGATGAATTTCTCACAACTGTAGAATTTGCAAAAAAAATCGGCTTTGATAAGGCTCATATTTTCCCGTATTCAATAAGAGAAGGTACAAAAGCTGCAAAAATGAGTGACAAAATAAATAATGCTGTCAAAGCAGAACGTGCTGCAGTATTGAGTTCAGCTTGCGAGTCAATCAGAAAGGAAATTTTCAAAAATAACGAAGGCAAAACCGTAAGCGTTCTTTTTGAAACACCTAAAGACGGCTATCAATGCGGATATACAAAAAATTATACCCCTGTTAAAGTAAAGACAGACACAGACCTTACCAACACTATTTATAATGTTTTTATCACGGAAACAACAGATGAATATTGTATTGGTGAAATTCAATAATCTTTATTTTTTCTTTATAATTTCATTACTACATATTAAAACGGCCGTGATATGATTATATCACGGTTTGATTTTTGTTTATTCGGAGGTTAATTATGTACAGGGTGCTTGTTTGTGACGATGACGAAGCGATTCTTGAGTCAGTAAGAATTTATCTTAAAGCAGAAGGCTATGATGTATTGACAGCATCTGACGGAATCAATGCTCTTGATATCATTCAGAACAATGAAATTCATTGTATGGTGCTTGATATAATGATGCCAAGACTTGACGGACTAAAAACAACGGTAAGAATAAGAGAAAAATATAACTTCCCTATCATTCTGTTGTCAGCAAAAAGTGAAGATACAGACAAAATAACAGGATTGGGCTTCGGTGCCGACGATTACGTTACAAAACCGTTCAATCCGCTGGAGCTTGTTGCAAGAGTCAAGTCTCAGATAAGACGTTACAGTACACTGGGCAGTATGCAAAAGACGGATAATATGCTTGTTACAGGCGGACTTATGCTGAACAGAGACAGCAAAGAGGTAACAGTAGATGGCGAACCTGTCAAACTCACAGCAAGAGAATACAGCATTCTCGAGTATCTTATGACAAATATGGGCAAAGTGCTCTCAAGCACCCAGATTTACGAAGCTGTATGGAATGAGATTGCATTTCAGACAGAGAAAACCGTTACCGTACATATAAGAAACATCAGAGAAAAGATAGAAATCAACCCGAAAGAACCAAAATATTTAAAGGTGGTGTGGGGACTTGGATACAAAATCGATAAAATTTAAGTATTCACTTTTTACAAAAGGCTTGTGTCTTATTCTTTCTGCTGCACTGTTTTTCTGTTTTTGCAATCTTGCTGCAACTGTTATTGCAGGCACACAGGTTTACGGCTTTGAGGAATACCTCAGCGGAAATATTCCCGATTTTTACCATTCATATGGTTTCACACAACAGTTCACAACAGATAATTATATGGTAAGGGAATTTGCATATAACAATAGCACGAACATAGAAATTGCTTTTGACAGCAATCAGAAAGCCATAATTGATGAAGCTGTAAATCTGTACTTAACAGAAAAATCAAATATTATTAAAAATGAACTTGAGTATGCAGTAAACAATTATGATGAATCATATTTTGATTATGAATACACAGCTGACAGTGTAGATATTCCTGATAATGACTCAGAGCCTGTGATCGAAGAAAATGCAACAACACCAAATCTGCAACCTGAAGATATCACTGATGCCCAGGGCAATAAGATTCCAAGAAATATTGAAGCAGCACAAAAAATACTTCAAAGCTGCAACGGGCTTGAATTTCTTGCATATGAAGCTCTTGTCAGAGAATCCGCATTCAACGAAACTGAATTTTACTATTCAACTGATATTCCGATAGATTCAAATTACAATATAAATATAGGTTTGTATAATTCATCAGGATATGCTCTTAATGAATCTGAAATAAGGAAATCTTTTCTCGGTCAATATGCTAACCATAAGAGCATTCATTCTTCAGATGCCGAGACTAACATTAGTTATGCAAAAGAAACATTATCAAGATTAAAAACTTATAAATACTACTTCGAGGACAACAAAGGTAATATCGAAACTAATGTATCATCTGATATAACTGCAGAGACATTTAAATCCGAAGCAGCATCAAATAAAGTGTATGTCTTATGGGACAGCAAAAAGCTAATTCTTGGCGACTTAACAGACAATGATAAGGAGTTTTATAAAACAGCATATCAATCAATGCCGGACTGCAAATTATATGTCTATATCGATGATGATATGCTTACAAAGACTGATGATTCCTATGCAAATCTTTATTATGCATATAACGGAATAAAAGACACGCCAGCAAAAACAAACATAACAATAAGCGTACTATGTCTTATTTCATCATTCATTCTGCTAATTGCTTTTTTATGTCTATGCGGACATAAGAACGGAACTGAAAAGCCCGTAACAGCATTTATAGATAAGCTGCCAACCGATATTCACTTTGTATTATCTGTCGGTGCAATTACTGGACTCTCTGTTCTGACAGGCTGGTTAGGTATTGAAATAATCAACAGTAATATCTACAGCAATCTGTTTGCGATATATGCTCCTGCGCTGCTTTCAGGAATACTGACAATCAGCTATCTTTTATTTGCCGAATGGTTGGCATCAGTTGTCAGAATCAAAAAAGCTGATGAAAAATTTTTCAAAAGGATGCTCATTGTAAGTTTTATCTTTGCTATTGGCAGATTTTTCAGAAAATTGCTCCGTTCTATAGGAAAAGTATTCTCCGCATTAAGATATCAGCCAAAAAAAATGAAAAGAACAATTATTCTTATTATTTGCGGATACGTGTCAGGTAACATTCTGATACTGCTTGCAAATATAATCGGCGCAGCACTGATTTATAGTGAAATCGCAAGTATAATAAGTTTTATAGCAAGTTTTATTTACAACGCAATCTGTCTGTACTTTGGACTTAAATACTTTGATAATCTTGATAAAATCATTGATGCGTCCTGCAGACATGAAGCTGTTGATTTCGGCACAGAAAAAATTCCTGAATCATTGCATCTTTTGGCATCAAACCTCACCAACACAAATGAAGCTCTTATTGAAGCAGTCAATAAAGCTGTGAGAGATGAACAGATGAAGACAGAGCTTATTACAAATGTATCACACGACCTGAAGACTCCACTGACATCACTTATTTCATATTCAGATCTGCTTTCTAAATGTGATATCAATGATGAGGACGCAAAAAAATATATATCAGTTATCAACAATCAGTCAATTAAACTTAAAAGACTCATTGAAGACCTTATAGAGGCGTCAAAAGTATCATCAGGCAATGTAACAATAAATGCAAGTAAATTAAATCTATCAGAGCTTGCAATGCAGGCAATAGCCGAATTTGCACCCGAGATGGAAAAAAACGGAAACGAAATTCGCTTTTCAGAGCCCGAAACTCCACCCTGTGTGTATGCTGACGGGGCAAAAACATACAGAATACTATCAAACTTACTGAGCAATGCAAAAAAGTATTCTGCGCCTGATACAAGAGTATATGTCTCTGTTTACACAGATTCAATCAACAGCTATTTTGAAATAAAGAATATTTCCTGTGAACCTTTGAACATATCGCCGAATGAGCTAACGGAACGCTTTGTAAGAGGAGACAAATCTCGAACAAAAGAAGGTAACGGCCTGGGATTATCTATTGCGAAAGACCTTTGTACGCTCCAGAACGGAGACCTTCAGCTGTTTATCGACGGAGACCTTTTTAAGGCAATAGTTCAGCTTCCTGCCAAAGAATAAAAAAGCTCTCCTATTCAGTCTTAATATCTATAAATAATAAACCACCGATAAACCGGAGTAAAATCCGAAAATCGGTGGTCTTTAATTATTTCATTTTATTTATAATGATTTTTGCAATCTTATATACATCTCCGCATCCGAGCGTAATTATAAGGTCGCCCTCTTCAGCAATTTCAATTGCACGTTCTGCAACTTCATCAAAGTTGTCATTCCATTCACTGCCGGGGATTTTTTCAGCAAGGTCAGCTGTATAAATGTTGTAAGTATTCTTTTCCCTTGAACCCATAATTTCTGTCATTATGACCTTATCGGGAATTTTCAGCACCTCAGCAAAATCATCAAGCAGTCTTGCTGTTCTTGAATAAGTAAAGGGCTGAAAAATTGCAATGACTTTGTTGTAATTCATCTTCTTGGCAGCCTCAAGAGTTACCTTAAGCTCTGCAGGATGGTGTGCGTAATCATCTATAATATCAATTCCGTTTATTTCTGCAAGCTTTTCAAAACGTCTGCCTGCACCTGTAAAATCAGACAGAAGCTCAATTGCAAGTGCTGCATCAATACCCGAATATACAGCAGAAGCCACTGCCGCAAGAGAATTAAGTATATTGTGATTACCGGGAACATTCAGCACTGCTCTGCCTTTTATATCACCCTTATAATATACATCAAATTCGGCAAACGCACCATTATTCACGGTAATGTTGTCAGCGTACCAGTCATTACATTTATCAATACCGAATGATATTAAATTCTTGTTTTCAAGACGGTTTATTACATCAATTGAGTTGGCATCGTCACCGTTATAAATAACTGTCTCAGCAAGATTGCAGAATTTATAAAAGGATTCCTTAAGATTTTCAAGCGTCTTAAAAAACTCCATATGGTCTTCATCAATATTTAGTATAACACTGCAGGAGGGTGAAAGCTCTAAAAATGTATTGGAAAACTCACAGGCTTCACAGACAAATAAATCTGAGCCGCCGTTGATACCGTTTGTACCGGTCATAGGAAGCTTGCCGCCTATAACGGCTGAAGGGTCAGCCCCTGCATTTATAAGCATCTGAGTGAGCATTGAAGTTGTGGTTGTCTTGCCGTGTGTTCCGGCAATACCGATACAATTATTAAACTTTCTTGAGACAGCTCCGAGAAGTTTTGACCTCTCAAAAGTGGGAATTCCGCTGTTTTTTGCCGCAATCAGCTCAGGATTATCACTCATAATCGCAGCTGTATATACAATCATCTCAGCGCCTTCGATATTCTCTGCACTTTGCCCCATTTTGACATCAATTCCAAGATTTCTGACTCTTTCGAGTGTGTCAGTTTCATTGTTATCTGAGCCTGAAAGAATATATCCTCTGGAATGTAATATTTCTGCAAGAGGGCACATGCCCGAACCACCTATGCCGATAAAATGTATTCGTTTAACCTCATCGAGGCATTTATCTGCTTCAAACAAAAAAATTCATCTCCGTTATTCAATAGGGATTTCAATGGGTTGTCTGTTCTGGAATAAAGTAACACAGTCAAAACCTGCATCCTTCGCAACAGCCATAGCGTCTTTTATTCCGACTGCAATATGCTGAGCAAAATGAGCATCTGAGCCAACGGATATCATTCTGCCGCCAAGCTCTTTAAAACGCTTTACAGTATCTGCCTCGGGAGACATTCTGTTTATAGGCTGCCTGAGACCTGCAGCGTTTATTTCAAGTGCAATATCCTTCTCAGCGGTGATCTTCAGAATCTCATCTGTAAGAGTCTTGTATTCACTGATATCCACACGGATATTATTCCTTGAGAAAAGATATCTGAAAGGATATGTAAGATGTGCAAGAATATCAAACTTACCCCATTCAAGCATAGTCAGAATTTCGTTAAAATATTCTTCCATAGTGCCTCTGATATCAATTTTAGAAAAATCTTCAATATAATAAAAATCCTGTCTTTTGCGAAGGTTATGAACTGAGCCTATAACAATATCAAACTTCTGAGATGAGAGTATTTTCTCAGCAGTTTCAGTATCATAAGCAGGCTGACCGAGCTCAATTCCGTTAAGAACAAGAAGCTTGCCGGTAAAAGCACTTCTTGCCTTTGCAATTTCAAAAAATGCCTGTCTGACATTTCTCTCACCGTCAGAATCAAAAGCATCAACTTCACAGTGATCCGTAAAAGCAATTGCTTTAAGACCCTTATTGCACGCCGCTTCGCACATATAGACAGGAGAATGATTACCGTCAAAAGAATTATCTGTATGCGTGTGCATATCAACTATATTTTTAAAATTTTCCATAAAATTCACCTGCTATATGTTATCACAAACTTTTCTTCATTACAATATTTTATAAAAAAAATGTTGAAAATTTTTATAAAACAATATACAATACTTTTATAACCACATTTCGGAAGGAATAACATATGAAAATCACCGTAAAAGCAGCAGCAAAAATAAATTTATTACTCGATCTGACAGCAGTTCTTGAGAACGGTTACCACAGCATATATACTGTAATGCAATCCGTAGGAATATTCGATGAAGTTACAGTTGAAACCGATGACTCAGCAAATATTGAATTATCCTGTTCCGATAAAACAATGCCCGTTGACAGTAAAAACACCGCATGGAAAGCTGCGGAGTATTTTCTTAACTATATAGATAATAAAAATACCGGAGTTAAAATTCATATTGAAAAAAAAATCCCTTCCCAGGCAGGTATGGCAGGCGGAAGTGCTGATGCCGCAGCTGTTATAAAAGCACTTAACATATTACTTGATGCAAAATTAACTGAATCAGAGCTTTATAAAATAGGTGAAAAGGTTGGTGCTGATGTTCCATTCTGCATCTCAGGCGGAACAAAGCTTTGTCTCAACAAAGGTGAAGTTATGGCATCTCTGCCCGACCTCCCCGATTGTTATATTGTGGTTGCAAAACCTAATCAGGGAGTATCAACCAAAGAGGCATATGCAAACTTTGACTCTGCTGAATGGATAAGACACCCCGATAATGAAGGCTTCCTTTTCGCTGCCACACAAAACGACCTTGATAAAATGTGCAGCAAAGCCGCAAACGTGTTTGAACAGGTTGTGGAAGTAAGCGACAGAGTAAAAATAAAAGCCACTATGCGTAATCACAACGCAAAGCTTGCTATGATGACAGGCAGCGGTGCTGCAGTATTCGGTCTGTTTGAAGACAAGAATGAGGCTGACGAATGCTTCAACGAACTTAAAAAGAAGTATGAATCTGTATTTATAACTACACCTGTAAAAAAAGCACTTTTTAACTGACAACTGAATATATTTATAAATTTTCGCTCATCATTACAGTGATGAGCATTTTTTTCGTTTTACTTTCTGATTACATATTTAAATAAGGCGGGATAAAATGAAAAAAATAACAAATATAACAATAGCAATCTGTATATCATTGACAATCTTGATAATATACAATATATCTTCATTCTCATATCAATGCGACGAAATCAGAAATAATATTATCAGACTGCATATACTGGCGAATTCCGACAGCACTGAGGATCAGGATGTGAAGTTAAAAGTAAGAGATGCCATTCTTGAAAAGGGATATGATATATTTGACGGCTCTGTTAATATTGATAACGCCACTGAATGTATAACTCCTGTCCTTGATGAAATAAAGGAAACTGCAGACAAAATATTGAGAATAAATAAAATGAACTACTCAGCAGATGTTTCACTTGTTTATGAATACTTTGACACCAGAACATATGATAACAATGTTACACTGCCTGCCGGCAAATATATTGCACTGAAAATTGTGCTTGGAGAAGGCAAAGGTCAGAACTGGTGGTGTGTGATGTTCCCTTCTTTGTGTCTGCCTGCAGCAGAAAAAAGGGATATAAATATGTATGTTGATGTCTTTAATAATAATCAAACAGATATCATAAGCAATAAAAATAAATATGAAATCCGGTTTAAAATTATAGAACTCATAGAAATGATAAAATCTAAAGGTGACATTGCTTCTTTTAGGTGACAAAGAATATATACAAAACTATGCAATTATATTTGTATACAAAAGTTTTAAACAGTAAAGGTTTTTAGCCTTACATTTTTTACACATTTTTTACTACTTATAAACATTATCTACAGAGTTTTGAACAAATATCATCATGTTTTAAACACTGTTAAGTGATTAGACTTAACAGTGTTTATATGAATATTGCCTGTAAAGTATATCACCTTTTATATAAAAGTATAAAATAAAAATCGGTAAAGCAAATCACTTTACCGATAATTTTATTATTTAATCTGAGTAATTTTATCGCCTTTTACAAGAAAAACACGTTTTGCATATTCAGCAAAAAATCCGTCATTTTTGATTGAATCTGTATAGAAATCATCTATCTCAACATCACCGAAATCCTCTTGTAACGCCTTAATTTTATTCTGACGCATACAGATTCTTGTCACCTGACCTGTTTCATTGTCAATTTTAGAGCAGACAATATTCTTAATACCGAGTCTTCTTGCAATTTCTTTGATAGTAAGCTCAGGTGATGCTGTAAGAATCAGATCATCTTCTTTCTGAACCTGCTTGTAAAAGCCTTTGATTTTGTGCATATGACTATCCCAGAATGCGTTTGTAAACTCCTCCCATTTATCATAGTCGCAATAACATTTCTTGATGATGGGGGCATAGTTATCCATCATCTGTTGGGTTGTCATTTTGCCAAGCTTATATTTTGCAAATGCAGTGATTACCTTTGGCAGGTATCTGACAAAAGTCGGATTGACTTTAATGTATGCAATAAAAAAGTCATAAAAACTTTCGCCGTCATAGATTGTGTTGTCAAAATCATAAATATTCATAATTTTATTATACACATAGTTTCTGCTTATTTCAACATTTTTTTTATTTATCGTTGAAAAATTCTTTTCTGTAATATATAATAGATATATAAATTTATTGGAGTGTGATGATTCTTGAAAATTACAGAAACAGTTACAGAAATGAGTCTTAGCGATATCGATTTAAGTAATGTAAGTGAGAATATAAGTAACGCAGATGCAATATTCAGCACTATAATATCAAAAATCAGTGAATACCTTGCTGATGCAGGAATAAATCTTGTGCTTTCAATTATTCTCCTTATAGTCGGATGGAAGCTTATAAATGTTCTGTCAAAGAAGTTCAAGTCAGGTAAAATCCTTTCAAAAGTTGAGCCTACTGCACGCTCATTTATCAACAGTGCAGTCTCAATTATACTGAAAATACTACTTATCATTACAGTTGCAGCAATTCTCGGTGTACCGATGACTTCTATGGTGGCAGTTCTCGGTTCATGCGGTCTTGCAATCGGTCTTGCTCTTCAGGGAAGCCTTTCAAATATCGCAGGCGGTTTTATTCTTACTGTATTTAAGCCTTTTGTTGTGGGTGATTACATAAAAACAGGTGAATTTGAAGGTACGGTTAAATCAATGAATATCTTCTATACAAAAATTATTACACCTGATAATAAAATCATCATTATTCCAAACAGCAAAGTTTCTGACAGTGCCCTTACCGATTACAATGCCTTTGATTCAAGACGAGTTGATGTTGATATATCTGCTGCATATAATGAGCCGTCAGAAAAAGTAAAAGCAGCACTTATTGATTGTGCAGTTTCAAATGAGATGGTTAATACTTCACCAGCTCCTCTTGCAGTTATCACATCATTTGATGACAGCGCTGTAAAGTATCAGTTAAGAGTCTGGTGCAAAACTGAAAACTATTGGGATGTAAAATTTGCTTTGACTGAAAAAATCAAAGAAACATTTGATGAAAGAAATATTCAGATTCCTTTCCCTCAGATGGATGTACATATTACAAAAGAATAATACAGGAGACCGTAAGATGATTTTCTTACGGTCTCTTTTATATTATGTTATATTATTTTTTCTTCTTACCGAAAAAGCCTTTTCGGTCATCATTATCACCCGGCGTATTATTTGCTGAGAACGGTGCTTTACCGCCGAGTTCATTATTAAGCTCTCTGATAATCTCTTTCTGTTTTTCTGTAAGCTTTTTGGGAACTTCAACAATAATTTTAACGAGCTGGTCTCCCCTGCCACGGCCGTTCACATTAGGAATACCTCTGTCTTTGAGCTTGAATATTGAACCGGGCTGAGTTCCTGCAGGAATTGAATATTTCACCTTACCGTCAAGAGTCGGAACAAGCAACTCATCACCAAGTGCCGCCTGAGCAAATGTCACGGTAACATCACACCAGACATTATATCCGTCACGTTCAAAGAACGGATGCGGTCTTACATTAACACCGACACGAAGATCACCTGATGGACCGCCGTTGATGCCTCTGTTACCCTGTCCTCTGACAGAAAATACCTGACCGTCGTCAATACCTGCAGGTATATTTATATCCTGCTTGACTGTGCGTCTGATTCTGCCGTGACTTTTACACTTGGGACACGGTGTGGGGATTACAGTACCCTTACCACCACAGCGGGGACAAGCCTTGCTTGACTGAATTACACCAAACGGTGTTCTCTGCTGAGTTGTGACCTGACCTCTGCCATTACAATCAGGACAAGTCTGAGTTGAAGTACCTTTTGCTGCACCCGTACCGCTGCACTCATCACAGACTTCAATTCTCTGAACATCAATAGTTCTCTTGCAGCCCTTTGCTGCTTCTTCAAATGAAATTGTGACACCTGTCTGTATATCACTGCCACGCTGAGGAGCATTGGGGTTTACCCTCTGACCACCGCCGAAGCCGCCGCCAAAGAATGACGAAAAGATATCACCAAGATCAAAATCCATTCCGCCGAAGCCGCCGCCGAAACCTCCACCCTGGCCTGCACCATAATTAGGATCAACACCGGCGTGACCGTAACGGTCATATTTTGATTTTTTATCAGGGTCTGAAAGAATCTCGTAAGCTTCATTTGCTTCTTTAAATTTTGCTTCAGCTTCTTTATCACCGGGATTAAGGTCAGGATGATATTGTTTTGCTTTTTTTCTGTATGCTTTTTTTATTTCGTCATCTGATGCTGATTTATCAACACCAAGGACTTCATAAAAATCTCTTTTATCCGCCATTTAGCATTCTCCTGAAAAACACAAGCATTCCCCGTCAAAAGACGGGGCTTGCGATATAAATTATTCGTCTACATCTGTAAAGGGAGCATCATAGTAGCCGTCTGCACCGGGTGCCTGACCTGCCTGCTGTCCGCCGAAGCCTGCAGCCTGATTAGGGTCAAAGCCCTGAGCACCTGCAGCCTCCTGAGCTGCCTTATACATTTTCTCAGAAAGAGTGTAGAAATCCTTCTGAAGCTCTTCCTGACGCTGTTTGATAAGATCAATATCCTGGCCCTTGAGTGCTTCCTTGAGAGCATCAATCTTAGCGTTTACAGAGCTCATTTCATCTTCTGAGAACTTATCACCGTTTTCGCTGATGATCTTCTCTGATTCAAAAACCATCTGATCAGCAGCATTTCTAATATCAACTTCTTCTTTTCTCTTCTTGTCTTCTTCAGCGTACTGAGCAGCTTCATTAACAGCCTTGTCAATATCTTCCTTAGACATATTTGTTGATGAAGTGATAGAAATTGACTGCTCTTTACCTGTTCCGAGGTCCTTAGCTGATACGTGAACAATACCGTTAGCATCTATGTCGAATGTAACCTCAATCTGAGGAACACCACGTCTTGCAGGCATAATGCCGTCAAGATGGAAATTACCGAGAGTTTTATTATCTCTGGCAAATTCTCTTTCACCCTGAAGAACATGAACTTCAACTGATGTCTGATTATCTGCAGCTGTTGAGAAAATCTGGCTCTTCTTTGTGGGAATAGTAGTATTTCTCTCAATAATCTTTGTGCAAACACCACCAAGTGTTTCAATACCAAGTGAAAGAGGTGTTACATCAAGAAGCAGGAGTCCCTTAACGTCGCCACCGAGAACACCACCCTGAATTGCAGCACCGATAGCTACGCATTCGTCAGGATTGATACCCTTAAAGGGTTCTTTGCCTGTAAATGACTTGATAGCTTCCTGAACAGCGGGAATTCTTGATGAACCACCGACCATCAGAACCTTATCAATTTCTGAAATCTTAAGACCAGAGTCTGAAATTGCCTGACGTACGGGACCCATTGTGGCTTCAACAAGGTCAGCAGTAAGTTCATTGAACTTTGCTCTTGTGAGAGTCATTTCAAGATGCTTGGGGCCCGTTGCATCAGCTGTGATGAAAGGAAGGCTGATCTGTGATGTTGTTACACCCGAAAGTTCAATCTTAGCCTTTTCTGCGGCTTCCTTAAGTCTCTGCATAGCCATCTTATCGCCTCTGAGGTCAACACCCTGCTCTCTGAGGAATTCAGATGCAAGCCAGTTAATGATTCTCTGGTCAAAGTCATCACCGCCGAGACGGTTGTTACCTGCTGTTGCAAGTACTTCCTGAACGCCGTCACCCATTTCAATGATTGAAACGTCGAATGTACCGCCGCCGAGGTCATAAACCATAACCTTCTGTTCAGTTTCTTTATCAATACCGTAAGCAAGAGCAGCTGCTGTGGGCTCATTGATAATTCTCTTTACATCAAGTCCTGCAATTTTACCTGCATCCTTTGTTGCCTGACGCTGTGAGTCAGTAAAATATGCGGGAACAGTGATAACTGCTTCTGTTACGGGAGCACCAAGGTAGCTCTCAGCATCAGATTTAAGCTTCTGAAGAATCATAGCAGAAATTTCCTGAGGTGTAAATTTCTTATCATTGAGTGTAACATGATAGTCTGAACCCATCTGACGCTTGATTGATGCAACTGTATTGTCGGGATTAGTGATTGCCTGTCTCTTTGCAACCTGACCTACCATTCTTTCACCTGTCTTACCGAAAGCAACAACAGAAGGCGTTGTTCTTGCGCCTTCAGCGTTAGCGATAACAACAGGTTCGCCGCCTTCAATAACAGCAACACATGAGTTTGTAGTACCTAAGTCAATACCAATTACTTTTGACATTTAAATTATCTCCTTTTCAATATATAAAAGTATTGTTTATAAATCTAGTTTGCAACTTTAACTGTTGCAGGTCTTATAATAGTATCGCCGATCTTATAGCCCTTCATAAAAACTTCAGCAATTTCGTTTTCACCAAAGCTGTCATCGTCAATGTGCATCACACCATTGTGAAAATTCGGGTCAAAAGCTTCACCCTTCTCACCGAAAGCAGCAACTCCTAACCCCTTAAGTATCTCAATAAACTGACTTACAGTCATTTCAATACCTTTTTTGTAAGCATCAAAATCTGTATCGGAATTAAAAGCAGCCCTTTCAAAATTATCTATGACAGGAATTATCTTAGAAAGCATATCTGTCTTTGTATAAGTAACTCTTGATTCAATATCTTTCTGAGAACGTTTTCTGAAGTTATCATACTCAGCAAGAGTTCTCATATATCTGTCATTGAGTGCATCATACTCAGCCTGAAGTTTTGTAAGTTCAGTATTTTCAGCTTGCACTTCTTCAACAGTCTCCTGCTCTTTGATTTCTTTTTCTTTTTTTGCCATTTCTATACCTCACTCTTCGGTCAGCTCGGACAAAACATTGCCGACTGTCTCCGAAACATTTTTAAGATTTGAAATAATTTTCGCATAGTCCATTCTCAACGGGCCGATTATTGCGATTGAGCCGACATTTCTGCCGTTTACTTTGTATTTACAGTTAATAATACTTGCATTTTCAAATGCTCTGTTATGACATTCTCTGCCGATAATGATGCTGACATCATCTTTACAGTCATAAAGAAGCTCTGAAAGATAAGAAGTGTTTCTGAAATTCTCAAACATATTATATACGTCAGCTTCAAGCTCTTTAAAACTGAAGAGGTTTGACTGCCCTTCAACAATAACATTTCTCTCTGATGCTTCATCAGCAAGCTCTTTAAGAGTAACAAGCAATGGAGTCATCATCAAAGCCTTATCACCGAGAGAAGCAACAACTGTCTGAATACTTGCTACAGACAGTTCATCAGCAGTTCTGCCGATAAAATTAGCATTTGCAACATTGTAAAACAGCTCTGCAACTGAAATATCAATTTCTGTATCACAGCGACACATCTTGTTTTTAACAATACCCGTAGACATTACAATAACAACAAGAGCTGTTCTTGAACTGATAGGCACAAGCTCTACCCTTCTGATAAAAGCGTTAATATCATACGGCGTAAGCACTGCGACAGTGCATCCTGTAATATCTGAAAGAAGATTGGCAGTGTCTGTAAGAATATCAATAATCTCACCGTCAAAGCCATCAACACTGCTTCGGACGGAAAACCTGTCAGCATCACTTATGTCATACATAGGCATAAGATTGTTAACATAAAAACGAATACCCTTCTGCGAAGGAATTCTGCCTGCTGACGTATGAGGCTGTAAAAGATACCCGTAATCAGAAAGCTCTGACATTTCATTTCTGACAGTTGCAGAAGATACAGACAACCCTTCACACAGCACCTTTGAACCGACAGGCTCACCGGTAAGAATGTATCTCTCAATCAGGGATGCGAGTATTTTCTTTTTTCTGTCTGATAAATCCATTGCCTCACCTTCTTTTACTTATTAGCACTCTTTATGTTTGAGTGCTAACTCTGTTAATAATATAATACTATTTTGCCTGTTTGTCAAGAGAAAATTCAAAATTTTTCCGATAAATATAATATTTTCAGCACTCTGACCATTTGAGTGCAAATTCAGTTTAAAATATAATAAAAAATCAGATGCTAAAAAACATCTGATCAGATAATTCCCATTTTCTTTATAAGTTCTATTCTTGAATCTGCAATCATAATCGTTTTTTTCGGTGAAATGTCTTCATCTTTCGATGTTGCAGAAAAAACATACTGAACTAAGCGCACAATCCAGAATAAAGGAAGCAGAAACGGAAGCTTATGCAATATAGAAAATTTTGTTTTCATATATTCTGCGGAAGGAAAAATTGTCTTAAGAAATGATTTCTTTCCATCATTTTCAACTGTATTATGAACTACACTTGCACTGTGAAGTCTGTTCTCTGTACTCTTACCGAATACTCCTGCATCAAGCAAATCTGCAAGAAAATCATCAGTACAAATATAATCAATATTCATTTCTGAAAAAAAAGGCAATTTATAATCGAAAAGTTTATCTATAAGACAAAATACATTATCAGCAAAGCTTCTGATATCAATTTCGTCAATCATATTATATATCATTTCAAAATCAAGCTGCGCGTTATAATGTTTTATAAACATATATATATCTGCTATTTGCTTAAGTCCGAATCCACTGCCTATAAAATGCTTGAATGCGTGGTAAATCAGATAGACAAGATGGTATTCAGGCTTTAAAGAGATATAAACACCGTATTGATTCTGAGCACCGAAAAAGTCACCAAACGCCCTGTCAGCATTCAATGCAAACCTGTCGTCACCCTCGCCAAGCCTTGTGCTCACCTCAAGATAAAGCCCTGATTGCTCACATATATAAGATTCACCTTGCTGATAAAATCCTTCACATAACAGAAAATTATGAAGTTTTTCTTTGTCATCAATTGAAACAACAATATCAAAATCTGATGACAAACGATTATATTCAACATCATAACAAAAAGCACATATCGGTCCTTTTACAACAATCACACTGATTTCCGCCTTTATAATGCGTTTAAAAAGCTCTTCAAAGTTGTTGTTTTTAGCAATCTGTCTGCCGCACGATTTTAAAACAGATGCTTTATAAGCAGAAATATTCTCCTGACATTCAAGTGCCTTGATGTAGATTATCGGCAAAAGATTGTGCATCATTGCAAGCGAAAATACCCGATCAACAGCAAAATGATATTCATCGGGTAGTTTTTCATTATTAAGTGAAGCTTTTAATAAAAATAAAAACTGTTGTTCAAAATCCTGCACAAACATTCACCTTTCACATCACAAGATTACAATCTGTTCCGTTAACAAGATATACACGATTACAAACCTCAAAGACACTTGTTCTGTGGCTTGTGAATATACAAATCTTATCCTTACCCCAGTCAGCCAGATTGTCAAGCACTTTTTTCTCGGTATCAATATCTAGCGCAGATGTTGCTTCATCAAAAAGAACAATCGGTGCATTTCTCAGCACTGCACGAGCAATAGAAAGACGCTGCATCTGTCCTTCAGAAAAACCTACCCCACCGTCACCGACTTTGCAATATATTCCTTTTCGTTCTTTCAATACAAAATCATATGCGCACGCAATTCTCAGTGCATTAACAATCTCTTCATCAGTTGCATCCGGCTTTACAAGACGCATATTTTCAGCAAGGGAATCACTGAACATTGTGTTTTTCTGAGGAACATAAGAAATATAATGCCTTGTGGCAGGCAGAAGAGATATTCTTTCACCATTAGCCCTATTGCTAATAAATGCTTCACCCTCGGAGCATTTTATCAGTGACAGAAGTAATCTGAGAATTGTAGTTTTCCCTTCACCTGATGCGCCTGTTAAAGCAACAAAATCACCTGTAGAGGCGCAAAAATCAATATTTTTAAGTGCATAGTCCTCTTCACCGTTATATCTGAATGATACGTTATGAAGTTCGACAGAAAGATTATTTAAATCAGAAACATTAAAAAAACCGAGCACCTCGGGATCATCAAGCGAGTCATCTTTAGGAAGATTCTTTATTTCCGTAATACGCTCAGAAGCTGCAACCGCATTGATGAGTGTTGGAACTATACCGACAATAGCAGAAAATGAACCAGAAAGCATAGTATAAAGCTCTATAAACAAAACAAGTGTGCCGATTGATATGTCACCACGCCACAATCTGTAAACACCCCAACCGAAGCAAGCATATGTTATCATTTGAGAAATAAAACTCATAAAAGATGTGACAAAAATAGAGAACTTATTATAATCAAGACTCATTTTTACATACTCATCCTGAATATTTCTGAGTTTTGCACAGAATGTAGCAACAAGACCGAATGCTTTAAGATATTGCATATTAAGAAGCGCATCAGAATTAAAAGTCATCATTTTGCTGTTAATTTTTTTAAGATCTTTAGCATATTTGTGCATTCTTTTAACAAGAATTCTGGAAAAAACAAGACTCACAGGAATTGTTATCAGGGCAATAAGAGCCATAACCTTATCATAATAGAACACTACAAAAAATGCAGCAGCAAACTGAAATGACTTGGCAATAAATGTAGGAAAAATACCGATAACACTGCCTGAAATAGTGCTTATATCGGAATTAAATCTATTCAGTATATCGCCTGACGAAAAGAGGGATGTGTATTCCCATTGACTGCAAATATATTCATCAAAGATTGATGCTGTCATTTCAGTATTTATACGGATCTTTATTTTCTCTGAAACACGACTGTTAATCGCAGCAAAAAGAATTTTAAATACAGTAAAGGATACCGCGGCAGCAACTACCGCATAGATACTGTCAAACTTTAAAAGATTATCACCCGCGACACTTTTTGTTACAAAATCTATAAGTGACTGCGAGACAAGGCTGGCAAGTATACCAAAAACAGAACTTAATAAAGCCATTATCGTAAAAATGATAATAGCTCCTGCATATTTTCTAGACAACGCAAGAATATTTTTAATTTCCAATATAATTTCGCTAAGACTTCTGTTTTTTATTCTCACACTTTTTTCACCATGCTAATTATATAATAATAAGAGTGATTTGTCAAATAATCAGTCAAACAGCAACGAAATTGCTTTTTCATAAATTATACAAGTATTTTCTTCACTATATTCAATCTGTTTTGACCACAATTTAACATTATCAATTCTGTCACTGTATTTAAACTTACCCGACTTAATTACAGCATAACAGTCACAGATATGTATAAATATCAACGAAGCAAGAGAAAAAGACAATCCGTGAAGCATAGTGTAATTATAAGCAGATTCTACAAAGTGTCTGTACAGTGTATAACTAAGTAAGTTTTTATACTCATTATCATCAAAGATGTACTCATCTGATATTATGACAATTCTATTTATATTTGATTTTATTGCTTTAACATATTCCGTCCATTCGGAATTTATAGGTTCTGTTTCAGAAAACATATCTGCAATTTCAGAAAACAATCGGTATTTATTCAAAATCTCTTTTTGATTATAACTACATTCTGAATAATAATCATTCATCGAAGAAACATAATCAGACAGTGATTTTATGCTTAATAAAAAATCGTTGCCGTCATAAATCAGCTTGAAACAATTGTCTCGTATTTCTGACATTTCTTTGTAATCAGAATCAGATGTTTCACCGTCAACAAGCAAAGAAAAGTTATATTTATCCCTAAACAATAATTCACAGACTTTTTCACAGCACAAGCCAAGTCCCACTTCTGTAGTATCAGGATAAAAATTGTAAAATCTGGGGTGTTCTCTGCAGATATCACACAAAGCATCTTTGCCAAGGTTTGAATATATCTCACACAGACCATTATTGCACAAAAAAAAGCATCTGCCATTCTTTTTAAGACGAAATACACTCTGTCCAGCCAAATTAACATCTATACCTGCAGTCAGTTTATCAGAAAAGTCACTTTTCACATTTCGATACATTTCAAGAGTATCAGCGTCTACATCAATTTCCCAGCCTGCACAACAGGTATCGGTGCAATCTGATGCTTTACATATAAATTCATCATAAAAATCAGGTCTGACGAACATAACAAGACTCCTGTTCAAACAAAACAGGGCAGCAACGCCACCCTGAAAAAATTATAATAAAAATCTACCCTTAGGAGAAACGACATTTATCTGCTCATTAAGAACATTTATGTCAATTTCCTTATGTATACCACCGTATTCACCGTCAAGCGTCCACGGGACCTCATCTATAGCAGTAATTTTAACCTTTGATGTTTTAACAAGAAAAATATTATCACCTGAATAATCCTGACGAAGTGCACTCACAAAAGCATCTGCAACTGCTCGGGGACTTGAGCCTCTGACAAGCAGGAGCTCAAATTTACCGTCATTCATTCTTATATCATTCTTTTCAAGCTTGAACAATCCTGAAATCTCATTAGTATTTGCAACAGCACCAAAATAGAAACTGTCATCTATTACGCCGTCATCATATTCAATTCTCATATGAGCCGGCTTCATATTCTTAATCATAGGTATAAGCTTGAGAACAAAGCCATTTATAAGATATGCAGAATGACCGAAGAGATTTTTAATATTCTGAGATGTACTGTAAGAAATTTCGGTTGCCATACCGAATGAAGCAATATAACAGAAATATTTATCGTTGAATGTTCCGATATCATATCTGTTTGAAAGGCCGTCAACATACATTTTAGCAGCACTGTGAGGGTCTTTAGTCAGTGAAAGAGTGTTTGCAAAATCGTTAGTTGACCCACACGGCAGATAGATAACCGGTTTATCGACACCTGCATACATCAGTCCGTTGATAACTTCGTTGTATGTACCGTCACCGCCACAACAGATAATTGCATCAAAATCTGCGGCATATTTTTTAGCTATATTTATACCGTCCCCTTGACACGTTGTTGTTTTCTCAAAGCATTCTATATCATATTCACGAAAAGCACGAATAATATCATCAGTACTGATTCTTGTGCTGTTTCTGCCTGCAATAGGATTCTTGATTAGTAATAAATTCTTGATAAAAACACCCCCACATTTGTTTTTATAATAACATAGACAGATTAACTCAATGTTAATTTTATACATTCTATCATTAAATAATATATTTTTCAACATTTTTAATAAAATAAAGAATTAAAAATATAAAGAATAAATATTATTTCAATTAAAAGCAATTTTTTTCAATTTTACTATTGACATTTGGTGCCCAAGTATGTTAAAATGACATCCGTCATTGAGTCGCGGGTGTAGTTCAATGGTAGAATCCCAGCCTTCCAAGCTGGTCGTGTGGGTTCGATTCCCATCACCCGCTCCATGTGCGCTGATAGCTCAGCTGGATAGAGCAACTGCCTTCTAAGCAGTAGGTCAGGGGTTCGAGTCCCTTTCAGCGCGCCATTTATGGTGGGTATAGCTCAGTTGGTTAGAGCGCCAGGTTGTGGCCCTGGAGGTCGACGGTTCGAATCCGTCTATCCACCCCACTAAAAAAAGCCGCAAATCACTTGTTGATTTGCTTTTTTTGTTTTAAATTGAGGAGTCGTCAAGCGGTAAGACACAGCACTTTGACTGCTGCATTCGTGGGTTCGAATCCCGCCTCCTCAGCCAAATAAGTCAGTCAATTCTGATACAATTGACTGACTTATTTTTTTGTGCATTTTTCTTGGATACATAAATCGTGTGTTTATCGACATAGCAAAATTACCTAAAAACTTGATTATGACATAAAAGCAGCCTCCGGAGAATTGCTTCTCTGGAGGCTACTTTTCATTTTAGTGAAAATGAAATCGTTGGATTATTGCAGTAATCGTTGAACTTATGGGGTAATCGTGTGATTTTTGCTATTATGCTTCTATAATTAAACAAAAACCATCCCTTGATTTTTTAGAATCGCCTTAAATCCTCTTGCAACTACAATTGGCAAATCACTATCCCTTGTGCCTCTGCCAACACAACTAATTTTTGATAGTTTGCTGTGTTTCCTCGCTTCATCTTCATATATCCGTCAAAACTTTTCGGTGCCTTTTCTCCCAACTTATTGACGATTTGATAGTATTCATAACGGCTATTATATTTTTCTATCCAATTATTTCTATCGTAATAGCATTCCTCTCGTTCTAACCGTTTGTCGTTATGCTCTTTCCATTCAAGGTACTTTTGTTTTTCTATGGTGCTTCGGTCATCAATGAACGGTCTATTGCTATGAGTAATAGCATCTAGTTCAACTTCCTTTACATCACCATTCTTATTAAACTTGTACTTCGTTATTTTTCTTCCTTCATAATACATAAATGAATAGTACCGAACATTACAATGCAGACCTTTGTTCTCTATAATAAAATCGGGAAGTTTGGGAAAACGATTGTCCTTACCACTAATACAATATACTCTATTTTGGTAAGGAGCACATTCCTCACAGACTGCTGTTTCGTGTGGTATCTCTAAATAGTCGGTATTGAAATAGTCAGCCATATTAAGTTCTCGTCTAAAAACATCTTTGTTTCCTGCCCGATATTCATCATCAGCCAGCACAACAGGCAACCTTGCTTTTAGTTCCTGTAACAAATAATCACCGTAAGCAATTTCTCCAATACTCCATAATTGAATAACCAATCTATAATAGTCCTTTTTCTGCCAACCTATCGGGGAAGCCATCATAATATTAGCCGTCTTATAGGCAAGAGGAACGGCTAAATGTGGGCGTTCTTCCTTGCCGACACGCATTTTTAGAGTGTAGCCTAAATCAAACGTAGTATGAGGAATACTACCCTTAATATCATCATAACGAGGAACAACAATACTTGCTATACTGTTAGCATCTTCCAAATCGTATTTGACATTGTTCAAGATTATGTATTGAGCATTATATGCTGTTTGGCGGTCTTCATCTAGCGGAACCCTTTTATTTCTCGGATTAACATTATATAAAACACCATTTTTATAATAAGCCTCATATCCTGTCGCAACAATTTGTTCCTTGCTAGTAGGAATAAACGGTGGTTGAGGCTCACTACGTTCTGGAATCAATATTTCTTGAAACGCTGGTCTTGTATTTTGATTAGTCGGTGATATTGATTTTTTAAATATATCAAATAGTCCCATTTCTATCTCCTCTTATTCAACATCAATACATTTTTAATAAAACCTTATGTGTCTTTTGCTTTTCATCCTGATATTCCATATAAATTCTATTGGTCTTAGTAAAGTCAAACGACTCTTTATTTAATGTTGCTTTAACACTAACTCTTGTTAATTCTTTAGGTCTAATGTTGATTAGTTTATTACTTGTTTGTTCGGAAGCTGAAGATATTCTAATAAATGCATCAACAGCCTTATCTCTATATAAGACTTTCTTCTTATCACATAGCAAGATATATACATCTCTTATAATCTTATTATCCGAACTACTATTATACACATCCAACGAGAATATAAAACTTGCCCTATTAGTATCTGGAAATACGGATTCTATACTGCCCTCATCTGTTTTCTTAACACAATGAACAATTTCCTCATCATTATTAACATATATCTTAATTCGACCTTTTCTTGCTGTATTGCTCAACCAAAAGCCAAACAAAGTAGATATTATTGATACAAAACAAGTTTCTATTGTCGGTCTATATTCAACTAAGAACTCAAAAACTTTATCAAAACAATACCAAGCCATATTTTACTCCTTAACTCATCATACATTAAATTATAACACAAAACAACATCCTTTTCAAGAGATGTGGGACTTTTAAGCAATCAAGATAAGCAAGCAAGAGACGATTATATGATTGTTTTACATCCAAAAAATATTGCACAACGCCTATTGTTTTTTACACAACACCCGTAGAATTTTGCACAACGCTGAAGTCTTTGTATCAAAATTAGATGTCAACTTCAAGAAAGAAAAGCATCGACTTTGTCGATGCTATTTTCTTTGAAATTCACCTGTCGATGAGAAATGCTAAGACAACAAATTACGCAGAAACGGATAGAACTCTGATCCAGAACAGCTGTAAATATTATAAATCAAGCGTACTATTACAACAAAACAGCCTGTACTTTTACTGTACAGGCTGTTTTTTCTCAGAGAAGATAATCATCAAACATTGAATAAGATTCTTCCTCAGGGTTCAGTGCTTCAAACTGAAATGTGAAATTTCTTTCAATAAGATTTTCATAATTTGTGTAGTTTTCTGACATATAAAACATCTCCTTAAGTTTCCTTGTGAGATAAGTATATCAATTTATATGTACAATAAAACTCCCATTATATAATCATAATTAAAAAATGTACTTTATTACGGTCTTTTACATCTGACAGTAAAGGTGCTTCCCTCTCCTGCTTTGCTTTCAACTTCAATTTTACCGCCGACAATATCAAGAACTCTTTTAACGAGAGGCAGTCCGAGACCATTACCGTTAACTGAATGAGAAGAATCACCCTGATAAAATTTTTCATAAATGTGCTCTTTAACACTGTCATTCATTCCGCAGCCGGTATCGCTTACTGTAAACCTTATTTCACTATCCTGTTTAAGGGAAACAGACACAGTGCCGTTATCAGGCGTGAACTTAAACGCATTTGAAAACAAATTATTCCACACGTGAGTCATAAGTTCCTTATCGGCACTGATTCTGATATCAGGATCAATATCTGTAACAATATTGATATTTTTATTTTCCCACACTGACTCAAAATCAAGCAGGCACTGACAAATCTGCTCACTTAGATCATATTCTGCAGACACGGGAAAAATCTGCTGATTTTCAAGCTTATTAAGCTTCAGAATGTTTGTAATCAAAGTTGAGAGCCTCTTTGAAGCATAAGAAATACTTTTTATATATTCAGCCTTTTTCTCTTCATCAAGCTCGGGATCCTGCAGTATGGTTGCATAATTCTGAATAACAGCAAGAGGTGTCTTGAGTTCGTGTGACACATTTGAAATAAAGTCATTGCGGAATGTTTCAATTCCTTCAAGCTCCTGCGCCATTTTATTAAAGTCTTCAATAAGTACATCAAATTCATTTTTATTTCTTTTTTTATGTATTGGTTTAATTCTGATGCTAAAATCACCTTTAATAATACTGCTTGTTCCTTTCAGTATTCTGTTAATAGGTCTGCTTATTGTAATCTTATTTCTGATATTATCAAATACACTGAAAATCAATCCAAAAAACAATACGTTTCCGAAAGTATAAATCGCAGCATATCTTACATTTCTCAATTCCCAATGAAGTGTAGCATCTGATATTTTCAGAAACATAATAAGACAACAGGTAACAATAAAAGATGACAAAGCAAAGAATTGAAAAAAGCTACTAACAGAAATCAGACTGCGCCTTACACGTTTGTCTCTGTATTTATCAGCTTTCTCATCAACTCGTCTCATTTGATTACCGCCTTATATCCGAGTCCGTGAACAGTAACAATTTCAAAATCATTACACAGTGACATTTTTTCACGGATTTTTGTTATATATACATCAACGGTTCTCGGACCTGATAGTGTATCTGCATCCCAGAATTCATCCATAAGCTGAGAGCGGGTGAAAGTCTTTCTCGGGTATGATAGAAGCTTGAACAGAATATTAAATTCTCTGACGGTAAGCGGAATATTTTCACCGTCAATATTAGCTGAATATTCATCTGTGTCCATTGTGAGTGTGCCGACTGTCAGTTTTTTATTGGACACAATCTTTGCTCTTCTGAGCAAAGCACCGATACGCAAATGAAGCTCTTCAAGATCAACAGGCTTTACCATATAGTCATCAATACCCGTTTTGAAGCCGATTTCTTTAGATATATAATCATCCCTCGCCGAAATAAATATAATAGGAATATCCTGATTTATGTTTCTGATAGTGCTTGCAAATTCAAAACCGTCAACAGCAGGCATCATAATATCTGATATAATAAGGTCAAAGACTGACTCTGAAAACATATCATATGCTTCAGTTGCAGATAAGCAACCATATGAATCATATCCTTTTCTGATAAGAAAAGAACAAACTGCTTTATTTAACTCAGAGTCATCTTCAACAACAAGAATTTTAAACATAATAACATCTCCTTTTGTTTATACTACTATGCTGATGTTAAAAAGTTGTTTAATAATATGATATCATAAAAATTTAATAATTCAATAAAAAATCGACATAAGAATCAAAGCTGAATCTTATGTCGAGGTTTATTTACTTACAACCTGAACAACCTGAACAGTTACCGTTACAGGTTGAATCATTGTTTTTTCCGCAGTTTTCTGCATCGGGACAGCCGATGCACTTTTTTCCGCTTTTCTTTGCTTTATATATATATAATCCCGCAAGAATAACAATTACAGCAACAATTATTATAACAATAGTATCTTCCATAAAATCACCTCGTGATTATTTAGTTACAGTTTCCTTTTTCTTGGATTTAAGTTCATATTCAGCCTTGAGTTTTGTGTTTGCTCTTACACAAAGGAATACGATAACAGCAACAAAAACAAGAACAGCAATAAGACCGGGAAGGAAGCCGGCGCCAAGTGAACCTGTTGTAATAAGAGTACCGATCTGATAAACAAGATAACCGACTGTGAAACCTGTGCCAAGCTGAAGAGCAATACCGCCCCAGAGCCATTTTGCACTCTTCATTTCACTTCTCATAGCACCGATTGCTGCAAAACAGGGAGGAGTGTACAGATTAAACATAAGATATGCAAGAGCGGCAACCTTTGAAATAGCCATAATACCTGCAACTTCTGCGCCTGCACCTTCAAGCATTGCAAGCTCTTCTGTATCGATAAGATTTTCAAGACCTACAAAGCAAACAGCAAGTGTACCTACAACGTTTTCCTTTGCAATAAAGCCTGTAACTGCGGCTGCAGCAAGCTGCCAGGAAAGAACACCAACAACAGGCACAAGAACATATGCAAAGGGGCCCGCAATTGATGCAAGAATTGATGCATCAGCACTCTCTGCAACCTGGAAGCTCCAATCAAATGTCTGCATTATCTGAACTACAGTGTTACAAAGAAGAATGATTGTTGCAGCCTTAACTATATATGACCAGCCTCTCTGACACATTGAAAAAAATGCTCTCTTGAGAGAAGGAACCTTATATTCGGGAAGTTCAATAATAAAGAAGGATTTCTTTTTTCTGTTGCCTGTAATTGCATTTACGAGCACAGCACCAATAAGAATAATCAAAATACCTGCAAAATACATAAGAGGACCTACCCAGGTTGCATCCTCAAAAAACGCACCTGCAAACAATGAAATGACGGGAAGCTTTGCACCGCAAGGCATAAAGGGAGCAAGCATAGCTGTAGCTCTGCGTTCACGTTCATTACGGATTGTACGGCAAGCCATAACACCGGGAATAGCACAGCCTGTACCTATAACAAAAGGAATTACAGATTTACCGCTAAGACCAACCTTCTTGAATATGGGGTCAAGAACAACAGATGCTCGTGCCATATAACCGCAATCTTCAAGAAGAGCAATAAGGAAGTACATAACCATTACAAGAGGAAGGAATCCGATAACGGCAATAACACCGCCGATTACACCGTCAACAAGAAGAGCCGAAACAATGGGGCTTGCATTTTCAAGAAGAACGCCTATTGCTTCCTGTCCCTTTTCAAGAAGTGCAACAAGTGCATCAGCAATCCACACGCCGGGACCAGCCTGAGAAATCCAGAAAACGAGGAACATCACAACGGCAAATATGGGAATACCGAACCATTTATTTGTAAGTACAGCATCTATTTTATCTTGTTTGTTTTTCACATTTGTAAAAACTTTTCTTTTTTCAACAGCTTTAACTATGCCGTTTACAAAATCAAATCTCTTTCTGTCAGCAACCTCAACGGCTTTTTTGTCAGTAAGATCGATTACTCCCTGTAAATAAGGAGCTGTCTGACCTTTACCGACAGCTTCAGCAGCTGCTTTAACAATATTATTAAGTCCGTCAGCTGATGTTGAAACTGTCTCAACTACAGGACATCCGAGTTTCTCAGAAAGAAGAACAGTATCAATAACATTCTGTTTCTTTTCATTAATATCTGCCTTGTTGAGAGCAACAACAACAGGAATACCGAGTTCGAGAAGCTGAGTGGTAAAGAAAAGGCTTCTGCTCAGGTTTGTTGAGTCAACAATATTGATGATGACATCAGGGTTTTCATTTGTTACATAAGAGCTTGTAATGTTTTCTTCCGATGTAAAGGGCGACATAGAGTAAGCACCGGGAAGGTCAACAATGACAACATCATCATAGCCGTAGCTCTTTTTTAAGGGATGTTCTTTTTTGTCAACGGTAACGCCTGCCCAGTTACCAACCTTTTCATTCTTGCCCGTAAGAGCATTATACATAGTGGTTTTACCGCTGTTGGGATTGCCGGTCAATGCAAATCTCATACTTTTTCCTCCTGTTGTAAGCAAATTTAAATATGTTAGCCATTGCTAACTCATACTTCTAAAAAAAGACAATCCGAAGATTGTGCTTTTATTTACATAACAACAATAGCCTCTGCAAGCTGATTATCAATGTTGTATCTGCCGTCTTTAATTGAGACAACACAACCGCCTTTAAGATGTGAAATAACAGTAATAGGTTCACCACTGTAACAACCGAGAGAGAAAAGAAATGCATCCATTTCTTCATCATCAGTTTCTATTCTGTCAATTACATATTCTTTTCCTTCTATAGCAGATGTAAGATTCATATTAATCTCCAGACAAACAATAACAATCAGTTAGCCAAAACTAACCATAGATATATTAGCACCGGCTAACCGATTTGTCAAGCATAAAATCAAAAATTTTTATGATTTTTTCAGAAAAACATTTTCAAATCTCATCAGCTCGTCACTTTTAGATGAAAACTCATTTTTGCACAGCTCAAGGTCATCAATATTCTCACCGTCAAGTGCGTATTTGTAGAATTCATAAGGTCTTTCCCCGAAGGATGTCGATGTTTTTTCTATACGGACATTTTTAGCATTGCGGATAAAGAAAGCCGAGTTATCATTCTCTTCAATTCCGTGATCAATACAAGGTCTCAGGTCATATTTACCGCAGTCCCATTTTGATGTTTTCTCAAGATGAATATTACAATTCTCAAAAACAACATTTTCAACAGGATTTTCAGGTGATGAATAAATAAGAACACCGTTTTCACCTTTTGTTGTGATGTTAAAATATCTGATATTCTTTATATGACCTGCAACAGTATTTTCGTCACGACGAAAACAAGTAATCGTAATCGGTTCAGCTGTCCCCCACCAGTCAGAACAAAAGCGTCTTGTTTCAACGGTGCAATCCCTGAATGTGACATTTTCAACATTGCCACCGTCTCTGATCTGAATTGAAAGACCTCTGTTACTCTTTGAAATCATACAGTTGCTTACGACAACATTTCTGAAGTCACCAACCCCTTCTGTACCGATTTTAATTGCAGCTGATGTAGATGTAAGTGTACAGTCTGATATAATTATATTTTCACAGGGACCGTATTCAGCATTGCCCTTTGATGTCTTCAGGCATATACAGTCATCTGCACAAACAACGTGACATCCGATAATTCTGACATTAGAACAATGATCGGGGTCAATGCCGTCACTGTTTGCAACATCCAGAGGATTGAGAATCCTTATGTTAGAAATAAGAACATCGTCACAACCTGCAGGATGTAGAGTCCAGAAAGGTGCGTTAGTAACTGTTATGTCACGGAATGAAATATTATTACTTTTTTCAATATAAATTGTTGTGGGACGTGGATAGAAATCACCTGTCACATAATACTGATCTTTTCTTTTTACAAATGCATAGCAGTTGCCGTCAATAGTGCCTTCACCGGTAATTGAGCAATTATCAGCTTCGTAACCGTAAACAAAAACAAATGACGGTTTTCCAGTAACAGGATTACCCACAAGTGCTGTTTTAGGATCATTTATCAATTTGCAAGGTCTTATATAACCGTTAATATCGCTTGTCGCTTTGAGAAAAGCGCCCTTCTGAAGATGCAGCTCAACATTCTTTTTCAGCTGAATTGAGTCACTATAATATGTCTTTCCGCTTTCAAGCACTACCCTGCCGCCACCGTTTGCAGTGCAATCATCAATTGCAGCCTGAATTGCTTTTGCATCATTAGTTTTTCCGTCACCGACAGCACCGTAAGATGAAACATCATATATTGCCAAAAGAATCACTCATTTCTGTATTGTTGTGATAATTATACAATATTAAATGCAATCATTCAATATATTGAAACAAAAAAAATCAGCAGCTCCGAAGAACTGCTGAAACACTGAATTATCAGTCACTTGTGTAGGGAAGAAGAGCAATCTGACGAGCACGCTTGATAGCTGTTGTAAGTGCTCTCTGGTGCTTTGCGCAAGTACCTGTGATTCTTCTGGGAAGAATCTTTGCTCTTTCAGATGTAAAGCGACGAAGCTTAGCTACATCTTTGTAATCGATATAATCTGCCTTTTCTACGCAGAATGTGCAGACTTTTCTACGGCTCTTTCTGTTGCCGGGACGTCCGCCCTTATCTTTATCGTAAGCCATTACGGAAACCTCCTATATTAGAATATCAGAACGGAAGATCATCTTCCGCTGCATCAACGCCTGAAAAATCATCAACGGCATTGTTCTGGAAGGATGCAGGCTGTGCGGCAGGAGCAGAATATCTGTCACCGGCTGAACCTGATTCACTTTTTGAACCGCAGAAGCTTGCTCTGTTGACAATAACTTCAAATGCAGTTCTCTTATTTCCGTTTTTATCCTCATATGAACGAGTCTGAATGGAGCCTTCAATTGCAATCATCTGCCCCTTGCGGAAATACTTTGAGATAAAATCCGCATTCTGACGCCAAGCAACACAGTTGATGAAATCAGCCTGTCTTTCCTGTCCCTGTGCCTGATAGCTTCTGTCTACGGCAACAGAAAAAGATAAAACAGAGAGATTATTGATGGTTGTTCTCAGCTCAGGGTCTGCAGTGAGACGACCCATAAGTATAACGGTATTAAGCATTATAACATCCTCCGTTGTGGAAATTATTCAGCAGCTTCTTCTGCTGCGGGAGCTGTTTCTTCAACAGCTTCAGTCTTCTCAACCTTGATAACCATTGTACGAACAGCATCATCAGTGATGTTGATGATACGCTCAAACTCTGCGGGGAATTCGGGCTCTGACTCAAATGTGTAGAGTACATAGTAGCCTTCGTTCTCGTAGTTGATGGGATATGCGAGCTTTCTTTTGCCCCATTCATCAACTGAGTCAAGAGTACCGTTAGCTTCGATAAGAGTCTTGAACTTCTCAACAAGTGCGGGGATCTTGTCTTCACCGTTCTTTACTGAAAAGATTACGACTGCTTCATAGTTTGCCTTTGACATTAGTTGCACCTCCTTTTGGACTTCGGCCCCCCTGAAACTAAGGGAGCAAGGGTTGTCTGTATTTAATATTTAACAGACTAATGAATTATAACAGAATAATTTTTATTTGTCAAGCAAAAAATTACAATTTTATGCAAGACCTAAATATTCCTCAAGACAAAGACCGCTTGATTTGATTTTTGCGGCATTCTCAACGCCGACATAACGCCAATGCCAGGGTTCAAATTTTACGCCTGTAACACTTACTTTATCTTCAGGATATCTGAGAATAAATCCGTAATCAGCAGCATTTTCACAAAGCCAGGCGTATTCATCGGTATTCTGAAAATTTGCACTGCTTGCTGCGCAAATTATATCCATACAAATACCCAGATTATGCTCTGAGCTGCCTGCAGGATTCCTTCTTCTTGATGTAAGGTTATGTGCTTCCTGTGAGCTGTGGCCCTGATTTATATAATCATTATAAAATTCATTATAAAGTCGCTTCTGTGTTGAATAGCTTCTGTAGCCTGAGCAGGGTGTGAGATAATACCCATCGTCTTTTGCAGCAGCATACATTTTCTCATACGCAGACGCTGCACGGCTATCCATACGCTCACCTGAGCCTGCAACATATGAGAGCTTAATCTTATCTTCCACATCAGAAGATACATATCTGTTTCTGTTAACACAGATAAGACTCCATGATGCAATATCTGAAGGATAATCAGTGTTACCCGGAGTATAGCTGTTGCTTTGCTGCTTTACAGTCGTGCGCACCTCTGTTGTGGTATCTGCCTCTGTAGTATTCTGAACGGTTGTTGTTTCTTTTTCATCAGAGACATATAATGTTGTGGTCTCAGCAACAGTTGTATATTCAGTAGTTGTTTCCTGTTTTGTATTGTCTACAATAGCAGTAGTAATGAAAAATGTAGCGAAAAACAAAACTATAAGAAAAAGAACAGCTACAGCTATAACTGCAGCATTATTTGACATAAATTTTTTAAATCGCTTTTTTAATTTTCTGATTTTCTTCTGAAACTTTGTTTGCTTTTTACGAGCAGCCATATTATAACCTCATTTCGACAAAAAATATTATATAATATTAAGTTTAAAAAGTCAATTGATACTATAGTAAAATTGCACAATATGTTGAAGTTTATTTCATAGGTATTTACAATCGACATAATCATTAAAATATGATATTATATTAAAAATATTTATTTCGGAGGCATAATAAAATGAAACCACAGGATTGCGGACCTCAGTATCAATCAAAGCTGAGAGAATGCGCTAACTTTGCAGCCTGGACTATCAAAAAAGTCTGCAAAGACATAGGACCAAGACCCTCAGGCAGTGAGGCTGAACTCAAGGCTGAGGAATTTATGGCAAAACAGACAGGCAAAGCAGGCGACGAAGTAATTACGGAATCTTTTCAGATTGCGAACAGAGCTTTCTTCGGATGGACTAAGATTGACGCAGTGCTCTTATTTATAGGAGTTTTTTTCCTTCTTTTAGGAATGCCGCTTGTCTCACTTATTCTTGCTGTTGCAGCAACAGTATGTCTTGGTGGAGAATTCCTCTTCTACAAGGAATTCCTTGACCGATTTTATAAAAAACAGACATCTCATAACACATATGTTGTAAGAAAGCCCACCGGTGAGGTTAAGAGAAGAATTATTTTCGCAGGGCACGCCGATTCATCGTTTGAATGGCGCTACACTCACCTTGTCGGCCCCGGTATGATGTATTTTGTTTTCATTTATGCAGCAATCGGTCTTGGCTGGACAATGGTTTTCAGCATAGTCAGTCTTATTCAGGGAAATCTTATTGTTCCCGCACTTGACAGCATCAGCTGGTATGCGTGGGCAGGACTTGCTTTCCTTCCCGCATTCGTTCTTCTTTTCTTCTTCATTGACTACAATACCTGTGTTGACGGAGCAAATGACAATCTTACAGGTTGTATGGCAGGTGCAGCTGTTCTTAAATTTATGGATGACAATGATGTAAGATTCGAAAACACAGAGGTTATTGCATTTTTCTCAGGCTCAGAAGAAGCAGGTCTCAGAGGTGCAAAAGATTACGCAAGGAAGCACGCAGCAGAATGCAAAGAAATTGAGACTGTTTTTGTAGCACTCGATACATTCAAAGATTATGATGATATGTTCATCTATAACAGAGATATGTCAGGCCTTACGAAACACGATGACAGAGCTTGTAAGCTTCTGAAAAAAGCAGCATTAAATGCAGGCATTGATATGAAATATTCAGTCATCTTTGCCGGCGCATCTGATGCAGCAGCAATGACTCAGGCAGGAATTCCCAGTGTTTCACTCGCAGCTATGAATCCCGGTCCTCCCAGATATTATCACACAAGACGTGACACTGCAGACATCATTGACCTTAAAACAATTGAAAAAGGCATAGAAATTGCACTTGAGGCTGCATATATCTTTGACGAAAAAGGTCTTTGTGACAATTATTGATTTTACTATTGTAAATTTAAAATTATTATGTTATAATATCCTTTGATATTAAGAGTCAGAAAGGGGTTCATCCTTAATGAAAAAGACAATTTCAGTTCTAATTGCTATTATGTTATGCGTTGCTATGACAGCTTCCTTCGCAGGTTGTACCACAACAGGTGTTGAAGAAGAAAGTGATGTATTTGTAGCAGCAACAATTGACACTGTAGACGGACTTCCCTCCTCAGAGGCAGAAATAATTGCATTCTACAACAATGTTGTTTCAGCTGTCCAGAATAATGCAAACTTTACAGCAGCTAACAAGCCCGGTGTAAAGACAAATGAATCACTTGATGTTGGCAACATCAATGTCACAAGTGATAATGATGCTGTTTCACTTGATGCTCTCAACAAGTCAACAAGAGCTATCAAGGACAGAGTTCTCAGCGGAATTGATACATCTGTACCTGTTGTTCCCTTCGGCGATATGAACAGCTCTGCTGATTCAGTTATCTATCCCTACGATTCAGCTATAGTTAATCTCACAGCCGAAGATGTTGTTTCTGCAGAATGCAGTGCAGACGGCAGCAATGTAAACATCAGCATTATTCTCGCAGGTGAGGAGAGCACAGTAAAGAATGTTTTCGGTGTGAGAGATAAAGCAGCTGTTCTTGATAACATAAACAAAAACTGCGAAAACTATATGTCAGTTTCTGATTATACAGTTGATTATGTTTACACTGACACAGAAGATGAAAAGACATATTCAACTATCGACCTGAGTGTTGAGCTTGAGAAGCAGGCTGACGGCACATATAAGTGTACAGGAAGAATAACAAACTTCAGAATCAGAATTATTGCTGACATCGTTGCAACAGCAACCTGCAAGGGCTCATTTGCAGACCTTGGTAATGTTCAGATCAATTTCAGACTCACAGACGAAAAGAGCTATGAATTCGATTGGCTCGGCAATGCAATATGGGAGCCTGTTTCTGAATAAGTATTTTCAATAATAACAAAAAAATGCCCGAGATTATCGGGCTTTTTTTATATTCAGCAATGAACAGTAAGCATCAGCGAAATATTATTTATCATTAAGATTCAACATTTTTAGATATCTGTCACGTACAATTGCTTCTGAATTTGTTATAACAGTTTTAAGAAATTCAGGTTCTTCACCATATGCAGACTGTTCACTTTTTTCTTTCTGTCGGGTACCCGAAAACATACGGTCAAGAACACGGGAAGCAAGGATTTCACCGTCCTTTACATCAAGCTCAAACCATTCTCTGTCTGAAACACCGTACTTGACACCAAGCAAAGCAAATCTGTATACAGAAAGAAGCATTTCTTCCCTGAGACGGCTCTCAGCTGTATCTCCTGCTGCACTGAGATGCTCAATAAGGCTTACAAGTGCTCTGAAAATAGTTTTGAATTTAAGCTCTGAGTCAGTTGCAAGCTGTTCTTTCTGATATATTTCATTAAGACCGTGACGGCTGTCTGAAAGCCCGAGGATATAATCAGATGTAACATCATAAAAATCACAGGCTTTCTTCAGAAAATCGAGTTTACACTCTCTGATACCTTTTTCATAGTGTGATAACAGTGCCTGAGAAACACCGAGACACGATGCTGCCTCTTTCTGGCTTAAATTTTTTTCTCTGCGTAAATCAGTCAGACGCAATGCAAAATCAGCACTCATACTTGACACCTCTTGAATATTGTTGTATATTATTTTACATCAGAAAAAACATTTTGTAAAGGATAAATAGCAATGAGAAACTATAAAATTTATCTTATAAGAAACGGACTGACACAAGGCGCACTTGAAGGTCGTTATATAGGTCACACAGATGAATCGTTATGCGATGAAGGAAGAAAACAGCTTATAGAACTGTCAACAACGGATTATTATCCTGATGTTGAAGCAGTATTTTCAAGCCCTTTAAAAAGATGCACTGAAACAGCCGGAATTATATACCCTGACAAGGAACCCATTATTCTGAATGAACTGATTGAATGCAATTTCGGTGAATTTGAAGGTATGACAGCTGATGAGCTGAGTGATAATGAAGATTTTAAAAATTGGCTCAGAGGCGACAGCGATGCTGCTCCTCCGTTCGGTGAATCAAACACAAAATTCAGCACACGAATCTGTAACGGATTTATCAAGATTATTGAAGGTCTTCTCAAAACGGGGACAAGAGAATGCGCAATAGTTACTCACGGTGGAATAATTATGTCTCTGCTTGCAGCATTCGGCTTGCCTGAAGCACCTATTACTGACTGGCGTACCCCCTCAGGATGCGGATATATGCTCTCGCTGAACGCTTCTATTTGGTCAAGACTTAGAAAAGTTGAGGTAATAGATGAAATCCCATACACAATCCGTGATGAAGCAGATGATGATTGGTTTTCTGACGGTGCCGAATTCATATGGCAGAATTACGAAGAAGATGCAGATGACTAAACAATAATTTAAGCACGGCTTTTGCCGTGCTTGTTTTATATATCTTGCTTAAAATGATATTTTTTTATGACTTTTCTTACCCATTTACCAAGAATAATCAATGTGGAAAATGCCATAAAGGTTGCCAACGGATTCTTTACATTACTCTTTCTCATTATTTTGTCACTCCTGTATTTTATATAATGGAATAATACTGCCTATATCTGTAAGACTTTTTGTTACACAGGCAAAATCGACTTTCCTTTCATCCAAAAATTCTTTTATGTATTTAAAATTATTATGAAAGCTAATATCTCCGTTAAAATATAGTTTATTATAAGATAATAAACCTGCCGTACCACCGATAAAGCCATATGAAAAACCTGAGAGAAGAACATCACCCTTAGAAATATACAGAACATCAATTCCATATGCCTTACAGCTGTCAGCGACAGACTTATCGTCGGTTATAATTGAATTATTATTAACGGGAACAACTGAACATTTTGTATAACCCTGACTGACATCAATAACTGTACAACCAAGTTTATTTATATGAGAAAGTATTGTCTGAGAAACTGTATTTGTGTTACAGATAAAGAAATTGCCCAGTCTTACACAGTTCAGTCTTACATCAGACGGATAGATATCACCGAGATTGTCTCCAAGAATTATGATATTCTTACAAAACTTTCTTAATTTTTCGGCTGAATGTGATAATTCTTTTGCCACAAACAATGTATCATTCCCGTCAAAAAAGAAAGAAATGTCAGCGTGGTCAGCAATACGTTCATCAACTGACTTATTTGATTCAGTCATTATAATATCATAGCCGTCATTTCTGAGAAGATTTATCATTTCATCGGCTTTATGAGAAATTATAACTGTTTTTTTCATCACAAAACTATCTCGGTAAATGCGTCACGAACACTTCTTACGCCGACAATTTCTGCCTTATTCTTTACATCCTCAGGAAGTGACCTGAAATTATGATAAGGAATAATTATTTTGCGAAAGCCCATTCTCACGGCTTCATTAACTCGTTGCTGTGCATTTGAAACACCTCGTATTTCACCCGCAAGGCCTATTTCACCAAATGCAATAACATCATCTTTAAGAATCATATCCTTAAGTGAAGAAACAAGAGCAAGAATAACAGACAAATCGGATGCCGGTTCATCAATTTTAAGTCCGCCGATTATATTAAGATAGCAATCTGTATTTGCAAAATAATAACCGCAACGCTTTTCAAGAACAGCTATAAGCATTGCCATTCTGTTAAAATCATAACCGTTAGTCATTCGTCTGGGGGTGCCGAAGCCTGTCGGTGTAACCAAAGCCTGAACTTCGGCCAGAATCGGTCTTGAGCCTTCCATAACACACATAACACAGGTTCCCGAGGTGTTTTTTGGTCTGCCTTCAAGCAGCATTTTTGAGGGGTTAGGTACCTCCTCAAGTCCCGTATCATTCATTGTGAACACACCTATTTCATTTGTTGAGCCGAATCTGTTTTTTACAGCTCTGAGAATACGGTATGACATATTCTTGTCACCTTCGAAATAAAGAACAGTATCCACAATATGTTCAAGCACTTTAGGACCTGCAATATTACCGTCTTTATTAACGTGACCAACAATAAAAATCGGCACTGCCAGAGATTTTGCAGTCCTCATAAAAAGATTTGTGCATTCTCTGACCTGTGTAACACTGCCTGTAGATGACTGAATATCCGTAATACTCATTGTCTGAATTGAGTCAACAATAACAACATCAGGTTTGTCACTTCTGATAAGCTCAGAAATATATTCTGCATCTGTTTCACACAGAACAAACAGATTTTTGCTCATCACGCCAAGTCTTGTTGCACGAAGCTTTATCTGACTGGCTGATTCTTCACCTGACACATAAAGCACCTTTTTATTTTCGGATAAAAATTTGCACGCCTGAAGAAGAATGGTAGATTTACCGATGCCGGGATCACCACCGATAAGAACAAGAGAGCCTTTTACAAGCCCTCCGCCTAGAACACGGTTGAATTCGGATATTCCTGTGTCATATCGAATTTCGCCTGTTTCACTGATTTCATCAATAACAACTGCCCTGCTGCGTCCCAATGAAACAGAATTCTTTCTTGTAACAACAGGATTTATAACTGTTTCCTCCATAGTATTCCACTCTCCGCAACCGGGACACTGACCGTACCACTTTGCGGATTCATATGAACACTGAGTACAGACATATACATTTTTAACTTTAGATGCCAATTTAAATCACTCTCATTTTGCAGCTGACGACTGTTCTTCAGTGCAGCTTTCAAGATATTTTATAATTCCACGGCAAACAACATCTGCCATTTTCTTTCTGTATTCTTCATTTTTAAGCTTTTCAGCTTCTTCAGGATTTGACAGAAATCCGCATTCAACCATAACAGACGGAACAGATGATTTATATAAAAGAAAAATTGAACTGTCACTCTGTTTTATCTGTCTGTTGTTTTCAGGTTGAAGCTCTTTTACAATACACTTTTGTATACAATCAGCAAGAAGTCTGCTTTCAGAATTATTAGGAGAATAAAAAACCTGTGCTCCGTTATACTTGCTTTCTGAAAAATAATTCTGATGAACAGACACAAAAATTGCATTTTCAGTGTTTTCGATAATTTCAAGACGGTTTTTAAGGTCAGTCACCTTTTTGCTGCGTATTGTATCAGCACTTTCATCATGTATCGAATAATCACCGTCTCTTATCATAACAGTCTTATAGCCTGCATTTGTCAGACGTGAGTTAATTTCAAGAGCAATTGCAAGATTTATATCCTTCTCATTCGTGCCGTCAGCAGCAACGGCACCGCCGTCAACACCGCCGTGTCCTGCATCGATGATTATTGTGCTTTCATTGACGGATAAAGCTGTATCTTCAAAATTATATTCATTTTCACTCACAAGAATATACACAAATGATATTATTGCCACAACAAAAAATGGCAGTAGTTTTTTTATATATTTCATTATATCACCTGCTAAAATAATATTCAATACATTTCTGCATATGATAAATGAAAAATAAAAAATCAAATCCGCTATGGCAAAACCATAGCGGATGAGATTCAGAAAAAGCTTGTAATTAGATGAGGTCTGTGTCGATTGAGTATTCTTCTGCAAGGTTGCTGAAGAGATCTGCAAAAAGACCATCAAAGAGACCGAGCTTGATGAGGGGCTTGAGAAGCTTAAGAACGATCTTAATGAACTTGAGCATAAATTTCATTATAATAGCCATCCTTTCACTAATATGGTAATTTTATTATACAATACCATTTGAGGAAAATCAAGTATTTTTACAAAATTAAATTGTTAAATATTTGTTATAATATTGTTTCAGGCTCTTCATAAACAACACCATATGTATTAATTGTAATTGATTCAATAACAACATCTTTGTTCGGTTTATCATTTGAGTTTGTCTTTACACTTGCAATTTCATCAACAACATCCATACCGTCTGTTACCATACCGAATGCTGCATAATCACCGTCGAGATGAGGAGATGTTTGGTGCATAATAAAGAACTGACTGCCTGCCGAATCCATACTGTAGCCTGCACGTGCCATTGAAATAACACCACGGATATGGCTTATGTCATTACCTTTATAGCCGTTGTTTGAGAACTCACCTTTTATTGAATATCCAGCATCACCGGTGCCGTTGCCGTCAGGACAACCACCCTGAATCATAAAGTTTTCAATAACACGGTGAAAAATAAGTCCGTTATAAAAGCCTTTGTTTGCAAGAGAAATGAAATTCTTTACAGTGTTGGAGGCTTTGTCATAATAAAGTTCAACGGTAATTGTACCGAAATCTTTAACTTTAATTACAGCAACAGGGTTCTTACCATCTTCTGAAACCGAAGAATCTTCATCCTTGGTCTGTGAAGGGTCTTTTGTGCAGCCTGATAAAGCAAAAACAGAAACAATTAGAGTAAATGCAAGAAAAATACTAATAACTTTTTTCATTTTAATCACCTTTTATTTTTTAGAATAATTGTCGGCTTCGGAATACGCTCACCAAACGTTCTGACAGAAACTTTCTTTATTGAAAGAGGCTCTTTAATAACACCATTGTCATTATCTGAGGAAGCAATTTCATCAATGATATCCATTCCCTCAATAACTTTGCCAAATGCAGTAAAATTATTGTCAAAATGCTTCTGATCTTTTGTAAGAATAAAAAACTTACCTGTAAGAGTATCTGAATCTGATGTTCTTATCATAGAAACAGTACCTCTTGTGTGTGAAAGTGAATTATTCTCGGCTTCGTCAACTGTATAGAACGGAGAAGAAAAATCACCATCAGGAACATCAGTCATAACAATGCAATTGTTTCTAACTTCAGTAAATGCCATTGTTTCATAAATATCTTCGTCGGCATATGCAATGAAGCTTGAAACGGCATTAGGAGCAGCATCATAATATAGTTCTATAATAATTTCAGAGCCATCAGATAATATAATCTCAGCCTGAGGATTCTTATTGATTTCCACAGTTATAATTTCATCACCGGTAGGATATTCATCATAAAAGTTATCATCATAATACTCATTGTCTGATTCACCTGTACAGGCACTCAGACCAAGAAGCATAAACAATGCAAGAAATATACACAACAATCTTCTCATTCTTTATTCTCCTTTTTATTCTTGAAGCCTTCTGTACTTTCCTTCATAAAAAGAACTTTTACAGTTAGCAGTATAAGCTTGAAATCAAGGAAAAATGAAAACTTCTGTATATATACAAGGTCAAGAAGCAATTTATCATAAGGAGTTGTATTGTATTTACCCATAACCTGAGCATAACCTGTCAGTCCTGCCTTAACTTTTGTTCTGAACGGGAATTCGGGTATTTGTTTTGTATATGCCTCGTGATGCTCGATTCTTTCAGGTCTGGGACCGACAACAGACATCTCACCTATGAGAATATTGAAAAGCTGAGGCAATTCATCAAGTCTCAGTCGTCTGATAACCTTGCCGACAGGTGTAATCCTCGGGTCTTCATCAGTAGCAGGAATAACACTGTCACCTTTTTCCGCATCAACAATCATACTTCTGAATTTCAGTATTTCAAATACTTTTTCATTCAGAGTAACACGCTTCTGCTTATAAAAAACGGGACCGCCGTCATAGAGTTTTATTGCGAGAGCAATAGCAAGCATAACAGGAGATGTAACAACTATACCGACCAGAGAAATCACAATATCAGTCAGACGCTTGAAAAAACGCTGCCCGTCAGTCAACGAACAATTTCGGCAGATTACAAGAGGTGAATCAAACTGCTCAAGTGTTTTTGCGCCTCTTATCATTATGTCAGATATTCGGGGCGGAAGAAAAACCTCAATGTCATTTTCATAACAGAATTTGAGAAGATCATTTCTGACACTGCTTTCAAGTCTGCAGATGATAACATATTTGTAACCCTTTATACGCTCTTTGACTTCTTCAAAGTTATTGTGCGAGAAAGGTGAATCATTTATGTACTGAATTGTTTCACAGATTCTGTACTGATCTTCACGCTCAAGAAGCTTATAAACGATGTCTTCAGCTTTTTTATCTCCATAAACCAGCAATAGCTCCTTTACGGTAGAAAATTCTTTATTGAATTTAAAAATTATAACAGTCCACACAACACTAATAACAATCTGAACTGCTGTCATCAATACAGTCTGCCACACAGGAAGAAATGCTCTGTGAACAAGACTCAGCTGCAGATATGCAATAACATTAAGCACCATCAGACTGATTATATGAGACAGAATTATATTGAATTGCTTGTTATATCCGACCTTCAGTGCACCCATCATCTTGAAAAATCCGATAAGTGCAGCACAATAAAGAACAACCATCAGATAACCACCCGAATCAAGGGGTGCTTCAAGAACCTTATTATAACCACTAAAGAGAACATAAGCAAAAATAAGCGTATGAATTGTTATAATAACAAAGGAATATAGCAGTTTATACAAAGCTAATGCTTTTTGTTTACTGTCCATTACAGATACGAGGATTCATATGACCTGAAGTATTGAAATGAATCCGTCTCCCTCCAAATCCCGAAAAGGTGACACATTTGTGCCACCTTATTACGGTTTATTCTTCAGAAACGATATCGGAAAAAGGCTGAGAATCATCAGCGGTTGAATCCGATTCTTCTTCAACAAAATTATTATCCATAAGAGCAAGAAAATCTTTTTCACCGATTTTTTCGTGCTTGATAAGATATTCAGCAACCCTCTCAAGCTGATCTGCGTGCTCCTTAAGGATTGTTTCACATCTGTTATATGAGTCTGAAATAATGTTACTTACAACTTCATCAATTCTTGAAGCAACATTTTCCGAATAATTTCTGACATTGGAATAGTCTCTGCCAAGGAATACTTCATTATGACCGGAACCGAATGAAATAGGACCGATTTCTTCACTCATACCGTACTTTGTGACCATATTACGGGCAGTTTCAGAGGCTCTTTCAATATCATTTGATGCACCTGTAGAAATGTCACCGAAAATGATAGACTCTGCAACTCTGCCACCAAGAAGAACAACAATATTATCAAGCATTGTGTTCTTTGTAAGGTGCATACTGTCTTCCTGAGGTCTGTGAAGTGTATAACCTGCAGCCATTCCTCTGGGAATGATTGAAACTTCCCTGACAACATCCTGAGTTTCAAGATGATAAGTTGCAACAGCGTGACCTGCTTCGTGATAAGCAGTGATTTTTTTATCTTTTTCATTTATCTTATGAGACTTCTTTTCAGTACCGACAACAACTCTGACTGTAGCATCTTCAATTTCATTCATTGTGATGGCACGTTTTGCCCTTCTCGCAGCAAGCAGAGCTGCTTCATTGAGAAGGTTTTCAAGGTCGGCACCTGTAAATCCAGCAGTATCAAATGCGATTTTATGAAGCTCAACATCGGGAGCAAGGGGCTTACCCTTAGCGTGAACTCTGAGAATGTCTTCTCTTCCCTTAACATCGGGATAACCGACTGTAATTTGCCTGTCAAATCTGCCGGGACGAAGTAATGCAGGGTCAAGAATATCAGGTCTGTTGGTTGCTGCAATAACAATGACACCTTCATTTATACCGAAACCGTCCATCTCAACAAGCATCTGATTAAGTGTCTGCTCACGCTCGTCGTGGCCGCCACCCATTCCTGCGCCTCTGTGTCTGCCGACAGCATCAATTTCATCAATAAAAATAATTGACGGTGCCTCTTTTTTTGCCTGCTGGAAAAGGTCTCTCACTCGGGAAGCACCGACACCAACATACATCTCAACAAAATCAGAACCCGAAATTGAGAAGAATGGAACATCAGCTTCACCTGCAACCGCCTTAGCAAGAAGAGTCTTACCTGTACCCGGAGGGCCAACAAGAAGAACGCCCTTAGGGATTCTTGCACCAAGCTCATTAAACTTCTGAGGAGAACGAAGGAAATCAACAAGCTCAGCAAGCTCTTCTTTCTCCTCATCTGCACCGGCTACATCATCAAATGTCTTTTTATTCTTATCATCCTTGACCTTGACTCGTGCTTTGCCGAAGCTGAGAGTTTTATTAGTTTCACTGCTGAGTGACTGATTCATCTTTTTCATACTGAAAAGCATAATTGCGCCGAGAACAACGACAGACAGAATCATTGGCAGCATACTTGTTATCCATGAATTAGTTTTACCTGCATTGTAGTTATACTCAACACCGTTCTCTTTCGCAACGTCATGAATATCGTCAATAAAAAGAGAAACATTAGGTACAGTATATCTGTATACAGTATCTTTCTCTGCGTCCCTTAGCTGATATTGCAGAATACCGCTGCTGAGATTGAGAGTATACTCTGCAATCTTATCTTCCTCAAACATACTGACTATTTCATAGTATTCTTTCTTTGCGCTTTCGGTTTTGTTACCTGTGAACATCCACATTGACGCAAGAAGAATAAGAGGAATCAGCAGATAAGGAAGATACGAAATAATTTTTTTGCCGTTCTTTTCCAAGATTATATTCTCTCCTTAAATTATTTATTCATATAGACAGTCTCTTTTAATATACCCACAAAAGGAAGATTTCTATACTTCTGATTAAAATCAAGACCGTAGCCGACGATAAATTCATCAGGAACATTGCAACCTACATAATCAGCACCAATATTCTGAACTACTCGTCTTTCAGGCTTGTCAAACATTGTGCAGATCTTAAGGCTTGCCGGATTTCTTGCCATAAGAATCTCTCTGAGATATGAAAGAGTTCTTCCGCTGTCAAGAATATCTTCAATAACAAGTACATCATAGCCTTCAATATTCTGGTCAAGGTCTTTGACAATTCTTACATTACCGCTCGACTCTGTTCTGTTTTCATAGCTTGAAACAGCCATAAAATCAATCTCGGCAGGCACTTTGATTTCACGCATAAGGTCTGCCATAACTGCTACAGAGCCTTTAAGAATGCAGACAAGAAGAAGATTTTTGTCTTTATAGTCTTCAGTTATTTCTGCACCCATTCTCTTTATCATTTCTGAAAGCTGTTCCTCCGAAAAAAGAACTTCTTTAATGTCATCAAGCATATTATTATGTACCATAATCAGTCAACCTCCCGTGTTATTAAGATTCTTAAAATATTATTAGAATTTTCATCAACATATCCTATATCAGACACACCGACTCCGTCAATCCATATAATACCGTTTTCATTGGCAAGAAGAGGTATTCCGTAACGATATTCTTTGGATATTTTCTTTTCTCTATACAGATTTTTCAGTGATTTTGAATGCTCGGCAAAGGGATATCTGAATCTGTCACCCTCTTCTCTGGACCGAAAAAAAGCACATCCGATTTTATCTGCATCAATATAACCAAGACATGACAATTCCTTTGAGTTGTATTTTCCGACAATATCAATATCACACTGAATAAGATTTATTCTGCAATAATCAAATATATATTCATCTTTTTCTTCTGAATAAGGAATACAGATTCTGTCTTCAGGTTTAAGCTCTGTCTCACGGAAAAGATATCTGCCATCAGACACGATTTTAACCCTGTTATGAAGCATCACAGCACCTTTTTCAGTCATTATCTTAGTGAGTAATTCAATATGTTTCTTCTCGATATCAGTACCACCGAAATAATCGGCAATTTTCATCAGCAACCGTGATCTTAGCACGTTATCAAGGCAAACAATCTCTGAAATCAAAAAATTCTCATCTCTTTTTGCTTTAACAAAAGCCTTTTCTGTTTCATTTGAAAGATAACTTTCCGTTTCGCTGAGAGTATTGATACAGCCCAGAAAAACATTGAAAAATGATGAATTTATCTCAGACAAAACAGGAAGAACATTATGACGGATTTTATTGCGTGAATAATCGTCACAATTGTTAGTGCTGTCCGTCACAAAAGAAACATTTTCCTCAAAAAGATACTTTTCAATTTCTTCTCTTGTACATTCAGATAAAGGTCTTATTATATTATCTCGCGAAACAGGAATACCTGTAAGACCTTTTAATCCCGTACCTCTTGCCAGATTAAAGAGAAATGTCTCTGCAGAATCATTCAGATTGTGAGCCGTAGCAATTCTGCAGTTATCGGCAAGTGAATTAAAAAACTCGTAACGGAGGCGTCTGCCGCACTGTTCGACACTTTCACCGTTCTGATGTGCCAGAGAAGGTACATCATAGTGAACTGAAGCAAAACGGATATCATTAGCTGAACAGTATTTCCGGACAAACTCCTCATCTCTGTCTGCTTCAGCACCTCTTATTCCGTGATTCACATGCGCACATATGAGATTATTTAAATTCAGGTAACTTGAAAATTTATTGAAAAAATGAATAAGACACATTGAATCTGCGCCGCCTGACACAGCAACGATAAGACTGCTGCAATCAGACAGCATATCGTATTTTTTTATAGTGTTCAGAATTTTACTCTCAAGCATTTTCATCTCTGTGGAAATCTCTGCAAGTGTATTGTGTGAAGTCCGGATTCCATGCAAGAAGAACAGTCTCAGTCGGGCCGTGTCTGTTCTTTGCAATGATAAGCTCTGCTTCATCAACCTTTATGTCCTCAGGCGGAGTGTCTCCTGAGTTCTTATAATAGTCTTCTCTGTAAAGCATAAGTATGATATCTGCGTCCTGCTCAATTGAGCCTGATTCTCGAAGGTCAGACATCTGAGGTCTGTGGCTTCTGCCCTTTTCAGTGTCAGTTCTTCTTGCAAGCTGAGCGCAGGTAACAACAGGAATATTAAGGTCCTTAGCCATCATCTTAAGGCTTCGTGTTATCTCAGAAACCTCCTGAACTCGGTTATCTGTCTTCTTGCTTGATGACATCAGCTGAAGGTAGTCAATTACAATGCAGTCAACATTCTTAAGCTGTCTTGCT
>CALEII010000027.1 GCA_937876205.1 uncultured Clostridia bacterium
AAAAAATCGCAAAATCTGCCCTTGATATCTATTGAATTTAGTTCAAGTCCTCCCCGAAAGCCGTTTTGGGCTTAGGATATCTATTGAGTTTCACTTAAAAAAATGGGATAAAAAAATCCAGTAACCGTTGTGGTTACTGGATTTCTTGCGCCGATATCTAAATCGGTTCGCATTGTTGGTTGCGGAGATGGGATTTGAACCACATGACCTCCGGGTTATGAGCCCGACGAGCTACCGAACTGCTCTACTCCGCGATATATACTCTCTTGAGTGCTTTGTTAGTATACAATATAATTTTGTTTTTGTCAATAGCTTTTTGCAAAAAATTTAATGTAAATTTTTATATGACAGCACAGGGGAGTGCCCTGTGCTGTTTTTTGTGATTATATAACTGTGTTTATCCACTGCAGAACATTCTGATACACATCTTCTTTGTCTTTTTCATTCAGAATTTCGTGTCTGTCACCCGTGAAGAGCTTGACAGAAATATCAGTATGTTTTGTGTCTACAAGTCCCTGATAAACTTCTTTTATTCCTTTACCGTAGTTGCCTACAGGGTCGTCTTCACCTGCAATGAGGTAAACAGGCAGCTCTGCTGGTATTGATGTGTACCATTCACTTTTGTTTACAAGCAGAATCAGCGTCATCAGGTCTCTGTATCCTGCTGTTGTGAAAAGAAAACCGCAATATGGGTCAGCTATATATTTGTCAACAATAATATTGTCAGTTGTCAGCCAATCGAAAGCAGTTCTTTTTGGTGTGCATTTCTTATTATATGTACCGAATGCAAGCTTATTTATGAATTCAGATCTGTAGTGATCTCCCTTAATTTTTTCAATCGCTTTTACTATTGCAATTCCCGGTGCAGCTGCAGGATTTGCACCTGCAGTACCACAGTAAATTGCCGCAGTTATGTTATCTGCGTATTTTTCAGTGTAGAGACGAGCAAGAAAAGAGCCCATACTGTGACCAAAAAGAATCACAGGTAAATCAGGGTTTTCATTATGAATGATATCTGTCAGTATTTTCATATCTTTAACGAGATTGAGATAACCGTTTTTTTTGCCGAAGAAGCCCAGCTCAGAGTCATTGGTAACAGACTTACCGTGACCGAGATGATCATTTATATATACTGCAATACCGTTTGAGGTTAAAAAGTCAATGAAATCTTCATATCTTTCGTGATGCTCTGCCATACCGTGCGCTATTTGTACAACGGCTCTGATATCACCCGAAGACGGCATATATCTGCAGGCATAAATATCTGCAAGATTTGATGATGATTCAAAAGAAAATGCTGTTTTGTTAGCTAACATATTATCACCTCTTGATTTTATGATTTAATTATAACATAAAAACTTCAGTTTGTGTTTATGTATTTTAAATTTGTATGATATCACAAATATTATACTTATAAAAAAGCAATATGCACAATAAACTATATCTGGATAACAGCGTGAAGACTCAGCTGATATAAAAAAAGCGGCTGAATTGCCGCTTTTTTGAATTTACTTGTGAGGTACAACAGTGTAGCCGTTTCTATTAAGAAAAGCTTCAATTCTTTTGCCTGGGCTGAGAAGCTCGCTGAGTGATCTTTCATTGTTAAGTGTGTCAATAAGCAAAGCAACATACTTTGACATATCAACTGAATAGTACCAGGGTTTGCTAAGAAGCTCTTTTGTCTGATAAACAAGGTTGGTTGTGAAAACACCGTCGATAAGCCCATTTTCAAAAGCCTTGTCAAACAGCTCAAGACCGTTACAGAAAAGACCGAATGCTGAGCATACGAAGATTCTTCTTGCCTTGAGGTCTTTAAGCTTTGTTGCAACCTCAAGCATTGAATCACCTGAAGAAATCATATCGTCAACAACGATAACATCTTTGCCTTCAACATTGTCACCGAGAAACTCGTGTGCAATGATGGGATTTCTGCCGTTTATGATTACAGAGTAATCTCTGCGCTTGTAGAACATACCGAGCTCAACGCCGAGAACTGATGAATAATAGATGCATCTCTGAAGACCGCCTTCATCAGGGGAGATGATCATAAGGTTGTCTTTATCTATTTTGAAATCATTGACATTCTTTACAAGAGCTTTAATCATCTGATAAGTTGTCTGAACATTTTCAAAGCCCTTGAGAGGGATTGCGTTCTGAACTCTTGCATCATGAGCGTCAAATGTGATGATGTTGTCAACACCCATAAGGTCACAGAGCTCCTGAAGTGCGAGAGCACAGTCGAGTGATTCTCTGCTTGATCTCTTATGCTGTCTGCCTTCATAAAGCATAGGCATAATAACATTGATTCTTTCAGCTTTGCCTGCACAAGCAGCAATAGCTCTTTTGAGGTTTGCAAAATGCTCGTCGGGAGTTGTGGGCACATCAATACCGTAACAGTTATGTGTTACTCCGTAGTTGAATACATCAACAACAAGATAAATATCATAGCCTCTGACAGATTCGTGAAGAACAGCTTTACCTTCGCCTGTGCCGAATCTGTGGAAACTCATATCGAGTATGTAGCTGTCTTTAAGATAGCCGTTGAAAGCTATTGTGTGTTTGTGTTCGCTTATCTGTTCCTTTCTCCATGAAACAATATACTCATCAACCTTCTTTGCGAATTCATCGCAGCCGGGGAGAGCAACTATTCCGAGAGGACCAACAGGAATCTGTGTAAGCTCTTGTGTTAAATCGGGCATTTGTACAACCTCCAAGTATTTTCATTACATATATATTTTAACCGATTTTAAGTTTTTTGCAATAGCTAAAATGAATATTGTTGAAATTTGCACAAAATGTTCTGTTTATGCCATATAAACATATATATATTGAATAAGATATATATTTTTTGTGATAGTAATACTAAATATAGTATGATGAAATTTTATAATTACTGATATTTTGTATTGACATTTTTCAGAACTGGGTATATAATATATAAGCACATCAGCTGGTGTGGCGAAATCGGCAGACGCAAGGGACTTAAAATCCCTCGGTAGCAATACCGTACCGGTTCAAGTCCGGTCACCAGCACCAAA
>CALEII010000028.1 GCA_937876205.1 uncultured Clostridia bacterium
TAGCCATATTATCGGCTCCTTTCCTGAATTTTATTTGTATTTGTTTTAGGTTTGATAACATCACGTGCATAACGCTCATACATTCTTGAATACTCGTTGATGCTATCCATTCTGTTTACTACATCCTCAGCCCTGTATTTAACTCTGCTTAAAATTTTGATGTTCTTTCTTGCAACTCTCATAGCGGCGGTAAGATTTGCAATATCCTCACGGATTTCGTTCTGGAGTTTTTCATCACCCGAACGAACGGCACACTTCAATTTGTTTCTAAATATATTTCTTGCTTCATCCATTTCCTTTAATTCTTTTTCGGTATTGTTGATAAGAGCCTCAAGGTCTTCATAGCTTTCTACATTGTTATCAAGCAATAAGTTCTGTTCTTCACAAAGCTGGTCAAACTTCAAAAGCTCCTGTTCAAGATAATTCTCAACCTCGTTGCAATGGGGATGTTCCTTAAACATTAACAGCCTTTTACACAAACATGTGTAAGAGCTGCTGATTCCGCTTTTGTAATTGTAAGGGTTGCCGTCAAAGAATAATGTCTTGAAAGTGATTGAATCGTGCGTGACTCTTCTTGTGTAATGTCTTTTAGTCAGTATTACTTCTTCAATATCATTGATTGTATAGCCGTCACCAAGATCGCAAAGCCATACGGGACGGTTAAATCTTTTGTGATAAACTGTCGGCTCGGGACGGTTAAAATCAAAAGTATATACCTTCTTTTCCATCAGCCAAATAAAAGTTCTGATGTTTGAACTGCGTGATAAACAATCGTCAATGTGAAATTTTAATAAATCAAACTGATGGTTCTCTCCATTCTTCTCTGCAAGATATGTCATCCTTCTCGGTGCTTTGTGCGGCTTTTCAACTATTGATAAACCGTATTTAATGCAAAGTTCATCAGATACTTTTCTCATTAATGCATAACTTTGTTTGCAGGCATTGAACTTTTTGCCGTCAACCATTGAAACACTGTTAACAACAAAATGATTATGAATGTGTCCTCGGTCAAGATGAGTTGCTACAATAACCTCGTGTCTGTCTCCCCATAATTTCTGTGCAAGCTCTTTTCCGATTTCGTGAGCAAGCTTAGGTGTAACCTCTCTCGGCTTAAAACTCTGATAGCCGTGAAATGCAATTATCCCGTCCTGCTTCATAAAAATCTTTTTTGTTTCCGTCATCTGGTCACGGGCAAACTCAGGATTGCAATTTATTCCGCTCACAAAATATTGCATTTCCGTTTTTTCACTTTCAACTGCGTAATCAATTACATCCTTAAGTGATTGCAATTCAGAATTACTGTAATAGTCATTAAGAGTTTTATCGGGATTAATTGCGTAATCAACAACACCTTTCAGTTTTCCTTTGACCGACCATATTTTTGTTACTGCCAATATTCATCCTCCTTGCTCAACTGAAACTGTGCCGATATTTTCTTTTCAAGTTCACGAAGAGAAAGAATGGTGGCACGTAATTCCTTTTCATTAATCCAACCTTTTGCATTTGCAACTCTTGCAAGTTGATTTAAATTGTTACCGACTGCTCTCATTTCTCTGATTAAAACTGTGTAATCAACAGGCGGAGCTTCTTTAATGTTCTTGTAATAAAGCAGAAACCGAATCATTTTTGATTTTGAAATCTTCATTATGCTGCAAAGATAATTGAGCCTTTCGTAATCTTCTTCGGTAAAATATGCCTTTACAAGTTTCGTCTTTTTGTTTTCTTTCAAAAATATTCACCTCTTTTCTGTTCTGGTTTTCGGGGTGGCTTTCCCCGAAACGGATTTTGTGGTACCAAAATCCAATGCTCGTTAAAGTAATACCGCTGTTTTAAATGAAAAAAGCACCCGATTGTTCTGGTGCAAAAGAGTTGACATTACAGGGGTGGCTGTAGTATTTTTTATACAAAATAAGTCCATCAGAGGTGAAACAATGGCACATACTACTTATGAAATACCGATGCTTTCGGCAAGAGGAATTATCTCTTATGCCAAAAAGCAAAATGATGAAACATATATTTTTAATCTTAATTTAGGTGCAACTGCAAAGTGCTTAATGAATAAAGAAAATACTTTGCAGGAAGACTGTGCTATGTTTTATCAGTTAATGAGTGTTTTAACTTCGGATAAATTTACTCAGCCGAAGGACGATACAAAAATTTCTGAGCTCTCTGATGTGATAGTTTATATTGACTTCAGCGGAATTTTTGACAGAGATGCAAAGAGTGAACGCATCCGTTTAAGACAGTTAAAAGCAAAATCAATGTTTCGTCCCGAGGGAATAAACATTGATTTGGGAACAGGAATGAAAAACTTTATTGCCTTTGAACGCTCTGCAAGTATGAGTAGAAACGCTCGCTTATCTTTCATAAGAAGTGATGTTTACGAAAAAGTAAAATCAAGAATAGAGCTTGATATGAATATCGGTTTATGTCAGTTAAGTAAACTTTACGCTTACAACGGACTTATGTTTTCGGGCGGTACAAGAATTGAAAACAAAAAACTTTTTGATAAAGACAGCATTGTTATTATCAGAACCTGGGAAAGATTTATTAAAACTCACGCCGTAACAGTTACATCAAAGGATAAAAATACGGCAGTAAAAAAATACAAACGCACCGAAAAGGAAATTGAATTTACTTGTGATGCATTTGACGTTGAAGGATTTATCTCTCCCTCATTCGCAAAAGAAATTGATAAACAGTTCTGCGGTAAGCATATTCATTCTTCTTTTCAGATTCGTTTACCCTACATAAAAGGTATGGTACATGAGGTTGATTTTAAATCTTTTCTTAAAAGTGTTGGTATATATTCCGTTAAAGATATGTGGGGTGTGGAGCATCCTGTTGACAAGATAAACCTTATTCTTACCGATACAATGTTCAAGGGTAAAGGTTGGTTGAGTGAAAACAATCTGAGTTTCAATGATTACCTTGCTCGATGTAAAAAATACAGACACTCGTTATACATTTCAAATGTAGGTAAAGGTGAAGACGAAAATTTAACTGAGCTTAACTTTCAGTTTTTAAATACCGTTGCAATACCCGAAGAAAAATTCAGACCTAAAGATTTACCCTTGGATTGGAAAGAAAGTCCGTCACGTGATAAAAGAGAGTGGCTGACCAAAGCAACGGAACAGGCATATTACGATTACTGTAACAACAGAAAATACAGAATAGATTATTACGCAAAGCATTTAGATGACAGTGATGAAGAATTAAAAATCAAAGCAAGGCTGATTAACAGAAACTCATTGCTCATTGATGAGCCATTCTTCGCAAAGGATATTGACGATATTGCAGAAAATATTTTAAGAAAGTATGCAATCGGTCAGCTTTTTGTTCAGGGTGATAACAGATATTTATCTGCTGATTTAATGTCTTTATTCTCTTTCCTTGCAAGTGACAGCAAGAGAGTTACAGATGTTATTAATGAAGAATTGTCAGGTAATACTGTTTATGCTCCCGGTAACAGCTACGGTACAGACTACAAATATTCACTTCTTCGCAATCCCCATATATCCAAAAATGAAAGTGTTCAGGTGCGACCATTAGAAAAAGTCGGATATTACAGAGATAAATACTTCAGCCATTTAACCGATGTCATTATGGTGTCGGATAATTCCGATATACCTATGAGACTTGGCGGTGCAGATTTTGACGGCGATATGGTAAAAATAATTGTTGACAGTATTATCATTTCTTATCTTTATACAAAGGAAACAGAACCTGAGTATTACGGTAAAAGTGATAACCCGTTACCTTTGTTATTCATACCCACCGAGGAACCGATAGTATCAGATGCAAAGGATTGGGAGGCAAGATTTGAAACTGTTAAGAATACTTCTTCTTCCCGTGTGGGACAAATCTCAAATGCAGCACTTAACAGAAGTATTTTAGCTTATGACGAAAATGCAAAGGGCAAGAAAGCACAGTACAGAAAAGAAACGGAAATTCTTGCTATTCTCACAGGCTTGGAAATTGACTCTGCAAAAAGCGGTGTAAAGCCTGACCTTTCGGAATATCTTGTAACAAACAAAGCACCGAAAAGTCTGTTTCTTAAATACAAATCCCTTATTGAAAAACAAAATGAACGCAGGTCTTGGTATGAAAAGACTTATGACCAACAATTCAGAGAATTCTTCAAAAACACCGATTGGTCGGGTGTCAGCTCAAACCTTGAAAGATTGCCTTTATATGCTTATGAGCTGAAAAGAAATACACCTAAAGCTAAAAGAAAGACTGCACCTGACAGTGATATTTTTACATTTGCTCAGAATCCCGATTGGAAATCAGGTCTTGATAAAAAGAAGCTGAACAAAATTTCAGCACTGCTGAATGACTACGATCATTGCTTAAAAAGAATCCGCAATAACAGAAACAGGTCTGATATACCAGAAAGAAAATCCGATATTGAGCGTATTCTCTTTATGAGAGGTCAGGAAAATGACTATGACACAGATGAGCTTTATGCACTCTTTACCAATTTCACTCCTGAAGAAATTGAAGAAATATACAATCAGATACAAGAGTGCAAATGGCAGTTTATGCTACCCGAAGAAAGAGAACAATTTTTGAGAAGACATCTTGTCGGTGAGCATTTTGAAAGCTACATTGATTTATTCTGTGACTTCAGACACAACGGAGACAGGGTGTTTTCTGATATCATCTGTGACAGGTATGCCGAGAACAAACTGCATAATCTCACTTCGCTTCATTTTGAAAATGACAGCGATGAAATGACGGCAATGATGTTGGCATACAGAAATAAGTCAAAGACCTACGATTACAAGGAAGCAGTAACAGCAGAATGCAGAAAACTACTTTCAAAAATCATAAGGTTAAGTGATGCAGTACCCTATGTTGTTGCGGCAGGCTACAGAAGATTTATCTTTGATATTTTGCTGACCGAAACAGAGAAACACATTATTGATAGGAGCAAGTCTTATGTTGAACGAGATAGTCGAGTTTAAGTCTTACACGAAAACACCCATATACAAGCGTGACAACAAAAACGATAACAGTTTTCTCGGCAGATTCACCCGTGAGGGCATACAAGGCTTTGAGGGCTTTCCGAGAGTGCTTACCATAATCGCAAGAGGATACATGTTCAAAAACGGTAGTGCTGACATTGAATGTGCAAGACGGGCAATTTCTGCTTGGTGCAGTATTCCTGACAAGGATATTACAAAGCAAAAGGAAGATTGGCGGTTCAGGACAGATTTCAGAGAATACCACAACGAATTTCCTGAGCTTGTCAGTAAAAACGGTGAAGGATGGTTTTACAGACATTTTCACAATGCCATGAATTTTGTCATAAGCAATCCCGAGAAGTTCACGGCAAAAGAAATTGAGAAGTATGCTCTTATGGATAAAAACTTTGATACCGCTTGGCGTGACAAGGTTACTCGTATGCATTTCAGCACATATTACCTGAAAACCAAAGGTGCCTGGATATTGAGATTTGATGACATTCTTTCATCTGCATTAGAGCTTGGTGAGCTTAAAAACAAAGATTTTGACCTGCCTGAAGAAACGAAAGCAAAGATAGCCGATTTTACAACAGCACCGAGCACAGCTTATGCACTTGAAACACTCATTAAATATTACTATGCCAACCGACAAGAGTATACAGACTGGGTTGTACTTCCCGTTGCAAATTTTGATGCGTATTTCGGCTCAACATCTTTTTCAAAGAAACGCCTGACCGAACTCGTTAAATCCGGTGCCATTGAACGTGAGAACAGTTACAATGTGAGCAGGTATAGATTGAATGAAGTGTTTACTTAAAAAATATTTTCTTTTCAATAGGGCTGTTTTTAGTGTGTTTTTACCCTTACTACTATGTGCAGAATGCACTGATTGGTAAATAGAAATCGAACCGATGATGTGCTATTCGTTTTAGATATTTCTATCGAATAATCACAATTTCTATTTAATATATATTACAAATTTGCAATTTATTTAAACGAAAACTAAATATCACTTTATCAGAGAAAACAAAAAGGCCCCATTGGGAAAGCAGAGTTACTGCAATCTCAACGGGGCTAAAATTATATCTAAAATTCACACATTCGACTTTTTGGAACTATTTACCTAAAATTATAATGATAATCTTTAAATCATACTTTTCGGGTAAAATATATTTATCAAATATCCGGAGGTAAATACAATGAAAGGACGAATTATAACTCAAACAATAATATCAAAATTTAAAACCTATCTTCAAAATGAAGAAAAAAGCACAAACACTATCGAAAAATATATTCGTGATGTGAAAGTGTTTGCCAATTATGTCGATAGCTCTAATGTAACCAAAGAAATGGTTATCGAATACAAAAACAAACTTATTTCCGATAATTATGCCGTCAGAAGCATCAACTCAATGATAGCATCACTCAATAGTTTATTCGTGTTTATTGGTTGGGAGGATTTAAAGGTTAAGTCTATAAAACTACAAAGACAGATTTATTGTCCCGAAGAAAAAGAACTGACCAAGGCAGAATATTTGCGACTTGTGAATACTGCAAAGCAAAAAGGTAATGAAAGGCTTAATCTTTTGATACAGACCATCTGTGGTACCGGCATCAGAGTAAGCGAACTGCAATTTATTACGGTTGAGGCTGTAAAATGTGGAGAATCTGTTGTTTCGCTTAAAGGTAAAACAAGAACGGTTTTTATTGTGAAGGAACTGAAAAAGAAATTGCTCCGCTATGCAGCAGAGCAAGGCATTAATTCAGGTTCAATTTTTATAACTCGTTCAGGTAAACCAATGAGCCGTACAAATATTTGGAGAGAAATGAAAAATCTTTGTGCCAAGGCGGGAGTAAATCCCGACAAAGTGTTCCCTCATAATCTTCGTCACTTGTTTGCGCGCACCTTTTATGGCATTGAGAAGGATATCGCTAAACTCGCCGACATTCTCGGTCACAGCAACATTAATACCACACGAATTTATATTATCACTACCGGTGATGAGCATCGTAGAAGAATGGAAAATATGAGGTTGATAATATAAAAATAGCCACAAAAATCGGCAACTAATACATAATTTACATTATGTGATAAGGGATTTGTAAAACTAATTACAAAAAACCTATTATACATATACAGTATATCACTATCAAAATAAAAACACAAGTGATTTTAATAAGAAAAGTGTGATTTGCTATAGATTTGTCGAATTTAATGCAACACAAATAAGCCTTTATATATTTTTTAATGTAAAGGCTTGGTTTTTTATGCTTATAGAGCTTTTTGAGAGGTCGCAAAATATTTGTAGATATTACTTTTTGTTTTGGCAAACAACATAATGTAAATTATGTTGCCTGTCATAGGAACAGCAATGTAAATTTTGACAAATTGGAGGTCGTCAAATGTCAAAGAAGATTATTGCAGTGGTGGTTTCAGTAATACTCCTCATAGGAGCAGTTATTGGAATCACAATTTTAGTGGATAAAAACTCAGTTCCTGTATCTACTGAAATTGAAAATGGATTGTCAGCATACGAGTTGGCTGTTCAATATGGTTATGAAGGGACTGTTCAGGAATGGTTGGCTTCTCTTGAAGGAAAGTCTGCGTATCAAATTGCAGTAGATAACGGATATTCCGGAAGTGAAAGCGAGTGGATTGCTTCTGTTGAAGCAAATTCGAACAACACGGCTAATATTAAGAATGCAGAGTTTAATTCTAATGGCGAATTAATTCTTACTCTTTCTGATGACACTGTTCTTAATCTTGGTATTGCTGTTGGAGCCAATGGCAAAGATGGTATTGACGGTAAAGATGGTGTTGACGGCAAAGACGGCGTAGACGGCAAAGATGGCATTGATGGCAAAGACGGTGTTGACGGTAAAGATGGTGTCGACGGTAAAGATGGCGCTGATGGTAAGGATGGCGTTAGTATCACAACTGCTACTATAAACAGTGAAGGTCAGCTTGTTATAGGTTTTTCGGATGGTAAGGTCGTAAATCTTGACAAGGTAGTTGGCTCCAATGGTAAAGATGGCGTTGGCGTTGTGTCTTCAAAAATCAATGAAAATGGTGAACTTGTCATTACCTATTCTAATGGTCAAGAAGCAAATCTTGGTGTTGTAATCGGTGCAAAAGGTGACAAGGGTGATGCGGGTGCCGACGGTAAAGATGGTGTCGATGGCAAGGATGGAATAGATGCTATCTCTTCTACTAGTATTAATGAAAATGGTGAACTTGTTATCACTTATTCTGATGGCACAATCGATAATCTCGGTGTTATAGTTGGTGCTGATGGTAAAGATGGTGCCAATGGCAAAGATGGTGCCGATGGTAAAGATGGTGCCAATGGCAAAGATGGTGCCGATGGTAAAGATGGCGAAAATGGAATTAGTGTAACAGGTGCAGAGATTACCTCTGAAGGTGAACTTGTTCTTACATATTCTAACAATCAGCGTTCTAATCTTGGCAGAGTCATAGGTACGGACGGCAAAGATGGTGTCAATGGTAAAGATGGAAAAACACCTTACATTAAGAATGGTAATTGGTGGATTGGTGAAACTGATACCGGTGTTAAGTCGGAAGGCAAGGACGGTGCTAATGGTCAGGATGGTGTCAATGGCACAAATGGAACTGATGGTGAAGATGGCCAGACTCCTTATATCAAAAACGGCAACTGGTGGATCGGTGATGCTGACACCGGTGTTAAAGCAGAAGGTGTTGATGGTATAAATGGCACTGACGGTAAAGATGGTATTGACGGAAAAGATGGTGTAAGTGTAGCTAAATCAGAAATCAATGCCAAGGGCGAATTAGTTATTACATATTCTGATGGACAAGTAGATAATCTCGGTATTGTAATTGGTCGTGATGGTACCAATGGTAAAGATGGTGCCAATGGCAAAGATGGTATAGACGGTAAAGATGGTGTTGGCATTAAAAATATTGAGATTACTAATGAAGATGAGTTGCTTATCACATTAACAAATAATTCCACCTTGAATCTTGGTTGCATCAAGGGTGCCGATGGAAAAGATGGTACTGATGGTAAGGATGGCATAAATGGAACTGACGGTGTTGATGGAAAGGATGGCGTTAGTGTTATTGGTGCATCTATAAATGATGCAAATGAACTGGTGCTTACCTTCTCTAATGATACTGAGAAAAATCTTGGTGTTGTAGTTGGTGCTGACGGTAAAGATGGTCAAAACGGAACTGACGGCAAAGATGGTGTTGGTATTAAAAAGACAGAAATCAATGCTCTTGGTGAATTTGTTGTTACCTACACTGATGACACAACCGACAATCTTGGTGTAATTATAAGTGATAATGGTGGCGCCGGTACTATCGCAAATGCTCCTCGTGTACAAATTAATAGTGCTACAAACGAGTGGGAAATTTCCACAGATGGTGGAAAAACATGGGTTACAACAGGTGTTAAAGCAACCGGTGGAGACGGTAAAGATGGTATAGATGGTCAGAATGGCTCAGATGGTGTTAGCATAACGGATGCTATTATCAATGCGGACAATGAGCTTGTTTTAACCTTTTCCAACAATGTACAAAAGAATCTTGGTGTAGTTGTTGGCGTCGATGGTAAAGACGGCGCTAACGGAAAAGATGGTAAAGATGGTGCAAATGGCACCGATGGTGAAGATGGCCAGACGCCATATATTAAAAATGGTAATTGGTGGATTGGAGACACTGATACAGGAGTTAAAGCTGAGGGCATCGATGGTGCAGATGGTCAGGACGGAACCGATGGTATCAATGGCACAAACGGAACTGATGGTGAAGACGGTCAGACACCTTATATCAAAAACGGTAATTGGTGGATCGGAGAAACTGACACTGGTGTTAAGGCTGAAGGTGTAGATGGAATAAATGGTACAGACGGTAAGGATGGCACAGATGGCAATGACGGCGTTGGTGTAAGTGGTGCAGCTATCAATGATGAAAATCATCTTATTATTAAGCTCTCTAACAATGAAACAATTGATGTTGGTGTTGTAGTTGGTGCAGATGGTCAAGATGGTGCCAACGGAACCGATGGTAAAGACGGAAAAGATGGTGTTGGAATTAAAAATGTTACTGTATCTGAAGAAGGTATATTAACCATAACACTTGACAATGACACTGTTTTAACTCTCGGAAACATCAAGGGAAAAGATGGCATTGGTATCGCAAAAACTGAAATTAATGCTGAAGGTAAATTGGTAATTACATATACAGATGATAAAGTTGTTACTCTTGATAGGGTTGTTGGTAGTGATGGTGTCGGTGTTCAGTCTATAGAGCTTACTGATGATTATATGTTAAAAATCACTCTTACTGATGGTGGAACTCAGACAGTTGGACCTATCAGAGGTGAAAAGGGTGAAGCTGGTGTAGACGGTGTTGGTATTGATAGTGTCAGCGTTGGAGATGACGGATACCTTTACGTAAAATATACTGATAGCGATGAATCACAGAAAATTGCTTATATCAAGGGAGATAAAGGTGACAAGGGTGATACAGGAGCTATGGGTCCTCAAGGTGAAAAAGGTGAAGCTGGCGCGAATGGTACTGACGGAAAAACACCTTATATAAAAGATGGTAATTGGTGGATCGGTGACACTGATACCGGTATTAAGGCAGAGGGCACGGATGCTTCAAATGGTCTTGATGGCGTTGGTGTTGCAAATGCATATGTAAATAGCGAGTTGCATCTTATTATTGTTCTAACTAATGGCACTGAAATTGATGCAGGTTATGTTGGTGTTTCTACCGGTGGTGGCTCAAGTCCCGACCCTGCACCAACCACATATACCGTAACCTTTAAGGATTGGGACGGTACAGTTTTGAAGACTGAAACTGTTGAAAGCGGTAAGGCGGCAACAGCTCCGGCAGCTCCTTCCAGATATGGATATGACTTTGTTGGTTGGGACAAGAACTTCAGTAATGTTACAACAGATTTAGTTGTTACAGCAAAGTACACACAAACATCTTCAGAGACATATACAGTTACTTTTGTTGATTACAATGGAACAATACTTTCTGAAAAAACTGTAAATTCGGGTGCATCAGCAGAATTGCCTGCTAATCCGAGTAAAAGTGGAACCACATTCATTGGATGGTCCGGAAACTATTCAAATGTAACTAAGGATGAAACAGTTACTGCGATTTACAGTGATACAAAAAATGTTTTTGTTGTTGAATCAGTATCGGGAGATATAGGTGATACTGTTACGGTTCTTGTATCTGTTGATGGCTCTGTAAAAACTTGTGGATTTGATCTTAATATTTTCTATGATTCATCCCTTGAATTGGTATCTTACGATAGCGATTTGGATTTGGATGTTGTTGTAAATGATTCATTATATGCAAATGGAATTAAATTGAATTTCAGTTCTGCAAGTGACAAAACAAAGCAGCGTGATATTATAGAATTAACATTCAAAATCAAAGATACAACAAAAAAATCATTACCTGTCACTATTCAAATGACAGAGGCTTTTGAAGTTACAAGCACCGGTGTTATTGAAAATACAGCGTACACAGTTGTTAATGGTGTGGTGAAAGTACAGTGATTTCCATAAAGAATAAAAAAGGAATAATTTTAACAGTTGCTATTTGCTTTGTTCTTGTTGTAACAACAGTTGTTCTTATTAATGTTCTGAATAATAAAGATACTTACGATGTGACATTTTATTCAGATACGGGAGTAGTGTTGAAGGTAGATGTAGTACAAAAACATTTATCAGCAACACCTCCCAATTCACCGAAAATAACATATGGAAAAGTTTTTAAATCTTGGGATACTGACTTTTCAGATGTTACGAATGATTTGGATGTTTATCCGGTGTGTGAAGATGTAAAAGGAAAAACGAACGTTATTGCAGCGCAGAGCGTATATTCAGCAAAAGAAAATACACTTACTGTTCCAATTCAACTTTGTGGAAATGTATGTGTATCAGGATTAGATATTACTATTCACTATGATAAAAACTCATTGCGGTTGAAATCAGTTACTGAGGATGGTGCAGTAATTTATAACGATTCAACACCGGGAGTTGTAAATCTGAATTATGTCAGTACAGAAAACACAACTGCGGATGTTGACCTTTGCAATTTGCAATTTTTAACAGGCACAAGCGAAGGTGAGTTTCCGATAAGCATAGAAGTTAAAAGCATTTATGCATTTGAAGATGAAAGTAAAATGAATGAAATGTATGTCCCTGATTTTACTATAAGTGACGGAACAGTTTATGTGAATTAGTAAAGGAGGAATGATTATTGCGGAAGATTAAGAAACGAATAAGAATTCCTTTTTGGCTACAAATTCTTTTAATTATTTTTATTGGTGTTTTGCTTAGTTGTATTGTGCTCATTATCAGCAATGTCATTTCTCAGACTAATCAGGAAGTGGTAAATCATACAGTGACATTTGCCTATTCGGACGGAACTGTTATTGAAACAAAAACTGTTGAGGAAGGGAAAGGTGTTATTCCTCCTAATATAGAAAGTAATAGTGTGTTCCGTGGATGGAGTGCAGGTTTTAACCAAGTAAAATCTGATGTTGAAGTTCATCCTGTATTTTACAATCCATCAGAAGAAAATTTATTTTATTTTGATTCAGTTTATGTAAAAGAAGGAACGAAGTTTACACTGAACGTTTATGTGGGCGGAAACGTAGATGTTTCCAACGGAACACTTTCACTAAATTACGATACAGATGTTCTGAAATATAAAAAAGCTGAAACCTTTAACATATCAAAAGTGTCGGAAAATAAATCAGGCGAAATAACGATAAACCTTGATAGTAAAACACCATTAAAAGAAAAAACACTGATAGCCCAATTAACTTTCTACGCAAAGAAAAAGGATGCATATTCAACTCATATTGACTTAATAGTAAAAAATGCTGAAACAATTGTTGCAGGAAAATCAAACTCGGTAGCTTTTGCGACAATTAAAAATAAAATTTACTTTTTACAGGAGGTAGGAGAATGAAGAAAAAAATAATCAAAGTATTTGCTTGCATTCTTGCAGTAGCCATGCCGTTGACAACGTTAATGTTCTCGATTGCTCAGGCAAGTGAAGCAAATACGCAAACAAGCGGTGCGAAAGCAGCGTATTTAACCGATGTAAAGTATGATAGTCCTGACATAAACAAACTTACCGGAATGGGAGAAGAGCCTGAAGATTTATCGGTAACGGCAGGAGCTGAATACATGGAAAAAGCGTGGTATGAATATGTTACATATTCAGATAAAGCTGTGGCATCATATCGAATGAATGATGAATACAGATTATTGTTTTATGATCCTTACACTTATACTAATGCAATGGTAATGGATGTTCAGTTTGATGCTACCACGACTGAATTCGACACGATGTCATCTTACACTATTTCAAAAACAACATCAAAAACAATCACGTCATGCATTGAATCAACGGACACATTTACAAATGCAACACAAACAAGTGGGCGAGATGTTACACATACTAATGTTACTAATGGTGGTGAAACAAAGACAACATATAATCATACCGAGAACACTACAACTACTGGTAAGGTTACTGAAAAAGACGAATATTTTTATGAAACGAAAGATTCTGTTGATCTTTCAATATCAGAAACTCTTGATATTCATACAACAACAGGTACATCGGATGTTGGCTTGCCTCAAGTGAGTGTCGATGTTGGCTCTTTAACGACTGTTCAAGATACTTTTAAACAAGAGTGGTTAACAGATTATGTTACGCACGATACGATTTATAGTCCTGATTATAAAACAACAACAACCTATTCTGGCGATTCAACGGTAGAAGATAATACTACATCTACTACTGATGGTTGGACAGAACTTTCTGCGCGAGTGACGAAAACGCTTGGATCTTCAAGATCGACTAGCAATTCGTGGTCTGAGGAAGAGAGTGTAACCACGACAAAAACTTATGCTGCTACGCATTTTGCTTCTGACGGTGTAACCCCATTGCCTTGGGCAATTGTACATTATGAAGTACAAATGCCGTTGAAATGTGTTTTACAAATTAAGCATAGTGGTGAATGGGTGCCTGTTTCTGAAATCTATTGTATGCTGACGACTGTAAAGGGTACTTGTCGTGCGTGGATGCAGAATGGTCAAGTATATTATGAAGACTGGGGTAGCGGAGAACCTGTTGTAGCAACAGACTTCTGGGCACAGTTCTTAACAAAAGAACAGCTGATGAGTGCATATACCAATAAGCTTTATCCTGTAGGAGGTGGAAACTAATATGAAAAAGTTTACAAAGACTTTATTGATTACACTGGCACTCGTATTAGTTTTTGCAACTTCTGCTTTTTCTGTATCAGCAACAGAAACTACTGTTGCTGTTGCATCCTCTGATTTTCTTACTCGTCAAGGGGAAACATTCACTACAACAATCTATATTCCAGATAACGCAAATATTGTTGACTTTGATATTACCGTAAATTATGATACTGACATTCTCACTCTCATAAAAGCGGAAGAGCATGAGGATATTAAGGGAACTGTAGTATTTAACGCAGAAAAATCAGGGGCAATAACAATAAACTATACAAGAACAAGCAAAAATGTTACAGAATATCTTCCTGTTGTAAATCTCACATTTGCTGTTGACGAAAATGCAGGTATAGGTTCTTATGATTGTCTTACTATAGACAAGAATTCTGAATATATTGCACATACCTTGAATAGTTCAGGAACATTGGATGCTGTAAATTTTTCTTGTGATTTCGCAAAACTCGTTGTTTATGAAATGGGTGATGTAGATTTAAGTGGAACATTAAACATTGCCGATGCAACTTATATCCGCAGACATTTAGCAGAAATTGACGGAGCAATTCTTGAGGGTTTTAAGCTTTCTTTGGCAGATACATATTATGATGGCGATATAAATATCGCGGATGCCGTAAGTTTACAGCGTCATTTGGCCCATTTAGATGTCGTTTATGGTGATCGTGTAAATATCGAATTTGTTGATATGAACGGTGACACCTATGCAAAAAAATCTGTTGTTTATAATGGAACACTGCTTAATATTCCTTCTGTTCCTGAGGTTGAAGGATTTTCAGGTGGCGTATGGTCGCAAAGTCCAACTGAATATATTGTACCTGTTTATAATAATATGACTTCTGATATAACATTGTATGCTTTTTACGAAGGCGGAAAAACTTCAGAAGCTGTTGAATACTATAAACGTATGCTGAATGAACAGTATTATAGTGGCGATATGCCTACAAATCTTTCTTCAGATTTGAGTTTGTGGTCTACTCTTTACTATCAGGATGGATATTATGCTAATTTTATCTGGAGTTCTGACTGTAATTATGTTCTTAACAGTACTACAGGTGAATTTACAAAACCTACATATCCTCAGGATATGACTCTTACAGCAAAAATTATATCCTATGATGCTAATAACAAAATTGAGGCAGAGGATAGTATTTCATTTAAATATTCTGTTCCGGGTGAATTCGTTACTCCTACTAAAGAAGCAGTTGCTGACTGGATTAAGCATTATTTTACCGATTCAACAGACAATAAATATCGTGTTAATTATGATGTAAAACTTGTAAACAAATTAAATAATACTGTTATTCCTACAGAGGGTTCGATTTACGATAATTTTGAAATCAGAATTAATTGGTATCAGAATGTTGACGGTCAGGAAAAACCAATAAGTCATATTGAAAGAACAACTACTGCACAAGTGAATGATTATATAGCAGTAGCTACATTTAATGGAAAGCCACTTGAAGATGATGGTAAAATCTATGTTGATGATGTAGAGGTTACTGCTATAGAGCAAATGGAAATAAAGGACTATATTATTCAGCAGATTGCTGCAAATATGGGAACTCTTGCCACAGATGAAACGAGCCTTTGGAATAATGATACGGTATATGGAACAACCGTTACATGGGAAACAGGCAATTCTGATATCGCTTATGTATCAAACAATGTTATAAAGCTTAAAGATGATGCTGTTACAGGTTCAACATTACCACTGAATGCCAGAGTTTCTTATGCTATTGACGGCGGAGAAACGGAAGAGTTTGTTTTATCATATAATCTTACAGTTTCATGTGACAATACGATTATTAAAGCTCCAGAAAATATGGATACAGAGCTTTATAAGGCAATTAAAACAGAACTTGAGGAAGAACTTGGTTATCGAGGAGATTTAACCTCTGCTGCATTGGCTAATGTTAAGTTTGTAAATCTTGATTTAAGTGACTATCCTGATATTACAAGTTTGCGTGGTTTGTCATATTGCACATATTTGCGTACACTTAATATTTCTGGATTGCATATAACAGACGGAACGATGAATCAGATTGCAACGCTTTCTTATCTTGAAGCTTTTATTGCAAGAGACTGTGATTTGGATAATTTGTCTGATGGTGGAACAGCAACATTGCGCAATGCAGTCAATCTTGAAATGATTGACTTGACAAATAATAATTTTACATCTTTAGATTCTGTTTTTGCTGAAGGCATTAAGTATGGACGATTAAGAGAAGTCTATTTGTCAAACAACAAACTCACAGATATTGATGCTTTACAGCGAGCTCCGATGTTGACATACTTGTCTTTATCAAATAATGGTCTTACTACGGAGAGTACAACTGCAATTGCAAATTATCCGTATTTGCAGTATCTTGCTTTAGCATACAATAGTATTGATAGTGTAGAAAATCTGACTGGTCTTAAATATTTAACTGAATTAAGATTGCACAATAACCAGCTTACTGATGTAAGGGCTTTGCGCAGCTTGGTAAATCTTGAAATTTTATATTTAGGACACAATCAGATTCAGGATATCGGTTTCTTCAATACGCTCACAGCTCTTGAATTGTTATATGTCAACGATAATAAGATATCTGATGTATCTTCTCTTACATCGTTGTCAAAATTGGAAATTATAAATGTAAGCAATAATAATATTTCCAGTTTGTCTGTTTTGAGAAATTATACTGATAATCTGACAGAAATATATGCCGAAAACAATAAATTGACAGATTTCAGCTTTATCAATGGTGCATCAAAATTGCACATACTTATGCTAGCAGGTAATAAGACTGAGATAGCGCAATCAAATATGTCAACTTGGTTGTCTGGTTTAGGTGCACTAGAAGTGTTAACGCTTTCCGATATAACTCTAACAGACCTTTCTTTCCTTGATTCAATGGAAAAGCTGGCAAGATTAGACGTTGCGAATTGTGGATTAAGTGCGTTTACAGGAGAGGTATCTAATATTGAATTGATCGCAAATCGTTATGCGACACTCAGAGTTTTAAATATCAGTAACAATGATTTCCGCGGACATGAGGATGAAATTCTTAAACTTAGAAATATCTCTTTGTTAACAGTGCTTTATGCTGATAATATTTGCGACAAGTTAGATGCATATACCTTGACTTACTCTATGCCCGAACTTAAATATATTTCTATGGAAAATTGCGGTATAGAGTCTGCTAAATGGTTGTTTAAATATAGTGATCTTGCATATGTTGATTTGGCAAACAATAATATTTCAGCAATAAGCTTTGATTCTGATATATCTAATGCAAGCATTAAAACTTTGGAAGAATTGTATCTTGATACTAATGTTGCATGTTCATTTACAAATGCATACAGAATAACAGATATGAATGTAACAAAACTTTCACTTGCCGGAATATCTGTAGACAAGATTGAAAATCTTCCATATTTAGATAACATCAAGTATTTAAATCTCAGCGATACAGGCTTAACGAACCTTACCGGTGATGATGCTGAACTTGCAGATTTGTTCTCTATCAGTCGTTATGAAACCGTTGAGGTTATAGATGTGAGTAACTTAGAAACTGATATTTCACCTGTTGAGTTACTTCCCAATGTTAGAACTGTATATGCAGTAGGTGCTACAGATAGTCAGTTGTTCTATGAAGGAAATCTTCATGCATTACAGCGTATGTACAAAAATGGAGTGACTTGCTATCTGTATGATAAAAAGACAGAATATACTCCTATTGCTTCTGTTGAAGGTAAAGAAATTCTCGATTTGCTTGATGATATTTCATGCGATGTGACAGTAGCTGCAAACAATGCAATCAGTGATAACAATCCATTCCTGATTGATACAATCAATGATTTCGATATCATATGGACTGTTAGCAACTCAGACAATTATGAAATTGTGGATAATTATTTGTCAGTAAAGAGCTATGATGGAATTGAAGATGAAGCATTGACAATTACAGCACAAATTACTGTTTATCCTGACCAACAGCCTGTATCAAGAGAATTTACAATAAATACAAATATACTTAGAGTATCTGCGAAGTATTTAGATATTAATGCAACCGGATATTCCAAACAACTTACTCGTGATAAAGCATTTGTATATGATGTAAAACTCAAAACAGCTGTGACAGACGGATTTAGCTCTCCGGTTAAACCGGTTGAGGATAATATCACCTATTCATATTCAGCAGTAAAAGGTGATGGAGGAACTATTCCATATCCCAATGTGTTAACCGTTAATGACAATAATAATTTTGCTATCACAATGAATGCGCCATTAAATGCAACGGCAACAATAGCAATAGACATTTCTCATAGCACTAAAAATGGAGCCGTGGTTAATGATATAGAAACAATACGTGTTCCCGTTTCAGTTGCTAGTCGTACATTTACTGTAACCACAGTGCTTAATGGTGGCACATTGACAGACTCAAACAATGTAAGTCGTACTAACTTTGAGTGTGTAGAAGATTCTTTGATATTTGAAGGCCTTGAAGTACAGAGAACTGGATATATCTTTGAGGGATGGTATCTAGACAGTGCTTTAACGCAACGTTATAGTTTCGATGGTTCTGACGCTGTGATGCCTTCTAGGAATATTACGCTGTATGCAAAATGGAAAGCACATTCATTT
>CALEII010000029.1 GCA_937876205.1 uncultured Clostridia bacterium
AAAGACTTAAAAATAGCCGTTTTTAGGCTGGTTCGGATTATTTCCGTCACCCTAGCCAAGGAGTGAGGGAAGAGATACGCTCAGACCAAAACCGTTGAGAATCTTAACCAGAAGATTTACAAGTCTGAGAATGTACTCAAGCATAGGTGAAAGGTCAATCGACTCAAGATCGATATCTTCAAGATTTTCGATACTGAAATCCTCAAAGAACTGAGCGAGCATACCGAGTGTATATGTTACGGTATTTACAACCTTGATTTTCATTGTTGCATCTGCATTGGGAATAGCATAGATATCTACCCACTCAGTGTCTGTTTCATAATGAGCAACTCTGTCGTCAATAGCTTCTGTGCCTTCCTTTTCGGAAGCATTCTTCTTCAGGTAAACTGTTTCCATCTCTGCGCCGAAGCCCTTTGTGTAGTATACCTGATATGTCTCATAATGATAGTCATACTGACCGTCAATAGGTATTCTTACTTCAAAGAAAACTGTTTCATTTACATAAACAACCTTTGTGTTGCCCCACTCAAAGGGTGTATATACATCCCAGGGATTAACCTTGCCTTCATTATACTGAAGTCTGTTCGATGTATAGAAATCTGATGAGGGGAACTCATAGAGGAAGCAGTCATTGAAAAGATGCCACTCTGATATGCAGACAGTCATATCCTGTGAAGGAACAAGACCGTATGTGTTTGCACTGCTTGACGCAACATAGAAGTTTGCATAGGGTTCGCCTGTCACGGGCTCATAAAGCTCAGCAGCAGCTGTGCCTGTGGGGAATGCGAGCATTCTGACTGATGAGGGCTCAACATAATCGGCAACTGAAACAGTGAACTCAAGAGCCTTGCCTGCCTTTACCTCAATGCTGTAAGGGAAACCCTTGATATCTGTTGTTGTACCGTCTTCGTTTGTAACGGTGTACCAGTAATCTGTACCGTATTCATAGCCGACATACTTGCCTATGTAGTCGGTTCTGAATGAAGAAATGTCATAAGGACAGTCTGCAAACACGATTTCGTATGTATCTGCAGCAAATGCAGCAATGGAGCCGACTGAGAGCACCATAACAACTGCAAGAAGAAGAGATATGATTTTTTTCATTTTCATTCCTCCTGAGAAAATTTCTGATTATAGTTACACAGAATAATACTTTACCATAATTATATAGCAAAACATTTAAAAAGTCAACACAAATTTTTACAGTGTTTCATCAGTTCCGCTGTCTGCCGTTTCACCCGAATCAACAATCTTTGCCGCTCGTGAAACTGCCAGGTCATGCATCATCTGCTCCCTTGTTTTTCCGTGGACCTTGAAGAACAGAAGAAGTATTGCCTCAATCAGTCTGCCAAGACCTATGGAAAGTGCAAACAAGCCCCAGATATTGCGCAGCATTATAGGATCTGTCTGTCTGACAAGCTTACCGCCCATATACTTTGATTTAATGCCCAAAGCAGTTATAAGACCGCCGCTGAGAAGAGTTGAAACCTGATTTACAATGAGGTTGATATAGCCCATTGCGGCACTCATAATGCCCTCATTTCTGATACCTGTTTTCCACTCAACATAGTCATACATATCGCCTGTCATAGCTGTTGTGCAGTAGCGCTGAACGCTGTTGAAGGAGCCTGCGAATGTAAGCATTATTGTTATGTAGATAAGGTTCAAGACTATATGATTTTCGCCGAAGGGATTGTAGCCTATAAGCCACATTATGATGTATGACACGCCGCCGATGCCGTAGCTGAGCGAGCCGAGATTTTTAAGGCCCATTTTTCTTGTGAGCTTCGGTGCAAGAGGCAGCACAAAATATGACGGAAGACCTGTAAAAAGGCTTGTGATGGTACTGTATGAAACCTTACCGAAGCAGTTAAGCCAGAAGTCGTTCTGAACTCGTGAGCTGACACCTCTGCCGATTTCGAAGAATCCTTTTATAAGAAGAATCCACATAGGCTGGCATTTTGCAACAATTTTTATTGATTTCCAGACGCTGACCTCATTCATCTCCTGCCTTGAGGCAAGAGGCATTCTCTCACGCAGAGTGAAAAAGCCGAAAATTCTGAACACAACAACAAGTGCTATAAAGAACACTGCACCGCCGATATAAATTGACTGTCTGGGCACAGAATCGGGCAGAAAGTCAATAAGAAACGGAAACAGCGACGGAATCCACACGCCGAAAAGATCAACATAAGTGTCTGCGGCAATCAGTCTGTTACGCTCGTTGACATTCGGCGTAAGATTGAACAGAAGTGCAGAATATGCCGGATTGTAGAAGGAGTTTGAAATTGAGCCGATGTAATAAAGCACGGCAAAAATACCGAGATAAGCAAGCTGCGACATACCTGTGGGCAGAATCCACGGGAAGAAGTTTGCTATAAGCCACAAAGGAAGAGTCAGCACAAGGAACGGACGAACTCTGCCCCATCTTGTTCTCGTCCTGTCTATTATGGGACCTGAAATTGCATTGTCAAATGTGTCTGCAAATGTGCATATAACGCTTGCTGTACTGAGAGTGGCAGCCTCGGCGCCGATAATTGTTCTGTAATAGAAGTCTGAGTTTGCACCGTTGAAGGTGTCCCAGTTTTTGTCACCTATACCTGAGAGTATATATGACGCCATTTCTTTTGGTGTAAGGTAGAATTTATTCTGTTGTTCAAGCTGTCTGTCAACTTTTGCCTGTTCATTTTCAGTGACCGCAGTCTGATTATCAGCCATACATCTGCCTCCCTTTTACTCTTAATCTTTTAATATTGTAATTTATTTCACGCTTTTTTTCAATAGTCATTTTTATTTTTGTGAATTTTATAAATTTATTACAAAATATACAAATAATTTAAAGAAAAAATACTTGACATTATGTTATTTACATTATAAAATAAAATGGATAATGCGTAAATATATTCTTTTGGCATTATTTTCTGAATTATTATCCTGACAGTTGTCAGTTATTTTCAGTAAAACAAAAAACACACGGAGGTGTAAAAAAGTAATGAAATTAGGATTGGCAATAATCCTCATTGTTGTAGCGGCTGTCGTATTCGGTGCAATCGGCTTTATCCTGGGCGGCATTCACAGAAAAAGAGTCGCAGAGGCTGCTATAGGCTCAGCAACAGAAGAGGCAAACAGAATTGTCAGCCAGGCTGTTTCAGAGGCAGAATCCAAGAAAAAAGAAGCAATTCTTGAAGCTAAGGACGAAATACATAAACAGCGTAACGACCTTGAGAGAGAAATCAAGGAGCGCCGTAATGAAGTTCAGAAGCAGGAAAGACGTCTTGTACAGAAAGAAGAAAACCTTGACAAGAAAGCGGACAACCTTGAAAAGAAAGACGAAACCTTAAACAAGAAAATCAAGGAAGCTGAAGGCAAGCTTGCAGAGGTTGAGGCTCTCAAGAAAAGTCAGTTCGATATGCTTGAAAAAATTTCAGGCTTCACAAAAGAACAGGCTAAGGAGCATCTCATAAAGAATCTTGAAGGTGAGCTCACACACGAAAAGGCTCTTAAAATTCTCGAAATCGAACAGCAGACAAAAGACGATGCAGAAAATCTCGCAAGAGAAATCATCACATCGGCTATCCAGAGATGTGCAGCAGACCACGCTGCCGAAGCTACCGTTTCAGTCGTTAATCTTCCCAATGATGAAATGAAGGGCAGAATCATCGGCAGAGAGGGCAGAAACATCAGAACACTTGAAACAATCACAGGTGTTGACCTTATCATTGACGACACACCCGAGGCAATCACGGTATCAAGCTTTGACCCCGTAAGACGTGAAATCGCAAGACTCACACTCGAAAAGCTCATTACCGACGGACGTATTCATCCCACAAGAATTGAAGAGATGTACGAGAAGTCAAAGAGAGAGGTTGAGCACTCAATCAAGCAGGCAGGTGACAGAGCTGTCATTGATGCCGGCGTAAACGGTCTCCACGGTGAGCTTGTCAAGCTTCTGGGCAGACTCAAGTACAGAACAAGCTACGGTCAGAATGTACTCAACCACTCACTTGAGGTTTCATACATTGCAGGACTTATGGCATCAGAAATCGGTGCAGATGTCAAGCTTGCCAAGCGTGCAGGTCTTCTCCACGATATCGGCAAGGCTCTTGACCATCAGTTTGACGGCTCACATATTGAGCTTGGTGTTGAATACGCAAAGAAATACAAAGAAAACGACGGCGTTGTTCACGCAATTCAGGCACATCACGGTGACATTGAGGCAAAGACAATCGTTGCTTGTCTCGTTCAGGCAGCCGATGCAATTTCAGCCGCAAGACCCGGTGCAAGACGTGAAAACGTGCAGAACTACATCAAGCGTCTTGAAAAGCTTGAAGAAATCGCAACATCATTCAACGGTGTTGAAAAATCCTTCGCAATTCAGGCAGGCCGTGAAGTCCGTATTATGGTCAAGCCCGATGTTATTTCAGACGATCAGATGATTCTCGTTGCAAGAGATATCGTCAAGAAGATTGAGGATGAGCTTGAATATCCCGGTCAGATCAAGGTAAATATCATCAGAGAAAGCAGAGCCTGCGACTACGCAAAATAAAACACTTTACCGAGGATGGCAACATCTTCGGTATTTTTTTGCATTGACATGCATTCTGATTTTCTGTATTATATATAAAGAAATATTTTTAACGGAGTACACAATGAATATTCTTGTTATAGGCGATGTTGTGGGTGACAACGGCTGTGATTTTCTCAGACGCACACTCCCCGCCTTCAAAAAACTCAACGCAATAGACCTGTGCATCGTCAACGGTGAAAACTCGGCTCAGGGCAACGGCATACATCCTCACTCTGCAGACCATCTTCTCTCAAGCGGTGCAGATGTGATCACTACGGGAAATCACGCACTCAGAAGAGCTGAGATTTATCAGAAATTCGACGAGGAGGGGTACCCTCTCATCCGTCCCGCAAATTTTCACAGAACAGCTCCCGGTAAAGGCTACTATATAATCGACAAGGGGTTTGTGCAGATTGCCGTTATCAATCTCATAGGTGTTGCATACCTTGAGAATAACGAAAACCCCTTTGACTGTATCGACAGAGTGCTTGAAGAGGTAAAAGACTGCCGCATAAAGATAATTGACTTCCACGCAGAGGCAACTGCAGAAAAAAGAGCAATGGGCTTCTATCTTGACGGAAGAGTTTCAGCAATATTCGGCACTCACACGCACGTTCAGACAAATGATGCTCAGGTTCTGCCAAAGGGAACGGGTTATATCACCGATATCGGTATGACAGGTCCTGTTCAGTCTGTTCTCGGCGTCACTCCGTCACTTGCAATAGAAAAAATGAAGACAAATCTTCCCGTCAGATTCCAGAATCCTGACGGAGAATGCAGAATGGAGGGTTGTATCTTTGAAATCGATAACAAAACAGGTAAAACGCTCAGCGCAAAGACTGTTTCCGTTATGTAAAATATCAGCACTGCTGCTTGTTTTTGTGCTTTTTACAGGCATTTTCTCAGGCTGTGACGACACAGTCATAACAACCGTTTCGGGCACCGATGCCGACAGCAACAACCACTCCTATACCACAGTCGGTGACTCAATAGACATAGGTTACTCGGCTGATGATTCACTTAATCCGTATTTTTTATCCACAAACCTCAATTCAGACATTGCGTCCCTTGTCTTTGAACCGTTGTTTTATATTGATGACTCATTCTGTGCAAGGCCCTGTCTTGCCGAGTCCTACAGTGTCAGCGAAAATACTCTTGAAGTAACTCTCGATACAACGGCTGCATTCTCAGACGGTGTGCAGTTTTCATCTGCAGATGTGGTTTATTCCTTCAATCTTGCAAAGTCATCTGCAAACTATTCTGATGAGCTCTCATATATAGGCACTGCAACAGCTTCAGGAGCAGGCAAGGTCATTTTCTCCTTGACGGAGAAGAACAGGAATGCTGCGGCTTCGCTCTCTTTCCCCATAGTAAAGTCCCATACAGCAAATGACTCTGCGGCAATGCCTCTGGGCACGGGACTTTATAAATTCATTCAGTCTGACAACAGTCTCAGACTTGACTACAACCCTTACTGCAGAAAACCTCATCCCGAAATAACAACAGTAAAGCTTGTGAGTATTCCCTCTTCATCAACTCTTATACACACACTTGAGCTTGGCACCATAGATGCTTTTTTTGACGATATGTCATCAGGCAGTTACTCTCAGGCAAACGCACAGACTGCAAGAACAAACCTGACAAATCTCGTTTTTCTCGGCATAAACTGCAACTCTTACGGCTTGTCATCCCCTGCTCTGAGGCAGGCAGTCTATTATTCCGTAAACAGGCAGTCAATTGCAAGAAATTCATTCAGAAACTATGCAACAGAGAGTGCCGTTCCGTATCATCCCGAATGGCACGAAATCACAGCGTCACAATATGACATTTCAGCTTTAAGCCTCAACTATTCAAAAGCCAGAAGCCTTATGAAAGCTGCAGGCTTCAATGACGCTCTCAACTACACTCTGATTGTGTATTCCGGCAACAACTTCAAGCTTGCTGCCGCAAAAGAAATCAAGAACAGTCTTGCAAATGTGAATATAAATGTTAATATTCTTGAGCTTACCTGGCAGGATTACAAAAATGCTCTTGCCGTGGGCAATTACGATTTTTATATCGGTGAAATCAAGCTTCCCCGAAATATGAATCTGTCTGCATTATTCGGCACCTCGGGGGCTGTCTATGGCATCTCACCAAATGACACAACAGCCGCCGCATACAGTGAGTTCGCCAACGGCAACATTTCACTTGAGGCGTTCACAACATCTTTCATTCAGAATATGCCCTTTGTTCCGGTGTGTTTCAGAATGGGGGCTCTCATATGCACAAACGGCATCACACCTGCGCCTGACTGCGATGCGGGAAACACTTACAAGAACATATATGAATGGAAAATTCAATAATAGCTCTGAAACCGTGGATTTTCCACGGTTTTTTGTTTATAGAATGTTTTCAAAATATCAAGCTCTATTAAATATTACAAAACTACAATCCGTGTATAATTACTGTTGATAAAACCAAAAATAATTTACAGTAATCCTCGGAGGGTTTTTTATTGTGACTATACAGAATTTGTTTAAAGCGTTGTTCACAGGAACAGAAGATTCCGTTCCCTGTGCTGATTTTCCCCGGTGTGAAAGCATTACGGCAAAAGCGTTTGACGGTGTTACGCTTCACGCACGCACAGTCAGAGCCGAAAAGCCACGGCGCATAATAATTGCATTCCATTCTCACCGTGGCAGTGCTGAAGAAGATTTTTCGCACCTGTTTTCAGACAATTCAAGCACCGTTATATACACAGACCTGCGTGCACACGGCAGAAGTGAAGGTGAAATTGCAACTCTTGGCATAAATGAACGGAAAGACTGCATAAGCTGGCTCAGATATGCAACGGAAAATATCTCAAATGAGTTGCCCGTTTATTTTTACGGAACAGACACGGGTGCTGCAGCCGTACTTATGGCAGACAGCAGGCATTTCACAAGGAATTTTCACGGAATTATTGTCCGTGAACCGTATATATCACCGGTTCATAAGGCCTCTGATATTCTCACTGTGCTGACAAAAAACGACAGCAGACTCGGCAGAATTGACAACCTGCTGATGAAGAAGCACAATATCAGTCTTTATGACTACGATGTTCCCGAGGCACTGAAATCCCTCTCACGCCCCGTTCTTTTTCTCAAAGGAACAAAAAGAAAAAACAACGATTATACAGCAAAAATTTTCAATATGTACAAAGGCGAAAAAGCATTCACCTCATACAGCAGTACTCAGGAGCTGAACGTGATTCTTGACAGCTTTTTCAAGCAGTATGACAATGCCGTTTTCACAGACGAAATCCATCTCCACTACCCTGAAAAAACAATGTTTCAGCTGGTAAATGAAGCTGCGGAAAGACTCCCCGATGACCCTGCATACAATTTTGAAGGCAGAATCACCACTTACCGTCAGATGATAAAAAGGATTGAAAACACGGCAAAGGCATTCATTGCCACAGGCATAAAACGCAATGATGTGGTCACACTCTGTATGCCAAACACTCCTCAGGCTGTGGATTGCCTTTACGGGCTGAACCGTATCGGCGCTGTTGCAAGCCTTATTCATCCTCTGTCAGCGGTGAAGGAAATTGCGTATTATCTCAATCTTTCAAAAAGTAAGGCAATAGTTGTACCCGACCTTTTCTACGAAAACGTTACAGAAGCACTGAAAACGGTTCATCATACCGTCAGAATAATTGTGGCAAGAATTCAGGATGAGCTGACACCTGTTCTATATGCAGCATACACAATAAAAAAAGGCAAGGATTACCTGAAATTTCCCGACAGCAGAGGTGGAATCAGGTGGTCTGGTTTTATAAAAAAATCAGAAACCGTCACAACCCTTCCTGACATTGTTTTTGACAGAAACAAAACCGCAGTCATTCTTTACAGCGGCGGCACAACGGGAGTTTCAAAAGGGATCTGTCTCTCAGATATGAACCTGAACGCACTTGCAATGCAGGCGAGAATTGCTATGGAATGCGAATTCTCAAGGGGACTTAAAAATCTGTCTGCAATGCCGATTTTTCACGGCTTCGGGCTGGGTATAGGTATTCATACCGTGCTGATAAACAACGCCTGTTGTATTCTTCTGGCACAGTTCAACACAAAAATTTATGCAGCCGCAATGAAGAAACGCAAGCCTAATTTCATTGCAGGCGTGCCGACCATTTTCAAGATGCTTGTAGAGTGCAAAGACCTGAAAAATGAGGATCTCTCATATCTCAAGGGTATGTTTGTGGGCGGTGACTCGATGCCCGTTGAGTTGAAAAAGCACGTTGATGAATTTCTCAGAAATCACAATGCAGAAATTCAGGTGCGTGAGGGCTACGGGCTGACAGAGTGTGTCACGGCAAGCTGTCTTACACCGAAAGACACGCATAAAGAGGGCAGCATAGGTCTCCCCTTTCCCGACACACTTTATAAAACAGTCAGCCTTGCAACGGGTGAGGACCTGCCCTGCGGAGAAGAGGGTGAAATCTGCATAAGCGGACCCACGGTAATGCAGGGATACCTCAACAATGAGGCTGAAACAAGAGCTGCACTGCGCAGACACGCTGACGGCAGAATATGGCTTCATACAGGTGACCTGGGACATATTGATGAAGACGGCTACATCTATTTCAGACAAAGAATAAAACGAATGATAGTCACATCAGGCTACAATGTTTATCCCTCTCAGGTTGAAAAAGCGATTGAGACACATCCGTCAGTAGACTATTGCTGTGTTATCGGCGTCAGAGACGACTATAAAATGGAAAGAATTAAAGCCTTCGTCGTCACAAAAGACGGAATAAATGAAGATGAAAATCTCAAAAAAGACATAAAAGAGCATTGCAGAACACAAATTGCAGGCTACGCCGTGCCGAGAGAAATTGAATTCAGAAAAGAATTGCCGAAAACCCTTGTCGGTAAAGTGGCATACAGGAAATTGGAAGAGGAACAATAATTTATCGGGATGTTTGACAAACCAATCGTAGGGGCGCCCATCGGGCGTCCGTCTCAGAAAAAACAATCTTCGTAGGGACCGATGCCCACATCAGTCCCTACGAGTGGTTTATTAAAGCACAGTGATAAACTATTATTTACTTCCACAAAAAAAAGCACGGCTGAGCCGTGCTTTTATTTATGATATTTTGAGCCCTGATTGATTTTATAGCCTCTGTAAATCTGTTCAAGGAGCATCACTCTGAACAGTCTGTGGGGGAAGGTCATTTTTGAAGCTGACATTCTGATGTCGGCTTGTTTTTTTACTCTCTCGGCAATGCCGTATGACCCGCCGATAATGAATGTTATATCTCCGTTGCCTCTCATTGATGCGTCGGCAATACACTTTGCCATATCCTCAGATGAAAACAGCTTTCCCTCAACGCACATTGCCACTGTCAGCGCACCTGACGGCAATTTTCTGAGTATTGCATCAGCTTCTTTTTCAAGAGCCGCTTCAATCTGAGCTTCATTTGGGTCATCAGGCAGATTTGCGGCAGGTATTTCAACAATCTCTGCCTTGCAGAACGCCTTCAGCCTCTTCATATATTCATCTGATGCCTCTCTGAAAAAAGCATCCTTCAGCTTGCCTACACAGATTATTTTTACACTCTGCATCAGAAAATCACCATTCTTTCTCCCACTCCGGGAGGCGCAACCTGAAGCATATAGTCAACATCCTTCACAGCGCCCATTTCACCCAATGCGATATTTGTCTTGTCAAATGCCTTGTAAGGCGTATTGTTCTCACGGCTGAGATGTCCCAGAACAAGCCTTGTTGTCCCCGTATTTATAAAATGACAGGCCACCCTTGCGCAGTCGTCATTTGAAAGATGCCCCTCGGCTGAAAGTATTCTCTTTTTCAGATAATACGGATAAGGGCCGTTATTCAGCATCTGCTTATCGTGATTTGACTCAAGCAGAATAAGGTCGCTGCCCGTAACCTTGTCAAGCATATCCTGAGTGACAACACCCGTGTCTGTGGCTACGGATATCCGCCTTTCATCGGGCATAGTCACCGTATAACCGCAGCTCTCTGCACTGTCGTGAGATGTACGGAAGCTTCTGACCTCAATCCCGTATATGTCGGCGCCGCTTTCAGGCATTTCAAACACCTGAAAATCACCTCTGAGATGACCTGCTTTATCAAGAGCATTCAGCGTTCCCTTTGAAGCATAAACAGGCACCTTGTACTTGTTTGCAAACACTCTGAGCGCACCTATATGGTCAGCGTGCTCATGTGTTATGAAAATAGCTCTTATGCTCTCGGGAACAACATTCACCTGCTCCATAGCCATTATCAGCCGTTTTGCGTTTGTGCCGGCATCTATGAGTATTCCTCCGCCGCCTGAGCCGATATATGTGCTGTTACCGCTGCTTGAAGAGCACAGCGTACAGAATCTTGCCATTTCAGACCTCCGTTTTACTTAAAAAAGGACACCGTAGTGTCCTTTTCTTAACCTGCATTATTTGATATAACCTTATCTGTATCGTCACTGAAAGTCTTTTTCTCAATATCAACACCGATATTGCGAAGCTTTCTGACTATGTTTTCATAGCCTCTCTCAATGTGATATATTTCTTCGATATATGTTGTGCCCTCTGCGCACATACCTGCAATAAGCATTGCAGCGCCTGCTCTCAGGTCATCTGCTCTGACAGGTGCACCGTGAAGCTTTTCTACGCCTGAAATAATAGCAGTCTTACCTTCAACCTGAATGTTTGCACCCATTTTGCTGAGCTGGTCAACATATCTGAAACGGTTATCCCATACGCCGTCGGTAACAATGCTTGTACCGTTGCTCAGTGCAAGGAAGGTTGTCATCTGAGGCTGCATATCTGTGGGGAAACCGGGGTGAGGCATTGCAGTGACCTTACAGGTACCTGCCCTCTCTTCACTGATGATTCTGACGGCATCGTCATACTCCTCAACAGTAACACCGCACTCACGGAGCTTTGCTGTGATTGACTCAAGATGCTTCGGAATGACATTCTTAAGAAGAACATTGCCCTTTGCTGCAGCTACCGCAACCATAAATGTACCTGCCTCAATCTGATCAGGAATAATGGATGATGTACAGCCGTGAAGTGACTCAACGCCCTTGATTCTGATAACATCTGTACCCGCGCCTGTGACATTTGCGCCCATAAGGTTAAGGAAGTTTGCAAGGTCTACGATATGAGGCTCTCTTGCCGCATTCTCGATGATTGTGAGTCCCTTTGCCTTAACGGCTGCGAGCATTATATTTACCGTCGCACCAACGGAAACCTTGTCAAAATAAATTGTGTTGCCTTTAAGCTCAGAAGCTTCGGCATCTATCATACCGTTGTCATTTGTAATTGCCGCACCGAGCTTTGCAAAACCCTTGAGATGGAAGTCAATAGGTCTTACACCGCCGAAGTTACAGCCGCCGGGCATTGCAACCTTTGCGTGATTGCATCTGCCGAGAAGTGCGCCAAGAAGATAGTATGATGAACGTGAATACTTTGTCATCTCATAGGGAATAACATAAGAATTGATGTATCTTGTGTCTATCTCTATGGTGTTGGCGTTTATATATCTGACGGTTGCGCCCATTTCTATGAGAATCTTGACCATAACCTGAACATCTCTGATGTCCGGCACATTTTCAAGTCTGCATACATCCTGAGCAAGGAGCGTTGCGGGGATAATTGCAACAGCAGCATTCTTTGCGCCGCTGATATCAATCTCACCGAAAAGCTTTTTACCGCCGTTAATTACGTATTTTTCCATAACGGTTTACTTCCTTAAAGTTGTGTATAACATATATCGGATATGCGGGAAAACCATTGCACCCGCAAAACAAAAAATCGCTCTTTAACAGAGATATTATACCACCAAACGGGAAAAATTAAAAGACCATTTCAAAAAATTATTTTCCACCGACTGATTTTTGTTAAATATGCCACCGTTTTTGTTTATCACAACAATATATCGTTTGACAGCTTTTAAAACATACAATATATTGTGGTGAACATACTTTCTGTTTTAAAATTACAAAAATCAACCGATAATTTTAGTCATTTTAAACAAATCTGACTGTCAATATTTAAGGCTCTCAACTGTTACATTTCTGATAACAGGGAGAAACATTTTTGCTTCATTTATTGCACCCTCAAGAGAGTGGTCACGGTAGTTACCGCACTCAGCAGCTGACACTCCAGGAATTTCACCCTCATAAGAAGCAATAAACTCAAAAGCATCCTGAGTGAGCTTTACTGCATCTCCCTCTGCCATATCACGAACGAGGAAGTAAAAACCTGTACGGCAGCCCATAGGCCCGAAATAGATTATCTTGTCTGCAAGAGGAGAATTTCTCACAAAGGTTGCAAAAAGATGCTCAACAGTGTGAATTGAGGCATTATCCATAACCTCTTCCACATTAGGACGTCTTGTTCTGATATCATATGTAACAACATCTCCGTCAACACGTGATGTGTACATTCCCTTCTGAAGATTTGTATGATCAACTTCAAAGCTTGCAATTCTTTTCATAACAGCTTTCCTTTCATAAAATAAATCAGAATTTGTCGGGCAGTGCTCGAATGGAAAATTGAAAATGGAAAGTGTCGGAAGTGCTTCGCACTTTTCCGCTACGCTCTATATAATGTTTTCCGAAGGAAAACCACCTTCATTTTTAACTCTCAATTTTAAATTTTCAATTACAGTAATTTATGCCTTACTTCCCGACCAAAAAATAAAGTCTGCCAGAAGCACTGCTCTCAGAGGTGCTGCCTCTGCTGAGCCTATCTTCAGCGGCTGTGCAAGCAGAAAATACTTGCCGGGCTTTACCTTGCTCAGGTCAAGATTTTCAACAATTGCCACATTCTCTCTCAGAAGAGCTCTGTGGGGACCTGTCTGATTCCCGTGAGTACCCACTGAAAGTGAATCTGTACCTATAAGCTTTATCTTGCTGAATGCCACTTCTTCTGCGCCGTTTTCCATAAACCACGCCTTGCCGTTGCCCTTTATCAGGACTCTTTCAGCATCTCTCGGAAAATGGTTATCAACATATTCACCCGTTATGGGTCCCTCAGGTACTTCAATGACATAACACTCACCGATAAATACAGATAAATCTGCTTTTTCTATTGACTCTCCGCCTTCAATAAAATGAAGCGGAGCGTCTGCGTGTGTGCCGTTGTGAAGCCCTGTATAGATCGCAGAAAGATTGCAGCTGTCACCACGGGACAAGGCAGAAGCAACTTCGAGCCTTACCTCAGGGTCACCGGGGTAAAGCTCACATTTTGTAATGTCTCTTGAAATATCAATTATCTGCATAATATCACTTATTTCAGGTTAATCTTTGATTCTGTCAGCTGAACGGTCAGAATGTAAAGGAACACTGTAACAATCGTCTTGAAATAAACTCCCGTAAAGCCAATTGTCATTGCACCCTTCATTGTAGCTTCTGTTATTGCCTGCTGAGAAACAGTCATTGAAATTCCCGTTGACTCTATAATCATTGTCACATCACAAAGACTCTCAAGGCCGTATGTTGCCCCCTGAATGACAAAAACAGTAAGCGCAAGATAAATTATAACACCGAATGTGCCCAGCTTGTGAAACGGACTGATATTTGAAAGTGTTATGGAGAAAAGCACAAACATAACAAAAATACAGGCATTGAAAAGACCTATGATTGCACTGACAAGCAGATATTTCTGATAGACAGCCTCAGCACCGATACCGAAGCCCTGCAGGAATGTGTAAATCATATCATAGATTTCAGCACCCTCCTGATTTTCGGTTGTCCAATAAACAAAAACAGCCACAAATGCTATTGCAACAAAGCCATAGCTTATCATTACCCATACAGATGATGCAAACCACTTTGAGAAAATGAGAGAGCTTGTCCTTACGGGCAGTGTCTGTGTGAGATAACCTTCCCTGCCGAAAAGACTCTTATTTGCACCGAAAACAACAGAAACAAACGTCACAATAACAGCAATTGCCGCAACAACAACAACTGCCGCAGATGAAACAAAACGCATAAATCCACTTTTGAAGAAAGCAGAAAACAGCATCGCAACGCAGGCTATAAGCGCAGCAAGATATATATTGCCCATACGCCTTGCACCGGCTTTGAGCTCATGCTTAATCAACTTCCCAGTCATTGCCGATTACCTCCTTAAATACATCCTCAAGAGACTTGCCGCTTCTTCTTACATTGTCAACGGAGGTGTTCACAAGAACTCTGCCGTGGCCGAGAATAAGCACGTGATTGAAGCTTGCCTCAAGGTCATTCACCATATGTGTGGAAAGCAGAAGAGTAGATTTTTCTGCGTAATTATCCATAATCATATTCAGTATATTTTCTCTCGCTGCAGGGTCAACACCTCCGAGAGGCTCGTCAAGCAGATAAAGCTTGGCTTTTCTTGACATAACAAGAAGAAGCTGTACCTTCTCCTGCATACCCTTTGACATGGTTTTTATCTTCTGCTTAGGGTCAAGACCGAATCTGTGAACAAATTCCATTGCCTTGACCTTATCAAAATCCTGAAAGAAATCGTTGAAATAATCAATTGCATCAACAGTTCTGAACCAGTCTGCAAGATAAGTTGTGTCAGGCAGGAATGCAGTTGTTGCTTTTGTAACAACTCCGGGAGGATTGCCGTTTATAATAATTCTGCCGCTGTATTCGTGAATACAGCCTGAGAGAATTTTGAGAAGTGTTGTTTTACCGCAGCCGTTAGGTCCCAGAAGACCAACTATTTTGCCTGCAGGAATATCAAATGAAACATCGTCAAGCACAGTGTGCCCTTTGACGTAAGACTTGTTGAGATTCCTAACTTTTATGGCATATTCCATATCAGCCATTATTTTCCCTCCGATATAATCAAGCTAAAAATTTTTCAACAAACGAAATGACATCTTCGTTTTTTACTGCACCGATATGCTCAAGCGAGTCAACATACAGTGTGTTTTCTTCAAATGCACCGCCAAGTGAAGCGGATGAAACATCAACTATTCCGTCACAGTCAACATCTGCTGATGCGAAAATCTCAGGCAGACGTCTGCCCTTACCGCACACAAACGCAAACTTCACACCTTTTTCTTCGAGGGCTTTAAAGTTTTCTCTTATACGCTCCGTATAACATTTAATTTCACTAACTTTTGCCCATAAGTCGGTAGTCATCTTTTGTTTTGAAAGAATTGAATCAAATCTGTTCACAGGAATAAGTGCCCACAGCGATGAGCAATTGTTAAGTATATTTTTTCTGAGAACATTTATTGATTTTGAAATAACATTTTCAATCACATCTGCAGGGAGCATTCCCACAACCTGGGCAAGTGATGCAGCCTTGCCGCCCATTGCCGTAAGCAGTGCTGCGGGATTTTCAAGATTGATTTTACCCTCATAGATGTCGGCAACAGCAGATGCACCGTCAAGGAATGCAGTGACAAAAACAACCTTTCCGGCAACAGGCTCTGCAGAATTCTGCTTAATCCAGGCTTTAAAAACTGCCGCACCGGTGCTCATTACTATAAAATCAACCTTTTCACTGCCTGTTTTTGCCTTTACCTCAGCAATAAGCTCATAGAGTGATTTTGCATTACTGAAAACATCGCCGAAAAAATTATATTCAAAATAAAAAATCTTATCTGCGCCAAGCTCTGCGACAAGACCGTCAACAGGGTATACTTTTTTTATAAATTCCTGCTCATTTTCATTGCATTCGGCATAGCAGGATGAAGAAAGTGCTGTTTTTATTGTATTTACGTTCTCTCCGTTTTCATCGAGCGCAAAAGGAGCCGTAATTTCGTCCACGATCCCTGCAACCTTGTCTGAGAAGCCGCCATCGGTTCTGAAAAGCATCATCTTCATAAGTGAGCCCTTCATTTCTTCAAGCAGAGCCTTTTCATCAAGCTCAAAGGGCCATACATTCTTGATTTTATTGCCGTTTGCATCAGTAATATAAAGCTTTGACCGGCCGAGTGCAGGCACTATAATAACGGGATTTTTACTCATTCAGATTTCCTCCCAAAAAAATATCATATCTAATATATATTATCACAGTATACATTATAATGCAAGAAAAAACTTACATAAAAAATGAAGGTGATGCAAAAACACATCACCCTCATAATTATCACAGTTTAAGGATATCAATACAGCCCACGGGGCATTCTTCTTTACATTTGCCGCAGCCGACACACTTGCTGATATCAACGTGAGCATTGAAGTTTGCAACTGTCACAGCTTCATATTCACAAGCCTTGACACACTTCATACAGCCGATACAAGCCATTTTGCACTCTTTTCGTGCAAGAGCACCCTTATCTTTATTTTTACAGAGAACAACAGCCTTTGACTTGCTCAGAGGAAGCAGCTCAATAAGTCCCTTGGGACAGGCTGCAACACACTTCTTACAGGCTCTGCAAAGCTCAGGGTTGATTCTTGCAACACCGTCGCAGATGTGAATTGCGTGATAAGGACATTCTCTCACACAGTCACCCAGACCCAGACAGCCGTGAATACAGTCCTTCGGTCCGCCGAAAAGCTGAGAAGCCATTTTACAGCTCTCAACGCCCTTATATTTCATTTTTGTTGTGGCGTTTGCATAAACACCCTGACAGAGCACCACTGCTGCCATAGGTTCAATTGTGCCTGCTGCGAGACCGAGATATTCGGCAATCTGAGCTGACACCTCATTCCCGCCGGGGTTACACAGAGCTGTGTCTGTAGTCTCACCTGAAGAGAGTGCCGCCGCATAGCCTGCACAGCCTGAAAAACCGCAGGCGCCACAGTTTGCACCGGGAAGCATTTCAGTTATTGCCTCTGCCTTTTCGTCAACGGGAACGGCAAAAACTATTGATGCAATCGCAAGAGCAATACCGCACACAAGACCGATTATACCCACAATAAGAACTGCAGTTAAAATTCCACTCATCGGTATCCCTCCTTATATAAGTCCCATACCCTCAACGATACCGCCGAAACCGAGGAACGAGAGGGAAACGAGAGATGCTGCAATAAGAGTTATGGGCAGACCCTGTAGAACTTCAGGAACATCACAGTTTTCCATTTTCTTTCTTACGCCTGCAAAGAGCACCATTGCAAGCATAAAGCCGAGACCTGCACCGAGTGAATTGACCATTGCCTGAATAAATGTGTAACCCTCATCTACGTTGAGAAGAACAACGCCGAGAACAGCACAGTTTGTTGTAATAAGGGGAAGATAAATTCCCAGCGCATTGTAGAGAGGCTTCATAAACTTCTTAAGAACAACTTCAACCATCTGAACAAGAGCTGCAATTACAAGAATGAATATAACTGTCTGAAGATATTCAAGGTCATTTTTAATAAGAAGCTGATTTATGGGATATGTAGCCGCAGTTGCCATAAGCATAACAAAGATAACTGCCGCACTCATACCTACTGCCGTATTAAGCTTTTTTGATACACCCAAAAACGGGCATATACCGTAGAATTTTGAAAGAACAAAGTTGTTTGTAAGGAGTCCCATTACAAGCAAAGCTATAAGATATTTCATCCTTTACCTGCCCCCTTCTTTTCACTTTCTTCGTGTTCACGTCTGCTTGTGCAGTGTTCTGCCATAGGGCAGGATGCACAGCCGAGAACAGCCTTGGGTTTACCCATACCTTCGGCAATTTTGTTTGCAGTTGCCATCAGGATACCGAAAACAAAGAATCCGCCCGCAGGAAGAATAAAGAGTGTTATCGGTGAAAGACCGACAGTACCCAGAGCATTATTGAAATCCAGACCGTTCCAGCCGCCGAAGACATTGTCACCGAAGAGAACGAGAAGATCCTGAATACCTGCGAGGAATGTGCCCGCACCGAGAATTTCTCTGACAGCACCCATCATACAAAGAGCTGCAGTGAAGCCGACGCCCATTCCGAGTCCGTCAACTGCTGAGTAAAGAACGGTATTCTTGCTTGCAAAAGCCTCTGCTCTGCCGAGAATAATACAGTTTACAACAATAAGCGGAAGGAATGCACCCAGAGCCGTATCAAGTGCGGGAACAAATGCCTTGACAAGCATCTGAACTATTGTAACAAAGGCTGCAATAACTACAATATATGCAGGAATACGCACCTTTGAGGGGATAACCTTACGCAGTGCCGAAATAACAATATTTGAACACACAAGAACAATTGTTGCCGCAACACCCATACCGATGGCATTTGTAACAGATGTTGTAACCGCAAGAGTGGGACAGGTGCCCAGAACAAGACGGAGAACAGGGTTTTCTTTTATAAGACCTTTTGTAAATTCTTTACACAGAGATTTTTTCTCAGCCATTGTTCTCACCTCCCGTAAGATTACTGTTATAATAAGCTGTTGCCGCATTTACTGTTCTGACAACTGCATTTGATGAGATTGTGGCACTTGTGATTGCCTGAATCTCACTGTCCTGTGAAGGAGCATTTTTTGTAACGGTAAGAGTTCCCGATTTGCCGACAAATCTGTCAAGGAATGAATCCTTTTTGATATTCTGACCCAGACCGGGAGTTTCATTGTCAGCGGAAAGCACCTGAAGCTTTGCAACAGTGCCGTCAGCATTGATACCGACCATAACCCTGATTTCACCGCCGTAGCCGTTATCCGTTACAGTGAAAGCATAGCCGATAACATTTCCGTCCTTATCAAGAGCCGTGCTGTATTCGAGCTTTTCGTCTGCTGCGACAGCCTCTGAAAACGAAGCCGCATCGGGCATTACAATCTGCATCGCCTGAGCCTTTGCCTCGGCTTCAATTGAAGCAATTTTATCTTCTGTGAGCATATTTGTACCTGCAAGAAGTGCCGCAGACACCACACAGATAATGAGAAGAACTATTGTGGGGAGTAATATTTCTTTGGGAGAAAACTTTTTCATGATGCAGCCTCCTCCTTTTTCTTGCTCTTTTTTTCTTTCTCAACACCGAAGGGTAACGGTCTTGTTATTGTTTCTATGTGAGGAACAAGTATGTTCATTATGATGATTGAGTATGACACACCCTCGGGAAGATTTGCCCAGAGTCTGATTGCAGAGGTTATCACACCGCAGCCTATTGCAAAAATCACCTTACCCTTTGTTGTGATGGGGCTTGTGGCGTAATCTGTTGCCATAAAGAATGCACCGAGCAAAAGACCGCCTGAAAGAAGTTCATATGCCATAAATTCAAAGTCACCCTTGCCTGCAATGAGCATAATTACTGCAACTGTGCCTATAAAGCAAACAGGTATAACAGGCTTGATAACTCTTCTTGCAAGCAGATAAAGAGCACCGATAAGAATCGCAACGGCACTCACTTCACCCAGACAGCCACCTCTTACACCAAGGAACATCTGCCACAGCGTGGGGAGTTCAGCCGAAACCTCACCTGCTTTGAGAACTGAGAGAGGAGTTGCAGCTGTCACTGCATCAAGTCCCTGATTCCAGCTCATAGGTACTGTCCAATTGGTCATTGCTGATGAGAATGAAACAAGCATAACAATTCGTCCGCCGATTGCGGGATTTACAAAATTCTGACCTATGCCGCCGAAGAACTGCTTGATAACAACTATTGCAAAAAAGCTGCCCACTGCACACATCCACAGAGGTATTGAAACGGGCAGATTAAATGCAAGAAGCATACCCGTAACCACAGCACTCAGGTCACCGATTGTGGTGTCACGCTTCATAATCTTTCTTGATATAAATTCAAAGAATACACAAAAAGCAACACACACTGCAGTCACAAGAAGACTTCTGAAACCGAAAACTACAATTGATGCGACAAGAGAGGGCACAAGAGCTATGATAACATCAAGCATTATACCGGGTACGGTATCTTTTGAACGCACGTGAGGAGATGCGCTGACTGTTAATTTTTTCATTTCTTTGCACCTGCCTCTCTGACAACATCTTTTGCAAGTCTCATATACTGAACAAGAGGTTTACCTGCAGGGCATGAGAAAGCACAGCTTCCGCATTCCATACATACAGAAATACCTGCTTTACCCAGAGCTTCTGCATCCTTATTCATTGCGAGCGCCTCAATATCCGTGGGGATAAGACTCATCGGGCAGGCATCTGCGCATCTGCCGCAATGTATACAGGCACGCTCTTTCTTATTTGTAACAACCTCATCGGCAAAAGCAAGAAGCGCATTATTGCTCTTGAGAATAGGTACATTTGTATCAATAAGTGCAGTACCCATCATAGGACCGCCTGCAATTATCTTAACGGGGTCTTTCTTGAAGCCGCCGCAGAATTCAATAACCTTTGATGCCTCAATGCCAACGGGAACACGGACATTCATAGGATTTGCTATTGCAGAGCCGCTGACTGTAAGAGTACGGCTGATAATAGGTCTGCCTGTTCTTACGTGTCTCGCAATGAAAGCAACTGAGCCGACATTGGCAACAACACAGCCCACATCAGCAGGCAATTTGCCTGCCGGCACTTTTCTGCCTGTAACAGACTGAACCATCATTTTTTCTGCACCCTGAGGATACTTTGATTTAAGTGTCATAACCTTGACAGCGTTGTCTGTATGGTCCATATCTGCGATATCCTTGAGTATTTTTATCGCATCAGGCTTGTTATCCTCAACAGCAATAACAATATTCTTAAAGCCCAGAATATCCTTGAGCAGATAAACACCGTCAACAATATTTCTTGTGTTCTCTATGCACTCACGGTAGTCAACAGTGATAAACGGCTCACACTCTGCCGCATTGATAATAAGAGTGTCAATATTCTTGTCCTCGGGGATATTGAATTTGACATGAGAGGGGAAACCTGCACCGCCGAGACCCACAAGACCTGAGTTGCGTATTGCCTTGATAAGGTCTGCCTTGTTATTGACAACGGGAGGCTTTATATCCTCACAAAGAGTCATTTCACCGTCATTTTCAATTGTAATTGCAGGAACCATTCTTCCGCTTGCGACCTTAACATCGGCAACAGAAGTGACTTTACCCGAAATTGATGCGTGAATGGGTGCAGACACATATTTGTCACTGTCTGCAATCATCTGACCGACATCAACGTGGTCACCCACCTTGACTATCGGCGAGCAAGGTGCACCGATATGCTGCTGCATCGGCAGAATTACCCTGTCAGGAGGTGTTATACGGACAGTAGCCTTGTCCTTTGTGTCCTTGTGATGATCAACAAGAACACCACCCCTTACCTGCTTGACGGCTTTTAAAATTCCGTCTGTTACTTTGCTCATCATTTCAACCCCTTATTGAGAATTGCCGGCATTACGGCTCTGAGTACAACACCGGTTATAAAACCTGATGCCACACCCGTTATTATCAGCAGAGGAAGGTAAGATGTCATCAGATTTGTTGACATATATACACTTGCTGCCGCAACCTGACCGATGTTATGCACAACGGCACAGATAACCGAAATACCTATATATGAAAATTCTTTATTCAACTTTTTTGAAACTGCAACAATGATAATCATCACAACGCAGCTTACGGCTCCTCCCGAAACACTCATAATAAATGAGGCAATTCCCCTTGTGAAAAACACAAATGAGGATTTTATGAGCATTATCGTAAATCCGTCAGCATAGCCTACTGCAAGTACCGCAAACATAACAGCCACATTTGCAAGCCCGAGCTTTGCACCCGGAGGAAGAAACGCAACATCGGGCAAAAGCCCCTCAAGAAAAGCAAGTGCAAGCGCCAAAGCAGCAAGAATGCCGTCAAGAGCTGTGCGCAGAGCAACGCTTTTTCCTTTTTTGCTTTTATCAATAAGCAATTATATCAACACCGTTTTCAACTTTTTTTCCTTCAATATAAACAGACACACGGTTCGGTACACAGGCTGAGGAATCACCTGCTGATGACAGAATTCCCGTTTTAACACACGTTTTATCGGGACAGTCACTCTCTGAAAAGAAAACGGTATTTCCGTTGACTGTAATGACGGCACCGCCCACAGTCACAGTTTCACTTACGCCCTCGCCGAGCGTTATCCGTGTAAGCTCTTCACCGTCTGCCGAAATTACTGCTGTTTTTACTGCGCCCTTGCCTGCCAAAGACACAATAAAGCATATCAGTGCAAGAATCAGACACGCCGCAATTATCAGCAGATCTGATTTTTTTATAAACGGTTTTTTATCCATTGCTTTTCACCGTGTAAGATTCATTAAGAAGTGTACAGCTGTCACTGATACCCTCTGTAACATAGACATTGTTGTTTTTGTCAACAAATATTGCATCTGCATCATATTTTTCAAGCAATGCCCCGGACTTTTCTCTGCCGAGCACATAACAGGCAGTTGAAAGAGCATCCGAAACAAGACCGTTACGGGCAACAATCGTCACGCTTTTCAGCTCTTTTTCTGCAGGATAGCCTGTTTCTGTATCAAGTATATGATGAAAAATTCTGCCGTTGTACTCAAAATATTTTTCGTAATTACCCGAGGTGGAAACAAATCTTGTATCAGCCAGATGAATTTTCATAAATGCCGAGCTGTCACCTGCATCGGGCGTTCTTATGCCCACATTCCAGCCCTTTTCATCATCTGATGAAGAATAAGTCATAACCGTACCGCCTACGGTGAGTAATGCTCTGTCAACGCCCCGGTCTTTTAATACCTCTCCGGCAACATCGCAGGCAATCCCCTTGCCCACAGCTCCAAGGTCAACAATCTGATTTTCACCGAGAGTCACTGCATTGCCGTCAACCTTAACCTTTTCATAACCTACAGCCATCAGCTGCTTTTCAATCTTGCTTTGTGCAGGGACTGCGTTTTTTGCCGAATCGAAGTCCCAGAGTGCAGAAAGCCCGCCGACAGTTATATCAAGAGCTCCGTCTGAATGTCTGCAGATATCCAGCGTCTGATTCAGATACGTCAGCGTTTTGTCAGACAAAGTATATGTGCCCGACTCATTGAGCCTGAAAATCTCTGATACTTCAGATTTTCTTGAAATAAGGTCAGCATCAAGAGTTGATATACCGGACAGGATTTCATCTGCCGTTTCAGGTCTGTCTTTACCGTAGAAAGTAACGGAAATCTGACTTCCCATTGCAAAGCCCGTATGACTGTATGGCTTCTGACTGCCCTGATGAACAAAAAAAACCGAAACCGCCGCCAGCAATATTGCAACTGCGACAGCTGTTATGACTGCTGAAATCTTCTTTTTTGCGTTATCAGAATTTTTTAAAATCATATACTCAGAAACAACCGACTTTCGTCAAAGTGTTATATTTTAACAATAAATAATACATATTTATATTATAATAACACAACCGACATAAATAGTAAAGTGTTTATCAAAAGTTAAAATTTTAACAAGAAAACAATAATTTGTCGGGATGATAAATTATTGTTTGACATTTCTCCACCTTTCATATTATAATAAAATCAGAAAAAATCCGAAGGAGGATGGCATATGAACATTATCACAATCAGCCGTGAATTCGGCAGCGGCGGCAGAGAGCTGGGCAAAAGGATAGCAGATATTCTCGGCTACGCTTATTATGACCGTGAAATCATTTCTGCAATTGCCGAAAAACACGATTTTGACGAGAATTATGTTGAAAAGGTTCTTGAAGGCGGAGTGCCCTTCACAATGCCCATAACCTACGGCAGAACATTTTCATATACCGACACAACAGGTCAGCAGGCAATTCAGCTTCTGTCGTCACAGTGCAAACTTCTGCGTGAAGCAGCAGAAAAGGGCAACTGTGTCATAGTGGGCAGATGCGCAAACATCATTCTTGAGGATTATGACCCGTTCAATATATTTGTTTATGCTGATATGGCGTCAAAACTTGCCCGTTGCCGTGAAAGAGCACCTGAGGGTGAAAATCTGAGAGACAACGAGCTTAAAAGAAAAATCAAGCAGATAGATGCCGGCAGAGCAAGACATCAGCGTTTTATGTCTGACAAAAAATGGGGCGCAAAAGAAAGCTATCACCTGTGCGTGAACACTTCCGGTGCTGAAATAAAAAAGCTGGCACCCGTTATTGCAGAATATATAAAAATAAACCTTGAATAAACTTAAAGGCTGAACGGAAATCCGTTCAGCCTTTGTTTGTAAACAATAATTTGTCGAGGTGCCCTCGACAAATTAAATTGGCAATTAGCAATT
>CALEII010000030.1 GCA_937876205.1 uncultured Clostridia bacterium
ACTTATCAATAGAAGATATCTGATTTATTAACCGATATGGAAAAGATTATCTATTGTTCTGTAGATTTCAATAATGAAGTTAATAAGCTTCTGCCAGAATGACCAGAGTGAATTATCATTTTTGCCGTCTTCGGGAGCAGTGTCTTTTGTTGATATCTCAATATCTGTGTCAGGCATTGTGAATATGATATTTGTGCTTGTGTAATCGCCGTCAACAATTTCTTTACCGATAACATTTCCGTTTTCATCAACAACTAATTTTTCAGTCTTTATGTCAACATCAACAGGGTTTCCGTTTGTATCTGTAATTACCCAGTTCATAAAATCTTCATTCGCACCGGTCCACTTGACTGTTACTTCTGAACCTGCAAGAGCTTTAAACGGCGAAGTAACATTTTTTGTATCAAATTTTATATTTCTCCACATAGTGACACGCTCGTTCTGTGTCCATTCGTTTACGGTGAACGGATCGTTTTCAACGGGATTATAAATTACTCTGAATTCATAATTCTTTGATGCTGTCGGCAACCATTTAAAAGTCTTTACATCGTCAGCATAAAGCTCGCCGTCAATGTAAACATCATAGGTGCCCTTAGGCTGAACATTTTCGCCGTCTGTTCTTACAAATCTGTAATAACGTTCGTTCTGAGCAAGCTCCTCACTTGCATGGATAACCATGTCAGCAGTCATTTCTACTGTTATGGGCTCAACAATAAGTCTGAATGGTAACACGGAATCAGCGTAGTCCGGTGTTACACCAATTGTTTTATAGGTTGAAAGCTTAACCGTGTATTCATATGTGCCGACCTCAGGAATGGTATCTTCTATACTTTCATCCAGCATATATTTAAGACTGCCGTCGTAGTTTGTTTTTATTGACTCGATATATAAAGGAACAAAATTACCGTCATCAAGCTTTGTACCATAGGGCACTCTGATTTCGGGAACAAATTCATTTCCGTTTTCGTCAACGAATTTGATTGTACCTTGGTTAACTGTTACGGGGATAAGCATTGTATAAACAGATGCTTTGGTTAAATCGTCGGGGGTAAACACAACTGAAACATTATATGAACCTACTGCAGGCACTTTGTTTTTCCAAGAATCACTAATCGCAAATGTGCCGGCAACTTCTTCAGTTTCGTTAATTACAGCTTTGCCTCCTGTTATTTCAACATCCGCCCAAGTCATATCAGGATTGTAGCTTAATTCAGGAATTGTTGGCATTTCAGTAATAGATGTTTCTGGAGCATCTCCCGCAATCTTAACATATATCATTGTAGTAATAGTATTATACGAACCGCCGCCCAACTGAGCTTCATAATATCCACTTTTAGTAACGGGTTCTCTACGATTTACCCATGACCAAGTATATCCTAAAACACTGGCTTCTTCAGGATAATACGGATTCATAACCTGTCCGCCAGAGATTTTTGACTTTCCTAAAAGAGTTCCTGCTGAGGCAACTTCAGTTGCAACGGGAGTATCATTTGCATCTACAAAAACAGGTGTGGTCTTATTTATTGTAAACATTAAATCCCAAGCGTATCCTATTTCAGAAACTGAATAAGCAGTTGTATCATCAGGAACAAACTTCAAATTAGGAATACCCACATTTGTACGAAGCTCTGGGTCAATAAATTCAAAATGACCTGCAACAACAGTACCGTTATATTGAACCTCGCCGCCGGAAAGTGTGATTCCTTCATTTATTTTTTGACCATAATAGATTTCACCGCTTACTGTCGGCCAAACAGTAACATTAGCTTCTGTTAATGCAATCGGGTCAGCCGCCGAAGCAAATAAGGGAGTGAAAGATGCCAGCATAAGAACTGCCAGCAGGACAGCCAGTGATTTTTTAATTTTACGCATAGTTTTTTTCTCCTTTGGTGTGCCGTAAATTATCGGCTTTAAATAGTTTTTTCTCATTTTTTCTCAATATGGTTTGTTTTTGGTTTGGTTGTTCTTTAAACCATCGGTCTCACCTCTTTGCACAAAAACTGTGTTTTTTATATCAGGATTGTAGCATACATTGCCAAAAAAATCCGTTAATTTGCAAAACGGGTATTAAAATTTGCAAAAGCAGCAGACGGGTTTTATTGAAAGCAGGTTGCTTTTATGGTATACTGATTGTGGATTATTGTGCAAAGAGGTGGCGGAATTATGAAAATTGCAATCTGTGACGATTCTCCCGAATCACTCGAAATAATAAAAAGCTATACCATAGAGTGTATGGTACAGCAGAACATTGATTATGAGCTTTATACATTCACAAACTCAGAGAGTCTTATTGCATCAGGGCTTGTGTTTGATATTGCTATGCTTGATATCGAGATGCCGGGTGCAAACGGGCTTATCTGTGCAAAGCACATTGAACAGCAGAATGAAAATGCAGTAATTATAATGATAACAACCTATAATGAATATCTTGATGACGCTATGGAGCTGAGTGTTTACAGATATCTTTCAAAGCCGCTTGACAAAAAGAGATTTCAGAACAATCTTACTGCAGCTGTGAACAGATATTTTAAAATAAATCAGCCTGTTGTCTTCAATAACGATGACGGTACAATAAAAATCTATACTGTTGATATTCTGTATCTTTATATTGATAACAGGAATATGACGATTCACACTGTTGATACAGAATATAAAACAAGGCGTGGAATGGCGTGGTGGAAAGCGGCTCTCAACCCCGAGCTGTTTGCTCAGGTGCACAAAAGCTATCTTGTAAATCTGCGTTATGTCACAAATTTTGATAAAACAACCGTCACTCTGAAAAGCAGAGGACAGGTATGCAAGGTCTATTGCTCAAGAAAATATTTCCCTTCATTCAAAAAAGCGTTCTACGATTACATCAACGGAACGAATGTTCTGGGGGGGGGGTAGCTTATGATTTCATATATTTGCTATGCCTTATTTTATATTGCAGAAGCCATAACCGGCTACATATTTTTTGAAAATCTTTATGCAAGAAAGATTACATCGGAATACAGCAAATACCGTGTGTATGTGATGTTTTCGATAACAACAATTATCAGCTATGCAGTCAGCTTTTTTAGGATTCCGATGCTGAATCTTGCTGTTTTTGCCGTTGTGACGCTCACGATTGCTCTTGTCTGCTACAGAATAAAATTCGGTGCAGCAGTTTTTATGACTGCAATGCTTGTGGCATTTATGCTGCTGTCTGAGCTGTGTCTGATATTCCTCGGCAATGCGTTTTTTGAACTTTTATATTTTTCTTATACAGAAGACTTGCTCATTCTTATCACGCAGGCAGGCCTGAGTAAGCTGATATACTTTCTTCTTGCATATTCTGTTGCGAGAATAATTGCAAAAAGAGGTCAATTCTTAAAAACAGAAAAATATGTTTTTCCCCTTGCATTTCTGCCTGTAACAACAGTTCTTGTTGTTCTGTTTGTTTCGGTATTTGTGACAGACAAAAGTGAAAAATACACTTACCTTGTTTCAATCAGCACAGTTCTGCTCATCCTTGCAAATATAATTGTTTTTATAGTTTATTATTATGTTCAGCGCACAAACAATGAAAACACTTTTCTTCAGCTTGAGCATCAGAAAAACAACGCAAGACTTGAATACTATGAAATGCTGATGAGTCAGAGTGAAGACAGAAATATTCTTATTCACGACATAAAGCATCATCTGCTCAACATAGAGGCACTTTCTATGGAGGGCAACTGCGATGCTGTAAATGATTATATAGCCAAAATCAAAGAGGATTTCGGCCTTTCGCAGACTGTTCACCACAGCGGCAACAGAATGATTGATGTGATAATAAACCGTTACCGTAAGATGTGCAGTCAGAAGGGGATTGAATTCAGCACTGAAGCGGGAAATATACCCACTGATTTTATGAATGAGGTTGACCTGACAGCTCTGCTCGACAATGCGCTTGAGAATGCCGTTGAAAGTGCCGTAAAAAGTAAAAACAGGTATGTTTCATTTTCAGTGTTCAGAGTGAATGACAATTTTATGAAAATTCTGATAACGAATTCCTGTGATACGAGTCCTGTTTTTGATAAAGACGGCAATCTCCGCAGCAGCAAAAAAGAGAAAAATCACGGTTGGGGCACAAAAAGTATGCAGAGAGTGCTGAAAAAATATGACGGCGAAATAACATACGGTTATAACGCCGACAAAAATGAATTTGAATGTGATATAATATTGAAGCATTAAAAAAGTCGGTTGTCATTCCAGTGAGTGACAACCGACTTTTCATTATAATTATATATTTTTTGTAAGATGAAATGCAGTAGGGATAAAATCCTTTGCAACGGGATTTCTTGACTGTATGTATAACAGCTCAAATGCGTGAATGCTCGCTATTGTGCAGATAACAGCCATCCATACCGTGTGTGGCATAATCTGCATTGCAAGAGGCAGAACAAAAACGCTCCCGCCGAATATCTTGCCTAAATAGGTATGCGGCAGATACAGCTTGCCGAATCTTTTTTTTGAAATTACGGCAGAAACACCAAACAATAAACCTGCTGAGGCTATCCATATGATAATCCACATTGCAACAAGCTTTTTTATAATGAGAACTTTTGTCAGAGCAAGGTAAGTCAGCACATCGCCTACTGTGTCAAGTGTAGCACCAATCACGCTTGAGCTGTTTGTCTTTCTCGCTATAGGACCGTCTATAAGGTCGGTAAAGCCGCAAAAAATATAAACTGCAAGAAACGGTGCCGATATATCTTGCATAAAGAACAGCACAAACGCACCTATTATACGGCTGAATGAAACAATGTTTGCAAGCTGTTTTTTCAAAACTATCCTCTCCCTTTTTTTGTCGGTCAGTTCTTAAGACTTTGCATCGGTGCGGGGATTCTTCCGCCTCTGTTTATGAATTTCTCAGGGGAGTATGTGTTGACGGGCATTACGGGACCTGAGCCGAGAAGTCCGCCGAATTCAAGCTCATCACCCACATTCTGACCGATTGCGGGAATGACTCTGACTGCAGTTGTTTTTGAGTTTACCATACCTATAGCAGCTTCGTCGGCGATAATTGCCGAGATAGTTGCCGCAGTTGTGTCACCGGGTACGACAATCATATCAAGACCTACTGAGCACACGGCAGTCATTGCTTCGAGCTTCTCAAGACGCAGACAACCGCTCCTTGCGGCATCAATCATACCTGCATCCTCTGAAACGGGAATAAATGCACCCGAGAGACCGCCAACGTGGCTGGATGCCATTACGCCGCCCTTTTTGACAGCATCATTGAGCATTGCAAGTGCTGCAGTTGTGCCGGGACAGCCACACTGCTCAAGGCCGATTTCTTCAAGGATATGTGCAACCGAGTCACCAACTGCAGGAGTGGGAGCAAGTGAGAGGTCAACAATGCCGAAGGGTACGCCGAGTCTCTTTGATGCCTCAGTGCCCACAAGCTGACCCATTCTTGTTATCTTGAATGCTGTTTTCTTTATAAGGTCTGCAACCTGAGTCAGGTCAAGTCCCTTTGACTTTGCAAGGGCTGCTCTGACAACGCCGGGACCCGAAACACCTACATTGATAACGCAATCGGGCTCACCTGCGCCATGGAATGCACCTGCCATAAACGGGTTATCCTCGGGAGCATTGCAGAAAACAACGAGCTTTGCAGGGCCTATGCAGTTCATATCCTTTGTACGCTCGGCAGCTCTGACAACCGTTTCACCCATAAGCTTCACTGCGTCCATATTGATGCCTGTTTTTGTGGAGCCGATGTTGACGCTTGAGCATACGTGCTCAGTCACTGCGAGTGCTTCGGGGATAGCTTCAATAAGCTCTCTGTCACCGGGGGCGAAGCCCTTCTGAACGAGAGCAGAAAAACCGCCGAGGAAATTGACACCGCATTTCACTGCCGCTTTTTCAAGAGTGAGCGCAATTTTCACAGCATCCTTGTTTTCGCAGGCAGCGAGCACCATTGCAATAGGAGTGACTGAAATTCTCTTATTTATGATGGGAATACCGAATTCCTTTTCAATCTGTTCACCCGTTTTTACAAGGTCTTTTGCATATGTTGTGATTTTATTATAGATTTTCTCACAGCAGACATCAATGTCACTGTGACAGCAGTCGAGAAGTGATATACCCATTGTGATTGTTCGTATATCAAGATTCTCATCCTGTATCATTGTTATGGTTTCAAGAATATCTTTTGTATTAAGCAATGTCTGTCACCTCAGATGTTGTGCATTGCGTTGAAGATATCTTCGTGCATTGCTCTTATTGAAAGATTTCTCTCGTTGCCGAGTGCTGCCATTTCGTCAACAAACTTTGCAAAATCGCAGTTGATGGCAGAGATGTCTGCCATCATTACCATAACAAACATATCCTGAAGAACAGACTGTGTAACATCGAGGATATTGATGTTGTAGTCTGCACATTTTGCTGAAACAGCGGCAAGAATACCGACTGTGTCCTTACCGATAACTGAAATAATTGCTCTCATTTTTTTACCTCCGTGTGTGAGCGATTTATATAAGTCCTACAAAGAGAACTGAAAGTGCGAGAAGTGTCTGACCGAGAAAATATGAACCGATGTTGTAGTCCTTGAGTCTGTGGCTCTTTTTCCATTTTTCATTGAACATAAGCAGAACAAGTGTAAGGTCAGATGAGAAGAACAATGTTCCACCCAATGCTATAGAAAGCCCGCCGAAAACAGGGTTGCCTGCCGCAATGTATTCAATGCCGAAAACAACGGCCTTGACAAACATTGTTACAAGAATGATTCCGTAAACGGCGAAAACAAGCATTATAGAATGCAGAAAGTTTATCTGACCTTTGCCCTTGAACAGATAGTAGAACACAAGAATTGTGACGATTATCAGAACGATATCAATGAGCTTTATAAAACTTCTTTCAGGGAAATAAAGTTTTGTTGCCTTGTAATAAGCGATAAGATAAAGCACGTGTGCTGCGGCAAAGAAAACAAGACCTATTCCGAAGGTAACCTTGCAGCCCTGCTTCATATGCAGGAACATATCGCCCATCCAGGAGGATGCAAGACCGATAATCAGGAATTTTGCAAACTCTGAGTCATTGCCCGTGTAGAAAAATGCAAGAAGCCCTACAGAAAGGAACATAGTGGCGCAAATCATTTTGCAGATAAATGATTTCAGGCATATTCCGGGACGCTGATAGTGAAGGAAAAGGGGAGTGAAAACAGCCTCAATAACAACTGCCGCAACTGTCAGGGAAATGTACATAGTCTGTGTCATTTTTTGTACTCCTTATTTCTTTTTCTTTTTATAAACATATATTTCCGCAACGCTTACTGCTGCAATTGCAAGTGCTGCGAGAAGAATTGTAACGGGAGTTATTGTTTTGCCTGCAGAGCCGTCTTCAAACGCATTATAATTTATATTTATGTCGTTGACTGCTTTTTCAAGCTCATAAACAGCAGTTACAATATCACTGTATGAACGGCTCATATCACGGCTCATAAGCTCTTTTGCTTTCTCTGCCGCATTTGAATAAGCACGCTTGTAGTCAAAAAATTTATCCTGATTGAAATCGGGTAATTCCCAATTATAAACATATTTGCTGAGAGCAAATTCAAGCTCAAGCGCCTTTACATTGTGACTGTTGTCAACATAGTTTCTCAGTGCGGGGACATTGTCTGTCATAATGATGCTGAAGCCCTTGCTTATCAGATAATCCCAGTACAATTCGTTATCCTGAGCCTGACTGCCGCAGATTTCAGGGATGCAGGGCGTAGCCATTGTTCTGAGTTCTGATTCATATGCAGTGTTCTGCACTGTTTCGCCGAAAATAACACCGTAGGGATTTTTTGTTGCAAGGTGAATACCGTCTGCAACCAATGAAGCTTTTTTTACATTTGCCGTTGCGGCAAAAATCACATTGCCTTTGAAATAAGTCATAACCATAGGCTCAAACGGCATTGCCTCTTTCCATACGGCTATTTCAGCTTCTGTTGCATCGTCTATATAAAAAATAACCTGATTCTGCATACCGTGTTCAATAACAAGATTGCAGATTTTTTCTCTGAGTGACCAATCGGCATCTATCATCAGCAAGGCTTTCTGCTTTGTGTTCAGTGCCGATGATGAGAGGTAATACATTTTTCTGTCTTTGAAAACCTCTTCAAGAGTGGTGACCTTCAGCGTTGTCTTTTGTGCTCCGTGACCGCCCTGACCTTCAAGAAGATTCAGTTTGCTGATTTCTTCGTATGTCATTTCTGAAACAACAGTGTTCTCACCGTAGCCGTAGCAGACTCTTTCGACTGTTTCGTCTTCCATAAGAATAAGCGTGCCGTCAGCCGTTGAACGAACATCAATTTCAATTATATCTGCACCCGCTGTTTCTGCCTCGTGAATTGCTTTAAGTGAATTTTCAGGGGCAGAGGCAAAATAGCCCTTTCGTGAAGCGACCATTGTGTAGCTCTTATGATTTTTGTATATTTCGTAAGGCTGAGGTCTGTCATCTTCTGCAGATGCGCTGACAGTCAATATTGAAAAAAGCGTCAATATTGCAATTATGATTGCAAACAGCTGTCTGATGTTTTTCATTACAATCTCCCATATATGTATATTTATAATGATTTTATCATATATATCATTTTCGCACAAGAGAAAAATAAAAAAATGTGAATAAATTTAAAATTTGCTGTAGACAAATACTGTGCAGATGATATAATGTAAATAACTTAAAACGGAGGTTTTAAATTATGTATAATAAAAATGATGTTGCAAAAACTCCGCCTATGGGCTGGAACAGCTGGGACTGCTTCGGTGCAGGTGTTACCGAGGAACAGCTTATGGCAAACGCCGAATATATGCGTGACAACCTGAAGGATTACGGCTGGGAATATGTTGTGTGTGATATTCAGTGGAGTGAGCCTACAGCACATTCCTGCCAGTATCATAATTTTGCAGAGCTTTATATGGATGAGTATTCAAGACTTATTCCTGCTCCCGAGAGATTTCCCTCAGCTGCGGACGGTAAGGGCTTTTCTGTTATTGCCGAAAAAATTCATAATATGGGACTTAAATTCGGTATACATATTATGCGAGGAATTCCCCGTCAGGCAGTTCACAGAAACACTCCCATAAAGTGCGAGGGTGTCACTGCAAGAGATATCGCAAAGCAGTTTTCCGTCTGTTCGTGGAATACAGATATGTACGGTATAAATGACCGTGTGAAGGGAGCTCAGGAGTATTATGACTCAATTTTTGAGCTTTACGCTTCCTGGGGAGTTGACTTCATCAAGGTTGACGATATCTGTATCACCGAGGGTCATCCCAACGACCTCTATTCAGGCAGAAAAGAAATTGAAATGATACGCAAGGCAATGGATAAGTGCGGCAGACCTATGGTTCTTAGCCTTTCTCCCGGACCCGCAATGATTGAGCACGCACATCATCTGTCTGTCAATGCAAATATGTGGCGTCTGACAGGTGATTTCTGGGATATAAGAGAAAAAGTGCACGAAATGTTCCGTAAATGTGAGATGTGGTATAAGTTCACCTCAGAAGGCTGCTGGCCCGACTGTGATATGCTGCCCTTCGGTCATCTTCGTGTGGGTGATGTCAACGAAGACAACTATACACGCTTTACGAAAGAAGACCAGATAACAGTTATGACCTTATGGGCAATTTTCCGTTCACCTCTGATGTTCGGCGGTCATATGCCCGATAACGATGAGTTCACTCTTTCGTTGCTGACAAATAAAAATATAATTGAAATAAATCAGTTCTCATCAGGCAACAGACCTCTTGTTTCTGAGAAAGATAAGGCTGTATGGGTATGTAACGACAAGGACGGCAATAAGGTTATTTCATTCTTTAACCTGACAGATAATGAGATGCAGTTCTCAATGCCTGAGGGATATGTGAACGGCGATGCTTTTGAAACCACTGACTTGTGGTCGGATGACACAGAAAAATGGTCAGTTGATGATTTTTTTGTAAATGTTGACGGTAATTCTGCAAAAATATTAAGAGTTTGTGAATAAATATCTGATTTTCGTCATTGTGCCTTAAAAGTTTGTTTTATGTTTGTTCATTATTCGAATTGAAAATCAAAACAAATAGGTATAGAATATTTTTACAATGAATTTATACACATATTGTGAAAGGGGCAACCACTAATGAAAAAAATCTTATCAATCTTCTTAGCAATTATTATGTGTTTCTCAATCGTTACAGTTGCGTTTGCAGAAGATGCAAATGTTCCTGAGACAAGAGATGCAATTGATGAAAACTCCAAGGAAGTTCTCGATGCATGGTTCGAAAACTACTGGGTTCTTCTTGACACACTTCAGAACGGTGAAAACTATGCACATTACAAGTATGTAGTTGACAACAGCAAAGAAATTCAGGATACAATGGCTGTTTACACTGCATTCGGTCTTTATGACGCAGCATGGAAGAACTACTTTTCAAAGGAAGTTAACATTGACACTTGTAAGCAGATTCTTATGGCTATGATCGAAGAATATGCATATGAAATGGGTATCAGCTACGTTGACTACGTTATTGAAGGTCTTGAAGTGGCAGAAGACGTTGCAAGCTTTATGGAAAAGCTCAACGGATTCCTTGATGACCATTCAGACGTTCTCAGCTTTGTTGAATCAGCAGAGTGGAGCACAACCTTCCAGGTTGTTAATATCCTTATTGAAGCAGGTCATGCATGGCAGGATATCAGAGAAGGCCTTATCGAAGCTTACTCACAGATTATGTCAGTTCAGCTTGCTAACGGTTACTACGTTGAAATGCTTCAGTATGTAGCAGACCACACAGAATATGAGCCTATGAAGACAGCAGCTCTTCAGCTTATCGAAGAAGCAACAACAGCTATCGAAGAGCAGATTGCATTCTTCCTCAACGAAGCAACTCAGGACCTTCAGAATCAGGGTATTGATATGCTTCTCAACCTTGCTGCTGAGTCAAACGTTTACACAGCAACAGCAAAGAAGGTATTCAACATCGGTGGTTCTGTAGCTGATGTTCTCTGGAACACAAGCGACCAGTATGTTCTTTTTGATGCTCTTATCGCATCATACCATGCAGAAAATGCAATTCTTGAATATGCATTCCAGGCTTATGACACAACAAGAGAAGATTTTGATGCAGCACGTGCAATGTTCGGCACATACGCAACAATTTCTGTAAGATCATTCGGTGAACAGTCACTCTATAACCTCCTTGAGGCTCAGAACGGCGGTATCATCAACAAGATCAAATCAAAGCTTTTTGATTATTCTTGTACAGAATACACAGCAAATATGGCAGCTCTTGATATGATGGTCAAGGCTCTCTTTGAAACACCTGTTGAAAATATGAATCCCGTTGAAGCAGTTGTCCGTGTATACTGCCCCGTAAACGTTCTCGTTTATGACAACGACACTCTTCTCTTCAGAGTTAAGGACGGCGAAGAATCATCATACTCATCAGCATACGGTATGGCTAAGTCAGCATACTGTGAATACAACAAAGAATATGTTAAGGTTCTTTTCCTTGCAGATGAAGATTACAAGGTAAATATGATTGGTGTTGCTGACGGTTTCGTTACATTTGTTAAGCAGATTATTGAAAACGGCGTAATGAATGATTATTCATTCACAGAAGTTGCTGTTACTCCCACAACAAAGATTACAGTTGAAGGCCTCAAGTATACAGTCAATAAGGACGGTGTTGATGAATCATTCGACCTTAATGATGTATTCGTAATGCCCGAAGCTAAGGAAGTAACTTGGGAAACTGTTACAGAAGCTACTAAGGAAGTAGTTGAAGAAGAAACAAAGTCTCTCCTTCAGAAGATTAAGGATTTCTTCAACAACCTTATCGCTAAGCTCAAGGCTCTCTTCGGCATCAAGGACGAAGAAGCTGAAGAAGTTTAATTCAATATAAATCCACAGGTCGGTCCGGAAACGGACCGACTTTTTTTTGTGAAGTAAATTATTGTATAATCCTGCCTTGCTGTAAATATATATTACAGATAAGGAGGATGAAAATGTTTGTTATACTTAAAATTGTGCAGTCGGAAAAGAAGAGTGTCAGAAAAGGCAGAACTGTGAATGATGTCAGACTCATTAAAATGTCAGCAGGAAGCTGCTTTTATGAGGTTGAGGCAATTGCCGGTGAAAAGGGGGTAAACTGGCAGGAGGTCGCTGATGTTGTGGGCAGACATTCGTCAAATATTTTGCTTGCAGATGATGTGATGCTGCCAGAAGACTGCTCCGTGAAGCGTTTCAGTTCAGATGAATTCAGAAATATTCTCATATTCAATACGCTTGAGCTTATATTTAAAGAGCTGTTTTTTATGGGAGAGCGTATCAGCTGTATAATAAATGACCCCACGGGCAAATATGCTTCATACATAGGAAAAATTGTCAGATATGCGTCGAGAACAACTGTTGTTACAGACAATGAGTTCAGGTATTTTGCTGACATACGGCAGATGTATTCATATTACGGTGCAGGCGTCGTGCTTGCGACCGGAATCGGGGAGCTGAGGAGCGACAGTATATATATTGACACTGCAGGCACCCTGAATGCGCAGAATGTCACTGTTTTTTCTCCGTCAGCAGGCTTTTCTCCGTATCTTGTGGACGGTCATTCCGCTCTTAAGGCGTTCTGTCCTGCATATATAAATCAGACTGATTTCCTTGGGGCTGTGATGTTATTGAACGGGGAAAAGGCTCTCAGACAGGCAGTCTGCAGAACATTCGGAACTGCAGAAAAAAACTTCACGGTCTATGAAACAGCAAGATATATAGCAACGCAAAAAAATGGCTGTTCTGCGTGCGATAAAAGTATTATTTTTTATGTATAAACTTGACATATAGCTTGTTTTTGGTTATAATGTAGGTTGATTGTAATGAAAAAGTATCTGAAAGGATGTTTATTAAATGGCAGAAGAATTTCTTTTTACCCAAGCGGCGATAGATGAACTTAAGGCAAAACTCGTTGAGCTTCGTACAACAAGAAGAAACGAAGTTGCAGAAAAAATCAAGGAAGCAAAATCATTCGGTGACCTTTCTGAAAACAGTGAATACGATGAGGCAAAGTCAGAGCAGGCAAAGCTTGAAGCAAACATTGCTGAGCTTGAATACACTCTTCAGCACGCAAAAGTAATTGACGAATCCACACTTTCAACAGACACAATCCATATCGGTTCGACTGTTAAGGTTTTTAACACAAAGCTCGGTGCAGAGGTAAAGTATCAGCTTGTCGGTTTTACACAGGCTAATCCCCTTGAAAACAAGATTTCAGATGAATCTCCCGTAGGTAAAGCTCTCCTGGGTCACAGAGCAGGCGATGCTGTTGATGTAGAAACACCCGGTGGCATCCTCAGACTTGAAATCAGAGAAATTTCTAAGTAATTTATCATAAGTAGGAGCATTAAAATGGCAGACGAAATTAAGAATCAGGCTGCTGAAGAACAGGCACCTGAACAGAGTGTAAATGAACTCAGACAGATTCGTGTTGATAAGCTGACTGCTCTTCAGGAAGCAGGTAAAGACCCGTTTCAGGTAACTCTTGCCCGGCAGGATTATCACAGCACAGAAATCATTGAAAAATACGACGAACTTGAAAATCAGGATGTTGCTATCTGCGGCAGAATTATGACAAAGCGCCCTATGGGTAAAGCAAGCTTTATGAATATTCATGACCGTGAAGGCAAAATGCAGGTTTATGTCAGACGTGATGACATAGGCGAAGAAGAGTATGCTGATTTCAAGAAATATGATATCGGTGATATCGTTGAAGTCAAGGGCTTTGTTTTTAAGACAAAGACAGGCGAGATTTCAGTTCACGCAAAATCAGTCAAGCTCCTTACAAAGTCACTTCTTCCTCTCCCCGAGAAATATCACGGACTTACCAATACAGAGACAAGATACCGTCAGCGTTATCTTGACCTTATAATGAATCCCGATGTAAAGGATACTTTCATCAAACGTTCACTCATTATAAGAGAAATCAGAAGATATCTTGATAATCAGGGCTTTATTGAAGTTGAAACACCTATGCTCGTTTCAAATGCAGGTGGTGCAGCAGCAAGACCCTTTGAAACACATTTCAATGCACTTGATGAAGACCTCAAACTGAGAATTTCACTTGAGCTTTACCTCAAGAGACTTATCGTCGGCGGTATGGAAAGAGTCTACGAAATCGGCAGAGTTTTCAGAAATGAAGGTCTTGATACAAGACATAACCCTGAATTCACTCTTATGGAGCTTTATCAGGCATATACAGATTACCACGGTATGATGGATCTTACAGAAAATCTTTACCGTCACGTTGCTCAGGCAGTTCTCGGCACAACAAAGATTGTTTACAACGGTGTTGAAATGGACCTTGGCAAGCCCTTTGAAAGAATCACTATGGTTGATGCTGTCAAGAAGTATGCCGGCGTTGACTTCAATGAAATCAAGACAGACGAAGAAGCAAAGGCTCTTGCAAAAGAGAAGCATATCGAGTTTGAAGACAGACATAAGAAGGGTGATATCCTCAACCTCTTCTTTGAAGAATACGTTGAGCATCATCTTATTCAGCCCACATTCCTTATGGATCATCCCGTCGAGATTTCACCTCTCACAAAGAGAAAGCCTGAAAATCCTGACTATGTTGAGCGTTTTGAGTTCTTTATGAACGGTTGGGAAATGGCAAATGCTTACTCAGAGCTTAACGACCCCATCGACCAGAGAGAGCGTTTCAAGGCTCAGGAAGAGCAGCTCGCAGCAGGTGACGACGAAGCCAACACAACAGATGAAGACTTTATGACAGCTCTTGAATACGGTATGGCACCCACAGGCGGTATCGGATTCGGTATCGACAGAATGTGTATGCTCCTTACTGATTCAGCAGCTATCAGAGACGTTCTTCTCTTCCCCACGATGCGTTCACTTGATAAATAAACTATAAAAAAATCAGACCTTGAAAGAGTAATCTTTCAAGGTCACTTTTCATTTTCATAAATGTATGCAAAAAAATAGGGGCTGTAATGCGTGGGTGTCCTGAGGACACTCACGCAGTTTTATTCGCCTTACGGCGAGTGATATTGCTTCGCAGTTATATAATGCTTCGCATTGTGATATTGTCCTTCGGACAGTTTTATGCGAATAAAATAACACTGAAATCGAAGATTTCAATATCACTATGCCGAAAAGTGCATAATATCACTCTTTCCGAAGGAAAGAATATCACTTAAAGTTAAAAGCGCACTTACTCACCACTTTTAGTGACAGTGCAAAAAAGTAAGAGTTAATGCAGTTTTTGCTACATTAACTCTTTTTGTCCTTTAGAGTACGGCTCGAAAAAACAAAAGTTTTTTTCAGCCCCTTTGATTTGTTTGATTATCAATCGAGTGTTTCAAGACCTGCAGACACACGAAGAACGATTCTTGCGTCCATAGCTGTAACATTGCCGTCTTTGTCAACGTCAGCAAGTTCATCCTGTTCCATTGTGAATTCGATAACCTGTGCAGCTCTGCGAAGGATAAGTCTTGCATCAGCAGCTGTAACTCTTCCGTCACCGTCAACGTCACCCATACCGATTTCCATTTCATCGGGATGCTCGGGCTCTTCGTCAGGATTCTTCTGAGTGAGAGCTTCTTCATCAAAGTCGAAGAGGTTGCCCATAACCTTGAGAGGATCATATGTGATGATGAGATCCTTGTTGCCTGTGATTGCTGAAAGCTGCCAGCCGAGCTCGTCAACAAGAGTCTGAAGCATCTTTTCTGCCTGTTCTTTTGTCATAGCTTCAAGATTTTCCTTGTTCATTGTGCCGATAAGCTGAATAACGATACCTGTGACATCCATAATGCCTTCGTTTGAAAGAATGCTTTCAACGATGGGAGACTCAAGAAGAGCACCGATGTTGAAGCCGCCTTCGCCGCCTTCTTCTGATGAACCGCCGCCGAGAAGACCGCCGAGATCAAGAGCAAAAGCAGGTGTCATAAGTGATACGCAAAGAATCACGCTCAGGATAAGTGCAATAATTTTTTTCATTAGAGAAACACTCCTTGTGAATTATTTTTTGTTTTAATTTTGTTTATGTAAAACCGCAAGGGCAGTTTAACCGAGATTTTCAAAAATTCTTTTTAATGTGTTAAGACCGTAGGTTGTGCCTGTAACAGGAGCTTCCATACCCTCAAATTCAACCGTGACAAAGCCGTCATAACCGTTTGCTTTAAGTGTTGAAAGACACTGATAAACGGGGACATCACCGTGGCCGATGATTGCGCCTCTGAGATATGTGCCGCCTCTTGTTTTAAAGAAGCCGTCACAGAAGAGGGGAGCATTGCCGTCTTTTTTATGAAAATCCTTTGCGTGAACATGGAATGCGTAGGGGGCAAGCCTGCCCACAGCCTCAACGGGGTTTTCATCTGCACACATAAAGTTGCCTATGTCAATAAGCAGCCCGAAATTGTCATTTGCAACGCCGTTGACTATTTTTTCAACACGCAGACTCTCCTGACAGAAGAATCCGTGATTTTCTACCGTTGTTCTGATGCCGAAAGTTTTTGCATACTCAGTGACCTCACGGCAGCCTCTGATTATTGCGGGAAGAGCGTCGTCAAAGCCCTTGAAGCCACGCTTGTCTGCGGCATAGCCTCCGGTGGCATCGTGTCGCATAAGCTTTACGCCCAGTGCAGCACCGATTTCAACCTCTTTCTTCACACGCTCAATTTCTTTGTCGATATCACCGTCGCAGCCGTTTATGAAGTCTGCACCGATGGTGTAGCTGACAGGCTCAATGCCTGTTTTTTCACATTCCTCTCTGAGCATTGCGGCGTATTGTACCTTTGACATGTCGCCAATGTTTTCAAAGCCTACGAAATCGACAAATTCAATGCCGTCAAAGCCTGAATCCTTTGCAATGTGAATGCAATCGACCAGTGTTTTGTTCTCATCATTCACAAGACGTGAATAACTGTATGTTGTAACGGAAAATTTCATTATATCCCTCCGTTATTTTTTTATTTTGTCCCAGTATTCTTTTGCTGCCTGTTCGTTTTTGTTATCACCGTAGGTGTAATAAACAGTGTCTTTAAGAATATCGGGAAGATATTGCTGCTCTACCCAGTGATTGGGATAAGCATGGGGATATTTATAGAACTGCCCTTTGACCTTTGTGTCAGCGCCGTCATAGTGCATATTCTGGAGCTGTCTCGGTATTGGGCCGTATCTGCCTTTTTCAAGGTCTGCCATTGCGAGTGCTATAGCATCGTGCCCCGTGGTGGATTTTGGGGAGTTGCACACAAGAATGACTGCATCTGCGAGAGGAATCCTTGCCTCGGGAAGCCCTACCTGCAAAGCAATATCTACTGCCGCTTTGACAATGGGCATTATCATCGGGTAGGCAAGTCCCACATCCTCTGCTGCACATACCATAAGTCTTCTGCACGCAGACGGTAAATCACCTGCCGCAAGAATTCTTGCAAGGTAGTGGATTGCCGCATCAGGGTCTGAGCCTCTCATTGATTTCTGGAAGGCGGAGAGCAGATCATAGTGCTCGTCGCCGTCTTTATCGTATTTCAGAGAAGTTTTCTGAGACAGCTGATGTGCATTTTCAAGGGTGATTTTTCTGTTCTCACCCTCTTTGGGGATAACCGAACTCAGACACAGCAGCTCAACGGTGTTGATGGATTTTCTCACATCGCCTCCGCAGGCATATGCAATGTGATTTATTACTCCGTCTTCAATATCAAGCCCGCATTTCAGCTCTTCGCCCATAAAACGGAAGGCTCTTTCAATGGCAGGTATGATATCTTCTGGAGAAACGGTTTTGAATTCAAAAACCGTGGAACGGCTGAGAACAGCACTGTATATGTAAAAATAGGGATTTTCTGTTGTGGAAGCTATGAGAGTTATTGAGCCGTTTTCAATATACTCAAGCAAGGACTGCTGCTGCTTTTTGTTGAAATACTGAATTTCGTCAAGATACAGCAGAATTCCGTTTGATGCTTCGATAGTGTCTATCTGAGAAACTATGTTGCGTATGTCTGCAATTGAAGCGTTGGTGCCGTTGAGCCTGCAAAGCTTTTTGTTGGTTGATGCGGCAATGATATTTGCGACAGTTGTCTTGCCCGTACCGCTGGGGCCGTAAAAAATCAGGTTGGGAATTATACCCGACTGGATTATATTGCGAAGCGGAGCACCTTCTGCCAGCAGATGCTTCTGCCCGACAGCCTCGTCAAGGGACATCGGTCTTATTCTGTCTGCAAGGGGTGAAGACATAGCTTTTCCTCTCATAATTTAATATACACGGTTTATTCTAACATATAATTTAAAAAAAATAAAGAGGAAATTAAAAAATAATTCAAATATTTTGTATATAAAAAGCAGGAACCGGATGAACGGTTCCTGCCTGAGACTTTTCAGCTGATTCCCGAGGGAAGCTTGCCGTCAGGAATGTAGCATATTGAAGTGTCACCGTCTGCTGTTCTGAATGATACAAACCAGCCCTTGTCGGGGTAATCCTGCTCATAAACGGTGTATGAGGCACTGAGTAATGAATTTATAACTGCCTTATCTGTGTGTATTTCGTGATTTGTATGAGTATCAACAGTGTTTTCATAACGTGTCCAGTTGCCCTCCTGTGTATTTGTTGATTTAACGGCAGAATACCTTGAGACAAAGCATCTTGAAAGACTCTTGAAGATGTATTCAATGTCTTCTGCATAAGCAATTTCTATTGCTTCTTCGGCAGGTATCACCTCAGCTGTAATGAATCCGGGTGATGCCGTTACCCTGTCATAAATGCCCAGATTTTTAAGAAGGCTTATTGTGTTCACCATATCGGGAGTGATGTGTGTGCAGAAATAGGGTGACCACTGATTTGACGGGAGAAACTCTGCGAATTTTGCTGAGAAGGGATTTTCAGTGATTTCTGTTTTTTCGGGCGCAGTATCTGCGGTTATTTCAGAATCACCGACAGAGAATGATATGAAACCTATGGGCTGAGATGCGGGATAATACTTTTCTTCTGCCGAACGGGAGCTTATGTCCTTATAAAGTGCGTCAAGCAGCTGAAGTCTGTCTTTTTCCGATAAGGTAAGACTGAAAACCTTGTCAGCGTATCTGCTGTAAATCTCAACATAGTAGTTGTTCCTCAGATTTTTCTGAGCTTCTGCAACTACCGTTCTGGGTGACTGCTCATAGATATTATATGTCTTTATCTCACCCGTGAACAAATTTTTCAGTGCTGCATCATAGAAGTCGCAATCCTCAAGATACAGAGCTTTTTTATATGTTTCGGGAGAAATTTCGTAGAAGCTTCTTTTCAGAGTTTTTCCGTTTTTGAGAGTGTAAATAAACTGAATTTCACTGTTCAGAGTTCTGTCTGCTTCCTCTGACTCGGTTATTGATCTGTGTACATCAAGAACGGCTTTTATATCCTTTTCGGTTGTGAATTCACCTGTGAGGCTCTGAGGTGCTGCGTAATAATCCAGGTCGGTTGTGACATATGTCCAGCCGTCTGAAAAAAGTCCGTATTCGGATGTGTTGCTCACAGATGTGACAGATACGCTCTGAATGTCACTGAGCTCGGGCAGCTTCTGTGAAAAGCCGAAGAGTCCGCTGTTAAAAATAAGTGTGATTGCAACGGAAACGGCAATTCCCACAGGCAGTTTGTAAAGCCCTCTTGCAAATTTTTTCATATCCCTTAAAACAACGGCTTCAAGTATCAGGTGAACTGCGGCAAAAGCAAGAGCACCGACAATAATACCTATGAGCATTTCATCGTCGAAGCTGTTGACTGCATAACAGAATGCCGCAAAGCCTGCAAGGATTGAAACTGTTGTGTTGAGCACTCTGTTTGTGCCGATAAAACCGCAGATTTCAGCCTTTCTTTTGTTGAAAAGAAGAATCGCAAGGAAGAAGATTGCCACTGTCAGCACAAACCAGAGAAAAGCCGTAAGGAAATCGGGAGAAACAGCAGGTACAGTGTCCGTGATTTTCTCTTTTTCACTCAGAGCAAGCTTTGCAATCTGCTCTTTGCCCCAGAAAACGGGGCTGAGAAAGCCAAACTGATCGGGCAGAGTTGCCACACTGTCGTTATAGTTGTAGTTGTAATCGTTGATGAATGAAAATCGCTGACCGTAAGGTGTGCCGTAGAGAAATGTGTCCATAAGTGCCTGAATGCTGAAAAGGAACACATCGGGAATGAACAGAATAAATGTTGAAAATATTGCAGTCTCAAAGGTTGTGCCTACTGCCGCAAAAACTGCCGATGTAACTGTGAATGAGGTGGCTGCAAGTAGGAAAAAATAAATAAAATAGAACGTTGCAGCTTTGAAAAGTGACAGTGAATATCCCACCGAGAATATGTTTGCGAAGAAAATGACAAGCATAGGCAGTGCCACAGCGATGAAAAGCATCAGAATGCCCGAGAAATATTTACCGCAGAACAGCTTTGTTCTTGTTATTCCCAGTGAGTAGTAGACATTCACCATTTTCTTGGATGTGATAAAGTTGAATGAACAGATAGCAGCCACAATACCGCAGGCAACAACAGCAAGAATCAGGAAAAATGACATATACTCTGCATCACGGAAGATAAGAAAATGATATTTTTCTTTGTTTATAATGTATTCGCTGATGTTACCGTTTTCGTCGTAAAGCGCAGTTGTGCCGAAAAGCTCTGTTATTGTGTAAAGCGTTGTGCAGAATGTGATAATACCGCACATAATCAGGCCTGCAAGTGTTGTCAGACTTTTGAAGCCTTGCCTGAATGTGAAGGCAATCGCATTACCTGATGATTTCTTTGAAGTCATAATCATTACCCTCCATTTCCTGTAAGAATATTTCCTCAAGAGAAAGACTGATTTTCTCCGTCACGGCGGGAGAAAGCAGCTTAATCTGTTCTTCAGCCTCTGAGGTGTCGCCGTTGACGGTAAACATTGCAAGCTGACCGTCTTTTGTGAGATTTTCACACTTTATATTATCAAACTCCTCCAGAGTGAATTCCCTTGCAAAAGCAAGACGGAATTTTGTTCTGCCCTGTGACAGCTCATCGACGGAGCCTGTTACTGAAATCTTTTTGCCGTTGATGATGCCGATGTGGTCGCACAGATTTTCAAGCTCCTGCAGATTGTGTGATGAAATTATTACAGAAGTGTTGTTTTCGCTGATTGTTTCTTTCAGAAGTCCTTTCATCAGCAGTCTTTTCTGAGGGTCGATGCCGTCAAAGGATTCATCAAGCAGCAGCACTTTAGGATGTGTTGACAGTGCCAGCACCATTTCAGCCTGTCTCTGCATACCCTTTGAAAAGCCTGCAATTCTCTTTTTCGGGTCAAGACCGAATGCCTCAACAAGCCTTGTGAATGTGCTGTAGTCAAAACGGTCATAGTAGCCGTTGTAGAAGTCAGCCATTTTTACCATATTTGCATACGGACCGAAATACAGGTCATCGGGCATAAAGAAAAGCTGCTTCTTTTTCTTTTCGTTGTTGAATATGTTCTCACCGTCAAAAAGCACTTCACCTTTTTCGGGCTTGTAGATGCCGCAGATGTTTTTAAGAAGAGTTGTTTTTCCTGCTCCGTTATAGCCTACAAGTCCGTATACACTGCCTTTGTCCACACTCAGGGAAATATCCTGCAGCGCAGTGAATTTACCGAATTGCTTCGTGAGATTCTTTACTTCAATCATAATAAAACCTCCTTTGTTCTGTACCTTATGCTTTTATTATAGAAACAGTTCAGCCTCAGGTCAATAGAATTGGCTAATCTTAACATCTTCTTTGACAAATCTTAATAAACAATAATTTGTCGGGCTGTGCCCGACAAAAATTCGCAATTGGAAATTCGCAATTCGCAATTGTGGAAGGGGCATTGCCCCTTAAACCCCATTATAATGGTTCAAAAGGCGGAGCCTTTTCCGAAATTGCGCATTGATAATTGCTAATTGCCAATTACAATAATTTATCGCACAGCGATAAATTATTGTTTCTCTCTCTTGATAATTGCCGTATGTTATGATAAAATATACAAAATCATCTTCGGGGGTGTTTTTGTGGTTTATGCGGCGGTGCTGGCAGGCGGCAGCGGTTTGCGTATGGGCGGCAGTGTTCCCAAGCAATTCCTTTGCGTATGCGGTGTACCTGTTATAATCAGAAGTATTGAAGCTTTTGCCGCAAGCGGCAGTGTTGATAAAATCTTTGTTGCCGTGTCGGCAGATTATGTTGACTACACACGGGCGCTTATCAAAAAATTCATTCCCTCAGCCGAGGTAAGTGTTGTTGCAGGCGGCAGAAACAGAAATGAAACTCTGTTGAATGTGCTTCACAGTATTGAAAATATAGATGACGGTGATGTTATTCTCACTCACGATGCCGTAAGACCGTTTATTGATAAGCGTATAATTGATGAGAATATCTCTGCGGCAAGGGAATACGGGGCGTGCAACACTGTTGTTCCGGCTGTTGACACCATTCTCAGAAGCTCAGACGGCAGATTTATTGAGAGTGTCCCTGTCAGAAGTGAGATTTTTCACGCACAGACACCCCAGAGCTTCGGCGTGAAGAAGCTGCTGTCACTTTATGAAAAGCTCAGTGAAGAAGAAATGGAGAAATTCACTGATTCCTGCTCTGTTTTTCTCAGCGCAGGGGAGAGGGTGTTCCTTGTCACGGGTGACAGAAATAATATCAAGCTCACATATCCCGAGGATATTGAAAGAGCAGAGAATATAATAAAATGCAAAGAGGATAAAGAATGAACCGTTTGTCAGTTATAATTCCCGTTTATAACGGAGAAAAGTATATAGAAGAAACACTTGAAAGTATGGTCACTCAGACTGTTGAGAATTTTGAAGTCATTATTGTTGATGACGGCTCAACTGACGGCACTGCGGAAATCTGCAGAAAATACTGCAATGAATACAATGATTTTTATTTTATTCAGCAGGAGCATAAGGGCGTTTATGCCGCAAGAAACGCAGGTATAGAGAAAGCAAAGTGTGATTATCTGCTTTTTCTTGACTGCGCAGACCTTCTCACATCAGAGTCTGTTGAGGCAATTTATAAGTGTATTGACGAGAATAATGCTGACATAGTCACCGGCAGATGCTGGCGCAACGGCGATATTGAGTATGAATACGACAAGGCTCTTGATATAGTTGCCACAATGCCTGAGGTTGAGACTCTTGAAAGCTGGCTTCTTAAGAATTGGGAGCTGGGAGCCAAGGCAATTCACAAAAAGTACCTTGAGCTGTATAACATAAGATTTCTTGACCTGACTGCATACGGTGAATGGTTGTTTCTTATGCAGATTATAATGAAGGGCGGCAAAATCAGCGGCTGTCCTGATTTTATTCTTGAAAAAACAATAAAACACATTGAAGACGGCTTTTCTCAGTTTGAAATGCCCACTTATGACAATATAAAATCAGCAGCTTATGTTATAGGCGAGATTTTTGAGCTGGGCAAGACTGCTATTGTTGAGAAAACAGGCACTTTTGACGGCGATGAGTCATATATTCAGGAGATTGTTTACTTCGCATATCAGTTTTATATTGATAATTTCTACCGTAAGTATTGGTATATGGACGAAAAATCACTTGCTTTTATGAAGGACGAGTTTGAGAAGTATACTCAGTATATACGCCCTGAAAGATTCAAGAAGCTTCAGGAGAATAATCCCGACATCAGATTGCCCTATTTATATATTGATAAGAATGATGCCGCAAATGAAGCTGAGTTTGCTATCTTTTTTGACCTGACTGACGAAAAGGCTTACAGACCGTTTCTCAGGTCGCTTTACGCTCAGACATATCCGTTTTTTGAAGTTATGATTAGTGAAAGCAAGTTCAATTCACCTGCATTTCCCGATGAATTCAGAAAAATGGAGAATATCAGAGTTCTTCCCGATAAGAATTTTCATACCAATGCAAGAAAACAGGCACACACAGGCAAATGCTTCGAGATAAAAAGCGGTGAGCCTGTTGACAGACGTGTTCTCAGAGAAACGGCACTTTCAAAGGCACCTGCATTCACGGCACAGTATGTCTTTACCCAGAAACGCAAAACCCTCGGTTTAAGAAAAACACTTAAGGATAAAGGTCTTAATCTGAACTAAACAATAATTTAGTGGCTCGATGCCACTAAATTATTGTAATTGAAAATTGAAAGTTGAAAATTGAAAATGTCGGTGGTTTTCCTTCGGAAAACATTATATAGAGCGCAGCGGAAGTAAGTGCGAAGCACTTCCGAAACTTTCCATTTTCCATTTTCAATTATCCATTCGGTCTTGACCGATAAATTATTGTTTGTAAATTTAATGTTACAATTTAAGCGTATATGACCACCTCTTTCGGGAGGTGGATTTTTTTTTAAATTATATGAAGTTTATTTTTAACAATAATAAAACGGTCGGTTTGTTAAAAACGCTGAAATATTGATGCTTCGTTTATAAATATTATAGAATTGCTTGAAAAGAAACATTATTTATGGTAAAATTACACTGTTCAAAGTATGTTCATTTTTACGACACAATATATATTAAAAGCGTAAGAGTGTGCAAATATGTTATAAAGGAGAAATTGAACATGAAACTCGCAAAGAAAACCCTGAGCGTATTTTTATCATTACTTATGATATTCAGTACCTGCTCAGTATGTCTTACCGGTTTTTCATTTACTGCGGCAGCTGCTACAGGCACAGCGGCTTCGGTTAAAACTGCCATTTCGGCAGCCGCATCGAAGATTAACTCAAAATCTGCAGCAAGTAATGCTTACAGCTATTCCGGTGACGACGGTACAGTTATGAATGCAGCTGAAGAGGTTTATGCTTATACCGTATCCCTTCGTGGCGGTACAGGTTCAACCTCAAGCAACAACTCAACACGTTCATTGCTTGCAACCGTCGCATCAAAGACCGGTTACACTTCAGGGGCAAATTATAATGCTCTTATGCGTTTAATTAACCCCACAGGAACAACTGTAATTGGATATGAAAACAGATCCGAATGCTACAAAGAGTCCCGACATTGGGCAGGGCAAGATCATAAATATCCCAGCCTGCCCGCAAACTCCATAACAAAAACTGTCAATGTAAAAGCAACTCTTGACAATGTTCTGTGTACATATGATGATGTCAACGATATTCCTTCAACAATATTGCTCGATGTTACATATAAGTACGGTCATACATACGGTCAGACAGCAAGTGACGGCAGTTATAACTGGCGTAAAGGTTATCTTTGTAAAGCGTATCGTTGGAATTATCTCAATTCCGTAACAAGAACTGTTAACTCACAGAATACAACAGCTGCGTCAGAGCTTCAGGCTTATGCGGCATACTTTACCGATGCACGTCTTGCAACAACGGCTAAAGACCTTCTTGACAAGACCTCAACAGAGCTTCAGGCAAACTATGATGAAGCATACGCAAAGTATACAAGTCTTACAACAAAGTATTCTGCAACAGTTGTAAATCACTTCTTTGATACAGCTGCTATCGAGGCTTATATCGGCGAAGTTGAATTTGCACTTCAGGTTGTTCTTGCACAGCCCGCTATGCAGATTATGCTTGATGCTATGAAAAAAGGCTATGATGCAAGCGATATTGATGATATGACTTCTGTTTATGCAACAGCTAAGGAAGCATATGATATTATCAAGAATTATAACGAAGAAGTCTTTAATTTCGTTATAGCTAATTATCCCGGCTTTGATGATTTTTCATTTGATGGTGCAACAGCATTTATCAATCAGCTTTATTATGACATAGAGCTTTATCAGCTTCGTGAACTTAAAAAGACGATAGATGCGGATATTGCAGCAAATGAAGCTAAGGTTGCAGACCCTCTCAATGAAACAGATATCACTGACATTGAGCTTGCAGCTCTTAAGGACCGACTTGACGGTTATCAGGCTTCATGGGCACAGTACTCTGCAGAAGCAAACGCTGCTGTGTTTACAGAAGGCAAGGACTACATAATTGAGTTCCGTGCTGCTGTTGTAGAAAAAATCAACACAAGAAATGCAGATGTTGATTATGAAGCATTCTACGCATATTATCTTCCCTATATCTTTGCAAACATTGCAGACTGGTCAAAGGATGAAATTGTTACAAGATATAACGAAGATACAGCAAAGCAGACAGAGCTTGATGCTTCTTATGAAAAGCATTACGGTATCATCGGTGAAGAGCTTGTAAATACAGTATTTACAATCACTTACAATGATGAGCCCACTCTTCTCACAGATGCAGTTGCTGACTACATCTCAAGACTTCTCGTTGTTGCTGACGAAAAGAATAATACTCAGCTTGATGCAGTTGCTGAATATGTCGGCACATCAACTGAAATCAATTTCTCAAACTTTGTAGGTCTTAAAACTTCAATCAACAATATCAATCACGACCTTTATAATATTGTTCTTGATAACGGTCTTGTTGATGATGAGCGCAAGGCAATCTATGATGCTCTTGATGAGCTTCTCAAAAAGTACGATGCATTTGTTGCATCAGGCGGTTTTGCAGATTTTGAACAGACTCATTACCACGATGGAAACGGCATATTTGTTACCCGTTATGCAGGTGATCAGAGAGATGCAGGCGGCGAACAGCTTGGCTTTGTCAATGATGTGGCAAGAGAAGGCGAAGCAGAAAATTACGATGTAACAGAAGCTAAGGTAAACGAAACAATCGTTAAGCTTGATAATTTCCTTGTTTCTGAAGATTTCTGTTCACTTGTAGGCTTCGAAGATGAAGAAGGTAATCCTTACGGAAATCTTTCTGAGGCTATTGAAGACCTTATTCAGACAAACCTGTTTACAGATGAGCTTATAAACACATTGATTGCTGCTATCTTCCCGATGGTTTGCAACCTTCTTTCAGATATGCTCGGTGACCTGAGCTCACTTGATATTGACGGCGTTTCTGAGTCTCCCGATCCGAATGCAGCTGCAAGAATCGACCTTAGTGTATTGTCAAACGGTGATTTCAAGGGTCAGCTTGATCTTTATATTGACGGTCAGTACAGCACAAAGAAGCTTGTTGATGTATTTGAAGGTCTCGGAATTTATCTTTATCCTCAGTCATTTGCAAAGAAGGTTCCCGCAAAGTATGCTGAAACAAAATCAGCTCTTAATGCGGCAGGTCTTGACTGGAACAAATTTGCAGATGAAGAAGGCGAAATCGTTCTTGATTTTGTATGGGGCGTAACTGACTATAATTCATTTGTTAATGTTGTCGGTGTTATTTTCGATGCACTTCTTCCCCTTCTGAAGACACTTCTTGCAGGCTCAAATTATTCACAGAAGATTGAAAATCTTGCTTATGCTAAAGCATATGATATGGTTGTCAAGGATGCTCTGGATCTCGGCTTCCTCGGCAAGCCTGATATTTCCATTATTTCTGCTGAAGCTAATGCAAATCTTCAGCTTAGCATTGCAGGCGAAAAAGTTTTCAAGGATATGTGGATTCCCGTTATGGAAGCACTCGGCGTGACAGAGAGTGGTTATGATCTTTCAGGTCTGGGCATCAACGGCACATATTCATTCAAATCAATAAATGCAAACTCAACTTCTGCACAGATTGCAGACGCAATGTTCTCACCGTTGCTTGTAATCATTGAACAGCTCAAATATCAGCCTCTTGAAAAAGTGCTTGATATTCTTCCTCAGCTTGTTTATACACTTTCATTTGACAGCATTCAGTCAATGATTGATGATATTCAGATTGATATTGCTGCAGAAATTGAAATCAACGATTTCAAGAGTCTTAAAATTGTTGAAATCTTTGGTTGGGAACCCGACCTCGACTGGCTCGGTAACCTTTTGAAGGGAACTCTTAACGGATTCCTTCCTGCATTTGATATTCCTCTTGCTCTTGCTGATATGGTAAATCTTGAGGAAATGCTCGGCTTTGAGTACACAAACCTCAATTCTCTTATTGCGTATGTTCTTGAGACACTTGGTATGACAGGTCTTGAACTGCCCACAATCAATGCCGGTGAAATTATTACATGCGCATCACTTAACAGAAATGCACCTTCCGCAAGCTCAGCAGGTAAGAGAGATAAGCTCACTGCTGACAGAGCCGATGTATTCTACTTCCTTCTTAAGTACATTGTTTCTGCTGTCGGTAACGAAGAATTCCTTGAGGGAATTATAGAATTTATTCAGCTTTCACAGCTGGATCTCACTGTTGACACAGACGGTGACGGTGTTCCTGATGCTCCCGCAGAAGAACCCGAGCCTGTTGAACTTCCCGATTTAGTTTATAACATTATAAATAATGTCAATGCTGACCCGATGTCTGCACTTGCAGCTCTTGTTGAACTCTTTGTTCCTCAGAGATACGAAAAAGAAGACATTGACTGGGTAGTTTCTCAGTATGATTATGCAAGTATTGAAGGCATAAACGATGCTTCAATCGTATATCTTAACTACGGTAACGATTGGACCAAGCAGAAGGCTGATTATCTTGTTGATAATGTTGATGCAATTGTTGAATCTGTTCTTAAAATGACAGGTTCTGAAGAAACAAGCATCAATGCTCTTATCCAGAAGGCATTCAACGACATTCTTACAAATGACTCAATCACAGCTATCATCAGCGGTCTTTCAGATCTCGGAACTCTTCTCGGTGATGAGTTCATATATGACCTTCTCGACAGAGAGCTTGAAGTAGATCTCACAGCGATGAATGATGCTTTTGCTTATCTCTTTGTTACAGATGAAGACAGAGCAGAAGAAGACTTCGTTGAGCCTCTCAAGCCCACTGATGCAGGTTATGAAAACATTTATGCTATTACTGCCGCACAGGATGCAGAAGGCAACATCATATGGAGCTATAACGGTACTCAATTCGCAGACGGCGATGCAGAAACATTTGTTGACCTTCTTTGCGAATCCATAAAAGAATTTGCTCCTCTTATTGCCGCATTCCTCAAGGGAGAAAACATCGGCCTCTTCAATGACGCTATCGAGTTCCTCGGCTACGAAAATTATGCTGACTCTGTTGGTATCTTCTTCGAACTTCTCGGTATTGCCGATGTTATGACCCAGGCTGAATATGAAGCTTATTGTGACGCTAACGGCGACATTGCTGCTCTCAACTATACTGTAAAACAGCTCTTTAATTGGGTTGACGGTTATATTCTTGAGGGTAACACGGTTCAGAAGATTGTTGAACTTCTTCCCAATCTTGTGTACTTTATCGAAAGCAACGGTATTTCAACGGTTATTCACAACCTTCTTATGCCCGTTCTTGTAATTCTTGATACAGTACGTCCCATTATTGATATTGACCTGAATGCAGTTGCATCTCTTCTTATTTCAGATCTTATCAATTACGGTGAGATTGATACAGATGTACTTCTTCAGTTTATCTCAGGTATTTATGTAAATGATGACCTTGATTACAAGTGGTTCTCTGTTGATCTCGGAAATCTTACTCTTTCAAACATCGTTCCTCTCGTTGACATCTACTTCGGCACAGATTTTGCATCAAGCCAGCTGATAAATCCCGGTCTGAAGGGTCTTTGCTCAGGTGTTGCTGAATATGACTCAGTAGCTGATGCTAAGGCATATAAGACAAATATGGATGCTGCCGATGCAATTACAATACTTCTTTCATCAGTTCTTGAGGCTGCTGAATATGAAGTTGCAGACGGCAAGACAAACGGCGACATAATCTGCGAATTCGTAGATGCTGAATTGGTAAAGAAGGGTGAAGAACCCAAGGCAGCTGAGATTTACTCAGTTGTGGTTGACCTTATCAAGGGTCTTGAAATCAGCTACACAGTTCCCAACTGGGGCTATATGCTTACAGCTGATGCACAGCTTGAAGAAAAGGTTGTTCTTCCCACACCTTCAATCGTTTACCTCGGCTACAATACAGACTGGACTCCCGAAGTGGCTGATTCAGTTTACGGCGTTCTTGATGAAGTTCTCGACCTCGTTCTTCCCACAGTTCTTGACGAAGGCGAAACTCTTGATACTCTCATCAACGGTCTTCTTGAAGACAATGTTTACTCAGACAAGGTTCTCAATGAGCTTGTTGAGCTTATCGTAAACGCAATCGCAACTCTTGATGTCACTCTTCGTGACCTTATTGACGTTGCTATTGATACAGACATCGCTGCATGGTTCGCAATGTGCGAGGAAACAGTCGGTGAAGACGGCAAAACCAAGTTTGTCTGCACAAAGAACTGGGGTATCGATGCTGCAGCAGAGGCTGACAAGAAGGATCTCTTCGTTGCAGCTCTCAAGGAAGTTCTCACTCCCGCTGAACGCCTTCTTGCATGGCTCTTCTTCGGTAAGGATATCGCTCTCTTCACAGGCTCAGAGGTTGATGCTGACGGTGAATATGTATACAACGATATCATCACTGTAAACGGCGGCGAAGGCTATGCTTACGGCCTTGTACCCATCTTTGAAGCACTCGGCTGCGAAATGAAGCCCGCATCAGCTTATGCAACAACAGCAGACGCTGTTGAAGGTCTCATCAACGCATTGTTTGCACGTGTTGACGAAATCACAGCAAACCCCGTAGAAGAAGTATTCAAGCTTCTTCCCAACATAGTTTACTTTGTTAACGCAGACGGTCTTGTTTCTTGCGTAAACAACCTTCTCCAGCCCGTAGACGGTCTTGTTGAAATGCTTTCACCCGTTATCAGTGAAGACGGCTCAAAGGTATCAATCGGCGGTCTCCTTGAACCCACGGTAGGCTTCGATATCAGCAATATTACCACAGAAACACTTCTTAATATCGGTGTTGATAAGGGCTTTGTATTCTCAGAAGAAATTGTAGAGATTATAAGCACACTTTATGTAGGCAACCTCGTTGAATTTGAATCAGCTAACGGCAACAAGGCATACAGACTTGATGTATCAGAGGCAGAAAACGATGTTCTTACAATAGTTCTTTGTCTTGCACTTGACCTGTTCAAGCTCAACAAGGAAACATTTGCTCCTCTTATGGGTGAAGACGTATATGATACAGTTGTAACTCTTATTGCAGGTGCAGTTGCAGACTTCAGCTACATTGACCCCGACTGGGCATATATGTATGAAGGTGAAGATGCTCTCGCTCAGCTTCTTGCAAACAATCTTCCCGCACGTACTGAAGAAAACTCAATCGTATACACTCAGTATACAAACAACTGGAACAAGGAAACAGCAGATTACCTTGATTCAATCCTCTTTGACCTTATCAAGGGCATCACAGAATCTGCCCGTGACGACGGTAAGACAGTAGGTATCCTTCTTGATGATGCTATTACAAACGGACTTTATCAGGATGATATCCTTGACAGCTTTATTGAAGCTGTTGTAGGTCTTATGCTTGACTACGAAGAAATTATCAAGGGCGCAGGCGCACTCCTCGGTGCAGAAAGCATTGCTGACTGGTTCGATTATTGTACTGTTACAACAGACGCAAACGGTGAAACAGTCGTTACCTGTACAAAGGATTGGGGCATTGACTCCGCTCCCACAAATGCAGCTAAGAGAACGGCATTCGTTGAAGCTTTCGTTACAGCTCTCGAACCCGCATACAGACTTCTCGGCTGGCTTCTCTTCGGTGAGGAATATGAATTCCTTGACGGCACAACAAGTGAAGTTCTTATCACAATCAAGGGCGGCAACGGCTATGCTGAAGCATTCGTACCTCTCCTTGAGGCTCTCGGTTGCACAATGGGTGCTGACACAGATTCAGGCATAAAGGCTCCCGAAGAATTCTATGTTAACGGTGAGCTTGATATGGAACAGGCAGTAAGAGATGTATTTACAGCACTTACAGACGTTCTTGCTGAAATCTGCGGTGATATGAACAAGGGTGCAATCGACGTAATGCTCGAAAAGCTTCCCAACGTTATTTACTTCATCAACGCAGGCGGTCTCAAATCTGTAGTCAACAACCTTCTTCAGCCTGTAAACTTCATTCTTGAAGCTCTTGAGCCTGTGGGCGTAAATGTAGACTTCAGCACACTTGTTAAGCAGATCGACATCACAAACATTGATTTCTATGCAATCTTTGCTCTTGTTGAAGATCTTGTAGGTCTCAGCTTCCCCGCAGACGTACAGAAGTTCGTTGCAGAGTTCTATATGGGCGAAGTTGTTAAGTTCACATCAGCAAACGGCAAGCAGGCATTCCGTATGCAGTATACAGAAGCTGAATCCAGAGCTGATATGATCACAATCCTCATTTCTCTTGTTCTTGACGCAGCTCAGGATCCCGGAAATGAAGGTAAGCTCAGCGATTGGCTCGGCGAAGATGTTTACTGGGCAATTATGAACGTTCTCAGAATTGAGAAGTGTAAGGATATGGAAGAATACAACTGGATCCTTACAGAATATGCAAACACAGGCAAGCAGTTCTCGGCTATTGAGACATCAACACGCTACTCAGTTTATAATGAGTACTGGACAAAGGATAAGGCTCAGTATATGGCTGACAACTTCAATCCTCTTGTAAGCAATGTTCTCTGTCTCCTCGGTCTTGAAATCAACGGAACTGTTACACACGATATCTACGACCTTCTTGATGTGGTTATCTCAGATAACCTTTACACTCAGGAAATGGCAGATACAATCCTTAACGCTATAAAGGATCTTCTTGCAAATCTTACAGAGCTTGAACCCTACGGTGAATACATCGTTGATGTTCTCAATACTGCATTCGGCATTGACCTTTCTGTTTATGACACAATGACAGTAACAATCACTGAGGGTACAAGAGAAGAGTTTGAAACAGCTCTTGTTCAGATGCTCACGCCCGTAGTTCCTCTGCTTGAGGTTATCCTTTGCGGTGAAAACATCAGCCTCTTCTATGAGCTTGACGGCGACGAGACAATCGTCATCTTCGGTTCGGAAGGCTATGCTTACGGCATCATTCCTCTCTTTGAGGCTCTCGGATGTGAAATGCCCACACCTGAAGAGTACAAGGAAGCTGTTGAAAATAATCCTGAAGCAGCTATCAGATATCTTACAACACCTCTCCTTGACAGAGTAGATGCTGTTATGGCAGATCCTCTTAACGGAATTCTTGAAATCCTTCCCGCAGCAATGTACTTCATCAACTCCAACGGTCTTGAAACAGCATTCACAAACCTTGTTGCTGCTGTTGACACAGTTCTCGTAGGTCTTGAGCCCGTAGTCGGTGCAAGAAGCCTTGAAGAACTCCTTGATATTGACCTTTCAGAGTTTGATGCTGAATACATTCTTGATATGCTCGTTGATATGCTCAATGAGTCAACAGGTATGGACTTCTCATCACTTGCAGTTAACCTTGTTGCAGAGCTTACCTTCGGTGAAGTTGTTGATTATGTATCAGCTAACAGCGAAACATACTACACAATGAATACCGACGGTGTTGACAATGCTGATATGACAACAGCAGTTCTTCGTATGGCACTTGACTTCATCACAACAGAAGAAAATCTTGAGCAGATCAAGGTCCTTCTTGCTGATGCTGTCACAGATGAAGATGCATACAACTCAATCTGCTCAATTCTTGATACTCTTGCTGAATATGCGGCAGAAGATCCCGGAATGAGCAAGGCTATGAGCTTCATCTATGCTGTATTTGAAGCTGCAACCGAAGCCATTGAAAAGACTGATGATGCTTACCACGATGTCAACAACTCCTGGCAGTTCATCCTCAAGCTTCTCTCAACAAGTGAAGAGCCTCTCCTCAGAGATTTCGCAGATAATCTCAAGGGTACTCTCAATAAGTACTTTGACGGTATCTTTGATGAAGAAGGTCTTGCTCCCGACGGAGTAATGACATTCTGGGACAGACTTGTTGCATTCTTCCAGAGAATCGGCGAGTTCTTCAGAAAACTCTTTGGTATGGAATAATAAAATCTGATATAAAGGTTTTCCTCGGGTCGAAAGACCCGAGGTTTTTTCTTTTTTTTCTTATTTTATATTGACGGTCATAAAAAATAATGGTATATTTAATATGTATAATTTTCAATTATATTTTCTTGTTTTGTGTTGAATTTGTATAACAAAAACATATGGAGGTCAGATATGTCGGTACTATTCAATGCAGAATGCGCAGCGTTTTTCGCAATATTTCTTAAACGGAGATGATTGATTATGAAAAAATACTTAAAGAAATCATTGGCTGTTATTCTTGCTTTTATGATGGTTTTTTCATATATGGCTTATGTTGAGCCTGTTGAATCCGATGCAAGAGCAACAATTAACACCTACAGAAAAGCCGATAAATACGGCACACCTGTATGGGACGGCAGCAATACATACTATTCAAAATGGAATTCAGGCTCATCTTATACAACATTCACATGGCCCAGACATATTTATATGGATGTCAGTGAAACACTTGAATCAGCAGGTTATTACTATACTGTTGAATGGGATTACGGTAACGGTTCAGACTATCGTATTGTCAACAATGGTTTTATTTTTGGCGGTTGGGGGTTGCAGGATACATCCGGTTGGCCTTCAAACTACTATACGATGACCAATATGTTCAACAACTATGCCCTTGATGCATCAACTCACGGCACTCAGTACGGTATAGATAACGGCAGTGAAACTGACTACGACCTGAGAGTAGGCGGTGATAACTGGGACGGTGCTCAGGTTATCATCTGGAGAAACTCAAACTCGACAAACGATGCACAGCATCAGTATGTCTTTATGAAGGGTACACCCAAGACAACGGGTTACGGTCTCTATTCAACATCAGGATCAAAGCCCAATTCTTTCGGCGGTTGGCAGTATTGGAGCAACGGCTGGAAGAGTGCAAGTGATAAGTACACAGCAAGCAATGACAGCGGCAACTGGACAACTGACTGTTATGAGGGCACCTGGAAAGAAGTCAGATTTGAGATTACCATTTACGATAAATCAGATCTTAACTACGCAAAGCAGAAATCAGATACAATTTACAATAATAATGCACCTTACGCTTCCTTTATAACAGCAGGGCTTGATAACTATGTTGCACAGCACGAGGCAACAGGTACTATGCTTAAAACGCGTGAAGTTACTCAGGCAGGAATGACAACGCAGATAACAAATCTCTCAAGTGCGGCGAGTGCTCTGAGATTTGCGGCTTCAAACAGCGAGCTTATCACAGCAATCAATAATGCTAATGCAGCAATGGCTGAGTCTGATTATGCAACCAAGTATACTCAGGCTTCAAGAACTGCTCTTGAAACAGCACTCAACAATGCTGTTGCATCAACATATGATGAAGGCGTTACAACATACGCTATCAATTTCTCTGACAACACCACCTGGAATGCCGGTTCAAAAGCAGATGCTGACCAGACTGCAATCAACAACTACGCAGCAGCTATCAACAATGCTCTCGCAGCACTCAAAAACCAGTATCTTATCACATTCAATTTTGCAAACGGCTCAAGTGATGCATCATATTATGAAGAAGGCGCAGCTGTTACAGCTCCTTCAAATTCAGTAAAGTTACCTGATGCAACAAATCACTATTCATATTCCTGGAGTCCTGCAGTCAACACAACTGCAACTGCAGCTGCAACTTATAATGAAGTTCTCAAAACAGAGGGACATTCCTGGGGTGAATGGACTCAGACAACGGCTCCCTCCTGCACTTCAGAAGGCTCAAAGCAGAGGGCATGTACTTCTTGCGGATACATAGAAACTGCCTCTGTAGATAAGATTGCTCACGATGAAAAGACAATGGAAGCTAACCGTGTTGATGCAACCTGCGGTAAAGACGGCTCATATGATATTGTTACATACTGTGACTCCTGCGGTGAAATCCTTAAAACTGAAAACAAGATAATTCCCGCTACCGGAAATCACAACTACATAACAGAAATTGAAAGAGTTCCTGCTAAATGCACGGAAGACGGTTATTATGTTATGCAGTGTAAGTGCGGTGACACAAAGACGACAACTCTTACTGCTCCCGGTCATTCACCCGCAGGCGCAGTGATTGAAAACAGAACTGAGTCAAGCTGTACTGTTCCCGGATCATATGACGAAGTTGTTTACTGTACAGTCTGTACTGCTGAACTCAGCAGAGTTACGCAGGCTCTTCCTCTTGCAGAACACGTTCCTGCAACAGCAGTAACAGAGAATTATAATGACTCAACCTGTACTGAAAAAGGTTCATATGATGAAGTTGTTTACTGTCAGAATTGCCCCAAGGAGCTTTCAAGAGTTACAAAAGAAATTGAAATGAAAGACCATACCCCTAAGGCTTCTGTTGAAGAAAACAGAACAGAGTCAACTTGTGTGGCTCAGGGCTCATATGACAGCGTAATTTATTGTAAAGACTGTAATTTTGAAATTGCAAGAACTCCGGTTACTCTTCCCCTGAGTGGACATAAGGAAGCTGACGCTGTAAAAGAAAAGGTAACTGAAGCTACATGTACATCAGTTGGTTATTACGAAAGCGTTGTTTACTGTGAAGTCTGCGATGACGAGCTTTTAAGAACACCTGTTGATGTTCCTATGGCTGACCACGACTATGTTGATCACGAAGCTCAGCCTCCCACTTGTAAGGACGGCGGTTGGTTTGCTTATCAGACCTGTAAAAACTGCTCATACTCAACTTATAAGTATATAGAAGCTACCGGCGAACATATTTATGCAACAGAGCAGGAAAGAGTACCTGCAACCTGTACCGAAGACGGATACGTAATTATGGCTTGCGGTTGCGGTACTACACAGGAAACTACTCTTGCGGCTCCCGGTCATTCACCCAAAGCAGCTGTCAAAGAAAACGATATCCCCGCAAGCTGTACTGTTAACGGCTCATATGATGAAGTCGTATACTGCGGCATCTGTAATGAGGAGCTTTCAAGAGAAGGCAAGGTGAACACAGCTCCCGGTCACTCACCCAAGGCTGCTGTCAAAGAAAACGATATCCCCGCAAGCTGTACTGTTAACGGCTCATATGATGAGGTTGTATACTGCGACATCTGTAATGAGGAGCTTTCAAGAGAAGGCAAGGTAAACACAGCTCCCGGTCACACACCAAAGGCAGCTGTCAAAGAAAATGAAGTTAAAGGCGACTGTCTCACAGAAGGTTCTTATGACGAGGTCGTATACTGTGATGTCTGTAATGCTGAAATCAGCCGTACTCCGGTTATAACACCCGTTACGGGACATAAAGAGCTTCCTGCAGTAAAAGAAAATATTGTTGACTCCACCTGTTCTAAAGCAGGCTCATACGATGAAGTAGTTTACTGTGAAATCTGCGACGAAGAAATCAGCAGAAATACCGTAGAGGTCCCCGTTAAGAAGCATACTGCCGGTGCAGCCGTAATTGAAAACAAGGTTGATGCAACCTGCGTTATCCCTGCATCTTATGATGAAGTAAAATATTGTAAGGATTGCGGCACTGAAGTCAGCCGTAAGACAGTTATCGGTTCAACTGTAAATCATAAATACAGCAAAGCGGTTAAAGAAAACATAAATGCCGCTACCTGTACTCAGCCCGGAACATACGATCAGGTTATTTACTGCTCTGTATGTAACGGCGAAATGGGCAGAGTAACAGTTGATGAGGGTGCAAAGGGTCATACAATTGTTGCCGACCCCGCAGTTAAGCCTACTTGCGACAAAGCCGGTAAGACACTCGGTTCACACTGCTCAGTCTGCAGTACGGTGATTGTTGCTCAGAAGGAGGTTCCTGCTCCCGGTCATACAGTGGTTGATGACTTCGGTTATGAACCCACCTGCACACGCACAGGACTTACAGACGGTTCTCATTGTCAGGTTTGTAAGACGGTTATCGTTAAGCAGGAAGAAATTCCCGCTCTCGGTCATATTGATGAAGATGAAGACGGTATCTGTGACCTTGACGGCAGAGATGTAACAGATATGGATCCCGATTATGATGACGGACTTGGCTTTGGTCCTGATTATGAAGGTGACGGCTCCGTTTCAGAGAATGTTTGTCCCGATTGCGGAAGAGAACACATCAACTTCTTCTCAGGCATTATTTGTTTCGTTATCAGACTCCTGCGTATGCTCGGTTTTGATGTTAAATAATAAGCTTTAATACAGACAGACCGTCGGGAAACCGACGGTCTGTTGTTATATAAATCAGAATTTGTCGAGCAGAGCTCGAATGGAAAATTGAAAATGGAAAATGGAAAGTGTCGGAAGTGCTTCGCACTTTTCCGCTACGCTCTATATAATGTTTTCCGAAGGAAAACCACCTTCATTTTCAACTTTCAATTTTAAATTTTCAATTACAATAATTTGTCGAGGGCACCTCGACAAATTATTGTTTCTTTATCACATTTACATTTCCGTTATCGTCAACTGTAAGAAGAAGAATATCTTTTTGTTTGGCATTATGCTTTTTCAGGATTTTAACAACATCTTCATCAGTCAGAACGCTTTTTTCAAGCTGTTCTGAAAAGAGTCTGCCGTCGGCAATTATCACCCGTGGCAGGCTGTTTTTTTTCGGCTGTACATTCACATCGGAGACAGTCGCATTTCTTTTCTCGGGCTTGAGCAGAACGCTCAGTGACCCGTCTGTTTCAGCTATTGCGTACTGAACATCGGCTATATCAAAAACATCCTTCTGTCTGAGTGCTTCAAGCAGGTCATCTGTGGTGTAACGGAGCTTGCGCATCTGTTTTACATCAGGACATCCGTCCTTTATTACTATTACTGAGTTTCCTTGCAGAAGTGTTCGCAGCTTGACAGTTTTCAGTGCAATGAAAGATACTCCGATTTCAAGAATTGCCAGAACGGAGACGGGGATTATTGCATCAAATATTGATGCTTTGATATCCTGAAGAGGCAGTACTGCAATCTCAGAAATCATTATTGTTATCACAAGCTCACCGGGCTGCAGCTGGCCTATCTGCCTTTTGCCCATAAGTCGCACAATCATAATCAGAAAAAAATAAAGAATAACCGTTCTTATAACTATTGTCAGCATAATATCACCGAGATTAGTTTCCGAAGAAAACTGCTGTATATTCACACATTTTCAGTTAATAATTACATCAGGTGGTAATATGTTTTTTAACAGTAAAAAATCTGAAATACGTGTTTCAGACCCTGTAGATAAATATAATGATGCACTCAGTGATGAGCCGCTGAGTCCTTCTCTGTCAAAGAATATGTCTGTTCTCAAGGAACTGTTCGGTGAGAGCTTTGACCTTGTTATAAAGCAGTCTGAGGTGAACGGTGTGCGCATTGCTTTTGTTGCCCTTGACGGAATGTACAACGGTCTTCACGCTTCTCAGGCTGTTGTTGAGCCTTCACAGAATGTTGAGCGTTTTCTCAGAAAGCCCGAAGAGGTTTATGAGCATCTGTGCAGCTTCAGAACAAGTGAATGTGATTCAAAAGAAGCTCCGACGGTAAAAAGTGCCGTTGAATTCATTCTTTCGGGCTGTATGGTGCTTTTTGTTGACGGTGTGTGCAAAAGCCGTGCATTCAGTGTGCAGGGCTTTCCGAAAAGACCCGTTCAGCCGCCCGATTCAGAGTCTCAGGAAAACGGCTCAAAAGAAGGCTTTACCGATATGTACAAGGATAATGTCACCCTTGTCAGACGCAGAATGAAAAGCCCGTTTATACGCTTTGAAACAGTAACCGCAGGAGAAACAGGCAATAACTCTCTTGTGGTGTGTTATCATTCAAAGCGTGCCGATCCTGAAATCGTCAGTCAGGTAAAAGAAAAGCTTTCATCAATGAAAACAGACTTTGTGTGCGGTGCGGGAGCAGTCAGACCGTTTCTTGAAAACAGACGAATATCTTTTTTCTCCACTGTCGGCACAACAGAACGCCCCGACGTATTCAGTGCAAAGCTTGCAGAGGGCAGGGTAGGGGTAATTATTGACGGTTCACCTTATGCGATTATTGTGCCTTATCTTTTTATTGAAAATTTTCATTCACTTGATGACTATCTCAACAGACCGTATTATGCAACCGTAACAAGAATACTGAAAATCATCTGTTTTGTGCTTGCTGTTTTTCTTCCCGGTGTTTATGTTGCAGTGGGAACGTTTCATCAGGAGATTTTTCCTGCTCAGGTGCTGTCAGACGTGGTGGCAAGTCTTCAGAATACGCCGTTTCCGCTGACAGTTGAGTCGCTTCTGATACATTTTATATATGAAATTGTGCGTGAAGCAGGCTTACGTATGCCAAAACCCGTGGGACACACAGTGAGCATCGTCGGAGCGCTTGTAATCGGTGATGCGGCAGTGTCGGCAAGCCTTATTAGTGCGCCGATGCTTATTATTGTTGCGCTGACTGCAATCTGTTCGGCGGTTCTGCCGTCTCTTCATCAGCCGTCATCGATTCTCAGATTGATTTTCATCATTCTCGGCGGCACAATGGGACTGTACGGCATTATGCTCGGTTTTTCTTTTGTTTTGTGTGATATCTGTTCTATGAATTCCTTCGGTATTCCCTATACGGCACCATTTTCACCATATGACAGCTATCCTTTGAGGGATACAGTGCTTTTTGCAGGGTGGAAAAAAGTCGGCAGACGTAATTTTGTAATACAGAAGCTAAGGGGGACAACAAAAAATGACACCGAAAGCTGAAATCACGCCTGTACAGTTTTATACAATACTTTTTCTCAGCCGTATTTTTGCGCTTGTGACATACGTAATGAGCCTGAGAACTCAGCTGTCGTCAACTGACAGAGTAATTATGACTCTTTTTACCGGTGTGTTTCTTGTGCTCACTGCAATACCAACGGCAATATTTATCCGTCAGGATAACACACAGTCTGTCATAATGAGGGCAGGAAAGCTCTCTCACGTGTTCAGCAGAATTATATGCATCTTTTATCTTGTTGAGGCTGTGTATTTCGGCGTGATAACAAGTGTCCGTTTCGGTATTTTTACGGGGTCTGTAATGTTTCCCGATACAAATATTGTATTCTTTATTTTTATGATGCTGGCATTTTCGGCATTCACGGCATTCAAGGGCATTGAGGCAGTTGGCAGGTCGTCATTTGTTATTCTGTTTCCCGTGCTGTTTTCCTTGTTATTTGTTTTTGCAACACAGAGTGAGGATTTTGATTTGCTTAACCTGACACCGGCATTTACATCCGGCACAAAAGACATTCTTTCCACTGCGCTGTTTTCTGCTTCAAGGACGGGAGAACTTGCTTTTGTGACATTGATGCCGCCGTTTGTAAGAAAGCAGAAAAGCCGTCATATATTTATGTTTATTTTTGCAATAACGGCGGTAATGTTTATTTCTGAGCTTGTAATGTCTGCCGTGCTGGGTAATTACGGCAGTACACAGCTTTTCGGAATGTATTCACTTTCAGTTCTTGCGGATCTGGGCTTTATTGAGAGGCTTGATGCACTTTTTACCTGCGTGTGGTTGCTTTGTGCAGGCGTGAAGATTTCAATAACACTCTTTCTTTGCTCATCAATTCTTTCTGCATTTACGGGCCGTAACAGACGTGTGCTTTATATAGCTGTAAGTGCTGTGCTGATTTTTGCGGGCTCTTTGCCGCTGGCAGGCAATCTTATAAGTCTTACGTGGCTTATAAATGCTCCGGTGACGCAGATACTGTATCTTACTGGCGTTGTTGTGATACCTGTCACCGTAATGATATGGGAAGGGGTGAAAAAGCGTGAAAAAGCTTAGTGTATTGCTTATTCTTGGGCTTCTTGTGACCTTGACCGCCTGTATGCCCGAGAATACAGAAATCAAATACAGACTTGTCATTGAGGGAATAGGCGTTGACTATAACAGCGAAAAAGAAGAGTATGAGGTAAGCGTTCAGGTGCTTGATACGGGCTCAAGCGAAGAGCAGTCGCAGAGTAAGACATATCTCGCAAAAGGAAAAACTGTTGCAAAAGCAGTTTCATCATTAACGGAAGAAACGGGAAAATACCCGCTCTACAGTCAGAACAGAATGATAATAATCGGTTCCTCCCTGACGGGTGACAGAATGATAAAGGCACTGAACTTTTTTGTGCGGGAATACACTTCACGTCCCGATGTCTTTATTGCCGTTGCCACGGGCAGTGCAAGTGACATTCTGAATGTGAAAACTCAGGGAGAGAGCACGGCAAGGCTGATTGAAACTGCAATTGACCAGAGCAACGCAACCTCCGTCTCACCTGATACCGAGCTTTTTGACGTTGTCAATCTTTCTCTGGAAAAAAACACGGATTTTATTCTGCCTCTTGTTGAAATCACGGGAGATAAAGAAAAAAGTGTAAAAGTGACAGGCTCAGCCGTGTTTACGGGCAGTGACAGACGTATACATCTGTCTGACAGTGAGACATTTTTTGTTCTTGTTGCATCAGACAAGGCAAAAAGAGGCACCTTCTGTATTTTTACCGATGGTGGAGCCGCACTTGAGATAATGAATACAAAGACAAAAATAAACACTGATTACAGAAACGGAGTGCCTTCTTTTGATATTGAAGTGAAAATGACTGTCGATATTATAGAATACGGCAGTGATGAGTTTACAGACCTTGATGAAGAGACTGTCAGACAGATAGAAAGAACAGCCACAGCATATATCAGAGACGGAATAAATGAGGTCTGCAACAGAATTCTGAAGGAGGAAAAGTGCGATATTCTCAGGCTCGGCAGACGGTTTTATAAAAAATTCCCTGAGAGGTATGATGAAATCAGAAATGAATGGCGTGATACCTTGCCGTCAGCAGAAATCAACGTCAAAGCCGATGTCCGTGTCGGCAGAATAGGTCAGATGACTGTGTCAAAACAGATTGAAAAATAATTCCGGTTGTGATAGAATAAAATAAACAATAAAACCGGAGTTGTACGCAATGATCATTACAAAAACTCCGTTCCGTATGTCTTTTTTCGGCGGCGGAACAGATTTCAGAGAATTCTTTAATGAATACGGTGGCTCAGTTCTTTCCACAACAATAGATAAATACTGTTATGTCAATGTGAGAGCTGTGCCTAAAATATTTGACTATTCCACGGAGCTTGTCTATGCAAAAAAGGAGCGTGTGACCTGCATTGATGACATTGAGCATCCTGCTGTGAGAAACGCAATGAAGTATCTCGGCATAGATAATATCCGTCTTGCGTACGAAGCAGATCTGCCTGCACGTTCAGGGCTTGGAACAAGCAGCTCCTTTGCTGTCGGTATGCTCAATGCGTTCTATGCAATGCAGGGCAAGTTTGCTGATGCAAAGAAGCTTGCCGATGATGCAATTTATCTTGAGAGAACTCTCTGCGCTGAGGTCGGCGGACTGCAGGACCAGATTGCTGCCGCATTCGGTGGCTTCAACAGAATAAATTTCTCACAGGACGGCTATGAGGTGTGTCCCGTTGCAATAAATCAGGAGCGTAAAAAAGCTCTTGAGAAAAATCTTATAATGTTTTTTACAGGCTTTACAAGACTGTCGGCAGAGGTGCAGAAGACAAATAAACCATATCTGCAGACAGAGAAGCTGAAAAAAATGCTCACACTTGTTGACGATGCCGAAAAAATCCTTGTTGACTCTCAGAGAGACATTGATGACTTCGGCAGATTGCTTGATGAGACCTGGTCTCTCAAGCGTGAAACGGGAAAGACCGTTACCACAGACTATATTGATGAGCTTTATAATAAAGCCATTTCTGCAGGCGCTCTGGGAGGCAAGCTTCTCGGTGCAGGCGGCGGAGGTCATCTGATATTCTATGTCCCCCGAGAAAACAGAGAAAAGCTGATTTCAGCTATGGACGGTTGCTTACATATACCGTTTGAGTTTGAAAATACAGGGTCAAAGGTCATTCACTATACACCTGAAACGCAGTTCGGCGGTGATTAAATGAAGGTTGTTATTTCGGCAGGGGGAAAGGGCACAAGAATTGCCTCATTTTTCCCCGATATACCGAAGCCTCTGATTAAGCTTCACGGAAAAAGCGTGCTGGAGCATCAGATTGAAGTTCTCAGCTCACAGGGCTTTGATGATATTATCATAACCGTAGGTCATATGGGTGAAAAAATCAAAGAGCATCTCGGTGACGGCGCAGAGAATTACGGCGTAAAAATAGAATATTTTGAAGAAAAAGAGCCTCTTGGCACTGCAGGTGCATTGACACGGCTTTATGAAAAACTCAGCGATGATTTTGTCTTAATCAACGGCGATTTGTTTTTTGATGCTGATATCAACAGACTTGTTGCTTTTCATAAAGAAAAAAAAGCTCTGGCTACTGTTTACACACACCCGAATTCACACCCCTCTGACAGCACACTTATTGTTGCAGGGGAGGACGGCAGAGTTTCCCGTTTTGTGCCTGCGGAAAGCAGACAGGGTTATTTTTCAAACAGAGTCAATGCAGGTATTCATATTTTGTCAAAAAGGGCTCTTGAAGGCTTTCAGACAGGCGAAAAGCTTGACCTTGACAGAGATGTCCTTGTGCCTCTTTCTGCCCGTGGAGGGCTTTTCTGCCTTGATACTGATGAATATATAAAAGATATGGGCACCCCTGACAGATACAGTGCCGTGCTTGCCGATATTGATAACGGTCTGCCGCATAAGCTCAGCAGACGTACAGAACGCAAGGCAGTTTTTCTTGACAGAGACGGCACGCTGAACGTTTATAAAGGGTTCCTTACAGATATAAATGACCTTGAGCTGTGCGAGGGTGCAGCCGAAGCTCTTAAGCAGATAAATTCATCTGGATATCTTGCTGTTGTTGTTACAAATCAGCCTGTTGTTGCAAGGGGAGATGTAACGGAAAGAGAGCTCGGAGATATACATAATAAGCTTGAAGCTCTGCTTGGTGATAACGGTGCCTATCTCAACAGAATATATTTCTGCCCTCATCATCCCGACAAAGGGTTTGATGGTGAAGTGCCTGAGCTTAAAATAAAATGTGACTGCCGTAAGCCCTCTGACGGAATGTTCAGACAAGCGGCAGAGGAGCTCAATATCAATCTTTCTGCATCCTTCACGGTAGGTGACAGCGAGGCTGACATTCTTGCAGGCAAAAATGCGGGCACAAAAACTGTCCTTATCGGCAGCGGTAACTATGGTCAGGACTATACTGTAAAAACTATTCTTGAAGCAATTCAGGTGATATTAAATGAAAAATGAAATTCTGAAACAGTTCTTTGAGCGTTACGGCAGGCTTGAAGCGATAAAAGATGACATAACAGGAGCTTATGAAATGCTTGAAAATGCGTATCTTTCAGGCAATAAGCTGCTTGTGGCAGGCAACGGCGGCTCAGCCTCTGATGCTTCGCATATAGCAGGGGAGCTTATGAAAAGCTTCAGACTCAGACGAAAAATTGATGCCGGGTTTGCAGAAAAGCTCATAAAAACGGATGCCCGAAGAGGTGAAAAGCTTGCCTGTGTTCTTGAAAAGCCTCTCAGAGCCATACCCCTCACAGATATGGATGCTCTCTCCACAGCTTATATCAATGACGCTGATGCTGCGGCACTTTATGCTCAGAAGCTGTCGGGGCTTGGTGACAAGGGTGATGTTTTTCTCGGCATCACAACCTCGGGTAACAGTGAAAATGTTATTCTTGCCGCAATCACTGCCGTGGCAATGGGGCTTAAAGTTATTGCTCTCACAGGTGCAAACGGCGGTGAAATTGAAAAATACGCCGATATAACGGTAAAAGTTCCCGAAACGGAGACCTTTATGGTGCAGGAGCTTCATCTTCCCGTATATCATCTCTGGTGTCAGCTGCTTGAAGACAGATTTTTCGGCTGATTATTTATCTCTTTTCACAAGTATTGTGTCATCGCCTATAACCTCTATATCACACCAGTCAATTTTTATATCCTCAGTTTTGCCGAAGGAACCGAAAAAGCCCTGCTTGCCGCATATTATTATTGCAGTGATACAGCCTGTGCAGGAGTCAAACTCCACATCCCCCACAGTGCCGATTTTTGTTCCGTTGCATACGGTTATAACATCCTTATCGCAAAGACTGCTGATGGAGCATTTCAATGTAAAACACCTTCTTTCACAGTAAAATATATGCTTTTTATGTGTTTCAGATGTACAGATACTTGACATAAAGATGCTTAAATGTTAAACTAAAATGAAAATTCTACTATAATTTATCAGGTGATAAAAATGGAAAATACAGAGAATAAAAAAGTAGTGTTAAGTCTTATTCAGCCCACAGGTACGCCCACACTGGGTAACTATCTGGGTGCTTTCAAGAACTGGATAACTATGTCTAAGGAATATAACTGCCTTTTCGGTGCTGCTGACCTTCATTCAATCACGGTCAGAACTGCACCTGCAGACCTGAGAAAGAGAACAATTGACCTGTTTGCAATTCTTCTTGCTATGGGTCTTGACCCTGAGAAGAACATTATCTTCTGTCAGAGCCATGTTCCCGCACACGCTCAGCTTGGCTGGATTCTTGACTGCTATACACAGTTCGGTGAGGCATCAAGAATGACTCAGTTCAAGGATAAGTCAGCAAAGCACGCTGATAATATCAATCTCGGTCTGTTTACATACCCCACTCTTATGGCGGCAGATATTCTGCTTTACAATGCGGACTATGTGCCCATCGGTGATGACCAGAAGCAGCATCTTGAGCTTGCCCGTGACATCGCAAACCGTTTCAACGGTCTTTATGGTGATTTCTTCAGAGTGCCTGAGCCGTTTATAGGCAAGGCAGGCGCAAGAGTTCGTTCACTTCAGGAGCCTGAGAAGAAGATGAGCAAGTCTGACACAAATCAGAAGTCATTTATTCTTGTTACCGATGCTCCCGATGTGATAGTCAAGAAAATCAAGTCAGCCGTTACGGATTCTGAAGCAAGAGTCTATTACAGTGAAGAAAAAGCAGGCGTTTCAAATCTTATGGAGATTTATGCCGCCTGTACAGGTAAGAATTACCAGCAGATTGAGGATGAATTTGCAGGCAAGGGCTACGGTGATTTCAAGGCAGCCGTTGCTGAAGCCGTTGTTGAGGAATTAAGACCTCTGCAGACAGAGTACGCAAAGCTCGTAACAGATAAGAAATATCTCGCAGAGTGTGCCGCAAACGGCGCCGAGAGAGCATCAAGAATTGCCGACAGAACTGTAAAAAAATGTATGAAAAAAGTCGGCTTCTGGCAGTATGATAAATAAAAACACAGCACCGTAGGTTCACCTACGGTGATTTTTGTTGCTAACAACATAAAAAAGAAATATTGTGCGTGCGCTTAGGGTGACGGAAATAATCCGAACCAGCCTAAAAACGGCTATTTTTAAGTCTTTTCGGCATTTCGGATTTGAAAGGCGATAGCCTTCCTTCATCCTCAATACCAAAAATCCAATAAAAATCTCTCGTTTTAAGGTCGAAGATTTTTTACAGTGCGGATTTTTGGCAAGACAAGGCAAAAACGCAGCAAATCCTTGACGGATTTGCGAGTATTTTAACGAAGTATTGACGGAAATCAGCCTGTAAAAAACGGGTTCGTTTTATTCCCGTCACACTACACACACACACACACTTCTTTCATTCTTTTATTCTTTATTTCTTATAGTGTCGGGATCTGATTGGGATTTGGTTGGTATCTGTATGGGATCTGAATGGGAAGGTGCTGTCAGTGCTGCTCTCGGAATGGCTGTACAGAGCCGTTTGTACTGTGGGATTTGAATGGGAAGCTTTGTGTCAGCCTGCAAAAGTAAAAGATAAAAATATGAGATTTATTGATGAGAAATAACCCCTCTATATATAGACGAAAGTAAGAAAAATGACCCGCTTTTTACGGGTCATTTTTGCACATTTTCAGAATTATTTACATAAAGTTTACATTACTGTAACAGTACGTAAAGCGAGTCAACGCTCTTCTCTCCCCAGCAAGGTATCATTTTATTTTCCGATTTCAATACAATATTTCCGTCTTCAACAATAATATCATAAGTCTTATCCAAAGGTTCTTTTCCGTAACGGAATTCAGAACCTCTGATAACAGTTTTCCCTTTTTCATCCCAACCGAAAGAAAGCTTCTGAATCTCACTGGTGAATGTGTTGCAATACTCAAGCTCACCGTTTTGATAAGCATAGAATGTCACCGTAAAAAGCCCCGATGTGGGACCGTAGCCGAGAACACAGTCTTCCTTTATGCCGTCACCGTCAATATCGGCATAGGTTTTGTCGATATATCCGACAGAATTCCCATAACTTTCAAAATATGCCCAATCAGGCACACAAGGAACAGATTTCCCGTCTGTTTCATATTTGTATTCGGGAACTTTTGATGATTTATCTGCAACAAAATACAAACAATTCCCGCCTTTTTGGAATGTGTACTGATGCTTCGTATCATTGTCGGTTATCACAATATAAGTATCATCTTCGGTATATGTTCCGTTGCAGACATAATTGCTTAATGATGACAGGCTGAAAAATGCCTTTCTTGTACTGTGCGACAACGAAATATATGCAGAATCGTGTTCAGAAGAATATAAATATTCATCATATCCCCATACGGGTGCAACAGAAACAGTTCCCTCTTTTTCAACAAATGCCCCGTTGGTGCCTTGCCTGAGGACAAGTCCGCTTGAATCCTGAAGATAAACTTCAAATGTGGCAGTCGTTGTTCTTTCAACACATGTCAGCGACAGACTTCCGTAATAAAGCTGAACATCGCCGTCATATAACGTGAAATGAATCTCTGCATCATAATTTTCCTTTTCAAATACAGACTCATCGGGTGTCCAGTATATTGTCTCTCCGTTTTCAAATTTCATTGAAGTTCCGTGGGACTGTCCGTCAGCATCAAGGTTCACCATTTCCCCACCACGGCAGGATGTTACAGTATGTGTGTAATCAACATCAATGCCGAACTCAACAGCAAAGAAATTGTGCCAAGTTGCACTCAGATGCGGACTGTAAGTCCACACGGCAGGTGCCTCGGCAATATTTTCAGGCGGATGCAGAATCGCTACAGCCTCCTTGTAATCGCCGTAAGATGCGTGATAGTATCTTTCTTCTTCTCCGTGTTTTACAACGGCATAGGCAAACACAGAGCCCTTTTTACGCTTATGAATTGTGACTCTGTAATCTTCTTCAATAACAAACTCCACCGAGCCGGGTGAGGGGAGTGATTCAAGAGGAGGAATACTCTTTTTCCAGTTTACTTTATCAAGAAGATTGCCCACTTCGTTACAATATGCTTCACCTATAAGAATTCCCGATTCAACCTCACCGCTTGCAGGGTAATGAATAGCAGTTATGGCATATTTATCATCCGTTTCGGTTACAATTTCAGCTGCTGTGGTGTAATCAAGCTTATCTGAGTAGTCATTTTTGCTCCCGTACTGACCGTCGTAAATATCACTCTCAGGTGCAGGCAGCACAACATCATATGTTTCATTCAGAATAAATTTACCCGTCTGACTGTCTATCTCAATTTTTTCGATTATATCTCCTGTTTTGTATACCTCTGTTGTGAAAATCACAACTCCTCTGTCCTTATCATAATCGGTACGGTAAACATATCTTATGCCATTTTCAAGTTTTTCATAATTGCCGATGTCGTAATCGTAACAACTGAGTGTTTTATTCTCAAGAATTTTGTTTGACACATCAACAGAAACACCTGCATCCGTCAGCAGTGTGTGAGATACTTCACTGTAAGCACAGACTGCCGCCTCTCTGCCGATTTTTTCAAGATAATCTTCTGCATAGGCTACACATTGTGCCCACATATCGGCACGGTCTTTTTCGGTAGGATTCAGCACACGTGACTGATACTCTGCGGGAAACATATCCTTGACTGATTCGTGAAAGCTTTCACCGTGCAATGTGTATTCGTGGTCTGCAAGTATATAGCCGTCATCATTTTTTATAAAAGTAAATACTGCAGGTGTTGAATGTCCCGTCTGCTCCATAAAACAGCCGTTTTTGAAGCCGAAGCCTGAAAATTCCTCATGAAGATAAACAGTGACATTGTCACCATCTTCTTCATAACCGTATATTATATGCCCCTCTGCCATACACTCGGCATTATATAAATCCCCTGACGAATTGATTTCAAGAATCGCCTGAGAAACTGCCTTGTCAAGCTCGGGATTGCTGTCTTTAAGCTCAGTCTTCGGATTTGTCAGAAAGCATACAGCCACAACAATACACGAAATGACCGCAATAATGATAATCCACAGAGTAGGCTTTTTATAGCTGAGAACAGTCTTTATTCTGCCCTTTACGCCTGTTTCACCGAAAGCAAGAGGACAAGCCGAAATTGTGCGTCTTGACACACTGCAGTTGATAAGTGCTTGAGAATATGACTTCTTTATATCAGCACCCATTTCCTTTATGACCTTTTCGTCACAGGCAAGCTCAATGTCACGGCACAGAAGCACATATGCAAGCCACATAACGGGATTGAACCAATAAACCGTCAGCAGAATGAAGCCCAAGGGCTTCCACCAATGGTCACGGCGTTTAAGGTGAGCTTTTTCGTGAGCAATGACATATTCCGTATCACTCTCAGCCATACCCGACGGAAGAAAAATCTGTGGCTTGAAAACACCGAGTATAAACGGAGTATCAATCCTGTCACAAAGCCATATGTTGTCTTTGAGAACAACACCCTCACGCACTTTTTTATGCAGACGGACAAAGCTTATAACGGCATAGAGTATCATCGCAAAAATGCCGACAAGCCATACAGCCGATGCAATTGCCGTGACAATCTGCAAGGGGTTAGCACTTGCAGTCACATCAGGTGCGAAAGACTCTGAAATTATGGGGTTGACTGTGCTGTTAAGTGCAGGGATTCCGCTGTGTATTGCAGGCGACTGCGAATAAACGATATCTGTCGGTACTGTTTCAGTGCTGGGAATAAGACTCAGAACACTTTCAAATGTGAACGGACAGACAAGCCTGAAACCGACAAATGACCACAGCACGGCATTTATCCATTTCGGTGCTTTTTTCAGAAGAAATCTGAGCACAACAACTGCAAGCACAAGCCAGGATGCAGTTATACTCATATTAAGAAGATTTAAAAATAAATCGCTCATACTTATTCCTCCTCAAAATCTGCAACCATTCTGCGAAGTTCGTCAACTTCCTCACGTGTAAGAGCTTTTCTTGCTGTGAACGCAGCTAAGAATGCAGGTAATGACCCACCGAATGTCTCATCAACAAACTTTTCACTCTGCACAGAGTAAAATTCATTTTTTGAAATAAGAGATGTGACTGTTCCTTTGTCATTACGGAAAATACCCTTGTCGCAAAGACGCTTGAGAACAGTGTATGTGGTCGTTTTCTTCCAGTTAAGCTCCTTTTCACTCAGCTTCACAAGCTCAGTGGTGGCTACAGGCTCATTCTGCCATATAATATCGGCAAATTTCGATTCAATAACACCCATCTGTAATTCACTCATAAGATCACTCCTTGTTCTACAATGTGTAGACTGTAACTCTATTCTACAGTATGTAGACTGAATTGTCAATACTTTTGCAAAAAAAATTGATGCACCGTAATGAGCAGTGTTACAAAGGATAGAAATAAATAGTCATACGTTGTGAGATACTTTTTATAAGGTGTCTCACAATTTTTTTTGATAAAAACTGACACTTTCAGTCTGAAAGTGTCATAGTGGGTTATATACTTTGAAAGCAATCAAGCCAATCTGAAAACATTTTTTTTTCGGTATATATATAAGTGATATTGCAAATTAAAATTTGCAGTTATATTTTTGATAAATCAAAAGTGATATTGAAACCTTACGGCTTCAGTGTTATTTTATTCGCATAAAACTGTCCGAAGGACAATAACACTGTGCATAGCACAATAACACTGCGAAGCAATATCACTCGCCGCAAGGCGAATAAAACTGCCGAGTGTCCTTATGAACACTCGGCTAATGCATCAATAGTTATATTTCTTTTTCATTATTATCGTAAAGAATACCGTGACAGCAATTGATATCAGCTCTGCGGCAACAACGGCAAGCCATATTCCGTCAAGACCGAGAACCAACGGTAATGTGAGAACTGCAATTACCTGAAACAGCAGTGTGCGTGCGAATGAAATTATTGCAGACACAAGCCCGTTATTGAGCGCAGTAAAGAATGATGAGCCGAAAATATTAAAGCCCATAAAGATGAAAGACAGTGAGAACAGCATAAAGCCTCTTGTTGTCATCTCAAAAAGCTCTCTGTCGTAGCTGACAAAAATACCGGAAAGAGGCTTTGCGAGAATTTCTGCTGCCGCAGTCATTACCACTGCAAAAACACTGATGATAACAAGACTCTTTTTAAGAAGATTTTTCAGTTCGCCGTGGTTTTCTGCGCCGTAATGAAAGCTTATTATGGGCGCACTTGCAATGGAATAGCCGAGGAAAACAGACACAAATATAAAGTTTACATACATTATTACACCGTATGCGGCAATGCCGTTTTCACCTGCGACATTCATAAGCTGAAAATTATAGAGCATATTTACTGTTGACATAGAGAGGTTTGTCATCATTTCTGACGAGCCGTTTGTGCAGGTCTTTATAAGAGCTTTTATATCAAAATCAGCCTTTGACAGCCTGAGTGTGGTTTTCTTTGAAACTATGAAATATATTAGCGGAATTATTCCTCCGACACACTGACTGATGCCTGTAGCCCAGGCAGCGCCTGCAAGCCCCCAATTAAAAACTGCAATGAAAAGCGCATCCAGAACGATGTTTGTCACGCCTGCGGCAACTGTAATGAAAAGCCCGAGCTGAGGTTTCTCTGCAGCAATAAGAAAGCTCTGGAATTCATTCTGCAGCACAAATGCAACAGTGAAAGGCAGAAGGATTCTTGAATAAAGCACGCAGTCAGCGAGCATTTCACCCTCTGCACCGAGCAAAGATGCAATTTGTTCAATAAAAACAAAGCCTATTGCTGAAATAATAACGGCAAAAACAGATGAAACATATATAAGCATTGAAAAAATTCCGTTTGCTTTTTTTGTGTCACCTGCACCCATTATTTTTGAAACAAGTGCGCTGCCGCCTGTGCCTATCATAAATCCGAGTGAGCCCACAAGCATAAGCACGGGCATAATAAGATTTATTGCCGCAAATGGGGTTTTACCCACAAAGTTTGATACAAAAATTCCGTCTACAACGCCGTAAATGGAGGTGAAAATCATCATTATAATTGACGGAACCGAAAAACGGAGCAGTTTCTTATATGTAAAGTGTTCGCACAGCTGAATGTTCATTTTTATCTCCCGTATAAGTACTATGGCATATTATATTGGTATAATAATGAAATGTCAAGGTGTATAAATCCGGCATTTTCAGCTCTTAAATAAGCAACAGAATAACACTGAAAAAAATAATTTAAAAAAAATAAAAAATTTTACAAAAAAGGCTTGCAAAAATATAAATAGTATGGTATTATATTGAACGTTCCGAACATCCGGGTGTGGCGCAGTTGGGAGCGCGCTTGACTGGGGGTCAAGAGGCCGTGAGTTCAAGTCTCGCCACTCGGACCAAAAAACCGTTAGAGCCTAGTGCTTTGACGGTTTTTATTTATCAAAAAACAGGTGGGACTTGAACTCATAGTCCATCTTTCGGCGGCTCGCCTTAGCGGAGCCGAAAGGGACACAAAATTGACACTTTGCATTGCAAAGCAATGCAAGTCTCGCCACTCGTACCATTTAAAACAAAAAGGCTTGCTGTTTAGCAAGCTTTTTTGTTATGTTTACGCAAATATGACGGTCCGTTTGGTTCGTTATGTTCCACAAAAACTATAGGTTTTTTCTTTTGTTGTTAACTTTATGTATATGGTCTACACATGCCTCTACTTCTATTATTTCCACTCCTAAAGGACCCAATGAAAAAACCGTTAAAGCTCAGCACTTTAACGGTCTTTTTTATAAATTCTTGTTTACATAATATCAGTTACGGGAAATGCCTGCTTGTGTGATTTCAATATTGAGTAAACATTATTGTGCAATTGTTTTCATTGAGTTCAGGTGTGTTTACAAATGTCTTTGCAGAAGCGGCAAGCCCTGAAAGTCTTATTCTGCGGGTAACGCTTCCGTCCGGGATGCCGTCTGAATTATCCTTATAATAGATTAAAATATCAGAATCAATATCCTTACCGGATATATTTTTAACGGACACAGAGCCGTTCAGAACACTTATTTCAAGCACATCTTCATTCATTGACGGAGGAGTGGCGAAATTCAGAATATTTTCCGTTTTCCAAAGCGTATATACCGCATCGGCATCAAAACCGACATTTTCGTTGCACACAAGCATGACCTTTGTGTTTCTGAGCAATACAGATGCGTTGAAACTGTATGTTTCATTGCCGTTTTTTACCGTGAGAACGGCATATTCAACATCGGTACCGGAAATATTTTCAGCTACAACGGCAAGTCTGCCGTTATATTCTGTAATTTCTGAAATTTTAAGCCAGCTGTCAACATTTATGTCTGTTGACGGCTTCTGTGTGTATGCTGTTTTGCTTTCAACCTCAGTTTCTGCAACGGTTGATGCCTCTTCAGACGGTAAAACACCGAATTTAAGCATTACTGTCATAAAAACGACAATTGCCGCCAGGCTGATAAGCACGACAGCCACAATATTTTTTTTCATAAACATATCCTGTCCTCGGAAAAGCTCAGCCCGTTTTTTCGGGCTGAGCCTGATTTTATTCTGCTATTGACAACAATTCAAGAATCGCCCTGAAGAAATCAATAAGTTTTCTGAAAACGCGTGCAAGCTCCTCAAAGAAGCCGTTTTCAACAGATGTGTCACTTCCGTCACCGTCTGAGGATTCATCATCAGTCTCAGTCCTATCAACAGACACAACAACCGTTATTGCCTTTGAGTCATCGGTATAGCCGTTTTCATAGGCGCCGGTTACAGTATAAGTATAGGTGCCGGCATCTGTGACGCTTATATTCACCGTCCATTCGGTGATTCCGTCATCCTCATGCTTCTGAGCAACAGCTTCAAACTGCTCGGGTGACAACACATTACCGTTTTTGTCAGTAATAACAAGAGACGCCACATCAGAGGATGTATTGAGTTTTACCGAAACAACGCTGTTGCCGTCAGCATCGGTTGAAACTTCAGGCTCTCCTGCCTGTTCAATATCGAGTGCGGCAGTTCTCATTCTCATAAGAGAATATGCAGCTGCAGGAGTTGCGTATGTTGATGCAACCATAAGCACTTCTTCCTCAACGGGTGTCGGAATTCGGAAATATCCCTTTCCGCCGAACTGTGAGAATGTCCATTTGAGGTTTGTGATTGAAAGCACGCTGTCTGCATCACCCGTATTCTGAATAACAACCGTTCCTGTTGTATAGTAGTTATTTCCGTCTGCGGCTGTAATCTGCTGCCATGTAAGTTTGCCGTCACCGGGAAGAACTGTGTTCAACGAGTAATAAAGGTCTGTTGCTGTTTCAATTTCAAGCTCCGTTGTTTTTGAAGCATATGAAACTGTAAGCGCGGGGCTGCCGCATGCAAGTTTTGTGCCTAACTGAATATCGGTAGGAACTGCCGTTGCAATAATTTCAAATGCAACTGCCTGATCCTTTGCAAGATAAAGTTCATTGTTGGGGCCTGCATATTTATATGTTTCAATGTTATTGTCGAGAGCGGCAATACCGTCTATAAAGATAATACCCTGCTTTTCCGCATCAGGCTCTGACAATGAATCGGCACCGATGAGCATATCTTTAAGTTCAAGATAGCTGGGATAAAGTTCATCATCGGTTGAATAAGCATCCTTTACTTCTTTATCTTCAATACCGTCATCCTTACCTGCAGGATCAAAGATTTTGATTGCATCAAGATACAGTCTGTAATAATTTGTACCGTCCTGAGCTGTGGAGAAGTGTCCGTACCGGCTTGAGAATGAAGGAGTGATGGTTACACTGTATGTGTCATATTCAAGGTCAGTCACTTTTATAACGGGTATCTGATAAAGTGTATCTCTTGAGCCGTCTTCGGCAAGAAGCCAACCGTAAGCATATGCATATGCGGGGTTATCGGTTACCGTCTCGGATGAATTACCGTCTGTATCATAATAATGCGGAATATTGGTAATTGCACCGTTTTTATCATAATACATCTTTGTCGGTGTGCAAAGACCTTCCTCTGACCTGTACATCGGAGTTGTGCCTGATGATTCAAGTGTTGGATTACCGTTTGCATCATTATAGATTCTGCCGTAATTATAGCCGTAGAATGTATCAACAAGATGATTTCTGACAACCTTGCCGTCTTCATCTCTGATAATTACATTGTATATACCCGTGGTGCTGTCAGAGACACTTATAAGGTCAAAGCCCGTGCCTGTGAATGTGAAATCAACAGTCGGCCATGCGGCACCTGAGCTGCCGCTGTATGCCGATTGAGGATTATTCTTTGTGCTGACATCAACATAATGTGTGCTTCCGCCGCTGTATTGAGCAAAAGACATATAATTCGTTTCATATCCGTAAGGATCAGCCTCGCTGTCCGTAAGGTCTGCAGACTGTCTGAGAGTTGTTTCCTGCATACCGCTCGTTTTCCATATGCCGTAATTATTTACGGAATTGTCATAGTTTGAGGGGACTTTACCGTCGGTATATGTCAGCGTGTCAAAGGTGTCTTCATAATAAATTGAAGTTGCGGGGACAAATGTTGTTTTTTCAATCTGATAATAAACAACATCTGCGGCATATGTGGGGTCACCCGTAATTTTTGCACAGACATAGAAATGCTCGGCTTCAGTCATATTCATTGTGTTGAGTGTATATGATGTGTTGCCATCATTATCGATTGTACATGTGCCGTATTTCATGCCGTCAACGGTATATGTGACTCCGTCTTCAAACGGCACATCAATCTCAGGCAGTTCAAAAGTATATCTTGTGTGAACTTCTTCATTTACGGCACAAAGACCGAGATATTCAACCTTTACATTGTTATCAACGGCAGCCTGTGAAAGATTGTTATTGTCTTCTATGTTATATTCAACGGGAAGACCGTAATCGAGAGTAAGAGTCTGGTCAATGATTCTTACTTCTTCAGATGTTTCGGAAAGGTTGAATGACATATGGCAGTTTGAGTCCGAAGCACCTCTTTCAAGATAGAAGAAGTTGAGTGTATGTACCTGACCGTCTGAAATAACCTGATGGAGCTTATTGAGAGCCGCAATGGTATCAGGACTGTAATTTGCCGCATCGGGGTGATTTTCAACAAGCTTGTTGTAGGAGTATGTGCATTCATACTCTCCGCCCTTGAGCTTAGCATATGAGCAGCCGTCCTTGGACACAGTATCGGCAACATCCATAGCGAACTGGTAGTTGATTGTGCATTCAGTGAAGTTGATTGTAACCCCACGGGCACCGTGAAGACCGCCGTTATCAAGAACAAGAACACCGTCGATGTAAACAAGAACATCATCGTCACCCGAGAAGTTGAATATAACATCCTTACCGTTTGCGTGCTTACCGCCCTTGGGAATATAGAAGTTATGCTCAAAGGTGAAGCCGTAGTGATAAATCGCATGTTCACTTGTAAGGTCTGTTGCACCCTGCTGATAGTTGAAGGGGAAGAAGCCCGAGCCTGAATTGGGACCTATTGCCTTCCATTCATCAACCTCATTCAGCTGCATATCAACAGTCTGATTTTCATCATCGAAGGAGCCCTGAACAAGGTGAGTAGAATCGCTGCTGTCGAAGTAATATGTATTTACGCCGTATTCATCGGTGCTGATAAAAATGGGAAATTCTGCATCCCAGTAGTATTTTGCAAACCTGCCGGTTGTGGCAGTTGTTACGTTACCGTCAGCATCGAGATTTTCACGGGTGAACAGATCGGGGAAGTAAACGCTTATGCCGCTGAGATAGTTGAGCGTTACCGCGTTCCACTTATTATTCTCATCGGTAGCAACATAGTATGTATACAGTCCTACATCCGTAGGCTCTGTGCCGTTCTCGTAATCGTGACCGTCATTCGAGTATGAAAGAGGAATCTGGTATGCTGAGTGCGATGTTACAACACCGTTTTCAAGTGTTGATCCTGCAAGACCCTGCACGGAGGCACCGTCATAAACCTCGTGCAGTCCGTCCCAATCCAATATCGGGTCATTTTCACCTCGGGTATTTTCCTTGGTGTAGATATTCCAGAGCGTCATTACGGGAATGGTTTTATAGCTATCCTGCGGATCAGCAAACGATGCACTGTTTTTAATATCACTTCCGTCATACGGCTTACCGGTAAACTGCAGGGAGTAGATTGCCGCATAGATGCCTGCAACCTCATCCAGAGCCTTATCGGCATATCCGGGAGCCCATGTGCGTGTATCGTAGCCGATAATATCCTTTATCTGCCTTACAAGATTGCTGTCAGCAAGAATAGCATTCTTCATAGTGCTGATTGAGATACTGTTCATAAGTGTACCGCCGTCTGAGTAATCGGGAGTGTCACCTGTATTATCATATCCGTATTTAAAAAGTGTGCCGTCTATCTTCTTAATATCCATTTCAAGGGCAGCGATTGCATCCTTTATAGCCTGAGTTGCAGCGGCATAATCGGAATCTTTTGATTTAGGGTCCGAATAAACGCTGACACCGTTTTCAAGCTGTCTGAGCAAGGTCTCAAAGCTTTCTCTTGTGAACACATGATAGTCTTCGGCAATACCTTCGAGAAGGGCATTATAGAGAGCGATTTTTGAAGATGAAGTCTTATACGGTTTTGCATAAAGCCATAAGTTTGATAATTCAGTTGGCGGATTATAAAACTCAAAATATTCCCATTGACGTGAAATATATATCGGATAGCCGAGTTCACTATTATAAATCAAAACAGAGCCGTCTGCATTTGCCTGAACTGTAAACAGGTGAGGTGTTGTATCAAGCAGCATTTTCCAGTTGTTGTTCCACAGATATTCCTTTGTCTGCTTGCTCTGGATGTAATACTGATTACCACCCTGATGTATAAATGTGAAGACATTTTCATCGCCTGTATTGAATTTTTCATATGCATAAGCAGAACCTTCACCTGCAAATTCAACATCGGAAAGTGAATTTACTGCCGACATTGTCCAACTGTCGAAAATTATATTTGCCATAACAAGATTTCCGCGGCTGATTACATAATCTCCGTTTCTGAGTACACCGTCTGTAATTGAAGAATCTGCAAAATAAGGCTGGAACGGTGCAGTTTCATCCACATCTGCAGGAGGATCAACAGGCTCGGATGCAAAATTTTCAGGTGCTGAATAAAGCCACATAAAAGATGCATCACCGCTATTCTGTGCAACTTCAAAATATTCCCATGTACGTGAAACGTAATCATTACCCGAATAAATCTGAATCGAACCGTCATCTCTGACATTTACGGACAATTCCTGCGGAGTTGTGCTGTATTTAAATACCCAAGGGGCAATATTCAGATATTCACCTGTGGTTTTATTCTGAATATAATATTTATTTCCGCCTCTGTGAGTAAATTTAAAAACATAGTTCTCGCTTGCACTGAATTTATTGTAAGAATAACCGGAACCTTCAGATGCCCATTCCTCATCAGATGCTGCCTGGTGTGCATCCAGCATATTCCAATCTTTATACTGTTTATCTGCTAACAGATACAGTTTGCTGTTGATTGCATAATAACCGTCTGCAATACTGCCTTCTGATACTGATGAATCGGCAAGATAAATTTCAAATTTATCTTGAACAGGCTCTTCACCGCTGTCACCCGAATCACCTGAGCCGCCTGTGTCACCCGAGCCGCCTTCGGGAGGTGTAAGCTTATTGATATTATATTTTACAATTTCAAATTCATCATAAATAGTTACCTGATACTCTGTATCATTCTGTCTGATAACCTCATCAAGTTCATCAGTAAGCCTTATTCCTGATTCACTTACACTTGTTACCGTAACACCTTCGGTAGAGAAGCTTGTTGTGCCGTCTGATGCGGTTGCTGTAATGTTTATTGTGCCCTCTTCGTCAGTTGTGCGGAGAATTACAAGTGCTCTGCCGTTGAACATCTGAATTTCTGCCTCTGAATCTGAAATAATTACAGATTTCTGCTGGAATTTTTCTGTTGTGGCGGGATTTCCGTTATCAACACCTATAATTTTAGCGTATCTGGCTGATGAATCGTCTACCTTGATGCTGAGAGTGCCGTTATAATCGTTCATAAAGTTTCCGTCGGCATCTCTTGCTTCATATTCAATATAAACATAGTCTGTACCGTCTGCAACAAACATATTTCTGTTGCCCCATACAGTTGACGCAATCTGTGTTGCATTTCCTGATACGGATGCGGCTGAACCGACCGTATCTGTTATTTCATTGTTGCTTTCATCGTATGCTTTTACGGAAAGAGTGCCTTCCTCGTATTTTACGCTGAACTGAGCATATAAATCTTCACCCGTTCCGTTATAAAAATGCTCTGCCGTGCATGATGAAGAATCAACAATTGTTTCGTTCCATGTTTTGTATGTATAAAGACCGCCGTCTGAACTGACATCTGTTGCTGTTGCTGTTGCGATAACCTTTCCGTTGAGCAAAAGCTCAATTTTTGCCGCATTGCTGTAAACTGCAACGGGAACATATCCGTTTGTTACGGTGAGCTTATCTTTATTCCATGAACCGGGAACAAGGTGAAGGGTTGTACTTGTATCATTCCACCAGCTTCTGTAAAGGTAGTAGGAATCCTTTTCAAAGCCTGCCGTGTCAACAACACCGAAGTATGATGAATTGGGAACAACATTCTGATTTGCCTCATTACTGTCATTCCAAGGAGTCGGCTCGCCGATATAGTCAAAACCTGTCCAGATGAATTCACCCGAGAACCAGTCGTTTGCGGCAACGTAATACCACGCCTCTGCAGCCTCGTTACCCCAGCTGACGGCATTTGTGTCGTAAGAAGTGCACTGCATTGTTGCTTCATCGATGCCCATAGTGTAATAGACACCACGGCTGTTGATTGCAGATGCAGCTTCAGTCGCAACAAAAGGCTTACCTGACCGTGAATCTGTCGGGTCATTCATAACGTAAGCCCAACCATCGGGATTGTAGTTACCGCCGATGACATCCATTTTGTCATCGAGCATCTTTGTTGTGTTGTCATTGAAGGGTCTGTTGTTGCCGTAGAATACGACTCTTGAGGGGTCAAGCTTATCTGTGATAGCAATTATGGAATCGGCAATTGACTCATAATTTTCTGTTGATTCACCTTCCGTTATGTTGCAAAGCTCGTTACCGATATCCCATGCGATGACACAGGGGTCATGTTCATCACGGAGAATTGCATGTTCAACGACATACTGGAACCATTTCTGTCCCGTTGCGCCTATAGCTGTGTTTGATTCGGGGATTTTTTCGTTGAAGTATTTACTGAAATCGTTTTCATTGTAGCTTTTTGATGCATCCCAGCCGTCGAAAAATTCTACAATAACGAGCATGCCGAGCTGATTGCAGATTTCAATAAGTGTTTTTGACGAAGGATTATGAGATGTACGGATTGCATTACAGCCCATATCCTTGAGAGTTGCAATCTGACGGTAAATTGCCTCGTATTCCTGCGCGCCGCCGAGTGCGCCCTGGTCGTGGTGAAGACAGACACCCTTGAGCTTGATATGCTCGTGATTGAGCATAAATCCGCCGTCTTTGGTCCATTCCATACAACGGAAACCGAAAGTTGTATGATATTCATCAATAATTTCACCTGTTTTGTCTTTTACAATTGTACGGAGTTTATATAAGGCAGGATTATCAATTGACCATTCATCAGGATTTTTAACTTCAGGGGTAAGTGTTATTTCCTTTTCTGTTTCCGCAGGAATTGTAATGGGGTCTGAAATTACCGTTTCACTTACGGGATTATGGTCTTTATCAAGTACCGTTGCTTCAACGGTAACTATTTTTGAAATTGCAGTATCGTTATGCATTTTGATTTTTGCATCAACATGGGCACTTGCAGATGTGTGAAGGTCGGGCGTTGTTATACGGGGCCCGTAAAGCGCAACATGCACGGGGCCTGCAACAGTGAGAGTCACATCCCTGTAAATACCGGAGCCTGAATACCAACGGCTGTTGGGAAGGTCATTTACGACCTTTACTGCAATAAGATTGTTTGCTGTATTCGAACAGATAAGGTAATCTGAAATTTCAAAAGAAAAGCTGTTGTAGCCGTAGTGGTTTTCACCGACATATTTGCCGTTTACGTAAACGTAGGTGTGCTGATATGCGCCGTCAAAATTAAGGAAGATACGGTCGCCCGTGTAGTATTCATAAAGGTTGAACCATTTTCTGTACCAGCCCGTGCCTCCGGGAAGGTGACCTGTTTCCGCCTCTGTGCCATCGGTTGTGAAATCCTGAGTTATGCTGAAGTCGTGGGGAAGGTCAACCGATTGCCATTCGGAATCATCAAAGCCTTTCATATAGGTTGCGTCGTCATCACTGAATGCAAAAAGCCAGTCCTTATTGAAATCAAGCTCAATGCGGGTGTCGTTGTATTTTTGTTCGTGCCCAGCCATAGCTGATGCCGTGATTTCTTCAAAAATATGGCTCCATCCGTCATTATAAATGCTTGTTGTAAGCATAAGTACACAAAGAATAAAGGACATTACCTTTTTTGTAAGTTTCATATGAGTGCCTCCGTAATATATAAAACAAAACAAAATATAATAATAATTATTCATTATAATTATATCAACAGAAATTGTTGAAGTCAAATATTTTTCAGTAATTTTTCCAAAAAATCAATACAATCCTTTTTGGAAAATCAATACGGAAAAATAAGGTTTAAAGTCCGTTTGCCGCTTTTTTGCCGATAAATCAGGATAAGTTATTTTAACATAATGAATATTACAAAGTGTTTACAGTTTATTCCGAAACGTGATCATTTACAATTTCCCGACAAAAATTTGAATTTATTCGGAAAAAGCAGAGCTTTTTTTAATATAAAGTAACCATAAAAAGAACTGAATTGATTGTACAGACAGTACAGTCAGCTCAGTTCAGTCGGTTTGAATCCCTTGTTTTTATTATGATAAAAAAAGACAATGCAATTTCTTTTATATTCGTTCCCACTTATAATATAAAGTAAATGATAAAATTTGTCAGGAATTTTATATTTCATTAAACTGCTGTTATGACCTTTTGCAGTTATTCGTGCTTCAACTGATTTCAGATATTTTGCAAATACTGTTTTCACGAGAGTTTTCAGCTTCGATATCAACGGCTCTGCATATTTTGTTTTGTACGCTTTGGCTGTCATAAGCGGTGTCGGTTCGGGTAATGTGAACTCATTACTGTTTAATTGCTCTATTAAGTTTTCAATACCTCTGCAGTCATCATAGGTTTCAATCTGCTCTCTGACTGCTTTGAGTTCACATTGCTTTTCAGTTATTTCTTCCATAAGAGCTTCAACCTCTTGACTACGCATTTTCTTTTCATAATCAAGAACTGACAGATGCTTTTCGTGAGTACCTTTCTGTTCCCATTCTACACCGTATCTCTCCATAATTTTTGAGAGTTCTTCTTTTTCGGACAGTACCCATTGATTCCATTCTGTATCGCCGCGAGTATCACCCTTGAAGCCTTGCTTTGCAAGAGCCTGCTTTAATGATACTCTTGTTTCAAGTCCACGCTTACTGCCGGTTATGAATGGTACAAAGTCAATATGCAAATGAGGTGTAGATTCATCCATATGAAGATGTGCAGAGAAAACACGAAGATTAGGATTCCTCTCCTGAAATGTTTTGATATATTCGGTCAATATTTTTTCGGCAAGTCTGCCTTCTTCTGTTTCTGCATTCATATCATCCTTATTACCGATTTGCAGGATAACTTCGTGAAAGGGTTTTTCCTGTTTTCCTGATACTATCTTTTTATAGTAATCATCTATTCTTCGGTCAGTTCTGTTTTGTTTGGCATTGTAATCCTGCAGTGCTTTGTCAAAAAGCTCATGATACACATCCTTGATATCTTCGTTTATGAAAGATGTGTTCAGACAGCTTCTTGTCGGGTCAGTATTAAGAGCATTAAACTTTCTTTCATTGTGTCTTACAGAGCCTTTACCAACCATAACACTTATACTTCTTTTTATATTCTCACATCCTTATTTAAAATATTTTTCGTCTGGTTTTGTTCAATAAGGTGCGAAGCACCGTCATTCAACAAAATTCTATGTCGCGTCAGCGACTGCGGTAACACCGCAAAATACAAGCAAAGCGAAGTATTTTATTTTGTTACTTTTGTCAAAAGTAACGCAAAAGCACTTTTGACATCCATAAGGCTATAAAAAGATGCTGTTGCGCCCTACGGGGGTGCGGGTCTCCGGTGGAGACCTTTGAATGCATTTTGCATTCAAAAGCACCGACCGAGCCGGCAGGCGAGACACCCCTAACAAGTGGGATTTGTATGCACAAATCCAGTGCTTGCTAAGACTTATGCCACGCTTTTTTCTGTTTTTCGGTTGGTTTGCTAAAGCCTTTTATCATCTCCTTTGTTTTAGATTTTTGCATTAAAAATCCTCGTACAAAACTTAAAGTACAAGGATATGTATTCATGTTGATTTGTTTGGTGGGAGTGTGGTATAATTATCTAAACTAATTAAGGTTTGCGGAGATGTTGATAAAATGTTAGAAGTTAAATTTTATAACCAAGTAGCAGATGAGTGTTTGAAGTTTGCAGTTATTATTTCTAAAACAAATGGGAAATGGGTGTTTTGCAAGCACAAAGAAAGAAACACTTACGAAGTTCCTGGAGGTCATAGAGAGGAAAATGAAGATATTTTAGAAACTGCGAAAAGAGAGTTAAAAGAAGAAACCGGTGCTTTGGATTTCGACATTTCTCCTATTTGTGTTTATTCTGTAACAGGCAAAAACAAAGTGAACGAAACAGGTGAAGAGACCTATGGCATGTTGTTTTTTGCAGATATTAAGACTTTTGAAAACGAATTACATAGTGAAATGGAAAAAGTCTTTATTACAGATACATTAGTGGAAAATTGGACATATCCATTAATTCAACCAAAGCTGATTGAAGAAGCAAAGCAAAGAGGATTTATATAATTCATAAGAATATTTTCACTGCTCTCACATTAGTGGGGGCAGTTTTCATATATCGAAACAGCCCCTAATAGTAATGGGGAGCAGCTCTATAAAAATGTTCCATAATATAAGCCTAATTTTGCCGTTTCACCCGAAATAGTTCCTGCCCCGGAATCTCACCGCAGCGTTGCCTCGCTCTCGTCGTCACATACTCCGTATCAATCGTTTCCGTGTAAACACGAAAATCTTTTTCACTTCGTTACTCCTCCTCTCCCCAAAAAGCAAATGCTTTTCGGGGACCCCACGGTCTTTGCAAAGTCGTATCACTTTCGGACGGTCATTCAATTTTCAAGGTTCACGAGAGAAAACATCCCTCAAGGGGTAAGGGTTTAGAAAGGCAAAAATGAAAGCAAATTTTAAAACTTTTTTATTTTCGTTAAAATTGCACAACAAAAAAGCCGTCACATAGACAGCACAAATAGCGGGAAGACATTTCATCCTCTCGCACAGTTTGCACTGAAACTATGTAACGGCTTAAAATTTAAGCTCTGATTGTCCGCATGTTACTGACCGAGTATCGGACTATACTTTTTTTGCTCAGATAATATGTGTTGGCATAAAGCCAATAAATAAAAATATGTGGTTCAGATTATATTTAGTTGTAGGGCAAATACATTATTTACCGATATATTATTATACAGAACATTCGTTTGCCTGTCAAGAACTTTTTCAAAAAAGAAAAGATGGTGTCGGTTTTCACCGACACCACGGGGTATTATATATCTAAACTAAAGCGATTTTTATATGAAAAAGTTTAACTCATCCCATCTTGTTTTTTATGTAATATTCAAAAGCTTTAATTAAATTACGTTTGGATAAATTGTATTTTTCACAAAGATTATTTTGCTCATCAACAATCCACTGTTAAGAATGCAATAAATTGCACAATCTTATTTGTTATCATTTTTTGAAATTTGAAATATTCCTTGTACACAGAGTATGTAAGTCTAATTTTAAAAAAAGTAATTTTTGAGCAACAAAAGAGTCCGGACCCAAAATCCGGAGTAAATTATCTTTTATTAATGACACGAATTGAATTTACCTAAAACTCAATTTCCGCAACTATTCCTGAATTTTGAAGGAGACATCCCGCAAAGGGATTTGAACCACGAAGAAAAATACTGTTGATCAGAAAAAGACATTTTTTCTGCAATTTCAGAAAAAGAGTAGTTTGTATTCATCAGATACATTTTAACGGTTTCCAGCTTTTTTGTGGTGTAATACTGATAAGGCGTAATATCAAATTTTTCGGAAAACTTGTTGATTATATGATTTTTTGAGTATCCGAATTTTTTGCACATATCATCAAGAGAAAAACTTTGCATTATCTGTGAGTCAAGATATTCTCTCATTAAATATGCAAGTTCTTTATGCTCTTTTGATGCATAATTACGCAGGGCAATAATCAGCTTTATCAGTTCGGGTGTCATTTCAGCGACAAAAAGAGAATAATCATCGCCGTATACTTTTTTAGCTTTTTCATATATTTCCCCGAAAAGTTCTTCAAACTCACAGTTGTGAAAGACATTATCATGACCGGGCAAATACTGGTTAAGCAATATTTCGGCTAACTCGCCGGACATAGTTATAAAAAATTTATGAAGCGTACTGTTTCTTGCGTTGTAATACTTATGATTGGTGCCCTTTCTTAATAAGAAAACATCTTTGGGACCAAGATGATATTTTTGACCATTGTTTTCGAGAACTCCGTTTCCGCTGACAACAAACTCGATCGCAGTAATTTGTGAGGAGTTTCTTTCAAAAAAGCAATTGTCACACCAGAAACTTTCTCCTACAGCGGTAATATTAAGAGGATTTTTATCGTTCATGTGAGAATAATATTCGCAAACATTTTCATATCTTTTCAAATTCAAAAAAATACACTCCTGTCAATTGCTTATAATAACGATGAACAATGTGATAATTCATAATTCAATTGTATCATTATTCGGTGTGATATACAATAAAAAATCTGAAAAAATAGGGCTTAATATGAGCTTTTTGTTATTAATTTAAAAATAAAGAGAATGTTTTTGATTATTTTTGTAAATTTCGCAAATATTGCAGTAACAGTTGTTATTTGTGATAATTCACAAATGTTGCTGTGATTTATTATATTGGAACTTTAAATAAAATATGTTAATCTTTATTTATATATAAGAAACATTAAACATCGGAATATGTTAAGGAGTGATTAATAATGAAAACATGGCAAAAGGCAACTTTTATAATTGTACTAGTCGCATTCATCATCGCATCCGTTACCATCTCGTTCGTATCGATGGCAAGAGCACCGTTTGAATATGAATATCACACGGCACCTGAAAGCGAATACTCCGTTGAAGGTTGGGTGCTTTTCGGCTTTAACGGCAATAACTCTACAAAAGAGGTGCATATTGACTATGTCCGTGACGAGGACGGTAACAATCCTGACACCTCAAAGCCTGTTTCGGCAGTCGGTAAATTCACAATGAATACCGATGAATATGTTGAGGTTATTCATATCGGTAAAGATGTTGAGTACATAGATGAAACATCCTTCTTCTATTGTAAAGAGCTTAAATCGATTGAGGTTGACGAAGCTAATGAGCATTTTACTTCAGTTGACGGTGTTCTTTATACAAAGGATATGAAAAAGCTTATGGTCTATCCTATCAAGAAGGTAGAAACTTCATATACAATTCCCGAAGGTGTTGAAAGAATCGGCAAGTGTGCTTTCTATAAAAACGAAGCTCTTACCGAAATTACATTGCCCTCAACATTAAAAGAAATCGGCGATATGTCTTTCTTCAAGTGTGAAAACATCGGTCTTGTTACACTTCCTGACGGACTCGAGAAAATCGGTTCTGATGCATTCAGCTATTGTCAGGGCATGACACCTGTCATGTATATTCCCGATTCAGTTAAGGAAATAGGCAGTTTTGCATTCTATTCTTGTTCGAATCTCAAAGAGTTTTATATGGGTGCAGAAAATGCAGAACAAATAACCTTCGGCGACACATGGCTCCCCAAAAACATTAAAAAGGTTGTTGTTAACGTTGCCCCGAAAGAACAATACGGCAAAACCCGTGACGATGCAAACCAAAGAATAAATGAACTTATTGCGGAAGGAGGAGAAAAATAATGGCAAAATCTGAAAGCAAAGAGAAAATGAATATCTTTCAGGAAATGAAAAAATATTGGAACACTCCTGCTGAAGGAAAGTATGTTCCTTATAAAGAGTATTTCTCAATTTTTGCCGCAGTCGGCGGTGATTATACTCTGAAATATCTTCAGAGCTTCCTTACCTTCGGTACAGGTTGTTATCTGATTGCACATTACTACGAAATTCCTCTTCTTACATTCAGCGCAATAAACGTATTTTTCATTGCAACAACATATTTCTGGAATCTTCTGTCTATGGGTGTTGATGCAAATTTAGGCTTCCTGCCGAAGAAAATTGAACGAAAATACAATGCAGTATATCTGACTTTTGCAGTGCTGGGTCTGCTGATGCTTGTTTTTGACTTGTCATTCATTGTTCCCGACAGTATTGCCGCTATATTGGATACCAGATGGAAGGGTATAAACACCTTCAATGTTTTCAAAATTTTCGGAGCACATTTTCTTTCAAACGGATGGAGCGGTTTCAGAAATATTCTTATCAGAAAAAAGCTCCTCAAAAAGCTCGGCAGATACAAAATTTTTGCATATGCAAATGTTATTCAGTGCCTTATTGTTGTTGTGCTTATTTGTACTCTTCCGCTTTACGAGCTCCCGCTTACCGACAGAGTCTGGACTCTTTATCTTCTTTTCCAGCTTTACACAATATTTAATTACGTCGGCTTTACACAGTCTGTTGCTGATAATATCAGCCCCAACCCGCAGGAAAGACTGTATGTGCGTTCATTCCCCGTTAAAATCAGCCATTTTGTTCAGAATATCGTAAATGTTATTCTTCCGACGCTTGCAGGCGTAATGTTCCTTGACGGCATCAAGGATATCGGAACTTTCAGATATCTTATACCCATCTTTTTTGTTGTTTCATCGGGAGTTATGTTCATAGGACTTCGCAACATCAAAGAAAGAATTCCTATGCCACCTCTTGAAAACAGAGAATACCTTTCATTCTGGCATTGCGTTTCGGGTATATTTAAAAACAAATATCTTTGGATAATAAAAATTGCAGAGCTCCTCGACTCATTGGGCAACGGTATGCTTGATATGAAAAGAATCCTCCTTATTTATACTTGGCGTGAAACAGGACTTTTCTTCTCTATAGCAGAAATTATTTATAAAATGTCCGGCAACCCCGGTCAATTCCTTGCACCGTGGATAAGAAAACGCTTTCAGTATAAGCAGCTGATTGTATTCAAATATATTGTCTTGGCATTGAGAAACGGAGTATATATTCTGGCAATTCTCTTTCTTGGCAATTCTCATTTTCTGTGCGGTCTTGCAATTTACATTGCTATGCTTGTTTCCAATACACTTGAAGCTGCGGTTGGTATTGCACAGGATGACACCAAAATCAGAGTTACAGATTATCAGATGTATATTTCAGGCGAACGACTTGAAGAATATCAAAAAATTATCAATTGGTTTACAACACCCATCACAACTCTCGTTTCTCTCATTATTCCGCTTATGTTCTACCGTGTAGGATTTACATCTGACTGGGATGTACTTTATATGAGCGATGTAAGAGTTCAGTGTATGCTTATCGGTCTTGGTTTTGACCTTGCCGGATATGTACTGATGACCCTTCCGTATCTGTTCCTTTGGGATTTCACGGATGAAAAACACGCCCACGTTATGGAAGTTCTCAAACAGAGGGCAGAAGCGGGAAACAACGGAGAATCGGTTTCTGCTGAACAGCAGGCTGCGGCAGTAAACGCAGATGTATCAGATTGATGATTTATAAGCAGGAGTGAAGAAAAATGAGTACAGACGGCTATAAATGGTATGCAGGTGTTCCCCATTGCCATACCGTTGCGTCAGACGGCGGTCTGACATTGGAGCAGGTTATTGAAAAAGCCAAAAAAAGCAAAATAGATTTTCTTATAATTACCGACCATAATGTTAACTGCAAGGAGTTTCCCGATGTTGACGGGCTTACTCTCATTTACGGTGCCGAGCTGACAAAACACGGCGGTCATTGTAATATGTGGGGTGTCAAAGATGTTATTGATAAAGAAGATTATGACACCTGCGAAAGCTATGAGGATTTTTTAAGAGTTAAGACAAAGGCAGAAGAGCGCGGAGCGGTAATCTGTATGAACCATCCTCATTGCAAGCAATGCCCGTGGAGATGGGAAATGAAAGCTGAAGATGTGGACGTTCTCGAGGTATGGAATGCACCGACACACTTTGATAATCTCGAATGCACCGAATGGTGGCATGAGCAGTTAAGGAACGGGCATAAACTTCCTGTTGTCGGCGGCAGCGATTATCACAGAGATTATGTTGTCACAAATCTTCTGACATGGCCTGTTACTTATGTTTATGCAAAATCAAACTCTCCCGAAGATATTTTAGATGCTATCGTTAAGGGTCGCACCACAATATGCTTTGATGTGGGGGCAACATTCATTGATATGACAAGCGGCGATTCCGTGCTTGGCGATACTGTTAAACTTACCGATGAAACAAGTGTTACAATCAATGTTAAAAAACTTCGCAGAAAGCATAAACTGATTGTTTTTGACCGTGACGGCGAATGCTTCTCATACACGGCAAAAAAGACAGAAGATTATTCTGTTACTCTGCCTATGAAAAAAGAAGGTTTTATGTGCGCTCATGTTGTTTTTGAACCCGGATTCATATACAGTAAAATCCACGATATTGCAATCGCTTCCAGAATCCCCGAACAAAAGGGGATGGATTTGCCTCCCTTGATTTTCGCCCAGAGCGGTGCAATATATTTTGAAAAATAAAAAGTCAATTCAAACTTTTTGAGGTGCTGAAATGAAAAACAAGAAAAAGATAATTCTTTCTGTTGTTTCCGTAGTGGTTATTCTCGGAATTATCGCAGGTGCTCTGGCGTTATATTTCACAAGATACTTTAAAGACGAAAATGATACCGAAGAATTTTACAGACAGAATGTTGCTTCCGTCGGCTACGAGAATACTATAGAAACCGCTTATCCGTTTACCGATGTTTACGGTATCATAAACGAACATTTCAGATCCGAACTACCCGAAGGCAAAACCGAAAAGAAGGTTGCCATAATCGGTTATGACGGCTGCCGTGCAGATATTCTTGCAGAAAAGCAGGATAACGGTGCAATAAGCTATCTTCTTGCTAACGGTGCATCAATCAACCTTACCTATTGCGGTGGTGTGAATTATCCTGCAGAAAACACTCAGGCAACTTCAACAGCTCCCGGCTGGTGTTCAATGCTTACGGGGGTGTGGTCTGATGTGCACGGAATAACCGGCAACGGAATAACAAAAACGGTTGAGCCCAAAATGCTTATGACAACCCTTGTTGAAGAGGGCATTATTGACAACGCCGCTTTCATCACAAAATGGAAAGGTCACTTTACTGACGAAGACTCAACCTATAAGGACGAAAAAGCATATTGCGAGGAAAACAACATTGACATTGACTTCAACCTCCGCAAAAATAAATCAGATATTCACACGGGTGCTATGGAAGAAATAACAAGCACGGATTGTGCTGATTTTGTGTTTATTATTTATGAAAACACAGATTCGGCAGGACATGATTTCGGATTTTCTTTTAACAATCCTATTTATAAAAATGCATTTAATAAAGAGGATAATTATGGCTACGAAGTAATCAAAGCCATCGAGGCGAGAGAAACATATAATACAGAAGATTGGCTCATTATCGTTACTTCAGACCACGGTGGAGTCGGAACAGGTCACGGCGGTCCGAGCATTCAGGAAAGAATGAATTTTGTTGTTATGAACAAGAAATGGGACTGATACGAATCGGAACCTCCCAGACATAATCCGGGAGGTTCTTCCTTTGAGACAACTTTTATAAAGAAACAGGAGAAATGACCATGTCAAGAAAATACTCACATGTAATAGTTATCGGTGTTGACGGTGCAGGCAGTTGGTTTAAAGATGCCGACACACCGAACTTTGACAAAATATTTGAAAAAGGTGCAATCACATATAAAGCCCTTTCTTCAAACCCCACCATCAGTGCAGAGTGCTGGGGTTCAATGCTTATCGGTGTCGGTCCCGAAATTCACGGGCTTACAAACGGCATAGTTTCTTCTGTTCCCTATGATGTAAATTCTCCGTTCCCTTCGCTTTTCAGAAGAATAAGAGAAGTCTATCCCGATGCCGTTCTCGGTTCGTACTGTGACTGGAATCCCATCACCTACGGCATAGTCGAAAACAATATCGGTGTTTCTCACGCCACGGCACACGACACTGAACTGACACCTGTTGTCTGCGAATATATCATTGAAAACAAGCCCGATTTTCTGTTTGTTCATTTTGACAGCATTGACGGTGCGGGGCACGGGGCGGGCTACGGACTTCCTGCTTTTATCGAGCGCATTCACAAGGTTGATAAGCTTATCGGCGATGTTTACTCTGCCGTCAAAAATGTGGGAATGCTTGAAGATACACTTTTTATTGTTATTGCCGACCATGGCGGCACCAATGATGAAAACTGCAAGGGCAGTCACGGCGGATGGACAGATGAAGAAAAATATGTAACCTTTGCCGCAACCGGTAAAGGAATCAACAAAACCGAAATAGAAGAAATGAATATCCGTGACCTTGCCGCCATTGTGCTTTACGCTATGGGAATTAAGGCTCCCGAATTTGACGAAAACGGCTGGACCTCACAAATTCCCGAAGGTCTGTTTGCAGATTATGAAGGTGAATACCGTGATATTTCACACCTCACGGGTGCAGCACCGAGAATTTCAAAAACGCATCACGAATCTGAGCTTGTTTAAGGAGAAACAATTTATGGATAAAACAAAATTCAACTACGACTATTCTAAAATACTGTGGATGAAAATGTTTCTTGCAAAGCCTGATTACGAGAATAACACTTCCGATGTGCTTATCAATTTTGAGCAGGCTCTTGAAATCATAAAGTCAATTGACAACATCACGCAGGGAATAGAAAAAATCATATATCTTGTCGGCTGGCAGGGCTTGGGACACGATGACCTGTACCCCGAAATGAATGTGATAAATCCTTATCTCAAGCGTGACTGCGATGCAACTGCGAAAGACAGCCTTTTGTGGCTTGTTGAAAACGCAAAGAAATACAACACGGTAATCAGCTATCACGGAAATGTTGCCGATGCATATAAAGCAAGTCCCACCCACAATGAATTTGTAAAAGCGGGTGCAGTGCTTAAGCACTCTGACGGCACTGCTGCGGTAATTGAAATTTTCAACGGCAGAGAAGCTTACAAAACATCATACAAGCAGTATTGGGAAAGCGGACTTTTTAAGAAAATCTTTGATGATTTCTGTGAAGCTGTTCCCGTAAAGGAAGCAGGAACGGTTCACCTTGACAACTTCTGCATTGCGGAAAACTTTTTCCCGAGAACAGATGTTGAAGAGCAGAATGAGGCAAGAAACAAAATGCTTGACTATGTAATGAGTCTTGGTATTGATGTTACGAGCGAATACACTTACCGTGAACTTCCGTTGCGTGCCGATGCAGACCATCACCCCGTAAGAAAGTATTACGGGCTGTATGAAAAGGATTTGCCTGTCGGCGAATGGAAAAATGCACCTATGCACACTCTTGGCAGAATACCTGCCGTTTGGTGGATGTCAGGTATGACTATTGATGACTGTATAAGCATTCAGCCTGAGGAATTCAGCGGTTATCTTAATGACTCTGTGCTTAAAACGGTATTTTACGGCACGATGCACGGCGAAGACATCTGGATGAACAACGGTATTGAAAAGGAAGTGTGGGTTCCTTTATTTATCAAAGAATTCTGCACTCACCATGTTCCGTATATTTATCTCAACCGCTATAAGAGACTGAGCTATAGAGAAGATGACGGAAACTATATTGTCAGTTTCTCGGATGGTGTTGAAAGCACAGGCAAAACAAAATCAATCACTAAAAACGGTGTTGTTCTCAAACAAGGTAACGATGTTATCTTGCCTTTAACGGAAGATAACAAAGTCTTTGTCGCCTATTCCGAAAGCGGAAAAGACGGCGAATGGTATGTCCCCGATGCTGAATTTGAAAAAGCAAGTGTTTATAACATCACGGCAGAAGGAAACGAGTATATCGACGATGTTTCGGTTTCGGATGAAAAAATATCGCTCAGCCTCAGAGCAGGTCAGGCTGCAGCGATTAAAGTAATATTATGATGTAATCCGTTCTGAAGGTGAGGTTTAGGAATACAATGCTGAAAATCAAGAAAACCACAATAAAAATAGGTCTCGAAAAACCGCTGAAAATTCTTCATATGACAGACTCACATCTCCCGTTTTATTGTGACAGTGACTCTGAGAATATGATAAGACAGGGCAAAAAACGAAACGAGAAAAGAAGTGTACGAAATCTCAACAAGCTGATAAAGTACGGTGAAAAGAATTGCGATCTGATTGTTCATACCGGAGATCTTATCGACTACATATCAAAGCCTTGTGTTGAATTTGCGAAGGATTTTTTAAAGAGGGATAAGTTTCTTTTCGTTGCAGGCAATCACGAATATGCAAAATACGACGGCGTAAAAGAGGATATGGCTTACCGTCTTAACAGTTTGGAAGAAATCGGCGGATATCCTGTTAATATATTCTTTAATTCTCATATCATCGGCGGTGTTAATTTTGTCGGAATAGACGACGCTTATCATCAGGTAGAATATGAACAGCTTGAAATGCTTAAAGAGGAAGTAAAGAAAGGTTATCCCATCATTCTTTTTATGCATGCTCCTCTATATGAAAATGAGCTTTATAAGAAGAGTTATGAATTCTGGAACGGTGAAATATGCCTGCTTGGCTCTGACTCAGAGGTTCACCCCGAGGTCAAAGGTGATATAGCAGAGCCCACAGAAGCTTCAAAGGTATTTTACGAATATGTTACCGGTGAACCTGTGATTAAGGCTGTGCTTGCAGGGCATCTGCATTTTGCTTTTGAAAGCATACTGCCCGGTGGTACGATGCAATATGTAACAAACCGTGGTGACAGAGGAAACGCAAGAGAGATAACAATATTATAAAAAGAAACAATCAGGCGCAACAATATATCTGTTGCGCCTGAAGTATATTCTGTTGTATATTTAGATATTTTCATCGAGTAATCTCAATTCAAATTATAGCTTAATTACAAAAGTGCAGAAATACGCAATTTATTATGACGTCCTAATGAATCTGCAAATTCTGTTATAGAATTTTTCAGAAATGGAGGTAGATTACATTCGAGATAACTATTGCCACAAGGTTTCCTATTTTTAAACATAGCAATAACCTCAACAATAAATTAACTCGTGATTAACAATCTCTCTTGCCCGTGCTTCAATATTATTCACACGGGAAACCCACTCCATTTGGTTGTCTGCTTTCAGTTGTTCCGTAATGCCCTCATTGACTTTCATCTGTTCTACCAGCTGAGAGAACATATCCGATGCCTGTTCATCAACCTCTGCAAGATGAGTCCACAATGTGCCGTTCATAAGCATAATATTGAACTGTACTCGTTTATGTTTCATAAGATAATCTTTGCGTTTCATTCCCCATACACCCAGTGGCTTGTTTGCCTCGGCTGGTAATGTAATATTCGGTATTCTGTAATCACCAACCATTCTGTATGTTCCGCCGTTTTGCTCAAATGATGATTTATTCATAACTATATTCTCCTTTTAATCGGTAACAAATGTGTCGTATGTAAATTTAGCACCAAGCCTGAAGCCTGATATAAAGCTGTCAGCATTACTTGTAGTTGAAAATTCAATATAAGCACTGACATAGTTTTGAAACAGCTCCTTATCCTCACCGCTCAATCTTGCAGTAAGCTGTTCTTCTTTTTCTGCAAGTGCACTCAGTTTCTTCTTGAGTTTAGGTGTTAATTCTGAATTGACTTCTTGCGGCTCAATGTTACCGTAATAGAAATCTTCAATGATATTTGACATTATGTATTCCTCCATAGTTGAGGAAATGTGTTGCAGTACGAAAGTTAGAATATGTATTGCCGGAGAACTACTTGTGTTATGAACACCCGTACAAAAAAACCGTTAGAGCCTAGTGCTTTGACGGTTTTTTATTTATCAAAAAACAGGTGGGACGTGAACTCATAGTCCATCTTTCGTATTAAATCTTCAGGTCGAACGTCTGCAGCTGCAGCTCCGGTTGCAAATGTTCTTCTTGTTGCGTGTGGCGTGAGCTTTCGTATTCCGATTTTTTTCGATTATCGGGTAATATAATTTTCTCTGAAATCTTTTGATGAAAAAGGCTTGCCGTTGTCCTTGCAGAAAATAGTTTCTCCGTTTTTGGAAATGTGATGCTCGATATAAGGTTTTATTTTAGGGTGACGGGAATAAAACGAACCCGTTTTTTACAGGCTGATTTCCGTCAATACTTCGTTAAAATACTCGCAAATCCGTCAAGGATTTGCTGCGTTTTTGCCTTGTCTTGCCAAAAATCCGCACTGTAAAAAATCTTCGACCTTAAAACGAGAGATTTTTATTGGATTTTTGGTATTGAGGATGAAGGAAGGCTATCGCCTTTCAAATCCGAAATGCCGAAAAGACTTAAAAATAGCCGTTTTTAGGCTGGTTCGGATTATTTCCGTCACCCTAGGATGAACAGGAACTATTTTGTATCAGAACAGGAATTTCAGTTTATGTGTGATTCCATTTGTGCACGGCTAATACACAAGTTGAATTTATGAGCAGATTGTGATATAATAATCTTGATACATATTCTGGAAGAGTTTTTCAGCTGAAATATGTTTTTTACCGAGTATAAATCGGAGGTTACTATGCAGATTTTACAGACAATTATATCTTATCTCGCAATAGCTGCAGCTTTTATATCATCACTTTTTTCGTGGGGGGAAACATCAATGATACCGTATAAAAATGAATATACTGTTCCCGACAGTATTCCTGAATACAAGGTGATTTCAACCCAAGAGAAATCTGACTGGACTGCAAAATGGATATGGGATAAGGAGAACCTGACAGAAAAAAATGTCTGGATGTGCTTTAATAAACAGATAAGTCTTGAAAAGAAGCCCGAAAAGATTGTTGCTCATATTTCGGCTGACTCAAAATACTGGCTTTACATAAACGGTGAAAGAGTTGTTTATGAGGGAAGCGTGAAGCGTGGTCCTGAAAAAAACAGCGGATATTATGACAGTATTGATATTGCGCCCTATCTCAAAGAGGGCAGCAATTCAATCTGCGCTCTTGTGTGGTACTGGGACAATGAAACAAGCTATTCATACAACAGCAGCGGTCAGGGAGGATTTATTTTTGAAGCTGCAGGCGACGGTATAAACATAGCTTCAGACAGCAGCTGGAAGGTAAAAAGACACAGCGCTTTCATTGACAGCCCTCTTTATCCGCCCAACTACAGACTGCCCGAATACAGCATCTGTTTTGATGCAAGGGAAGATATGGGCGACTGGATGAATGCAGATTATGATACATCTTTATGGGAAAATGCAACGGAGTATGCCGTTGGCGGTGAGGGTGCCTACGGTAAGCTTTATCCCAGAGGAATTCCGTTTCTTAAGGATTACGGACTTAAAGAATATGAGAATTCAGGTGATTATGAAAACTATACCGTAAAAAAGCTATTCGGTGAAAAAATCACTGTCGATGTTCCCTATAACGCACAGCTTACCCCCTATCTTAAAATTGTTGCTCCTGCAGGGAAAAAGATTCGTATAACAACAGAGAATACTCTTATCGGCGCAGTATCTGCAACATATATAACAAAAGAGGGTGAGCAGGAATTTGAGACTCCGGGTTGGTTTAACGGTGAGCATATCACATATAAAATCCCCCGAGGTGTAGAAGTCATTTCTCTTATGTACCGTGAAACGGGCTATAACAGCTCATTCTGCGGTGACTTCAGGTGCGATGATGAATTTCTCAATTCTCTTTGGCAGAAATCCCTGCGTACTCTCTATGTTACAATGCGTGATAATTATATGGACTGTCCCGACAGAGAAAGAGCTCAGTGGTGGGGCGATGTCACAAGTGAAATGATTATGACGATGTACTCTATGGACGCAGATTCCTATCTGCTGTATCAGAAGGGTGTCGAGGCAATGCTTTCTCACATTGATGACACAAAGGTGCTTCAGACCGTTGTTCCTATAAGCGGTGACTATTTTGAGCTTCCCGTTCAGCAGCTTGCAGGAATTGTCGGATTTTTTACATATTATGAATATACGGGTGACAAGGCATTTCTTGAAAAGGTCTATGATGCTTCCGTTGATTATCTGAAGCTCTGGGAAATCGGCGAAAATAAGCTTGTCGTTCATCGCAGCGGCTCGTGGGACTGGCCCGACTGGGGCTCAAAGGCTGATATGACGGCAATAGAAAATGCCTGGGTTTACTATGCCCTTTCTGCAACTGAGAAAATGGCTGACGTTCTGGGAAAAGATGAAGATATATCATTTTTCGCCGAAAGGAAAAAGACTGTCGCTCAGGGTTATAAGGCTCTCTGGACTGAAGAAGGCTTTAAAAGTGACGAAGCAAAAGAGCCCGATGACAGAGCCAATGCACTTGCAGTTCTGTCGGGTCTTGCAGAAAAAGAGCAGTATGAAACCATCACAAATGTGCTGATAAATACCAAAAATTCAAGTCCGTATATGGAATATTATGTTCTTGAAGCCCTTTGTAAAATGGACGAATATGAAGCCGCAAGAGACAGAATCAAGGACAGATATAATGATATGATGTGCGAGGATTATTCTACTCTCTGGGAATTCTGGGAGGTCTGGCAGGGTACAAAGAATCACGCATGGAGCGGCGGACCGCTTGTTATAATGAGCAAGCATTTTGCAGGCATCACGCCTCTTGAGGCAGGCTATGAAAAGGTTAAAATTGAGCCTGAATACACCTTGTCTGACAGTATGACCTGTACGGTTCCGAGTGTAAAGGGGCTCATTACACTGAAATATGAAAAGACCGACGGTGAGTATGTTGTTGACCTTTCAATTCCTCAGGGTATGAATACGGTTTTATATGTACCTGAAAATGCTGTTGTAAATATCAATAAAGAAGCTTATTACAAAAACGGTGAATATGTAAAAGGTGAAACCGGCAATGTGGAGATTGCAGAAAAAATATTCTGATATTTGTTTGTACGAAAAAAAACTGCTCTTTCGAGCAGTTTTTTTGCTGTATGTTTACTGTGTAAAAAGCTTGTGTTTATAAAAGCTTCATTCCGAAGGCAATGTCGTCACCTTGAATTTCAAGCTCAGTGAAGCCGTATTTTTTATAAAAACTGCAAGCGTTTGTGTTGCAGGTGCCTGTTGTAAGCATAACTCCCTTTATACCCTTTGAAGCAAGGTGCTCAGAAAGAGTTTTCAGCAGTTTTCCGCCCCAGCCCTGACGGTGGTATTCGGGCAGAATGTCTATGTGCAGGTGAGCAGGGTAGTCAGCCTTGTATTTATTCTGCAATATGGTTGATTCCTTTGCCCATTTGTAATTTTCTTCACCGAGATGCGCTGTCAGAGGAAGATATTCCTTGTCAAAAACAGTTTTATATCTGTCATAGTCCTGCGTACAGATTATGTAACCGACAGCTTTGCCTGCGTCATCAAGAACAAAGCAGTTTTCCGGCTCCTTTTCGATGTAGTAGTCGCAGAAGGTGTGAAGTATAAATTCACTCATCACGGCATCAGGTTCAGTTCCCTCACTGTTAAGGCACGCAAAGCGCACACCGTCAAAGTCTCTGTTTTCATATTTTCTTATAAGCATAGCTATCACCTGCGTAACAGTCCGTTTTAAATTATGATATAGAATAATCACAAAAAAATCAATGCGTTTTTCACAATTTTTATTATAAGAATTGCAAACCGGAAAAAATAGTGTATAATTTCAATATAGAAGATTTACGCAAAGGGCAGACAGGACTATGAAATATTACCTCGGTATAGACGGCGGCGGAACAAAAACAGCGGCAGCCGTATCTGATGAAAACGGCAATATAATACTCAGAAAGTCAGGCAGAACAATCAATTTTTATTCCGTCGGAATGGAAAAAGCAAGGGAGAATCTTGCTGCTGTTATGGCTGAAATTACAGCTTCGTTGGGCGAGGCTGTATTTGAAGCTGCCTTTATCGGCTGTTCTGCTCTTGATAAAGAGGCAGACTCTCAGCTTATTCTGAGCCTTTGCGGCGGCATAATAAATGCCCTGAAAATCAGAATGCACAGCGATGTCTATATTGCGCTCAGGGCAGTAGGTGATGTTGACTGGCCCTGTGTCGCTGTCTGCGGTACGGGGTCGATGGCTGTTGCAGAGGATATTAACGGGCAACTGTGTGTCAGAGGCGGCTGGGGACACATTCTCGGTGATGAGGGGTCAGGCTATTCAATCGCAGTTGAAGCGCTGAAAGCCTGTTGCATACTTTGCGATGAGGGAAAGAAAACTCAGCTTGTAAGCAGTGCTGAGGAATACTTCGGTGTTGACAGTTTCCGAGATATAATTGATATTATTTATTCAAAGGAAACAACAAAGGATGTTGTTGCAGGGTTTGCGGTGAATGTTGACTCTCTCGCACAGTCAGGTGATGAAAAAGCAGAAGCAATAATTATTACTCAGGCTCAGAAATTCTCAGAAACAGTTCTGTCTCTTCTTGATGAAATCCGGTGCTGCTCAGTGCTCGGACTTCACGGCGGACTGTTCCGGCACAGCAGAATTTTCACAGACAGCTTTGTCGAAAGCATAAGAAAAAAATATCCGGAGCTTGAAATTCGGACTCTTATAACACCTGCTGAGGAAAGTGCCGTGGCAGAAGCGAGGAAGCTGTGATGAAAAAATATCTTGAATACATAGACAATGTCAGCCGTATAATTGAAAAAATATCTTCATACGGTGCAGAAAGTATAGAAAAGTCCGCTGAGCTTTTTGCTTCTGCACTGATAAACGGCAGACGCATTTATCTTTTCGGTACAGGTCATTCACATATGCTTGCAGAGGAGCTTTTTTACAGAGCAGGAGGGCTTGTGAATATTCAGCCTGTTCTGATTGAGCCTCTTATGCTTCATATCTCAGCTTCGGGAAGCACACTTGCAGAGCGTGAAGAGGGAATTGCAGAGAAAATATTCAGTGATTATGCAATGAGTGAAAAAGATACTGTTGTTATTATCTCGAACTCAGGCAGAAACGGCGTTGTTATTGATATGGCACTGCTCTGTAAGCAGAGAGGACTGAATGTAATTGCTCTTACCAATACCGAGCATACATATTCGGGAGAATCAAGGCACAGAAGCGGAAAACGCCTTTGTGAAATTGCCGATATTGTGCTTGATAACGGCGGCTGTGTCGGTGATGCCTGCATTGAGGTTGAAAATATCAAAGGAAAAATCTGCCCCACATCAACCGTGTGCGGTGCATTGATTCTCAACGCCGTGGTTGCACAGGCTGTTGAAATCTGTGCACAGCAAGGCTTTCATCCTGACCATTTTGCAAGCTCCAACATCGACGGCGGAGATGAAATAAATAACAGATTGGTTGAAAAATACAAAAAGGAGATAAGACACCTGTGATATATCCCGTACCGCAAAAAAATAACCTCAACGGCAATTGTGTTCAGCCTGATGCTGTCTGTGTTGACGGAGAATACAAGGCTCTCGCAGAGCGTATTCTTACTGAACAGGGGATTTCCGTCTCAGGTAATTATGCCGTTGAAATAAAAATCAGCGACAGCAGAAAAACAACATATATTGATGAGCTTTCACGCCTGAGTGACGAAAAATACATCATAACCGCAGACAGTGACAGGGTTGTTGTTGAGGCATCGTGCAAAAGAGGAGTATTCCGTGCCGTGAATACCCTTGCAAAGCTTATTGTCTCGGGTGAACTCAGAACGGGCACGCTTGAGGACTACCCTCTGACAGAGCAAAGAGGTTATATTGAAGGCTTTTACGGACCGACCTGGAAGCAGGAAAAGCGTCTTTCAGTTATGCGTCTTATGGCACAGTACGGAATGAACAGCTATTATTACGCACCAAAGGACGATGAATACCACAGGGCAAAATGGAGTGAGCCGTACCCTGAAAAGGAGCTTTCAGAGCTGAAATGTCTTTTTGATACAGCCCGTGAAAATGAACTTGATGTCTTCTGGTGCGCAGGTCCCGGACTTACTTACAGATATACAAGCGAAAAGGATTTTGATGCGCTTATTGCAAAGTATAAGAATGTATATTCAGTCGGAGTCAGGAATTTCGGTCTTCTGCTTGATGATATTCCCTCTGATTTTCAGTATGAAGAAGACGCAAGGGCATATGACGGAATCGTTAATGCACACACTGACCTTATAAACAAGGTGTATTCTGCACTGAAGGCTTTTGATTCCTGCATAACTCTGACTGTCTGTCCCACGCAGTATTTCGGTCAGGCAGATGATTACTATATAAGCAGATTCGGTACGGGCATACCTGCAGATGTCAGAATTTTCTGGACAGGCAGAGAAATCTGTTCAACCTTTCTGACCTGCCGTGAGGCTGATGACTTTACCCGTGCAACTGCACACAGACCTCTTTATTGGGATAATTATCCCGTTAACGATGCAGAAATGTTTCAGGAAATGCACCTTGGTGCCGTAAAGGGCAGAGACAGGGAGCTCTACAGACACTGCGAGGGACTTATTGCCAATGTAATGGAGTATGCAGAGTGCTCAAAAATCCCTCTTATGACCATTGCCGATTATTTGTGGAATCCCTTGGCGTATGACAGTGAAAAGTCACTGAAAAATGCGCAGAAAGTGATACTCGGTGACAAAGCAGAAATATTCAGATATATTGCAGACCATCTGTGTGTATCCTGCGTTTCCCGTCACGGCTCCGAGATGATGAGCGAAATACTGTCATATCTGAGTTTTCTTATGGCGACAGGTGAGAGGGAAAAGGCAACTGCCGAATTCAGACTTTATAACGCAAAAATGCGTGAATGTCTTGCAGCTGTAAGCGATTCATCGGTAGACCTTTTTGCTGAAATAAAAAAATGGGTAAAAAAATTCTCAATGTGCTGTGACCTGCTTGATGCAATTCTTGCCGTGTGGGAAGAAAACACGCCCGGGAACAAGCAGAGTCTTGCACTGCTTCTTGACAGATATAATTCTGATGCCGTTATTCTCACCGGCTTTTGTCTGCGAGAGACGGCAGAAAAAACTCTTTTGTTATAAGCGGTCAGATGCCATCAAGAAGCTGTGGGGCTTCGGACCCGATATAAAAATATTTTTCTATAGACAAAAAGCGTTTTATCGTGTATAATAAAATGGAAAATTATAACGGAGGCGGAATTTATGAAAAAAACACTCTCTATACTTCTCGCTGTGCTTCTCACTGTTTCTGCAGTGATGCCGGTATTTTCTGTTGCTGCGTTTGCTGAAGACAATGTTGTGATTCACGCAGAAGACGCACTTCACACAGAGGGCTACAGAATTGTCAATGCAAAGGGCGAAGATGTTTTCCTTAAAGGTCTCAATCTCGGTGGCTGGCTTATTATGGAAGACTGGTTCTGTCCTGTTGACAACGACGCTACAGGCGATGTGTATACATATCAGGTCCTTGAAGAGCGTTTCGGCACAGAAAAGACATATGAGCTTATGAATATCTATCAGGATAACTGGATTGTTGAAACCGACTTCAAGAACATTGCAGATATGGGCTTCAACTGTGTCAGAATTCCTTTCTGGTACAGAAACTTCCAGTCTGATACAAACGGCACCTGGATTCTTGATGAAAACGGTGAAATTGACCTTTCAAGACTTGAATGGGCAGTTGAAATGTGCCGTAAATACGGTCTGTATGCTATTCTTGACCTTCACGCTGCAAACGGTGTTCAGGGCTATGCTGACCACGCAGGCCACAAGAATGATTATCATTTCTTTGACCGTAACGAAAAGGGTGAATGGTACAGACAGCAGGCTGTTGAACTGTGGAAGGTTATTGCCGAGCGATTCAAGGGCGACCCTGCAGTAGGTATGTTTGACCTTATCAATGAGCCTATGTGCAATGTGCCTATGGTAAACAGAATTCATTCATACATCTGGGAATACTATGATATGTGTTATGACGCAATCAGAGCAATTGACCCTGACAGAATGATTACAATGACAGGTACATGGAGTGTTGATAAGCTTCCCGATCCCGATGATTACGGCTGGGAAAATGTTGTTTATCAGTATCATCAGTACGATAAGAATGAGTCTGACTACACAACAAGAATTGCAAACGGTTGGGCCTGCTTCTATAATGTGCCTCAGTTCGCAGGTGAATTCCATCCCGTAGGTGACAATGTAACACTTGAGTTTGCAATTGATGCCTATAATTCAAATGACGTTGTATGGACACTCTGGACATATAAGGGCTATAACAGCTGGGCAGCCTGGGCAGACTGGTTCTGCTACGGCAGTACAGCAGACAAATACAAGGTTGATCTTCATAACGACAGTTATGAAACAATTGCATATAAATGGGGCGAAGTGATGCAGACAAACAGCGGTACCTTCTATGAAGGTCAGCTTTTCAAGGTTGCAAAGCAGTTCCTCCCCGGTGCAAAGGTAGAGGCTGTACCCTTCAACACTCAGGCTGATGTTGACAGCTATGTTGCAGGTGAAGTTATCAAGGGCAGCTACAACGGCAAGAATATCTGTCCCACATGCGATATGTTTGCTTCACTTGTTGATGTACCTCTGTTCGGTGCTATTTTCCGTTGGCTTCATTCACTTATTCATTCAATCTCAACGGGCAACAATATGAAATAACAACAATACATAAGCGGCAGCTGTCTTTCGGCAGTTGCCGTTTGTTTTTTTATTTCTGTTTGCTGTTTTTTTTAACAAAATGTAAATAAGGAAAAATAAGTGTTGACATTTTATTCCGTCAGTGGTACACTCGGTACCGTTGTTAATAATTTTAAATGAAAGGAGATGGACAAAATGATGAATATGTTTATTATAACAACAAGCAAAGCCTGTGAAATTTTGTCCGTTTCTTGTTTTTAATACGGATGATTTCTGCTCCGGCTTTGCGTCGGGGCGTTTTTTTGTTTTTAGGAGAAAACAAACAATAATTTGTCGAGGTGCCCTCGACAAATTATTATAATTGAAAATTTAAAATTGAAAGTTGAAAATGAAGGTGGTTTTCCTTCGGAAAACATTATATAGAGCGTAGCGGAAAAGTGCGAAGCACTTCCGACACTTTCCATTTTCCATTTTCAATTTTCCATTCGAGCTCTGCTCGACAAATTCTGATTTATGAAAGGAGAAAAGTATGGCTGAAAAGAAAAAAGAGCCCAAAGAAAAGGCTCATGTGATAAAAAATACTTTATTCATACTCAAATGCGGTCTTAAAAGTGCACCGCTTGCAATGATTAGTCTGTATGTTTCAAACATAATCGAAAATGTCTATTATTCACTTGTTTTCAGCGTGTTTTTTCTGAAAACTGCGCTGTCCGTTATCGAGGGCAACGGCACTTTCAGAGAGCTTGTCATAAAGATTGTTCTTATGGTTATCGGCAAAATTTTTGTTGATATGCTGGGTTACTTTACCAATTTTTATGCAAGAATCCGTTTTGAAATCAAGTGTGAAGCATACATAAATGAGATGATTTTCAGAAAGGCTCAGCAGGTTGAGCTGGGCTGCTACGAGAATCCTGAATTCTTTGATAAATACAACCGTGCAACGTGGGTTGTCGAGAAGCACGGCTTCAAGAGAATCGTCGGCGGTACATCGTGGGTAATAGGCTCACTGATAAGCCTTGTCGTTATGGTTTCATACCTTATGTCCATTGACCCCGTGATGATAATTTTTATTATCTGCCCCGTGTTTGTTATGATTTTCAGAGTTCTCAAAAATAAAGAAGAATTCAAAAAAGAAAAAGAGACAACACCCTACGAAAGACAGAAGGAATATGTAAGAAGAACAGTTCTTCTGAAGGATTTCGCAAAGGAAATAAAAACAACCGATATTTTCACCGTTCTCAGAAAGCGTTTCAGTGATGCAATAGAAAACAATATAAAGCTTATAAAAAAGTACGGCATCCGTGTTGCCGTGCTCGAAGTACTCAGTGACCTTTTCGGTGATGTTATTCCCGTTGCAGGCGGCTTCGGTTACGGCTGTTACCGTCTTGTTGCTCTCGAAAACCTCGCTGTTTCGGACTTTTCCGTGCTTGTATCGGCTATTCTGCAGTGCCGTTATAAAATCAATAACTTTGCCCGTTATTTCACAATGCAGCAGAAGCATTGTCTGTGGGTTCAGAGCCTGAGAGAATTTCTTGCCTATGAGCCGAAAATTGTTGACGGCGGTGAAGATACGACGGGAATGGAAACACTCGAATTCCGCAATGTTTCCTTCAGTTATCCCGGTAAGGATGAAAAGACTCTTGAAAATATATCCTTTAAAATCAACAAGGGTGAAACCGTTGCTGTGGTCGGTCATAACGGTGCGGGAAAGACAACACTTTCAAAGCTTCTGATGCGTCTTTATGATGCGTCGGAGGGTGAAATTCTTTACAACGGAAAGAATATAAAAGAGTATAATCTGCTGTCTTACAGAGACCGTTTTGCAAGCGTTTTTCAGGATTACCGAATTTTTGCAATGACCGTTGCAGAGAATGTGCTTATGCAGGAAACTGATGAAAATAACATTCCTCTTGCCGAAAAAGCACTGACACAAAGCGGTGTTATGGGCAAAATCGAAACTCTTCCCGAGGGTGTGAATACTCTTCTTACAAAAGAATTTGACGATGAGGGAGCTTCACTTTCAGGCGGTGAAACACAGAAGCTGGCAATTGCAAGACTTTTTGCAAAGAATTTTGATGTGGCAGTTCTTGATGAGCCCTCTTCTGCCCTTGACCCCGTTGCAGAGTCTAAAATGTACGACGCTCTGGCTGAGGGCACAAAGGACAAGACTGTGCTTTATATTTCACACCGTCTTTCAAGTGCCGCAAACGCAGACAGAATTCTTGTTTTTCGTGAGGGTAAGCTTATAGAAACAGGCAATCATCACGAGCTTATGGCAAAAGGCGGAGAATACTGCGAGATGTTCACGCTTCAGGCTTCAGGCTACAGAGAGGAGGGTGAAAATGATGAAGAAAATCAGTAAAGAAAAGCTTCTTGAAAAGAGAGAGAATTTCACAAACTATATGTTTATGCTGAAATTCATTCTAAAAAATTCACCTCTTATAATCATTTTTACCGTGCTCTTTGATGCGATGACGGAATTACCCTGGGTGCTTTCAAATGTTGTCATTCTCAAATACATAATTGATGTTATTGCATCGGGTACAGACCTTTACAGAGTTTTTGTTGCCTGCGGAATTTTTGCAGGGCTTGTAATACTCGGTAATCTCGGTAATACTGTTTTCTATGAGGTTCTTCTGCCCGTGCAGAAAGAGAAGCTCAATAAAAAGCTTTATGAACAGATTTATGAAAAGGCATCGAGAATGGACCTTGCATCCTACGATGACCCGAAATTCTACAACGATTTTGTGCTTGCAATGAACACTATGGGTGAAAGAATTGAAGCTATAGTGCACGATGCAACAACACTCTTCACAAATATTATTGCAATCGGTACAATAACAGGCATTGTTGCCTCAATTGACCCCGTGTGCCTTATTTTTGTTATTGTGTGTATTCTTATAATGCTTCCGTTCGGCAGACTTGTTGCAAAGGTCAATGTTGAAAGAACAGAGGCAATGACACCTCTTGACAGAAAAAATCTTTATTTCTGGAGAGTTTTCTATCTTCAGGATTATGCAAAGGAAATAAGACTCAATCCTGCAGGTGAAATGACAGAAAGACGATATAAAAAGAATATCAAGGACCGTCTTTTCACAATATCACCGTTTCTGAGTAAGCAGTGGAGACTCTATTTCTGCCACGAAAGTGTACCTTTCACGCTTCTTCTTTATCTTGGTGTTACACTTTATCTCGGCTACAAGGCAATTGTTGTGGGTGACCTTGATATGGGTGAATTTGCAGCGTCATTCAACGGTGCTATCAATATCGGTGACAGAATGTTTTTCCTGACCTCGTGGTTTGCCATAGGTTTCAGAGAAAACAGCCTGTATGTCAATAAATTCAAGAAGTTTATGGGTGCCGATGAAAAAATCAAGGGCGGTACACACACTGAAATTCTTGAAAAGCCACAGTCAATCAAACTCGAAAATGTGACATTCACTTATCCCGGTAATGATGAACCCACACTTAAAAATATCAACCTTGAAATAAAGCCTTATCAGAAAATAGCTCTTGTGGGCTATAACGGTGCCGGTAAGACAACTCTTACAAACCTGCTTCTCAGACTTTATGATGTAACCGAGGGCAGCATAACCGTGGGTGGAAGAAACATAAAAGAGTGGGACACAAAGGCATATCACGACAATTTTGCCGCAGTATTTCAGGATTTTTCACTCTTCGGAGCCTCTGTGGGTGAAAATGTCGCAATGAGTGACACTCACGACGAGGAAAAGGTCTTTGCCGCACTCAGAGAAAGCGGCTTTGACAAAGAGCTGAATAAGGGCTCTGACACTGTACTTCTGAGAGAATTTGACGATAACGGACTGAGTCTCTCAGGCGGTGAAGCACAGAAGGTTGCAATCGCAAGAACATTCTATAAGAACTGTCCGTTTGCGATTCTCGACGAGCCCTCTGCAAACCTTGACCCTATGAGTGAATATGCACTCAATGAAGCAATGACAAGGGCTGCAAATAACAAGACTGTTATATTTATTTCGCACAGACTTTCCACAACTGTTATGGCTGACGTTATCTATATGCTCGAAAAAGGCGAGATAGTCGAAAGCGGCACACACGAAGAGCTTATGGCACTCGACGGAAAGTATGCGTATATGTTCAGATTGCAGGCGGAGAAGTATAAACAATAATTTATCGGCAATGCCGATAAATTATTGTTTTATAAATATTTCACTTATCATAATTCCCACTTTGGGCTCGGTGATTTCCAGCTCTATGCAGCCGTTTTCAATGAAGCTGTCGGGAATATTGTATGTGTGCATTTCAAAGTCGGGGGCTGAGAATTTCTTTTCAGCCTTTTCATCTCTGATACCGCCGTATTGCTTGCCCTGATACAGAGTTTTACCGTTTATTTTAATTGTGAAGTCGGTAACCTCATCTCTGTAACGGGGTTTTATATTAAGGATAAGCCTGTAATTTGCTCCCGTAAGTCCTCCGGTCTTCATTCTGAAGGAATAGTGGTCAAAAACCTTGAGCATTGACATAGGGATTGTGCCGTTGTTCACATTCGGTCTGTCACCCTGAAAATCCATATAGAAATACGGTTCCTGAGGTACTCCGAGCTCTGTAAAGCTGTTTTCTGCAAATGAATAGTAGTATTCGCAGTGTTTTGTTTTGCGATAGTCAAGCAGTTCTTTTATGAATGACAACGCTTCACTGCCGGGGAGAGCTTTTGCGTATGCGATACGGTCAAGAAGATATAATCTGTCTGTTACGGGGTTGTCAATTGTCTCAAGTGTTGCGCCACGCTCCCAGCTGTTTGCGCAATAGTTTTCAACATCAAGCTGTAAGCCGACTTTTTCAAAGAGCTTTCTGCCTGTGTCGGATATCTCTTTTCGTAATGCAGTGTATTCATCGGGGAACGGTGTTCTGAGTATGTTCTCAGCCTTGTCAATGTCATTCTTTCTAAGGAAATATGTTGCTTTTTCAATCAGCTCAAGCTCTGTAAGGCGTCTTTTTCTTACGAGTAAATCACATTCGGCTCTGAAGAGACACATAAGAAATCTTGCATTTTCCTTAAGCTCGGGATTTTCTTTCAGCATATCACTGAATAATGAAAATGTGGTTTCTATGTGAGGATTTTCTGCAGGGTCACCCTCCCAGTTTTTTTCAAGCCCGAGAATGCCGTTGACAGCTTTTTTCGTGTCTGCACCGGGGAAATAAAGTCTTGCATAGTCGGCAAGAGTGTCTGTAAGCTTCACATCGGGATTGAAATCCATATCACTCCACACAGCCTTGTTGATGTCGTCGTGAATTCCCTCTGAGTATGAAACGCTGCCGGCAATATATCGGCGTGTCATTCTGTGAATAATTCTGTATTCTGCGGGCCTTGGATTTATTGACTCTCGGCTGAGTGTTGCTGCTATGGCATAGTGCCAGTCGTCACGGTCAAAATGAACAGGATATTCACATCTTACATTGTGTGTTATATCAGGGTAGAGCCTGACGGGATACTTAAGCGGCAGGCTCTTTCTCAGCTCGTGCAGAGGCATTGCGCAGTTAGGACCTGTGATGATGCCGTCTATATCATCAGGAAGCTTGTTCATTTCTTCAATGAAATCCTCACCCCATTTGCCGAAGCCGTCAGGGGACTGTGCAGATGGGTAAAGCTTTATTTCGGGGTGATGCTTTCTTATGGCTTTTGCAATCTCTGTTGCTCTGTGAAGCGATTCCTTTGCCTCAAAGTCGCCGGGGTCGCTTCCGGGAGGAAAATAAACGTGTGCGTCTGACAGCTTGCTGAAAAATTCTTCACGCACTCTGATGCTTTCGTTTAATTCATCGTCACCGTGAGGACACCAGTAGGATATATCAATACCGAGCTGACGGGCTTTTTCGTTGCATTCATTTATGAATTCAAGGTCAGAGTCATATTTCATAAGTCTGTTTTTCTGAGGCTTATCCTTGCACACAACGTGTTCAAAAATATTACAGCCGAAAAACATAAGCTCTTTTATATATTGTATGTATTCATCAGCAGTCCAGGCTTCGTATGAATTGGCAGTGGTACGCCAGCCGAGCTGATGACCTCTTATCTGCATATAAGGGGAGTAGTCACCGCTGATGTCACAGATAAGATGAATTCCGTCACGGGTGTATTCTGATTTTCTGAGAAACAGACCTGCGGCGTAGATAAGCCCCCGTATTCCCTGTGCCGTGAACACGATTTCATTGTCTGAAACCGTCACACTGTAGTTGTCTGCACAGCTTTCGGAGATATCCTCTCTGAAAACAAGGTTTACGGCATTGTCTGACACTGACAGGTCAGATAAACATCTCTTTCTGATTTCTTCATCAAGTATTCCGGCAGCCTTTTTTTCGGCAGGAGTATTGCAGATAAGTCTGTAAGAGGTTATGTACATAATAATTTAAGCCCCCCTGAGTTTGTTACTATAGCATAGATTTTATCATAGTTTTTTGTTATTATCAATAAAAGAAAAAAAATTTGGTTTTTTCTATTGATTTAATTTCTCATTTATAATATAATGACTCTGTAATAAATAATTGGAGGTATATACCAATGAAGCACTTTAGAAAACTTATTGCTGTTATTCTTACAATTCTTCTTGTTTCTTCAATTGCAGTTCCCGTAGCATCAGCAGAAGGCGAAGTTGCAGGTGACCACACATCATTTGATGATTTCTGGGGTCAGATGACTGATGAAGAAGGTAACGTTAACTGGAAAAAGCTCCCCGAAGCTCTCTTTAAGATATTCTTCTTCGTAAGAGTTTTTGAAGTTATCGCTGGCTTCTTCCGTGACCTTTTCGGCATCGAGGCTCCCTCAGCTGCTTAATTTTTTTCAGTAATTTCAGCTATGCAAGAACCATCAGCAGATGGTTCTTTTGCTTTACCTGAGTAATTTAAAGCAAAACTGATTTTATAACAGTTGGTGATAAAATGAAAAACGGTCTTATAAAAGTTCTCAGAATGTACAGCAGTGCCGATGCGGAAACGGTTGCTGCCACAGCAGGAATCCCGCTGGCAAGATATAAAAGAATAGAAAATGAAGAAGAAATGCCGACAGAGTCTGAGCTTGAACGCATAGCAGCTGTATTCGGCATCAGCACAGATTTTTTCAGCGATGATTTCCCTGACAGATTTGTGCTCAGGCAGACTCTTGATGAGACAGTGTTTGTGACTGAGGAGCTCAGAGAACAGATGAAGCTGAGAATGACAGAGCTTTCACCGCTTGAAAAACAGCTTGTAATGTTCATCCGCCGCACGGATAACCGTGATGAAACTCTTCGCAGATTCATTGATATTCTTATTTCGGAAATACAGGATTAAAGAATATAAAAGGAGCTGTAAAAAAACTTTTGTTTTTTTACAGCTCCTTTTCAGGGGATAGGGAAAAATGCGCAGAATGAACAAACTGAGCCCAAACAACGCAGATGCGTTGTTTGGGGTTACCCGAAGGCGTACAAAGGTACGCCGAGTGGCGAAGTTTGTTTATAGCATAAAACAATAAATAATACTAAATTTATCAATTATGATTGTATTTACAGGTTTTTGAGTGGTATCAGCATAAAGAAAACCTTTATTTTGCGTGTTTTATGCGGTCTGCACTTTTTTTACATCCCCTTTATGTTTTATATACTGTTTTTATATAAGTGTAACCTTTTTCATTACCTGATCTTCAAATGGCTTGTCCATTGAGTTTGTCTCAACAGCTGCGATTTCATCAACAACCTCCATACCCTTTGTCACCTTGCCGAATGCTGCATACTGACCGTCAAGGAAAGCTGCATCTTCGTGACAGATGAAGATCTGTGAGGATGCTGAGTTGAAATCCTGACTTCTTGCCATTGAAATTACGCCTCTTGTGTGTGAAAGCTTGTTGACAACACCGTTTGCAAGGAATTCACCCTTGATTTTTTCGTCTGAGCCGCCGTAACCCATACCGAGAGGGTCACCGCCCTGAATCATAAAGCCTGCAATGACTCTGTGGAAGATGAGTCCGTCATAAAAGCCCTCAGAAACAAGCTTTTCAAAGTTTTTTACTGTTATGGGGGCAACTTCGGGATAAAGCTCGAGCTCAATGATGCCGCCGTTTTCCATTTCTATTCTTACCATTTTTATTCTCCTAAATCATTTTTTATGTATTATACCATAAAGATAAACAAAAATAAAACATATTGTATAAAAATTTGCAACAATTTTTTACACATCTGACTCATTTTTTTGGTCAAAAAGATAAAAAATCGGTTGAATTTTTCTGATGATTGTGGTACAATAGCCGTGTTGTAATAAAAAATCTATGCCTTTAACGGAATTTTTGTATATTTCGACAAAATGGCATAAGGGAGGCAAATACATTGAAAACTTATAGTTCAGACAAAATCCGTAATATTGTTATAGCAGGCCGTGGCGGCAGAGGTAAGACAACTCTTGCAGAAGCAATGCTTTATCTTGCAGGTGCAACAGACAGACTTGGCCGTGTTCTTGACGGAAATACAGTAATGGACTTTGACGCAGAAGAAAAGAGAAGAAAGTCTTCTGTTCAGACTGCAGTTGCTCCCATCGAATGGCTTGATGCAAAAATCAATCTTCTTGACACACCCGGTTCATTCGACTTTGCAGGCGGCGTTGCAGAAGGTATGCGTGCTGCAGGTACAGCTCTTATCGTTCTTCAGTCAGGCGGCGGTGTAGACGTCGGTGCTGAGAAGGCTTATAAGACAGCTATCAAGCACGGCAAATCAATTATGTTCGTTGTTTCAAAGTGTGACGATGAAAACGGTCACTTCTTCCAGACATTCGATTCTCTTAAGGAAGTTTACGGAACACCCTGCTGTCCCGTTGTTATTCCTCATATCGTAGACGGTAAGGTTGACTGTTACATAGATTTCGCAACAGGTAAGGCTTTTAAATATGACGGCGGCAAGAAGACAGAAGTTGCTATGCCCGAAGGCGAAAAGATTGAAAGAATGAGAAATGAGCTTCTCGAAGCTGTTGCCACAACAGATGACGAGCTTATGGAAAAGTTCTTCGGCGGTGAAGAATTCACTCAGGAAGAAATCTATAACGGCCTTTCTGCAGGTATCACAGACGGTTCTGTTTACCCCATCTTTGCTTGTTCAGGTTACACAACAGAGGCTGTTGACCTTCTTCTTGATTCAATTGCAAACTTTGCTCCTTCAGCTGCTGCAAAGACAGGCGAAGGCGACTTTAAGTGCGATCCCGAAGGTCATCTTGCAGCTATATGTTTCAAGTCAGTTGCTGACCCCTTTGTAGGTAAGATGTCATTCTTCAAGGTTGTTTCAGGTAAGCTCACTCCCGACCGTACTGCAGTCAACGCAAGAACAGGCGAAACTGTCAAGGTTGGTAAGCTCCTTACAATCAAGGGCGGTAAGCAGGAAGAAGCTGACTGCATTACAGCCGGTGATATCGGCGTTGCAACAAAGCTTTCAGGCGTTCATACAGGTGACACACTCTGCTCAGACAAGAAGATTGTTGAGCTCAAGGGTGTCAGCTTCCCGAAGCCCTGCCTTTCAATGGCTGTAAAGGTTCGCAAGAAGGGTGAAGAAGAAAAGGTTGCATCAGGTCTTCGTAAGCTTATGACAGAAGATCCCACAATCTCATTCTATACAAATGAAGAAACAAAAGAAATGATTCTTGCAGGTATCGGCGAACAGCATCTTGATATAATTGTTTCAAAGCTCAAGGCTAAGTTCGGTGTAGAAGTTGACCTCGCTCCCGCAAGAGTTGCATACAGAGAAACAATCAAGAAAAAGGTTGAAGTACAGGGCAGACACAAGAAACAGTCCGGCGGTCACGGTCAGTTCGGTGACGTATGGATCAGATTTGAGCCCTGTGAGGGTGAAGATCTTGTATTTGCTGAGGAAGTATTCGGCGGCTCAGTTCCCAAGAACTTCTTCCCTGCAGTTGAAAAGGGACTTCGTGAGAGCGTTTCAAGAGGTCTCGTAGCAGGCTACCCCGTAGTTGGTATCAAGGCTACACTTTATGATGGCTCATACCATCCCGTTGACTCATCAGAAATGGCTTTCAAGACAGCTGCTTCACTTGCATTCAAGAAGCTCAATCCCGATGCCCAGCCCGTAATTCTTGAGCCCATCGGTACTCTCAATGCTTATATGCCCGATGATAACCTCGGTGACATTATGGGTGATATCACAAAGAGACGTGGCCGTGTTCTCGGTATGGGACCTGCAGAAGAGCCCAAGATGCAGAAGCTTGAGGCTGAAGTGCCTATGGCAGAAATGGGCGATTTCGCAACAATTCTCCGTAGCGTTACAATCGGCAGAGGTTACTTTGACTTTGAATTCTGCCGTTATGAAGAAGCTCCTATGAACGTAGCCCAGAAGGTTATTGAGGAAGCTAAGAAAGACGCAGAGGAAGAATAATAATTCTGAAGTTTTCCAAACAAACAATATTTTTCACATTCGCCGTCGGAGTTCGCTTCGGCGGCGTTTGTGCGCAAAAAAAATCGGGCATCAGCCCGATTTTTTACGCTCAATTTTTTACAGCTCAATTGTGCCGTCTTTTCTGTTACGTATACAAAGTGTATATAAATCATCCTTACAGACAGCCGCAAAGCAGCCTGATGCTTCATACTGAGACTTGTAGCTCTTTTCTATGCTTTCAAGCATATCTCTGAGGGTGAGCATTGCGGCGTACATATGCTTGCAGTTATAGCTGCAGTAGCAGTCACACAGAAGATTCTTTATCTGACCGTTGTTGTATTCAAACTCAACAGTATATGCTTCACTGCCCTCAACTATTGCGAAGCCCTTTCCGTTATAAAGTGAAATATAACGGACTCTGTTTTCCTTGTGATAATTTATGCCTCTGTTTCTGATTACTTCACTGATATCCATTTTTTCAAGCTCATCAAGAGGAAATGATGAGTCATCGGTGCTGAATTCATAGTCATCTTCATTAACGAGTCTGTACCAGCTGAGCACCTTCTGCGCAGGCAGTGAATCAGGCTCAAATGTTATAAAATGAGTCAGCGTCTGATAAAAGCTGCCCTTTATATCTGTATCCACAAGGCAAACAACCTTTCTGTAGTCGCTTATGCGGATTTTGAAATTATAGCTTACCGAAACCACGATTCCCCTTATGCCCTCAAGTCTGCCCTCAACATAGACAAAATCACCTTCGTGAAGGTCAAACATATCATTGAAATAAGTCAGCACAAGGTTTTTGTCGGGAAACATAACCTCAACAAGAGACTTTTTTGCTTCTGAATACTGTGCAAAACCGTATTCGTTTTTATTCTGTTCTGATTCAAAACCGAGCTTGAATTTCATTGTGAACACTCCTTTTTGTGCTTCTGTAACCTGATTATAACAAAACAAGTGTCCAATAAAACTCCCAATAAAAACAGTTTTTTTATTGCATCAATTCATTCAGACTGCATATACTTCTGAAGTGTATGGGTGTTATGCCGATTTTTTCAAGATGCTCAAGGTTAGAAAGATTGTCATCAATCATATATATTTTGTCATATTTTCTGTTCATCTGTGAAACACAGTGAAGATATGCGGCTTCATCGGGCTTTGAAAGACCGATGTTGCAGGATATAAACATTCTGTCAAACAGGTCTGTGAGTGAATACTCATCAAACAGCTTTTCAACAAAGCCGAGAGGTGCATTTGACAGAAGAATCACGTCATTATCTTCTCTGAGCTTTTTTATTACGGGAATGATTTCTTCATTGAGGATTATCAGACTGTTCCATTCGTCAAGAATTTCGTTTTTCGGCATATGAAGCTCTTCTGACATATTTTCAAACAGCTCATCATATGTCACAATTCCCAGATCGGCAGGTACAAAAAATTTTTCTTTAAGAAGTACAGCTTCATCCTTTGTGAAGTGTCTTTCAAAAAAAATCGGCGCAATTTCACTGAAAACTACTCCGAAGCAATCAAAAATAATAAGTCTGTTTTTCATTTTTATCACCGGTTTTATTATAACAGAGCCTGTTTATGCTTGTCAATGTTGAAAAAACAAAACATTTGTGCTATAATACCTTTAAGTGAGGTGAAGAAGGATGAATGAGAAGAAAACATATATAGCAATAGACCTTAAGTCCTTCTACGCCAGCGTGGAGGCTATGGAGAGGGGACTTGACCCGATGACAACCAATCTTGTGGTTGCTGACCCCTCAAGAACTGAGAAGACAATCTGTCTTGCTGTGTCACCCAGTCTCAAAAGCTACGGGATATCGGGCCGAGCGAGAATGTTTGAAGCCATTCAGCAGGTTAAGGTTGCAAATGCACTCAGGCAGAAAAAAGCTCCTGACGGTGAGTTTTCAGGCTCATCTTATGACGATAATGAGCTTAAAAGCAATCCGTCACTTGCCATTGATTTTATTGTTGCAGTGCCGAGAATGGCACTTTATATCGAGTATAGCACAAGGATTTATAATGTTTACCTCAGACATATTGCTCCTGAGGATATCCATGTTTATTCTATTGATGAGGTGTTTATAGACGCCACATCATATTTAAAGACATCAGGACTCAATGCCCACGATTTTGCGAGGATGCTTATTCTTGAGGTACTTACCGAAACGGGAGTCACTGCAACGGCAGGTATCGGCACAAATCTTTATCTCTGTAAGGTTGCAATGGATATCACTGCAAAGCATATTCCTGCAGATAAAGACGGTGTGCGTATTGCCGAGCTTGACGAAATGAGCTACCGTCAGCAGCTATGGAGCCACAGACCTCTTACAGATTTCTGGCGAGTCGGCAGAGGTATATCAAAGAAGCTTGAGGAGCATTATCTCTATACAATGGGTGATGTGGCACGCTGCTCACTTTATAACGAAAATCTGCTTTATAAGCTTTTCGGTATCAATGCAGAGCTGCTCATTGACCACGCCTGGGGCTGGGAGCCGTGCACAATTGCAGATATCAGGTCATATAAGCCATCGTCCAACAGCCTGAGCTCAGGTCAGGTCCTGCAGAGCCCTTATGATAATGAAAAAACGAGGATTGTTGTCCGTGAAATGGCAGACAGTCTGGCTCTTGACCTTGTTGAAAAGAAGCTTGTGACAAATCAGCTTGTTCTGACAATAGGCTACGATACTGCAAGCCTCAGTGATGAATACACAGGTGAAATAAAAACTGATTTCTACGGCAGGCGTGTGCCTAAAAGTGCAAGAGGCACTGCAAATATAGGCAGATTCACAGCATCATCAAGGCTTATAACAGACGCCGTGCTCAGTGCCTTTGATGAAAATACAGAAAAAAATCTTCTTGTCAGAAGAATAAACATCTCTGCAAACCATGTTGTGCCGGAGACTTCTGTAAAGGATTGCGATGAGCCTTATCAGATATCTCTTTTTGAGGATTATGAAGAAACTCAGCGCAGGCAGAATGAAGAAAAAGCCGAGCTTGCAAAGGAACGGAAGATTCAGGAGACTGTTATCGGTATAAAGAATAAATTCGGCAAGAATGCAATTCTGAAGGGCACAAATCTTAAGGAGGGCGCCACGGCAAAAGACCGTAACAGACAAATCGGCGGTCATAAAGCCTGAGTCCGTGCAGATGTTTTACGGGAGAAAGCTATGAATAATTATGATGATATAATAAATCTGCCGCATTACGAATCAGCAACACGGCAGCGTATGTCAATGCACGACAGAGCTGCACAGTTCAGTCCTTTTGCGGCGCTTACCGGGCACAGCGATGCCATTGATGAGACTGCACGGTATACGGAAAAGGCACCTGAGCTTGATGAGAATGAGAAAGCAATTCTCAACGAAAAGCTGTTGCTCATATGTGAAAATATTCCTTCCTCACAGACGGTTACAGTGACATATTTCAGCCCTGATGAAAAAAAGGACGGCGGCTCGTATATCACAAAATGCGGCACTGTCAGAAATATTGACACATTCAGAAGGGAACTCGTTTTCTCGGATATGACAAAAATATCTGTTGACTGCATTACGGATATAGATTGTCAGGGAATTACAATAAAATAAAAGATAAAAGCTCCTGTGGTACACAACCACGGGAGCTGATGTTATATAATATCTGAAATTACCGGTGACAGTTCTTCTTTGATGAGCTGATGACCTGCAGCAGTGGGGTGTATACCGTCAACACTCCAGTATCTTGTGTCACCGTCTGCGGCGGCTTCATCAAATTTATTCTGTAACGGTATAAACGGGAGAGTGTATTTTTCGGCAATCCGTTCTGCAGCCCGTGCGTGTTCCTTCACCTGATAGCTGAAATCTTCCCACAGTGCGTCTGTGGCAGAACCTCTGAGAACAAACGGCTCAAGAATTATAATTTTTATCTGCGGTAATGCTTCTTTTATTTCATCAATGAGCATAGAATAAATTCTTTCAAATTTCTCTGTTTCAACACCGCATTTCATTGTCAGCTCGTGAGAAACATCATTGACGCCTATGAGAATTGACATACAGTCAGGTTCAAGGTTTATGATGTCCTCCTTGATACGGGCATACACATCTGTTATTCTGTCACCGCTGACGCCACGGTTAATGAATTTTACTTCCCCTTTTCTGTTTTTTTTTAATTCAGACGCAACAAGCAGTGCATAGCCGCAGCCTAAACCGAAATTTTCCCGATTCTCGTCATCTCTGTTTGCATCGGTTATTGAATCGCCCTGAAATAAAAATGTTTTCATCCTTCGCACCTCACAGAAAATTATATCTGATTTTATCATAAAACACAGGCATTTGCAATAACGAAAATCAGTTGCCGGTTATCAGTTTTTACAGCTGCTGAAATGAAGAAAACAACAGTAAAAAACTCTTTGCCGGCACTGATTTCTGAGCTGAAAAGTACATTTCATTCCCTTAAAAAGCACTTTCGTTCCTTTTGTATTGATTTATGTCGGAATAACTCTTACAATATGCCTGACATTATGAAGTATTTTTCTTTTTGCTTGAATATGTCGTATATTTATGATAAAATTAAAGAGGTGTTTGTATGAAAATAGCAATTTGTGATGATGAAAGACAGATTATAAATGATTATACAAAAATAATCGGTGAATATCTGGTCGCAAAAAACATTGTCTGTTCCGTTGACGGCTTCACAGACGGAAACTCGTTCCTGCAGCTTGCAGGTGAATACGACCTTGTTTTTCTTGATTATGATCTGCCTGATATAAACGGTATGGAAATTGCAAGAAGCATAAGAGCCAATGACGGAAAAATTATGATAGTTTTTCTCACTGCATATGCAGAGCACGTTTTTGACAGCTTTCATGTTGATGCTTTCAGGTATCTTCTGAAGCCTGTGAGCAAGGAGGCTGTTTATGAGGTGCTTGAAAAATTTGTGGAAATATATAATCATAACAGAAAAATTACAATTCCCACAAACAATGCCTATATTTCTGTTGATGCAGATGAGGTTATATATATTGAGGCTGCAAAGAAGCATACAAAAGTGAAAACCACAGGCAATGAATTTATGGCAAACAAGGCAATTTCCGTTTATCAGACTGAGATTGCAAACCCTCATTTTTTCCGTACTCACAGAGGGTATATTGTCAATATGAGATATATTTCAACTGTTGAAAAAAATACAATAACACTCACAAACGGTGAAATTATACTTCTGAGCTCAAAATGCCGTGATGAGTTCAATAAATCATATATGAATTACCTGAAATACGGTTCATAAGGAGTGACTCCTTTGCAGGTACTTGAAATTCTGCTGTATGTGCTCAAGGACATAACAGGGCTTGTGAGCATTGTTATGATTCTTCACAATATAATGTCAGCCGAATACAGAAAAAAGCAGGTTGTTATTCCTGCATATATAGCAGCAGGCATTATCGCAGCTGTGTCAATATGGATTTTCCCTGCTGTTATCGGGAATCGGATTGATGCCGAATCAATGGCAGACACTGTTTCGTCACTGATGTTTGTACTCTTTCCGTTTATTATTCTCAGATGCAGCAAAAAACTGATGCCTGTAGTTTTTTCGATTCTTTATGTAATGACTGCAGAGGTAATTTACGGCGTTATTGCATCAATGCTCCCTAAGGGGATTATAAGCGAATGTATTGTGATGTCAGCTTTGTTTATTGCCGTGATTATCATTGTAAGAGTTACCTCGGGCAACAGTGAGCTTAACATTCTTTCAAATGTATTCAGAACGGTGCCTAAGTGGGTTTATGTCTGTCTTGCAATTTTTGATCTGACAGGTTATTACAGGGAATTCGGCATAAGTGCGGGAATATATAATGTTTTATATGCAGTTTCAACTGTGATGGTTATTGCCTGCGTAATTTATTTTATAGGTAAAATTTTTGTTCTTACATATCAGCAGAATCAGATTATCAGAAAAATGGATATTCAGCACGAATATTATCAGCAGATGCTCAGCAGCAATGACGATGTGAGGCAGTTCCGTCACGATTATAAAAATCATATGATGGTTGTCACCTCTCTTCTCAACAACGGCAAAACAAAAGAGGCATCTGACTATATCGAGAATATTCAGCTGAAGACAGGTAATTTCGGCAAGAAGTTTTCAACAGGGAATTTCATTGCAGATGCAATACTGGGTGACAAAAGCTCACTTGCACAGGAGTATGCAATTCACATTGATTTTACGGGCAGAATCCCCGAAAAGGGTATACTCAATGTTGACCTTTGCACAGTTGTTGCAAATCTCACAGACAATGCAATTGAAGCTCTTAAAAACTTTGAAGGAAATAAATATATAAAGATAACCGCTTCTGTCAGAAACGGCTATCTGACGCTTTCATTCACAAATCCTGCAAAGGATGTCAGAATCGTGAACAACAGAATAAGGACATCCAAAGCCGATAAGAAGAATCACGGTATCGGTCTTAAAAATGTGGAGAATGTTGCAAAAAAATACTCGGGAAATATGCTCCTGAGTTTTCTTGATGATGAATTCACTGCTGATGTCAGTATGAAGATAGAAGCCTGAAAAAAGGAAATGATGTTATGAAGACAACAAAAAAAGCTGTTTCGCTGTTATTATCGTTACTGATGGTGTTCACCACCCTTTTCGGCACAGGTGTGACAGCTTTTGCTGATGAGGCTGATATTCTCAGCTATATTAAATATGAATATTCATCAAGTCAGTTCTATTCAGGTATGCACATTACCGATTGTGATACTTCACTCAGCGGTGATGTTGTTCTTCCCGATACGATTGAAGGCTATCCTGTAACATATATCAAAAACAGTGCTTTCAGCGGCTGCCATAATATTACAAGTGTTACCATTCCCGACAGTGTAAAAATTGTTTCCAATTCCGCATTCTCCAATTGCAACGGGCTTAAAAGCGTAACTGTCGGTGCCGGTGTTACATCAATGTCTTCCGCAGCGTTCGGCAATGCCCTTGAACGCATTGAGGTTTCTGAGAGAAATACAAAGTTTTCAAGTGACGAATACGGCATAGTTTACAACAAGGATAAAACCTCTCTTCTTATATATCCTGCATCAAACCGTCAGACGGTATATACAATTCCTGCAACGGTAACAAGCATAAAAACATCAGGCATCTATGAAGAAGTTGAATTCAGTGATAACCTTATGTTCATAGATGTTGACAGAAGCAACACAGTATATTCAAACGATTCTCACGGCGTTCTTTTTAACAAAGACAAAACAAAGCTTATAAAATGCCCGAAGGCTTTAATAGATACGGAATATACGATTCCCGACGGTGTTACTTCAATGTCAGAAGGTGCATTTTACGGATGTGATAAGCTCGAAAAGGTCACACTTGGTAATGATATGACATCTACAGGTAAAAGCTCATTTTTTAAATGTACAAGTCTCAGTGATGTTGAAATAAATGGTAATATTACAGCCATTGACGATTTTTCTTTTTACGGCTGTACCGGTCTTGAAAGCTTTGATGTTCCCGAAAGTATAGAGACTGTCGGCAATTATGCTTTTGCTTACTGTGAAAACCTTGAAACTGTCACAATTCCCGACAGTGTAACAACAATCGGTGAAAATGTTTTCAGAGAATGCAAGTCTCTGAAGGATGTTACTTTGGGCAAAAATGCAGTTTCAATCGGAAAAAGCACTTTTTATAATTGCTCGTCACTTGAACAGATATCCCTGCCTGAGGGTACAAAAACAATCAGTCCGTATCTGTTTTACAGCTGTACATCTATTACCGGCTTCACAATCCCCGAAAGTGTTGAAGTAATCGATGCCTATGCTTTTTCATACTCCGGACTGACAACCATCAGCTTTCCCGCTAAGGTTACAACATTAGGTTCCGACGCCTTTACGTCAACCGGCTTGACAAGTGTAACAATACCGGGAAATATCAAAGAGATAAGCTCAGCTGCATTTTATAATTGTCATAAGCTTAAAAATGTTACAATTTCAGAGGGCGTAACAACAGTCGCAGATTATGCTTTTCAGAATTGCTCAACACTTGAAAAAATAACTTTCCCCTCCAGTGTCACCTCAATCGGATCAGGTGCATTAAGTATGAACAGTAAGCTGTCGGATGTCACTTTTTTAAATCCCGACTGCACAATCAAAGATTCTGCATTTACCATTGCCGATACAGCAACCATTCACGGATATGCAGGCTCAACAGCCGAAAGCTATGCAACGACCTACAGCCGTACATTTGCTGTTATTGAAGACAAGTATGAGACTTTTGAATATTTTACATATGAAGTTGTTGACGGCGCAGTTACAATCCTTGCCTGCGATAAAGAGGCAACCGGAGAAATCATTATTCCTGAGGTGATCGGTGAATATCCCGTAAATGAAATAGGGGAGAATGCTTTTGACGGCTGTGTCAATGTCACTGCAGTGACATTCAACGATGCAGAGGTTGAAATCTTTGATTCTGAAGCAACAATCCCTGCAAATATCACAATCAACGGTCATACAGGCTCAACTGCAGAAAGCTATGCCGTGAAATACAGCCGTTCATTTGTTTCTGTAGATGAAGCTGAGGTTGTAAAGCATCTTGAATACAGAATTTCCGACGGCGAGGTAACAATCAGAGGCTATTATCCGACAATCAGCGGTCATATTGTCCTGCCCGAAACAATTGAGGGTTATCCCGTAACAGCTATCGGCTTAGCGGCATTTTTCGGCTGTGAAACGATAACGGGCGTTGTCATTCCCGAAAGTGTTACAGATATCGGAGCCAACGCTTTTCATACCTGCAAAAATCTTGAAACAGCAGTCCTTCCCGATAATCTGACAGAACTGAAAAAAGGTGCTTTTTACGGTTGTTCTGCGCTTAAAATCATCAGTCTTCCCGAAAACCTGACAGCAATCGGTGAACAGGCATTCAGAGGCTGTTCAAGTCTTGAAAGTATCGAAATTCCCGGCAGTGTAAAATCAATAGGGGATCTTGCTTTTGACTCCTGTCAGAAGCTTGCTTCAATTATTCTCAATGAAGGTCTGCAGACAATCGGAGCAGATGTCTTCCTGAACTGCTATGAACTCTCAGAAATTACAATTCCCGACAGTGTGACAGCAATCGGAGAAAATGCTTTTGGTTCGTGCCGTAAGCTCGCAAATGTAACAATCGGTAAAGGTTTGTCAGAGATGGGCGATGATGCTTTCCGTAACGCCGGTGTTGTGATCTTTGCTGTCGATGAAGAAAATGACTATTATTCAAATGACCAATACGGTGTTCTGTTCAACAAGGATAAAACCTTACTGATACAATACCCGAAAAAGCATACCAGAACATCATATGACATCCCCGACACTGTTACACAGCTTGCTCCTTATGCCTTTGTCTATGCTTCCGGCCTTAAATCAGTGACAATCCCCGACTGTATAAAAACGATAAGCAATTATGCGTTTTTCTCGGCATCAGCCCTAAGGGAAATTGTTGTTCCCGAGGGTGTTGAAGCAATAGGGCAGTCTGCTTTTCAGGCCTGCAGTTTGCTTAAGAATGTCACACTTGCAGAAAGCGTGAAGCTGATTGAAAAGGATGCTTTTGCCGGCTGCCATCAGCTTGAAAAAATTACAATTCTCAATTCCGAATGTGAAATTTATGATAATGAAAGCACAATTCACTCAAATGCAGTAATCAGTGCTTATTCCGATTCCACAGCTGAGGCTTATGCAACAAAATACAGCCGTCAGTTTGAAGCTCTTATCAGGACAGGTGTTTCTGAAAATCTTGCTTATAAGGTTGTTGATGACTCGGTAATAATCACAGGTTTTGAGGAGCTTGTGATAGGCTCTGTGTTTATTCCCGCTGAAATTGACGGGCTTCCCGTGGCAGGCTTCAGCCCCGAGCTGTTTGCTGGTAATGTCACAATAACAACAGTAGTGCTTCCCGACACGGTTAAGGAAATTGAAGATGACTCCTTCAGAGGCTGTTCTGCACTCAAAAAGGTTGTTGCAACCAACGTGGAAACAATCGGTAATAATGCGTTTGCCGTGTGCAAAATCCTTGATACTGTTATATCTTTTTCAGATACGCTTGAAATTTCAGATAACGCATTCGAAGAGAATGAGAATCTCTCTGTGTTTGTTAAGGATACAGCTTCGGTAACAGCTCCCGAAACGCTGAATGTTATAACATTTTCATTTGCTGACGGCACACTCAGCTTCAGCGGTGAATACAAATCAGACCTTTATTATCTCTTTGACCTTGTCGCAGTGATGTGCTCATATTATGACGGTGTTCAGTATCTGTTCTTTGACACATTTGAGGCTGTTTCTGCTGACGACGGACATATATATTTCTACACCGAGGACTGGCAGCGAATCGCACTTGACGGCGAAAGGATGACAAATGTCAAATTTTCATTGGAGACATTCAACGGCGGAGAAATAAAAAAATACAGCTTTAATGAGCTTTGTGAAAAGGTTGCATCAGGGGAGCTTGACAATTTCAATCTTGTTATTGAAGAGGCCGACGGAGTCGATAAGGGCAGCGTTGAGATTATGCTTGTTGATCAGTTGAATATGGTCGTGCAGCGCTTTCTGAAAGCACTCACGAATCTTCTTAATAAATTATTTTCGTTCTTCAAAGCCTTCGGCAAATAAATATGAGATATACAGAAACGAATCGCATTCTGCGGTTCGTTTTTTGCCGTAATAAGGCTGAAATTTACATTTCGTTCCCTTAAAACGCCATTTCGTCCTCCTTTTCATCTGCCACCGGCAGCAGTCGGACTCAATGCCTGGTCCCTCACAATCGGTTCGTGACAAATAAGAGACCATAGGTGCCAAATCTCTGTAATAAAAAATAGAAGGTCACCAATAAGGTAACCTTCTATTTCTGGTCGGAGTAGCGGGATTCGAACCCACGTCCTCTTGGTCCCGAACCAAGCGCGATACCAAACTTCGCCATACCCCGATAATTTGCTCAATTATTATATATCAATACAGCTTAAAATGCAAGGCTTGGGGCAAATATTTTGTTTTTATTGTCAAGTGATGCTATCACCCTATGATTTTCTATAACTTCTTTATAATCTTCAAATTTTCCCTCATAGTCGGGTTTTGTCCACTCGACCACATTTTCTTGGCCTACTTTTATATATCTATTTGCTAATGTCTTTAAATCATCGTGAGTAATATCCATCTGAACAATAACGTCAATTGCCTCGTCCATAATTAAGATGTATTCTTTTTCTTTAATTATTTGTATAATTTCTTTGGTAAATTTTTTAAATAATGCGTGAGTCGATACAATATTTTCACCATTCTTAAAAAGTTCTTTAATATTTTCAAGTTTATTTAAGCCGTGTCCTATTATAGGCTCTTTAAAGTGTTTGTTTATACAAGCATTTTTAATTCTTTCAACTTCTGACAAATAAGGTGTGACATATAAAAACCTTTGATTAGAGGCATCCTCATTAATCATGTTTATCAGGCTAGTGCTTTTACCGGCACCACAAATTGCGTCTACTACGTTAATTGTCATTTTTAGTTAACACCTCTTTGAGTTTATCAAATTTATCTTGGCTCTTTGGAATAGTATGAATAAAAACTTTCATTTTGTCAAGAATTTTTTCGTGACATATAATGTGTAAACCAGATTCATTAAAAAATGCGTATTCGACTGTTGGTATTATTTTTTTTATTTTTTGGGAATTAATACTATAATTTAAGTTTTTCCTACACCACTTAATAAAATCTTCAAGATTTTTAGTTTTTTGTTTGGTAATTATTATCTTTTTTTTCTTATAATATTCATTTGCATCTCTGCGATGCTTTAATATTTTCTTTTCTTCTTTAGTTTTTTCTAAGAGGTCTTTTTTGCGTTGTTCTTCTTCGGTTAGGTCGGGATGTTCATGATTATATCTATGCTGTGGTAGAGGACTTTTTACGCCTATCTCATAAGAGTCGCCAACCAAATTTTTAAGACGTGTTAAATTCATGTTTAGGACAAGTGCAATATTGGCTAGGTAGAAACCCCCGCCTTTTGTGATATTTCTTTCTTCTTCTAAATATTCTAAAATCATTAGTATCCTTGTTCTATTGCGAAAATATATAAGTTCATAAGGAAAATGTTTTGCTCTTAATTCTAAGTATAATTTAACTGGCTCGTCTTTTTGTATATATTTTGCAAGTTCTAAACGTCCACATTCTTTTAAAATTTGTATATCTTGGTTTTTATTTTTTAATTCCTCTCCACAACATTCGAGACATGTATTTTTTAATTGATAATAGTAGCCTTCTGTAGAAAAGTAATATTTTGAGTTTGGGAAATAACGACCACATTTATCGCACATTTTCCATATTATATGTGCTAATAGGTCTGTGTCAAACTGGAAACATAATAATTCCCAATCATTATAATCTTTTTTGGTCGGTGTAATCATAGCATACATATTTTTAGGCTCTTGTTTTCTTTTAATACCAAATTTCTCCCGGTTGGTTACCCATGACAAATTCTACGGTTGCACCATCCATTATCTGCTGGTGGGTGATGAAGCTCTTGTCGTATGGCTGGCCATTCACCTTCACGCTCTGGATGTAGATGTTTTCACGACTGACATTCGGAGCCAATACGGTAAAGGTCTTTCCGTTGTTCAAGTTCAAGCGCATTTCCGGGAAGAGCGGAGTTCCGATTTCGTACTCACCACTAACCGGATTCACCGGATAGAAGCCCATGGCACTGAATACATACCAAGCCGACATCTGACCGCAGTCTTCGTTACCGCAAAGACCTGCTGGAGCATTGAAATAAAGGTCATGCATTACTTGAGCCGCATACTTCTGTGTC
>CALEII010000031.1 GCA_937876205.1 uncultured Clostridia bacterium
AAAAATCTCAGGGTTCCTTTTTTATCTCGTCGTTGTTTAATTTTCAAGGTTCAATCTCTTTAAATTGACTCACTTTCGTGTGTCTCTCGTCAGAGTGCTTGAGTATTATATCACACTGTGACATATTTGTCAAGACTTTTTTTATTTTTTTCTGAATTTTTTTAACGGAAGTTTACGCAGTCAAGGTGCTGTCCGTTTCGTCATTCAGCTTGCATATAATATCACACAAATTCAAGTTTGTCAACACCTTTTATCAATTTTTTATTGCTTTTTACAGTACATTTTTTCACCTACAACATATTGGTATTTCTTATTTTTTTAACCACAATCTTCTAGTCATTTTTACAATACATCTACACAAAATACACATATATAAACAATCTGGAGAGGTTATCTATGAATAATACAATAACAACCGGCAGGGAAGTAATAAAAAAGATATTCCGATGCTTTATTATTATTCTTCTTATTATAAGTTTAATCAGATTAACAGATATTATATATTTATATTTCGATTATAGAAATTATGATTCTCAGTATGTTTTATCTCAATACGGTTCGAGAGGTAATGAAGTCAGGCAGATACAAACAAAGTTAAAGCAACTCGGTTATTACAACGGAAGTATTGACGGTATATTCGGTAATGATACAAAGAAAGCTGTTATTTCTTTTCAAAAGAGCTGCGGCTTAAAAGCTGACGGAATAGCCGGTCCAAAAACGCTGTTATACCTTGGTCTTGATTCAGGTTCTCAGGGTGGTTTTACATCCAATGATGTATACCTGCTTGCAAAAGTCATTGAAGGTGAAGCAAGAGGAGAAAGCTATAAGGGACAGGTAGCTGTCGGTGCAGTAATTCTCAACCGTGTTGATCATTCATCTTTTCCCGATTCTATTTCAGGAGTAGTATATCAGTCCGGTGCGTTTGACTGTGTGTATGACAGCAATTGGTCAGTTGAGCCGAGTTCAACAGCACGCAAAGCTGCAAGTGATGCAATTAACGGATGGGATCCCAGCGGGGGAGCATTATATTATTATAACCCCGCAAAAACCAGCAACAAATGGATGAGATCCAGACCCGTTATAACGGTTATAGGCAGACACTACTTCTGTTCGTAATATATATTAGGTAAATATATACCTTATAATTTAGCGATTATTTATTGTTTCACGTGAAACATTGTGTCAGGACAAAGCAGAGCTTCATATATTGTATTAGATTTATTCAGAAGGGATCTGGTCAATAATATGAACTCTGTTGCTTTCTTTTTAGGTGCAAACACTCCAACGGGATTTTATTCATTATTTAATGAGTTATATAAACCCGAAGATAAGTGGAAAATGTATATAATAAAAGGCGGACCGGGAACAGGAAAGTCATCGCTGATGAAATTTATAGCATCAGAAGCAGATAAAAGGGGATACAAAACCGAACAGATCTTTTGTTCATCTGATCCGTCAAGTCTTGATGCACTTATTATACCTGACTTAAATATTGCTATCGCTGACGGAACATCACCTCACATTATCGAGCCTGTTTTTCCGGGGGTTTGTGAAAACATTGTGAATCTCGGTGAGTGCTGGAATAATACTAAACTCTCAGAAAACAGAGAAAAGATAATTGATATTACAAAAGAAAATTCTCGTTGGCACAAACAAAGTGTAAAATATATGTCTGCAGCAGCTATAATCGATAAAGAAATATATTTAAACGGCAAAGAAATTTTAAACAAGAGTAAGATTGAAAGATATATGAACAGAACCTGTAATCAAATAATGAATAAGACAGATGCAGATTCTTTTTCCGTAAAAAAGAGATTTCTGAGTGCTGTTACACCTATGGGCATTTCTATAATGTATGACTCATTATATAAATACTGCGACAACGTGATAGCTGTCAAAGATAAGCTTACCGTGGCAGCTGACTATATAATGAAATACATTTACAATTATTGTATCAAAAATGAAATAAGTATTATACTGTGTATGTGTCCTATGAATCCTGAAAACAAAATAGATCATATAATATTACCTGATATACGAACAGGATTTTTTACAGCTAACAAATACCATCCGTTAAGTAAACAAGTTTCGAAAACTGTTAATTGCAAAAGATTTTATGATACTGATGAATATGATGCAATAAAAAACAAAATTACATTTTTAAATAAGGCAAAAGAAGAGCTTATTTCTGAATCAGTATTATGTCTTAAAAATGCAAAATCAACACACGACACACTTGAGAGTTATTATATAGCAGCAATGAATTATAATAGAGTTTCAGAAATAAGAAATAACCTTGTAAAAGAAATATTAAATGTTTCACGTGAAACATCGGATATAGTTTAAAAAAACAAGTCTAAAAACAACAGACGGCTGACTTTTCAGGTCAACCGTCCGTTGTTTGGATGTGGGTGTGAAAGAAAAAGATATGGATATATATATAGAATCTATACAACATTACAGGATAAATCAACCAGATTGACAGGAGAGGATGTCATTTTTGGTATGCGTATCACATATTCAAAACAATCTGACTGTTCTGACTGTGTTACTGCAGCGTTTATTCCTGCTTTGTGCATAGTTTCCACCGTATGATTAAGCGTGTTTATAAAAATTCTCATATTATTCAATTTATTAAATTTTATAATTGTTTTCTTTACTGTACTTTCATCATTATCATCAGAAATTTTATCCTGTTTTTTATTTTCTCTTATGTAATCTATAAATTTACGACGTTCAGAATCTGTTTTGAGTTTCGTAAGAGATAAAATATAGCTCTCAGATAAATTATTTTCATTTATTAAACACTTTATATCATCTGACAATGAATAATACTCAATTCTTGAATTCAGATAAATTTCAGATTTACCAATCTTTTCACTCAATTCATATCTGTTTATATCATAATATAATTCCAGAGTACTCATAGCTTTTGCTTCATCATAAAATTCAAGTTCAGTGCGCTGTATATTTTCAATAAGAGAATACAATATACTTTTTTCATCTGAAACACTCATAACTATGCAAGGAACAGCGTCCAATGAAAGCATACGTGCAGCTCTGAGCCTGAGTTCACCTGATATTAATTCAAAGTTTTCATTTTTTATTCTTACAAGAAGAGGCTGTACAATACCGTTATGTCTGATTGAAACAGCAAGTTCATTAAGCTTTCTTTCATCAAATTGCTTTCTCGGATGATTCTGATTTATTATAATCATATCTACGGGTACAGATAAAACTGTGCCGGCTTTTTTTACTCTGTCTGATAAAACAGGCTTCAATTTATCATCACTCCGAATTTTAATTAAAACAAAAACCGATGTGTTCTGCTGCTTACAACAGCATAATAACACATCGGTAATTCATTTTTTCACGAATTTTGTAAGTAGAAAAAAAATATTTTAAACATAAAACAACTGTTTAAAGAGGTTTTTTGTTAATCTGCCCCATATTACGAGGATATTTTGGAGAAATCTGCGAAACTTTTTTTGCAATTATAATATTCCTTATATCTCCGTTATGAATATTATAGACTATATCGTCATATAATTCTGAGTTAAGTTTTTTAAAAGCAGCGATACCGTTTGTCTTTTCTTCCTTTGAAATGTCACCCTTCATAGAGACAAATTTACCGCCGACTCTGACAAGAGGCAAACAGAACTCAGACAGAATACGCAGCTGAGCAACTGCTCTTGCAGTAACAAAATCAAATTTTTCTCTGTATTCAGGCTTTCTGCCTGCATCCTCAGCTCTTATATGAATAACATCAGCTTTAAGATCAAGCTCAGATAAAAGATACCTTATGAAATCAAGTTTTTTATTGACTGCATCAAATAGTGTAACATCAAGACTGTCACCGGCAATCAGAATAGGTACACCGGGAAAGCCTGCCCCGCAACCCACATCGGCAATCTTATTACCTTTTTCAACACCTGAAAACTTAAAAAAAGCAAGACTGTCTGCAAAATGCTTTATAATAATATCATCAGGCTCTGTAATGGCAGTGAGATTAACCTTCTCATTATAACTGACAAGTTCCCTTGCATATATATCAAATTTTTCTGCTGATTCATCTGTTAAATTCACGCCGAATTCTGCAGCACAGACTGAAAGAAGCTCTTTTGAAATAAACATAATTATCTAATCCTTTCTCTCTAAATTTTAATCAAATTACAGCTATTGTCAATAGTGATTTTATACAATTTAAATTGTCATAAAATAAATAATAAAAGATATTGAATTTTGCTTGATTTAGTTTGAATAAAGTGATATAATAAACTAAAATCGTATAATAGCGTGTATAAGGCATATTAAATCAATTTTTACTGTTTAAGATATAGAATCATTACCAACTTAAAATCCCAATTACAGACACTCAGAGAGGAAAATTAAAAAATATGGATACACTTAAAGAAGTATGGGATCAGGTGCTTGAGTATTGTAAAAATACGTTATCGGAAACACTCTATAAACTCTGGATATGCGACCTTGAAACTCCGGAATTTATAAATGATAAAATAATCATATCAGTGGCAAACGAATTCAAGAGAAGTGTAATAAGCACAAGATTCGATGAAACATTCAGAACAGCATTCAAAGAAATACTCGGTCTTGATTTTGAGATTGCTTACGTAATTTCAGATAAACCGGAAGAAATACCTCAGAAAAAAGAAGAAGAAAAAAATGAAGGACGTAAAGAATACGATTTCAACAGCTTTATCGTAGGTCCTTCAAACAAGCTTGCACATGCAGCATCATGGAGAGTTGCTACTGCAGAAAACCTGGGCGCTGTTTACAACCCTCTTTTCATTTACGGTAACTCAGGTCTGGGAAAGACACATCTTATGATGGCTATTCAGAATGAGCTGAAAAAAACTCACGATAATATAAAAATCGTTTATGTTACTTGTGAGCATTTTGTTAATGACTTCATTACCTGCGTCAGAACAAAGGATTTTGAGCCTTTCAGAAAAAAATACAGGGAAGTTGATGCTCTTTTTATAGACGATATTCAGTTTATAAAAGGAAAAGAAGCTATTCAGGAAGAATTTTTCCACACTTTTAACGACCTCATAAACACAGGCAAACAGATAGTTATTACATCTGACCGTCCGCCTAAAGAAATAGATGAGCTTGATATCCGTATTCAGACAAGATTTGAAAGCGGACTTGTTGCAGATATCAAACCCCCCGAAATAGAAATCAGAACAGCAATTATTCAGAATAAGGCCGATGAACTGGGTCTGAAGCTCTCTCCTTCAATTGTAAACTATATTGCAGAAAAAATCAAAAGCAATATAAGACAGCTTGAAGGTGCAGTCAATAAAATTGCTGCTATGAAAAGTCTTCACGGAACAGAGCCTACAATGGGTAATATTCAGCAGATACTCAAGGATCTTTCAAATGAAGATAAGCCGGTATCAAAGGTTGTTGATGAAATTATAGAATATGTCGCAGATTTCTATGATGTATCACAGGAAGATATCAAATCTGATAAGAGAAATGCTTCAATAATTCTCGCAAGAGGCGTAGCTATGTACATAGTAAGAGAAATTACAGACCTTTCTCTTGAATCTGTAGGCTCCGTTTTCGGCGGCAAGAAGCATTCTACAGTCAAGCATTCTATTGATAAAGTAGAAAGCAGAATAAAAAACGATATCAAATTCAGAACAAGTATTTACAACACAATAAAACAGTTCAGAGAATCTTAATTGATTTTTCTGAACAAGTTATAAACGTTCAAATTGTATAAAACAGTAAAAATGTTTTGAACAAGTTTCAGTTTATAAACATCAATTTTTGAACATATTGAACATTATAATTATAATTCTATTTTAGAAATATATTTTAAACAGTTTCTTTATAAATTTTATACATGCTAAATACTCTTTAAAATCTTTATACATAGCCAAAAAAAGGTGTTTTAAACAGTTTGAACACCCCCTAATAATACTAATACTATTATAATATAGTTATGTTATGTAATAACACGAAAAAGTCTTCAGAAGGGAGAAAGTGCAGTGAACACAATTGTGTAAAACTGCATTGCAATCAAAATGAAAATTATCTGCAATACTTCCATTCTTGCCGAAGCAGCTCTTAATGTACAGAAAGCTGTTATGACAAAAACAACAATGCCGATTCTTGAAGGTATTCTGCTTTCAACAACAGAAAACGGTCTCAAGCTTACAGGCTATGACCTTGAGATAGGTATTGAAACAGTTATTGATGCTGACATTATCGAGGAAGGTGCAATTATTCTTAACGCAAAGATTTTTTGCGACATTATAAGACACGCACCAAAAGATAAAATAATCCTTGAAACGGATGAAAAGCTGCAGTGTAAGATTTACTGCGGTAATACTGACTATTATATGACAGGTATTAACCCTAAGGATTATCCTGACCTTCCGGTTATCATCAACTGTAAAAATCTTGAAGTATCAAACAATGTACTTAAAGATATGATAAAGAAGACTATTTTTTCAGTTTCTGTCAAAGATGTCAGAGTTATACATAACGGTATAAAGTTTGAAATCAGACCCGGCGAAATCAGACTTGTTGCAATTGATTCACACCGTATTGCAATAAGAAAAGAATTCATAAACTACAACGATGAAGAGCTTTCATTCGTTGTGCCTTCAAAAACAATGAACGAAATAATGAAGCTTATTCCCGATGAAGAAGGCTTTGTGAAAATAGGTCTGGGCAGAAGACACATTCTGTTTGAAATAAAGGGTTATACAATTATTTCAAGACTTCTTGAAGGCGAATTTATGAAATATGAGACAATTCTCAGCAGTGAAATCAACACAGCTGTAAGAGTTGCCACAAAAGAAATCATCAGTTGCGTTGAGCGAGTTTCACTTATTACAAGCGATCAGTTCAAGGCACCTCTCAGACTTGAATTCAAGGATGACGAGCTGAAAATTTCTGCAACAACCGCTCTTAATATTGCAAATGACAAGATTGATGTTTCAATAAACGGTAATGATATAGAAATAGGTTTTGCTTCAAGATATCTGCTTGACGCATTCAGAGCTTGTGAAGAGGATGAAATTCTTATAAAAATGACAAATTCACTCAAGCCTGTCTATATTGTGCCCACATCGGGAGAATCATTCCTCTATGTTATTCTTCCCGTAAGACTTGCTGATTAAACACGGAGTAAATATGAAAAGAGTCATAAAAGTCAAAGCAATAAAAAAAGAAGAAAAAACGGTAAAAATTGACCCTCCGTTTATAAAGCTCGATGCACTTCTCAAGCTGTGTGATATAGCACAGACAGGCGGTCACGCTAAAATTCTTATACAAGACGGTCTTGTTGAGGTAAACGGTGAAGTGTGTGACCAGAGAGGCAGAAAAATAAAAGCAGGGGATAAGGTCCGTTTTGAAAATACTGTTTACTCGGTAGAAGAAAAATGAATGTAACTAAGCTTGATATCAATAATTACAGAAATATTGAGCATATGGAGATTGAGCCAAGTGAAGGAATAAACATAATTTTCGGAGAAAATGCTCAGGGAAAGACTAATCTTATAGAAAGTATATGGCTTTTCAGCGGATTCCGTTCATTCAGAGGCTCAAAAGATAATGACCTGATAAGATTCGGTGAGGATTTTCTCAGAATAGGTATGGATTTCAACGGAGCAGGCAGGCAGCAGAATGCAAAGCTTATCATTTCCCGTCAGCAGAAAAAAATTCTTCTTAATTCAGTACCTCTTACCGCAACATCAAAGCTTATCGGCAATTTCAACTGTGTTGTTTTTGCACCCAGTTATCTGTCTCTGGTAAAAGGCAATCCGTCAGAAAGAAGAAAATTCATTGACGCTGCTCTTTGTCAGTTCAAGCCTTATTATGCAAAGCTTCTTACAGATTATAACAAAATTCTTATTCAGAGAAATTCACTTCTTAAAGAATTGAAATTCAATAACAGAAATTATGAATTTCTTGAAATCTGGAATGAAAATATGGCTCAGCAAACAACTCTTATTATAAATGAGCGTATAAAATATCTGAAAAAACTTGCAGAAACTTCTTCATTTATATATTCCGGACTTTCAGGAGACAAAGAAATACTTTCTCTTGATTATATGCTTAAAGCATCGGTTAACCGTTATGAAAAGATTGACGGTGAACTGAGTATTGACAGAATGAGAGAAATTATAAAGCAAAGTGAAAACAGCGATATTCTCTACGGAACTACAAATGTCGGTTCTCACAGAGATGAAGTAAATATTAAAATAGATTCAATTTCGGCAAAGAATTTCGGCTCTCAGGGGCAGCAAAGGTCATGCGCACTTGCACTTAAGCTCGGTGAAGCAGAAATTCTAAAAGAAATAACGGGTGAAAGGCCCGTTGCTCTTCTTGATGATGTTATGAGTGAGCTTGATGTCAACCGTCAGGACTATATTCTCAATCACATCAGGGACTGGCAGGTATTTATAACCTGCTGTGAGCCGTCAACTGTTTTAAGACTGTATGACGGAAAGACTTTTGAAATAAGAAACGGAAGAATTATCTGATGTATCTTCATTTAGGACAGTCAACTGTTATTACAACAAAGGATTTAATAGGAATATTTGATATGGATACAACCACAGTGATGAAATCATCACGTGATTATCTGAACAAAGCTGAAAAAGCAGGACAGGTTGTAAATGTTTCTTATGAGCTTCCAAAATCATTTGTTGTATGTTCAGAAGGTAATAATTCAAAAAAAGTATATATAACACAGATAGCTCCTTCAACTCTTCTGAAGCGAGCTAAATCCAGACAATTCGATTGAATTGTGACAGAAAGGATGTTTATTCTTGGACGAAGAAAAGAAAGAATTTAATGCTGCTGATTTTGAAAAGATTGACAGCAGCATAAAGGATGAACAGAATGATGAGCTTGAAACTATGGATACCGTTGTCACAGACGAATACGGTGCCGGTCAGATTCAGGTTCTTGAGGGTCTTGAAGCAGTCCGTAAGCGTCCCGGTATGTATATCGGCTCTACGGGTGTAAGAGGTCTGCACCATCTTGTTTATGAAATTGTAGATAACTCAATTGACGAGGCTCTTGCAGGTTACTGTACACACATTGAAGTAACAATTCTGCCTGACAATATAATAGAGGTCAGGGATAACGGACGAGGAATCCCCGTTGATATCAATGAACAGCAGGGACTTCCCGCAGTTACGGTTGTTCTTACAGTGCTTCATGCCGGCGGTAAATTCGGCGGCAGCGGTTATAAGGTATCAGGCGGTCTTCACGGCGTCGGTTCATCAGTTGTTAACGCTCTTTCAGAATGGCTTGAGGTTGAAGTTTCAAGAAACGGTAATGTATACAAGCAGAGATTTGAAAGAGGTAACATTGCAACAGACCTTGAAATTGTAGGTAAGAGCGAAACAACAGGTACTCTTGTAAGATTTAAGGCAGACCCTGAGATTTTTACGGACACAACAGTTTATGAGTTTGCTACACTTCAGACAAGACTCAGAGAAAGTGCATTCCTTAATGCAGGTCTTTCAATCACTCTTTCAGACTACAGAGATGATGAAAATCCCGTTGATGAGATTTACTGCTATCACGGCGGACTTTCAAGCTTCGTTACATTTGAAACAGAGTCAAGAGCACTGACTGCTATTCACGAGAAGCCTATGCATTTTTCAACAGTTGTTGGTGACAAGTATGCAGAAGTTGCTATGCTTTATAATGACGGCTACAATGAAACAATACTTTCATTCGCAAATAATGTCAGAACAATAGACGGCGGTACTCACGAAGAGGGATTCAAGAGAGCTCTTACAAGAGTTTTTAACGATTACGGCAGAAAATACGGTCTTCTTAAAGAAGCAGACAAGAATCTTTCAGGTGATGATGTGCGTGAAGGTCTCTGCTGTGTCATCAGCGTTAAACTGACAGAAGCACAGTTTGAAGGTCAGACAAAGGGTAAGCTCGGCAATACCGAGATGACACAGATTGTTTCACAGCTTATCACAGAAAAGGTTACAACATATTTTGAAGAGAATCCTTCAGTTGCAAAGATAATTTTCAATAAGTCACTTGATGCTTCAAGAGCAAGAGAAGCTGCAAGAAAAGCAAGAGAAAATGCAAGAAGAAAAACTGCTCTGGGCGGCAATTCACTTCCCGGTAAGCTTGCAGACTGTATTGACAAGAATCCCGAAAATACAGAAATCTACATCGTAGAGGGTGACTCTGCGGGCGGCTCTGCAAAGGGCGGACGTGACAGAAACATTCAGGCAATTCTTCCTCTCTGGGGAAAGATGCTTAATGTTGAGAAAGCAAGACTTGATAAGGTTATCGGCAATGACAAGCTTTCTCCCGTTGTTACAGCTCTTGGCGCAGGAATTGATGAAGATTTTGATATAAACAAGCTCCGTTATCACAAAATTGTAATTATGGCCGATGCCGACGTTGACGGTGCCCACATCAGAACACTTCTTCTGACATTCTTCTTCAGATATATGAGACCTCTTATCGAGCACGGCTTTGTTTACATCGCACAGCCTCCTCTTTACAGACTTACAAAGAATAAAAAGCATTATTATGCTTATTCTGATGAAGAAAGAGACGAGTATATGGAAAAGCTCGGTCAGTGCGACATTCAGCGTTATAAGGGTCTTGGTGAAATGGACTCAGAACAGCTGTGGGAGACAACAATGAACCCCGAAACCAGAATTATGCTTCGTGTTACACTTGACGATGCTATTGAAGCTGATAAAACATTCTCAATTCTTATGGGTGATAAGGTTGAGCCCAGAAGAGAGTTTATTGAACAGAATGCAAAATATGTTCAGAATCTTGATATCTGATTTTGCCTGTTCGTAAAGGAGATTTAAACAAATGGACGAAAACAACATTAACATAAATGACGAAGGTATGGAGGACGCTGCTTTAAACGGTAATTTAAGCGGCGGTACAGCAGGCGGTAAGCTTATTGATGTTGACCTTAATAAGGAAATGAGAAAATCATTCCTTGATTACTCAATGTCAGTTATCACTTCACGTGCTCTTCCCGATGTAAGAGACGGTCTCAAGCCTGTTCACAGAAGAATTCTCTACACTATGTTTGAAAACAGACTTATGCCCAACACTGCATACCGTAAATGTGCTGACACAGTCGGTGCAGTTCTCGGCCGTTACCATCCTCACGGTGACGCATCGGTTTACGATGCAATGGTACGTCTTGCTCAGGATTTCTCAATGAGATATATGCTCGTTGACGGTCACGGTAACTTCGGTTCTGTTGACGGTGACCCACCGGCTGCTTACCGATACACTGAGTCAAGAATGAGCAAGCTTTCTCTTGAAATGCTGACAAATATCGACGAAGAAACAGTCGATTTTATGCCCAACTACGATGACCGTCTTAAGGAGCCTACAGTTCTTCCCTCAAAATTCCCCAATCTGCTTGTAAACGGCTCAACAGGTATTGCAGTAGGTATGGCAACAAATATTCCTCCTCATAATCTCAGAGAAACGGTTGACGCACTTTTCTGTCTTATGGACAACCCCGAGGCAACTGTAGCTGAGCTTATGGAGTATATAAAAGGACCTGATTTCCCCACAGCAGGTATAATTATGGGAAAAGCAGGCATCAGAGCTGCATATGCAACAGGCAGAGGTAAGATTCAGCTGAGAGCCAGAGCAGAAATTGTGGAAGGTAAGAACGATAAATATAAAATTGTTGTTACAGAGCTTCCTTATCAGGTAAACAAGGCAAGACTTATAGAATCAATTGCTGACCTTGTAAAGGATAAGAAAATTGAAGGAATTGCTGATATCAACGACTATTCAAACCGTGACGGTATGAATATGGTTATTGACCTCAAGCGTGATGCAAATCCTCAGGTTATTCTCAATCAGCTTTATTCATTTACTCAGCTTCAGATAAGCTACGGTGTAATTCTTCTTGCTCTTGTTAACGGAGAGCCGAAAATTCTTACACTTAAAGAAATTCTTGAGCATTACATCAATCATCAGTGTGATGTCATCACAAGAAGAACAAGATACAGACTCCGTAAGGCAGAAGAGAGAGCACACATTGTTGAAGCTCTTATCAAGGCACTTGATATCATTGATGAAGTTATTGCCGTACTGAAACAGTCAAAGAGTGTTCAGGAAGGTAAAGCCGCATTGATGGAAAACTTCGGTTTTGACGAAATTCAGGCTACTCACATCGTTCAGATGCGTCTCGGTCAGCTTACAGGTCTTGAAAGACAGAAGCTTGATGATGAAATGGCAGACCTTAAAGCAAGAATCGCTGAATATCACGAAATTCTTTCAAGCCGTGAAAAGGTCCTTGAAATCATCAAGGGTGAGCTTACAGAAATCAAAGATAAATACGGTGATGACAGAAGAACAGAAATTCAGAATGTCAGCGGTGAGGTTGATATTGAAGACCTTATTCCCGAAGAAAACTGTATTTTTACTCTCACCACTATGGGTTATATCAAGCGTCAGCCCGTTGATACTTATAAGATTCAGAGACGTGGCGGCAAGGGTGTAATCGGTATGACAAGAAGAGAAGAGGATTTTGCCGAAACAATGTTCTCCTGCTCAACTCACGATTACATTATGTTCTATACCACAAAGGGTAAGGCATACAGACTCAAGGGCTATGAAATTCCCGAGGGCAGCCGTACAAGCAAGGGTATGAATATCGTAAATCTTCTTCCTCTTGAAGCAGATGAAAAGGTTTCTGCAATGATACGTGTACCCAGAGAAGAAAACGAAGAAAATATGTACCTGTGTATGTTCACAAGAAAGGGTATTATCAAGCGTTCAGCTCTCACAGAGTACAGAACGATCCGTAAAACAGGTATCATTGCTATAAATCTTGACGATGATGACGAGCTTGCTTGGGTAAAACTTACTCACGGTAATGATGATATTCTTCTTGCAACAAAGAAGGGTATGTCAATCCGTTTCAATGAAAATGATGCAAGACCCATAGGCAGAACTGCAAGAGGTGTCAGAGCTATAAGCCTTAAAGAGGGTGATGAGGTTGTCGGTATGGATATCATCACTGATGACAGCATTATTCTTACAGTCAGTGAAACAGGCTACGGCAGACGCAGTATGGGTAGTGATTACAGAGTGCAGACAAGAGGCGGTCTCGGTCTTATAAACTACCGTACAGAGACTTACGGTGAGGTTGCAGCACTCAGAGTTGTTACAGATGATGAAGATATAATTATTATTTCTTCTGACGGTGTTATTATCCGTATTCCCGCAGACAGCATCAGCATTTTTGCAAGACCGTCAAAGGGTGTACGTGTAATGAAGGTCAAAGAAGGCGAAAGAGTTGTTACTCTGACAAATATTGAACATTCCGATGATGAAGAAGATGTTCAGAATGAAGAGCAGCAGGAAGAAGCTTCAGAGGAATAATTTCATCATTTGGAGGAAAAGACGGATATGGAAAAAAGATATGACGTCAGTGAGGTAGTTGAGATACCTCAGGAGAATAAAAAAAGAGGCAAAAAGGCTCTTATCGCAATAATCATAATTGTTGTTGCTCTGATTTTTGCTGCGGTTGTAGGTGTGCTTATCTACATAAACTCAATCGGCATCAATTTTGTTGATACCAATGACAGCAACAGCGGTGACAACAATAATGACAGCGTTCTTTTTGAAGACCTGCAGGAGGGCGATATAGATGAATATCACGATATGATTACTGCAATCCGTGATAATTCAGATATTTCTTCTTCTCTTTACAGCTGGTACACTAACGGCGGTGACCATATGAAGTCAAAAAATGTACTCAATATCCTTATTGTAGGTATTGATGCATCAGGCGGTACACCGATGCAGGGTAACAGCGACGTTATGATGCTTGCATCAGTCAACAAAAAAGAGAAAAAAATAACACTTTGTTCATTCCTGCGTGACAGCTATACTTATTTTGAAACATCCAGCGGCAACGGCTACTATTCCAAGCTCAATGCAGCTTATGCAAACGGCGGCGCTGACTGTCTGATGAATGCAATTGAGTATAATTACAAAATTGACCTTGATTATTTTGTTGCAGTTGACTTTGAAGCATTTGAGAAGGTTATTGACGCAATCGGCGGTATAAATCTCAATGTATCAGAAGATGAAGCAAGAGCAATGGAGGACTATGCCGGCATAAGCGGTGTTCCTTACGGTGAAAACACTCACCTGAACGGTGAACAGGCATTGCTCTTCTCAAGAATGAGAAAAATTTATGTAACCGGTGACGTTCAGAGAACAGAAAATCAGAGAAAAGTCATAAATGCAATCATCAAAAAGAGCAGAACACTCGGTCTGAGTGACCTTAACACTGTTGTTCAGACTCTGGGTGAATATATTTACACAGACTGTCCCACAACAAAAATAGTTTCTCTGGGAACAAATGCTATTCTGGGTAAATGGTATAATTTCCAGGTTTACTCTATGGAGGCACCTCCCGAAAGTGCAAGAGAAGCATATAACGGAAGCTCTTGGATGTGGATGGTTGACTATCCGTACTCAGCACAGTATGTACAGAAGCAGATTTATGGCGAAAGCAATATTGTTATTCAATAATAAGCAACATATTTCAATTATTAGCAATTGGAAATTATAAAGAAAGGGTTTTTGTTTATGTTCAATCATACCAACTTAAATGGCAGAGTGGCTGTAGTAACAGGCGGCGGCGGCGTTCTTTGTTCAGGTTTTGCAAAGGACCTTGCTTCTCAGGGTGTTAAGGTTGCTGTTCTTGACCTCAATGAAGCTTCGGCTCAGGCTGTTGCAGATGAAATCGTTGCAGCAGGCGGTACAGCAATCGGTGTTGCCTGTAATGTTCTTGAAAAAGCAAGCCTTGATGCAGCAAGAGATATTATCAACGAAAAACTCGGTACTTGTGATATTCTTATAAACGGTGCAGGCGGTAACAACCCTAAAGGCACAACATCAAAAGAGAAGCTTGAGCTTTGTGACATCGCAGAAAAGGCAGAGGGTGTAAAAACATTCTTCGACCTTGACCCCAAGGGCATAGAGTTTGTATTCAATCTCAATTTTCTGGGCACTCTTCTTACAACTCAGGCATTTGCAATTGATATGGTAGGCAAAAAGAATGCAACAATCATCAATGTTTCATCAATGAATGCTTTCCGTCCTCTCACAAAGATTCCCGCATATTCGGCAGCAAAGGCAGCAGTTTCAAACTTCACTCAGTTTATGGCTGTTCATTTCTCAGATGTTGGTATCAGAGTCAATGCAATTGCACCCGGCTTCTTCTCAACAAATCAGAACAAGGCTCTTCTTTATAATGAAGACGGCTCACTTTCACCCAGAAGTGAAAAAATTATCGGCCATACACCTCTTGGCAGATTTGGCACACCCGAAGACCTTACAGGTTCACTTCTTTTCCTTGCTGATGAACAGTATTCAGGTTTTATCACAGGTGTGATTCTTCCTGTTGACGGTGGCTTTGCTTCATATTCAGGTGTATAAAAATTACAGGTTTAATTCTTCCCCGGAAGAGAGAATAAAAAAGGAGGAATTCCTATGAGGTCATTAAAAAAATCACTGTCTTTTATTCTTGCAGTTGTTCTTATTATGACTACAGCAACTGTAATCGCATTTGCACAGGGTGATTTCGGTTATGTTTATGCTGATGAAAATCAGACAACTGTTTATATCAGCTCATTTGACGGCTCTGTGGATAAAGACGGTTATGTTGAAATTCCCGATGAGATTGACGGCAAAAAGGTTGTCGGTATTGCAGAAGGAGCTTTTAAATCAGTTGTCGGTTTAACAGGAATTATCATCCCTGAAACTGTTACAAGAATTGAAGACGGAGCTTTTTCCGGTAATGTTGACATAAAAACAAAGGAAAAAGAAGACAACAACTTTGACACAAATGAGTGGTATGAGAATCACAGACACGATTATATCATCAGCGGATCAACTCTTGTAAGCTACAAGGGTAAGGATGAAATCGTCACAATTCCCTATAACTGCTCAACTATTGCAGCAGGCGCTTTCAAAAACAATGACATTATAAAAACTGTATATATTGAGAAGGAACTTACAAAAATAGGCGAAAGTGCATTTGAAGACTGTGATAATCTTGAAAAAGTAGTGGCAGGTAACGGTGTTTACGGTATTGAAATCGGCAAAAATGCTTTTAAAGACACACCCTGGCTTGAAAATTACCCCTCAGATCTTGTTGCACTGGGAACAACTCTTGTAAAATATAAGGGTACAGCAAGCTATGTTGCAATTCCCAATGTTTTCACAGCTATTGCAGAGCAGGCTTTCTATTCAGGTGACAACACCAGCACAGTTGCATACAAGGTAAAGGTGCCTGTTACTGTAAAAACCTTTGCTGATGAGTGCTTCTATCTTTATGACTCTATCACAAAGGTATATCCTGAGCTTGTTATTTTTGAAGAATCTGCAGCAGAAGCATATTGTGACGAAGCAGGGCTTGATTATACTTATGCGGCACTCCCCGGTGATGCTGACCGTGACGGTGTGACAACAGCTGCCGATGCACGTTATGTTCTTCGTATTGCAGCCAAGCTTGAGCGTCCCATTATTGACAGAGATATAATGGAGGTTGCTGATATTACAAGTGACAGCAAAATAAATGCAGAAGATGCAAGACTTATTCTCCGTGTTGCGGCAAAGCTTGATAAGTATTCATCTGCAGAGCTTCTTTCAATGCCCAGAACTGACTATGAAATTCTTTTTGCGGCAACTTCAGCACTTTCAAGTGCAAGAGCATACGGTGTTTCATATTCAAAGTACGCATATCAGGATATGCACAGCGTTGATATGAACTATAACTCAACACTTTATTTTGATATTTATAAAAATGAGCTGACACCTGCAAGCAAGGCTGTGACAGTTACTTATCCTAAGGATTCTGCAGAGGGTTATAATAACCTTTTTGAAATTTCACTCATTGATGCAACAAAAATCAAAGAGTATTCTTGCAGACTCGAAGACAGTAACTATATTTTTACAATTAAGCTTCACGATGAAAAATTCAATAAGGAAGATGTTGATAAGACATCATTCACACAGCAGGTATTCCCCATTGAGACAGTTGCTCACTTCACAAACAAGGTAAAGGGCAAATACTGGTACAATGACAGCATTGATTACGATATGACTTACCGTGACTGTACACTTGAGCTTCACGTTGAGGTTGCAACAGGTAAGCTTGTGCTTATGAATGTTGAAATGAACTATGATTTTGAGATAACCGGCAGAGTCGGAAGCATCAAAATCAAGGGCGACAACGGTCCTGCAAGAGCAACAAGAACAGACGTAATCAGATATAATAATTTCAATTACTTCGGTTTCTGATAAATACTTTTACAAACGGCAGCTTCGGCTGTCGTTTTTTTGCTTTGTAAACAGTCACAGCAGAATATTAAAGCTGTTTTTTCTTGTGTTACAAAATGCCTCAAAATGTCAAATGGTTGTTGTAAAAAAAGTTATGATTAGTTAAAATAATAAAAGAGCAATTTTCAGCAGGAGGGTCGTTGTTGAATAAGGAAAAACGCACATCTGCACAGGATAGATTAGAGCAGGTATATTTTTCACTGCTTGAAGAAAAACACTACAGCAAAATTTCGGTTTCTGAGCTTATTGAAAAAGCAGGCGTCAGCCGTATGACCTTTTACAGAAAATATGAAGATATATTTGATATGCATATAAAGGTATGCAGACATCTTGTCAGCAGTCTTGCAGAAAAGCTTGTTGATATATTTATGATGAACGGAGACATATCTGAGGTTACTGATGATTTTTGTAAGATACTTAACAGTCAGCGTAGATATATAGCCCTTCTCTGCGGTGAAAATGCTGACAGAAAAATGTATGAACTTGCATTGCCTATTATAATGGAATACGGAAACAGTGTTGCAGGTGAGCTTGATGACGAACAGACGTTTTATCTGAGATTTATTGCTTTGTCGAGTATCGCAACATATTTCCGTTCACTTGTAACAAATGAGGAATATCCGCCTGAATTTATAAAAATCTATAAAAGTATTTATGACTTATCAGGGAAAGACGGGGAAAAATAAGCAATGTGCAAACCACTTGAACAGAAACTTACAGTTGCATTGTGTGATATTATCAAGAAGAATGATGAAAGAAAAATGACTGTCACCAACCTTTGCAAAAAGGCTGATGTGTCAAGGGCAGCATTTTATCTTCACTATAGCAGCTTTGATGAATTCATTGAAAAAAACAAAGATGAAATAATAAGAAAAATAATAAAAGAAGCATATATGTTGCTTTTATGTGATGATAATGAACTTGCAAATGCTGTAAAAAAAGAGAATATTATTTTTGATGAATATGACTATATACTGCTGAGATACTTTACTTCAAATGAAAACTGTATTGAATTCGGTAACAAGGCTTTCAATAATGCTGAGGAATATTTTCTTGTGGCAGAAATCCACGAGCTGATTAAGAATAAACTGTCAGCTTGTCAGTATTGCTACGAGGCTTTTTTTGCCGGTTTTATTTGTATTGTATATTTCGGCTTATCTGATTATAACGAAGCAAGATTCAGAAAAGAAATTGAAAAATGCAGAAGTATTTTTAACTTGATTGAAAAGAGTAATAAAACAGAAAATTAATATGCAAATTCAATAAAAATACAAGCATCAGACCTGATTTTTTGTCCAAATGTTGACACAAAATCAGGTTTTGTTACTTGTTTTATTTTTATTATTTTCATAATATAAAATTGTAGGGTGATAAGTACACCCTTCTAATTAACTGACAGTGTGCAGAAAAAAATTCAAAGGAGGAACCTTTAATGAAAAAAACACTGGCAATCTTACTTTCAATCCTTATGCTTTTCAGTGTTTCACCTGTAGGTGTATTTGCAAATGAAGCTGCTTATGACAGAGCTGCAGTTGCAAACGCTGAAGGCATAGATGAACTTACACACGAACAGATGGCTGCAGTCATCCTCGACTGGGTTGACAGACGCATCGCAGAGGTAACAGCCGACTTTGAATCATTCGAAGTTGAGGTTATGGGACAGACAGTTGCAGTTGACATCCCCGAAATCAAGGGCGTTGATGATATCGTTGCTTATGCAGACTATCTTGCACAGCTTGAAGGAGATTTTGCAAATCTTGATGTAACAAACCTCAAGACTCTCAAGAGAGCAGACGGTAACCTTGAATTCATCTACGGCGTTATCCAGTTTATGGCTGACAATTCAGATGTATTCGGTAAGGTTTTCCATTGGGAAGAAGGCAAGGTATTTGACTACGGTAAGGTAGGCGAATATATCCTCGCTCTCGACACAACAGACGAAAACAATAAGAAGATTGTTGATTTCTACAACAACTACCTCATCGGCAATGACATTCAGGAGAAGTTCATTGCAGGTATCGCTGCAGAAATGGGTTATGAAATCCCCACCGACGAAAACGGTGAAAGAACAGAAACATTTGACGAAACAATTTCAAACGGCATTCTTTCATGGTTTGCAGGACTTTGTGAAAAGAACGGTGTTCTTTCTGAAGACGGTCTTGCAGCTCTCAAGGCATATGACCTGAGAACAACAGATATCTATGCACTTGTCAAGAACTTTGTAGCACTTGTTCAGTCAGACAATCAGGTTGAAATTGATACATACTACAACTACATTTTCGACACAGTGGTCCGTACAATGCTCAAGTCAATGCTCGGCTACACAGCAATTGTAGGTGAAGCTGTTACAGATACAGCTGTTGCAGATGCTTTCAAGGCAGTTTATGCTGACCTCGCACTTCTTGAAGAGGTTTCAGCCGGCACAGTATATTTCAAGAACGGTGATGCTTACTATCAGGTAACCGTAGCTGACGGCGCAATCACTGCTGTCAATGCTCTTACTTGGGAACAGGCCCTTGACGTTAATTTTGAAGCTCCCGTTGTAGGCGTTTACACAGGCGCAAATGCAGCAACTCTTGTTAAAGAATACAGACCCACATCAAAAGAATATAAACAGCTTATTTACTCAACATATGCAGACCAGATCGCAGCTGAAGGCTTTGAAGTAGCAGGCACAACAGTTACTGATGAGTATACTGCACTTATGGTTGACGAGAATAAGGCTCCCGCTATGAGTGATTGCTTCGGTGTTAAGGTTACTCAGGGCGAAGAAGAAATTGCAAATGTTATCATCAGCTTTGCTGATATTGAAACATATGTAAACGGTATTGCTCTTGAAAAGGCAAACGAAGCTGCAGCAAAGATGGTTGACGGTACAACTATCACAGCTGCAGAGGTTTCAACAATAGATGTTGAAATGGCATACAAAGGCTGGGCAACAGACGATGAATTTATCGTTCAGGTCAATGCAACAGCTACCGCAAAGGTTAATGTAACAGCTTACGGCTTTACAATGGAGCAGGATCTTGATGCATCAGGCTACATCACAAATCCTGTTGCAGTTATCGTTCTCGACGACCTTTCAGGCAACCTCAATATTGATGATGCAAAGGCTCTCTATGAGTTCCTTGATACAGACTTTGACATTGATGCAGACCTTCTTGACATCGCAGGCAACTACGATGCATATGACGGTGCTGTAGGTCAGGTCAATCACATCCTTGTAGGTCTTGTTGATATGCTTGTAAGCGATTCAGGTATGACAACTCTCGACCTCACAGACGGCGACAACAACAATCTTACAGCAAATCTTCAGAAGATCTGTGACACAGCAAATGATATGATGGCTGCTGCCGAAGCAGTTATGAATGACGAAGGTCTTCAGGCAGTTATTGAAGAAATGGGTATGAGTGATGTGCTCGCACAGCTCAACGGTATGAAGGCTGACCTTCTCTATGCAATTGACTTCTCATCAGTAGAAGGACTTTATGTATCAGCAATTTCAATAGCTCTTGATATTCTTGACGACGGCACAAATGAAGTTGTTGCAGGTCTCAACTCAGCAACAGACGGTGCAAAGAACCTTGATACAATGGCTGTCAATGCTCTTGGTTACCTCCTTGGTAAATACATCCCCGAAGTAAATACAAAGTTTGCAGACTACGGTCTCAATCTTACTGTTCCCGAAATTGGCGGCAATGTGCTTGACGGTGACGGTGAAGCAATCATTATGGATACTCTTGTTTCCCTTGCTCTTGAAGCAACAACCTGGGCAGTTGATGAATTCCTTAATGACACAGCAAATGAACTTCTTGCAAAGATTTTTGCAGAGCTTTCACTTGAAGCTCCTGAAGTAAACCTTGTATTCGGTGTTGAAAATTCGGGCGATTGGAAAGTTACTCTTGCTGCTATGGTAAACAGAGTATACGAGCTTGCAGGCGGCATCATCATCGCTTGTGACAACGAATATACAGACACATTCGATAAGATAAGTGCAGTTGCAAATGCAATTCTTCCTCTTGGCTCACTTGCTTCAAACTGTGCAAGCGACAACTTCGCATTTGATGCAAACCTTGTTTACGGCTATATGTTCACTGATACACTTGCAGGTGACTTCGACGGCTTCCTCGGTCTCTTTGAAACAAAGACAAAGACAGCTGATGTTGCAGCCGGTGTTCCCGTAACAAAGGCACTCATCAATGCTTCTGAGCATATCGTTGATGCTATATTCCCCGATACAGTCAATGCAGAAGACTATGAAGCTACTGTAACAGTTCAGGAAGAATTCACATCAGGTGACAACGATGTGGTTATCGCATCAAACAATATGAAGAGCATCAATGCAAGAAAGGCTGAACTTGTTCCCGCAGCTCTTGACCTTATCAGAGAAGCAGGTATCATTCCTTACTTTGCAGCTGATGATACAGTTGTTGATGAGCCCACAACAGAGCCCGATGAGCCCACAACAGAGCCCGATGAGCCCACAACAGAGCCCGATGAGCCTACAACAGAGCCTGATGAGCCTACAACAGAGCCTGATGAGCCCACAACAGAGCCTGACGAGCCCACAACAGAGCCCGACGAGCCTACAACAGAGCCCGACGAGCCTACAACAGAGCCCGACGAGCCCACAACAGAGGATCCTGAAGAGCCTGTTGAAGAAGAGCTTACATTCTTTGAAAAGATTATTGAATTCTTCAATAAGATTATTGCATGGCTTGTGGGACTCTTCTCATAAATCAAAAATCAGTTTTTGCACACACTAATATATAACAAAACAGAGAACGGCTCCGTCTTAACAGACGGGGCTGTTTTCTCATACAAGAAAACGAATTTTCCTATAAAGTAAAAAGCGTCTGCCGTAAAGACAGACGCTTAAATTCATTATATGTTATTCTCTTTTACTGCTTTTTATTGCGTTGATACCTGTGAGCACACCGTTTCCGGCAACTTTGAGAAGAGCACCGGGCTTTTCATTCATCAGGTCAACAAGTGCGTTTGCAAGTCCCTCTGTCACTACACCGTTTGCCATTGCCACAAGAGTTCTTATGGGAGTTTCCATAGCGCCGGCATAAATCATATCTGAGTTGCCGATGTTCATATTGAGCTTTGCGCTGACAACATTGATAATGGATTCAATGATATCGCCCCATTTTGTGCCTTTTGTGTCACCGAAGCAGTTATCCCATGTGAAGGGCTTTTCGGGCTTTCTGATGTCAAGCTTTCTTCCCAGAAGCTTTTCAAATTCACTTCTGTTTATGTGAGCAACATCGCCTTTGTCGTAAAGAGCTCTGATTTCATCGTTGTAGGGGTTTTCGTGAACTCCGAAGCCTGTGAGATTGATGTCTGCCTCAAGTCTTATGTCAGCCACTGAAGCGCCTGCCTTGATTACATACTTACCGTCATCGCAGACAAAATCTTTTTCATTGATGTTGTAATATGCAAAAGCTCTCTTGTCGAGATGAACTGTAACAAGCTTGCTTTCGCCCGCTTCAAGACCGACCTTGGCAAAGCCCTTGAGCTCAATATCACTTCTGAATACAGTTTTTTCTGTGGGGGAAATATAAATCTGAACAACCTCTTCACCGTAAACAGCACCTGTGTTCTTTACTTCAAGAGTTACTGTGATATCGTCTGTATCGGGAGTCAGTGAAGGCTTGCTGAGCTTCATATTGCTGAACTTGAAGGTTGTGTATGATAAGCCGTGACCGAATGGGAAAAGCACTTCCTTCTTTGCTGTTTCATAGTAACGGTAACCTACATATATACCTTCACGGTGTTCAACTGTATTATATGTGCCGGGGAAACACTGATAACAGGGAGTGTCACTGAGTTTAACGGGGAATGTTTCGGGGAGCTTACCTGAGGGGTTAGCAATACCGAAGAGAATGTCTGTTTCTGCCTCACCGACTGCTTCACCTGCAAGGTATGCTTCAAGAACACCGTCAACCTTATCAATCCAGGGCATTTCAACAGGTGCGCCGTTGTGAAGAACAACAACTATATTCTTCTGTACCTCTGCGATTTTTTCAATAAGATAATTCTGGCAGGCAGGCAGATTCATATTCTTTCTGTCAAATGCCTCAGATTCGATTGATTCGGGCAGACCTGCGAAAACAACTGCCACATCCGCACTTCTCGCTGCTTCAACAGCCTTGTTCACAAGCTCTGAAACAGGCTCCTTGTCATTTATGCCGAAGCCTGTTTCATAAGTGATGTTGCAAAGAGCAGATGATGCTGTGAATGCGTCAGTTACCTTGTATGAATTTATGTGTGAGCTGCCGCCGCCCTGATAACGGGGCTTCTTTGCGTATTCGCCGATGAAAGCAATATTCTTTGATTTGTCAAGAGGAAGAACATTATTGTCATTTTTGAGAAGTACCATTGTTTTAAGAGCAGTTTCCTTTGCTCTGTTGTGATGGTCTTCACGGTCAAATTCACAGTCAAGTCTGTTCTGAGTCCACTTGAATGCAAGATTGACTATTCTTCTGCACGCTTTGTCAAGAACAGCCTCATCGAGAGTGCTGTTTTCAATTGCAGCCTTGATTTTCTTTGCACTCAGACCGAATGTGCCGGGCATTTCAAGGTCAAGACCTGCTTCAAGACCTTTTACTCTGTCTCTGACTGCGCCCCAGTCTGAAACAACAAGTCCTCTGAAGCCCCATTCGTCACGGAGAATGTCTGTGAGCAGTTTTTTGCTTTCGGAAACCTGCTCACCGTTTGTTCTGTTGTATGAGCACATTACAGTCCAGGGCTGAGACTCCTTGACGGCAATTTCAAAGCCCTGAAGATAAATTTCACGAAGAGTTCTCTCGTCAAGCTCTGCTGAAACGGTGAATCTTCTTCTTTCCTGATTATTCACGGCAAAATGCTTGAGAGATGTGCCTGTATTTTTTGACTGTACACCGTTGATATATGCAGCTGCCATTTTACCTGCAAGATAAGGGTCCTCTGAGAAATATTCAAAGTTTCTGCCGCAAAGGGGAGAACGCTTGATGTTCATTGCAGGACCGAGGATTGTTGAAACATTTTCAGCCTGACACTCCTCACCGAGAGCCTCACCTGTTTTAACCATAAGGTCTGTGTCAAATGATGCTGCAAGACCTGCTGCAGAGGGGAAGCAAACAGCAACAATACTGTCGTTTATGCCGAGATTGTCGGCTGCATCTGCCTGCTTGCGAAGTCCGTGAGGGCCGTCACTTACCATAACTGAAGGTACTTTAACGGGAGCATCCTTGACTTCAACCGTGTGCCAGAAATCCTTACCTGAAACGAGTGCGATTTTTTCGTCAAGAGTGAGTCCTGCCACGACTTCGTCAAGAGTTACCACTCTGACATTGTCCTGAGCTTCTTCCTGTTTTTTCTTTTTAGTGAACATATCAACAACTCCAGTCTTAATTAAAATTCTGATTTGTATAGTTATTATCCGCCGAATAAATTATGAACGAATCGTTGTTAACGCCTGCCAGCGCTGAAATCTCTTTTGCACTTGTGTCAGATGCTTCAATCAGAGGCATTATTCTTACAGAATTTGTGTCTGCGCCGGCGAGTTTTTTTATTGAAGTGACATATTCTGTAATAAACTCAACCGGTGAAACAGAAGGCTTTGCATACTGATGCGTGCCCACAACGGTGTTTTCGGGCATAAGAGAAAGACGGGCGTCGGGAATTACATAATCACAGCCTGAGCCGAAAATCAGAGGGGCAGTGCCGGTCTTTAATGCGTCAAGCATAGCATCAACAGGTACACAGACTGCAGTTTCGCAATCTATATAGGTGTTATTGAGAAGATTTATAAATGATGTGATTGCTTCATCGGGTGCACTGTCATCTGAGCCGTCAAACTGCACTGCAGCTGTCTGATATGACAAGGGAAGTGAAACATAGTCAAAAATTATTCCGTCCACACCAATATTGTTTATGTCTTCCACGCAGCATCTCAGGTAGTACTGAACTTCCTGAGAGTAGGGGTTAAGCCAGGCGTGAGAATCGTCACCGTCATTGTACCAGACAGTGCGTACCTGACCTGATGTACCGTCCTCGGCGGCTGTCATAACATAAGCTGCCTCTTTCTGATTTGTTCTTGCATAAATATCGTCTGCAAACATACAGAATCTGGCGTAAACCCTGATTGACGCACTCTGAAATTCTTTCACAATTTTTTCGGCGTTGTCTCCCACATTTGTCAGTGCATCGGCTGCAACATTTATTGACGGATTATAGTAGAAGTTACCCTGTGCGTCCTTGAAATCAATAACAACGGTGTCCATTCCGTGATAACGCACATTGCCTATAACTCTCTCAGCACTGCTCATTGAAAGAACGGAGCCGTTTATGTAGATTGCACTGTTGCCGTAAAAGGTTTTCTCTTCATCTTCACCCGTCAGAGGCTCATCGGGCAGAGCAACAGGTACCTTTGACACTGTAAACATCAGTGTTGTTACACAGAAGCTGACAATAAATATACAGATAAAAAGAGCAATAAGCCTCCTTCTGACGGAAGCTTTTTTTGACGGAGAATTGACAATAAGGTCGTTATCTCTGTAGCCCTCGGAATCCGTGACAGAAGGGAATTCTTTTGAAAATCTGTAATAACCCCTGGTGTGTGACGGCGCAACGAAGGTATGCTTTCTTTTTTTCTTTTTTTCTGTGCGCTTAAGTGCCATTTTAAAACCTTATAAAATGTATTTTAATTTATTTTACTATATTTTATTTTGTTTTACAAGTATTTTTACAATATAAAGAGAAAACGGAAAATAAATCGTTATTTTTTTTAAAAAAAGTTAAACAAATGTTTGCTTTTTTCAGAAAACTGTGTTATAATGACAGTGAACAAAAGTTTGCTAAAGGCTTTTTTCTGATTTTACAGGAGGATTTTTTATGAAAGAGCTCAATTCCACTCAGCAGAAAATATATGAATTCCTCGCTCAGCGTCAGCAGCAGGGAGTTCCCCCCTCAGTGCGTGAGATATGCGCCGCAGTGGGACTCAGGTCCACTTCATCTGTTCAGGCAAATCTCATTGCCCTTGAAAAAGCAGGCTATATTGAGCGTGGTGACCCTATGCTCAAAAGGTCAATAAGAGTTCTCGGTCCTGAGGCAGATAACACAACACAGGTACCTATTGTCGGTACTGTCACAGCAGGTATGCCCATTCTCGCAGTTGAGCAGATTGAGGGATATGTGCCGTATGCAGGTAATGTGTCAAGGGATAAGACTCTTTTCGCCCTCAGAGTCAGAGGCGAAAGTATGATAAACGCAGGTATACTCAGCGGAGATATCGTTATTGTAGAAAAGACACCTGTCGCAGAAAACGGTGATATTGTTGTTGCTCTTATTGAAGACGAAGCAACAGTCAAGACATTCTATAAAGAGAACGGTCATTTCAGACTTCAGCCTGAAAATGACACTCTGGAGCCTATCATAGTAAATGAAGTTGCCGTTCTTGGCAAGGTAAAGGCTCTTTTCAGAAATTTCGACTGATATTCCCTCAAATAAGGAGATAATATATGGAAATAAAAATTCTGTCTTCACTCGCAAAGGTTTTTTGTAATGAAATCTGCGGAGAATATGAAATCGACACTCTCAGCTGTCTTAAAAAAGAAAGAACATCTTTTCAGATTGCACTGAAGCCTGAAAAGGATACTCAGGCTGGGTTTATGACAGACTGCAAAAATCTTAAAATTTATAAAATCGTATTTGTGCCTGCAGAGTACCTTGCTCCCGACGACCGTGACGATTATTTTATAAGAAACGCAATGAAGGGCTACTATCCCGATGTGCTTGTGCCCTTTGACAGTGAAGTGAGCCTTAAAGCAAATGAATGGACTGCTGTATGGTGTGAATACACTGCAGATGATGAAGAGGAAGTTTCCGTTATCGTAAAAACCGGCGAAAAAACAGAAACGGTTACTCTTAAAACAGAAATTGCCGAAACTTCATTTGATGAGCAGACTCTAATCTGTACACATTGGTTTCACGCAGACTGTCTTGCTGATTATTACAATGTGGATGTTTTCAGTGAGGAACACTGGAAATACATTGAGAATTTTATGAAAGCTGCAGCCGAACACGGCACCAACTTTATTCTCACTCCTCTTTTTACTCCGCCTCTTGATACGGAGGTGGGCGGTGAAAGAACAACGATACAGCTTGTTGATGTGAAAAGATATAACTATCAGTATACATTCGGCTTTGATAAGCTGAAAAGATGGATTGACCTTGCTTTCAGCTGCGGTATGAAGTATATTGAGTTTTCACATCTTTATACTCAGTGGGGAGCTGCCCATGCTCCTAAGATTATGGCTGAAACAACAGACGGCTATAAGCGTATTTTCGGTTGGGAAACAAATGCCCACGGCAAGAGATACGAGGAATTTCTCCGTCAGTTTGCTGCAGCACTTATTGAATTCATTGATAAAGAGGGTATCCGTGACAAGGTGATGTTTCATACATCAGACGAGCCCTCAACTGAGAATATTTATAAATACAGAAAATCAGCAAAGCTTATGAAAGAGCTTTTCGGTGATTTTAAAATAATTGATGCACTTTCGTCTTATATTTTCTATAAGACAGGTCTTATCAGAACTCCCGTGCCCGGTATTGAGCATATTGAAGATTTTGCAGGTAAGGTGCCTGAGCTGTGGACCTATTACTGCTGCGGTCCCTACAGAGAAAATATGCCCAACAGATTTATGGCAATGCCCTCTCTGAGAAACAGAATTCTCGGCTTTATTATGTATAAGTATGATGTAAAGGGCTTTCTGCACTGGGGACTTAATTTCTATAATACTCAGTATTCAAAGGAACATATCAATCCTTTTGAAGTGACAGATGCAGGCGGAAATTTCCCTGCAGGTGACTCCTTTGAGCTTTACCCTGCAGATGACGGCACCGCTTATGCTGCACTTCGTTTCAAGGTTTTCTACGATGCGATTCAGGACTTTGAGGCATTGCGTCTTCTTGAAAAGAAAATCGGCAGAGAAAAGACACTTGAAATACTTGATGAGGGGCTTGATACTCCCATTGACAATAAGAATTACCCTCACAGTGAAAAGTGGCTTATTGAAAAGAGAAGAGAAATAAACTCATTGTTATAAGGGTGATAATATGATACTGACAAACCCTTGTGTTTTTGCAGTGGGTGATACATATCAGATTTTTGTTCCCGTAAAAAAAGAATCCGTTATGTGGGTAAAAATCGGAGAAAAATGTTATTATGATGAATCCAACGGCGTTCTGCGCTCTCTTTCAAGAGTGCACAGAATAACCGTGCCTGCAAAAGCACTTGATGAAGCAAAGAAATATACCGTCTGTAATCAGGAAATCAAGGGCAGACGAAAGGCATATTTCAACAAAATGAAGCCTGTGGAGGAGTATGAATATTCATTCATTCCCGTCACGGGTGATGAAGTCAGATGCTACCACATTTCTGACACTCACAACAGAGTTGAGGAGCCGATAAGGGCAGCAGAAGCCTTCGGTAAAATTGATTTTCTCATTCTCAACGGTGACATTCCCAATCACTGCGGAAATATAAAGTATTTCAACAGCATTTATGAGATTGTCGGCAGAATAACAGGCGGCAGCATTCCTGCTGTTTTCGTCAGAGGTAATCACGATATAAGGGGAAGCTATGCTGAGATTTTCAGTGAGTATATTCCCACACAGAACGGTAACACATTCTTTACCTTCAGAGTGGGTAATGTGTGGGGACTTGCCCTTGACTGCGGTGAGGATAAGCCCGATACAAACTCCGAATACGGCGGAACGGTGTGCTGTCACGCATTCCGTGAAAGGGAGACGGAGTTTATTGAAAAAGTTGCAGACTGCCCCTGTCATCAGGATGAAGCAATAATGAAAAGAATCATTGTAGTACACAATCCTTTCACTATGCAGTATAAAAAGCCGTTCAATATTGAAGAGGATTTGTTCACTTACTGGGCAAGGGTGATAAAAGAAAAAATAAAGCCCGACCTTATGCTCTGCGGTCATCTTCACAAAACGGGAGTTTATCCTGTCGGCGGTGAAAAGGATGCTTTCGGTCAGCCCTGCACAATGATAGTAGGCTCTGCGCCCGATGATAATTACTTCAAAGGTGTGGGCTATGTTTTCAGAAAAGACAGTACTGAGGTCATCTTTACCGACTCTGACGGAAAAGCTGAAGATAAAATAACGGTATGAAAAATGTAAAAACAGCGGTGGTACATCCCATACCGCCGCTTTATGATGAAAATTCAAGGGTGCTGATTCTCGGCTCATTCCCGTCGGTAAAATCACGGGAAGAAGGATTTTTCTACGGTCACAGACAGAACAGATTCTGGAGGGTTGTGTCCGCCGTCTGCGGTGATGAAACTCCTCAGACAATTGAAGAAAAGAAAGCAATGCTAACAGCCAATCACATTGCATTGTGGGATGTGATACACTCCTGCGAGATAACCGGCTCATCTGACAGCTCCATAAAAAATGTTGTTCCCAATGACATCAGTATGATACTGAAAAATGCACCGATAGAAAAAATATTTGTAAACGGCAAAAAAGCAGAGCAGATGTATAAAAAATACATTGAGCCCGAAACAGGAATCAGCGCAACAGTTCTTCCGTCAACGAGCCCTGCAAATGCGGCAATCAGCCTTGCGGAGCTTGAAGAAAAGTGGAAAATAATAATTCGCAGTAAATAAAAATCCGGACTTCGCTGTGAAGTCCGGATTCTGTCTTTTAATAAGAAATTTTATACTCCGAGATATCAACAATTCTTGCTTTGATTTCTGCAAGAAGAGTGTTTGCGGTAATGTCGATATACATAGTCATATCAACTGAAGTTACTTCGTTGGTGTCAGGGTTGTAGATAAGCTCAACCGTACAGTCAGTGTAGTTGAAATCAATTTTATTGAATGCAAGCTCAGAGACAGATGTTATCTGATTGAGTGCATCATATGTGTCAAACACCGAATTTGTTATGCTCTGTGATGATGCGGCACCTGATGACAACGCCGGTGGATTCAGTTCATCATTGAGAGTGATGACAAGCTTGTATTCTTCATCGTCAAGCACCTCGCAATAGGCGTTTTTAATTGCAGATGAATCTGTGAGAATACAGCCGTACTGCGAATCGGGGAGAGGCAGCTTGTCTGAATTTCCTGCAATATAATCAACCGGTTCAGAAGCAGCTTTTGATGTCACATATTTCTCGATTATCGGCAGAATGAAATCAGCGAGCGGACCGAGATTCTGATGGTCTGTGGGCAGATTCTGATATCTTGTGACGCTGAATGACGGAGCATCTGTCTTGAGCTTATTCATGACAGCAGTATATTCACTGAGGATTTCATCGGCAGTGAGAAGCTCTCTGTCTGTTGTGATTGTTCTGACAGTGCCGTCAACATCTTGCACTGACATTTCCGTTGTGCCTCTGCCGGGCTTCAATTTTTCACCCTGTGCGTCTGTGATGACCTCATTGCCGCTGAAGGGAGAATTGTCGCCTGCTATTGCAAAAACAAGTACGGCGCCGATAATCAGAATGACCGAAAGTGCAATTATAAGCTGAATTATGAGAGTCTTTCTTGTTTTTGTTTTCGGATTTTCTGTCTCAGGCTCATTGACCTTTACAGACTCAATTCTGCGTGGGACAGAGTCATCCTGTGTTGTGTGCTGATAAATTTCAAGCACCGGTTCCTTTTCCTGAGTAAATTCCACTCCGCAAAACCTGCAAAAGTTGGAGTCAGTGTCAATTTCTCTTTTACAGTTGGGGCAAATCATAGGAATACCTCCGTTTTATTGGTTGAGCACATCTGCAAAAATTGTGCCGAGACCTGTTTTTGTGTAGCCCTTGAGTGTGAGCTGGTCTGAGGGGATAGATGTAGAAAAGTAGTTAATTGTTATCTGTGAAGTAAGCTCTCCGTCAAGACTGTAGATTTCAATCTGTCTGAGATTGCCGTCTTCTGAGAAGAATTTGAACTGCTGTGATTCATTTTCATAAAGATAGCAGACGCCGTCTTTGCCGTTGATGGTGACATTATATGTTTTTATGAGCTTTGATTTCATCTTTTCATAATTTGTATCGCCAAAGCTGAAGTTAAGGTCACCGTCTTCAAAGCCCATAAAGCTCATAACAGCATCTGTGAATTCAACATACTGATTGAGTGCAGGACGCTTGATGTACATAACGCCGTCAAGCTTGAGCATTGATATTTCAACGCCGTCAAGGTTTGTGAGAGCTTCAAAGTTTTCACCGTCAAATGAAATAGCAAGAGGGTCGCCTGTGTTGCCTGAGTAGATTGCACCCTGAATATAACACTGACGGTCAAAGAATGCCTTTATCTGAGCCTCTGCTTTGTTTACCTGTACCACATTTGCAGTTGTTGTTTCTGTCTGAGTGTTATTTCCCTGCTGTGAGGTTGTGTTTTCAACAATTTCATTTGGGCTGTAGCTGCCAACATACTGACTGAGCTGTGTTGTAGCTGCTTCGAGCTGCTGCTGTACCTGCTGAACATACTCATCTCTGTCAATTTTATTGCCCTTGTTGTCTGTGATAGTTTCAGCGAGAGCGTTGTCAATAAGGTCCTGATAAGGATTCTTCACTTCTTCATCAGTTGAGATTTCGGGTACTACGGGAGCTTCGGGCTCCTTACTGCCGAGAGCAAAAATAAGAATTCCCGCAATGAGTGCAACTGCAAGAAGGCAGATTACTATTATAATAGGTAGTTTCTTGTTTTTTGTTTCCTTCTCAGCGCTGACAAGCGTCATATTGCTGTCTGTGCTGAAATTGACATTATTGTTTTCAGGGATATTTGTGTTGTTTTCCATTTTATTTGCCTCCGTTTACATAAGGGATGATATGAATGATACAATATTTGTCTTTGAATAACCTTTAAAATTCATCATTTCTGAAGGAATTTCTTTTGTGAATTCATCAGCAACAAGAATTGTTTTTGCTTCACCATCGGCTGTGAACATTGTCATCTGCAGAATTTCTGAGTCTGTAGCAATGAATTCAAGGTGATTTCTGCTGTTTTTATAAACATAGCAGTCAGCAGGCTGACCGTTGTATGTTGCTTTTGTGACTTTTGCAGGTGATGCTGCGTCAAAGCCGGTTGAATTGAATTCAAACTTAAGGTCAGAGGTGTTTATGCCCAGCATTTTCTGGAATGATGCCGTAAGCTCGGCATATTTTTTTGTGTCGGGGTTGAGCATATAAGTTTTTGAATCAAGCTGCATTATAGAAATGTCTTTGCCGTCAAGCTCAGAAAAGACCTGAAAATCAGAGCCGTTCATTGCGATTTCCATAGGTGATTTTTCACCGGCTGTTATCATATCACCGTCAAAATAATATGTACCTGCGAAAAATGCGGCTATTGTATCAATTACTGCTGATTTCTGCTGTGTCACTTCTTCGGTCACAACGGTTGTTTTTTCAAGATGCTCTTTTGTTGTGACTGCGGGAGCCTTTGTGGCAGGGGCAGTTGTCTGCCTGAATGTGGTGCTCACTTCGGGCTTTACCGCTGCCTGAGTTGAAAAGAACATTGAGTGTTCAGTCAGCGAGTCTTCAAGGTCGCTGTTAATGCCGTCAAATGTGATTTCAACATCCTCTGTGAAGGTTACGGGCTCAAAATGCTCATCTGAGGGGACAACAAGGTCGCCTGCCGTTTCTTCAGTCACGCAGCCGCTGATTTCAGGCTTCTTTTTTGATTTTACGGCAACAACGGCAATAATCACTGCAATAACGGCTATCACAGCAACTGCGATTATCAGATATTCCATTTTTTTATTCTTCTTTCCTTGTGGATTTTCGGCTTTCAGTACGGGAACACTGTCCCGATTGCCGTCCTGTATGTTCATTGACTCATCCTTGACAATAATAATCAATTATATAATACCATAAAGTTTTATTCAATTCAATATTAAAATAATATTAAGAAGTTTCTGTTTCCGTTGACAAAAAAAACACAGAATGCTATAATTTAAAATTGATAAAATGCGTATTGTAATATTTTGTTAAAATCAAGGTGTTTTTTAATGGGAATTTTTAAATCCGTTGGAACGGTGGTTTCCGAAATATGGAACAATAAAGTCCGTCTGTTCCGTCTTGCTTTGTATGAGCTGAAGAGTCAGCACGGCGGCACGTTTTTCGGTTTTCTGTGGAATTTTATGAACCCTGCATTACAGATACTTGTTTACTGGTTTGTCTTTGCAATCGGTCTCAGAAGAGGCGATGATATAAACGGAGTCCCGTACATTGTGTGGCTTGTTATAGGTATCATATGCTGGTACTATATGAATCAGGCAATGCTCGGTGCAGATATGGCTATCATCAGTTTTACCGATGTTCTCAAACGAATGAAATTTCCCATTGCCATTGTGCCCACAAAGACAGTTGCGGCAAACTTTATAACGCATCTGTGTTCAATGGTGATTGTTTTTGTTGTTGTTCTCGTCTCAGGTACAAAAATAAGCTCCTCAGTGTGGCTTCTGCCTTACTTTATCTTTGCAAGCACGATGTTTGTCACAGCTTACGGTCTGTTTGCTTCCACAATAAACGTTCTTTTCCGTGACTTTCACAATTTTTCAAATACGGCAATGCGTTTTCTGTTCTTTATTTCACCTGTAATGTGGCAGCCTGACAGAGATAACACTCTTCTTAATGTGATAATGAAAATAAATCCGTTTGCATATATTCTTGACGGCTACCGTGATGCGATTCTTTACGGCAGGGATTTTACGGCAAACATTGACGCCTGCATTATCTTCTGGGTGATAACAATTGTTATGTTTGTGACGAGCTGTGTTGTTCATATGCGATTCCGTCACAAGTTTATAGACCTGCTGTAAGGAGGGAATAAAATGTGTGAAAATGTAATTATATGTGAGCATATCACAAAGGATTATCCTCTTTATTCCTCTTTCGGTGAAAAGCTCAAGGGGCTTGTTCTTAAGAATAACAAGGTCGGCACATTCAGAGCGCTTGACGATATTTCCGTCACGATGAAAAAAGGCGAATGTGTAGGTCTTATAGGTCTTAACGGCAGCGGCAAGTCAACGCTTGCAAGCGTTATTACAGGTATTACCACACCGACACAGGGTAAGGTTGAAGTTAAGGGCGAGGTAAGTATGCTCTGTGCCTCCTCAGGTATGAGACCTCAGCTGTCAGGTGTTGACAATATCAGATTCAAATGTCTGCTTATGGGGTACAACGATAAACAGATAAAAGAAATTGAAAAAGAAATAATAGATTTTGCCGATATCGGAATTCATATTGACCAGCCCGTAAAAACATACTCAAGCGGTATGCGTTCAAGACTCGGTTTTGCAATAGCTGTTCACATTGACCCTGAAATTCTCATTATTGATGAGGCTCTTTCGGTCGGTGATTCAAGTTTTGCAGACAAATGTCTGAAAAAAGTGGATGAATTCAAAGAAAAAGGCAAGACAATAGTTTTTGTCAGCCACGCAGTAACTCAGATGACAGAATTCTGTGACAGAATTATATGGATAAATCAGGGTAAGCTTGTGGGGGTCGGCACCCCTGATGAGATTATCAAGCCGTATTGCGGTTTTGCCCGTGAATTCAACGGTATGACAAACGAGCAGAGAAAAAATATTATGCCCGACCTTCTTGAATACCAGAGAAAGTACCATGTAATCTGACAAAAGTGTGAAGGGGTTAGAAAAATGGATGAAAAAGAATTGCAGAAACTGAATGAACAGCTTATGCAGGAAAATACTGCACTGCAGGAAGAGGTCAATATGCTTGTCGATGAGCTCAGACGCTGCAGAAGTGACATTACTGCTCAGATTTCATTTACCAATACTGTCAAAAAGGATATGAGAAGACTTGAGGTGCAGCTTAACAGCCTGAAAACAGAAAATGCATCCTTCAAAAAGAAATTCTCACTGATTGAAAACAACCCGATAGGCAGATTTGCGCTGAAGGTTTACAGATGGCTTCGTGAATTAAGAAGACGCAGAGGGTAAAGATATGAACAGTAAAAAGATAGAAAAAATTCTTACAGGGCTGAAAAACAGAAAAAAAGTTCTTGATGAAATTCTCTCAAGATATAATATTGATGCAAACGATGACGCATCTGCTTTTGAAACAAAATGTGAGTCACTTAAAAAGCTTAAGGTTGCCGCAATTATGGACGCTTTCACGCTGGGCAATTTTAAAACAGAATGTGACCTTATGGAGGTTACCTCCGAAAACTGGAAAAATGAAATAGAACAGTTCAAGCCTGATCTGTTCTTTCTTGAATCAGCGTGGGGCGGAAAGGACAATTCCTGGTACAGAAAAATCGCAAACGGCAGCAAGGAAATATATGATCTGACAGAATACTGTCACGAACACGATATTCCCGTTATTTTCTGGAACAAGGAAGACCCTGTTTATACAGACACATTTATGGCAGCTGCTTCCTGTGCAGACTATGTTTTCACAACTGATTTTGACTGCATCGAGCGGTATAAGAGAACTCTGCAGCACAACAATGTGTATCTGCTCCATTTCTCAGCTCAGCCTCTCGTGCATAACCCTCTTGAAATGCACGACAGAAAAGATAAATTCTGTTTTGCAGGAGCTTATTATCACCGATACAAGGACCGTTCAAGAGTGTTTGATGAATTTGCAGATGCTTTTGAAAGGGGCAAGGGGCTTGAGATTTTTGACAGAAACTTAGGCTCGGCAAGACCTGAGCACGCATTCCCTCAGAGATATAACAAGATGATTGTGGGCACACTTACGCCCGATGATATACATATTGCCTACAAGGGCTATAATTACGGAATAAATATGAACTCCGTTGCACAGTCGCAGACGATGTTCGCAAGGCGTGTATATGAGCTCCTTGCATCAAACACCGTGTCCGTGGGCAATTATTCAAGAGGTGTCAAAAATCTGTTCGGTGACCTGACTGTTGCAACTGACAGTGCTGTCACAATGCAGAAGCAGCTTGACAGATACTGTTCAGATGAAAGGGACTACCGTAAATACAGACTTCTCGGTCTCAGAAGTGTTCTGAAAGAGCATCTTTGCGAAGACAGACTAGGCTTTATCGCACAGTGTGTATTCGGTAAGGATATGAGAGAAAAGCTTCCCGTTGTCACGGTTGTTTCAGCTGCGTCAACTGATGAAGAAATGGCAAGAGTCAGAAAAGCATTTGACAGACAGAGCTATGACAATAAAAAGCTTGTGTTTGTGAATGACGGCAAATACACTGCGCAGGACGGATTTGTTGCTGCTTTCTCAGCTGATGACTATTACGGTGAGAATTACCTGCTCGACCTTGTGCTTTCGGTAAGATACAGCAAGGCTCAGGGCTTCGGTAAGCTCCACTACCATACAAAGACTGCTGACGGTATTGAGCTCAACGGCACCGAGGGCACATATAAGCCCTGTGACAGACTTTTCAGCACACGCAGTATTGTAAAGCAGGAGTGTGTCGGTGATATTATCGCTTTCGCAAACGGAACAGAGCTTGAGGGTGAATTTATCTGTACGGATGAATTCAGCTACTGCAGGAACTGTACCGATGACGAATGTGCACAGGTTGATGATATTTTTGTTGCCGACAAGGGTATTCCTCTTGAAAGAATAAATGCTGCTGCAGCTTCAATAAATTATCTTGAGCTTGATTCGGAGATGCTGACAATATCTTCAAAGGAGCTTGCTGATGATTACAAGGGCAGAATCAAGGGCGTTGATCTGAGCCTTGAATCAGGAAAACTTATAATCAAATCCGCACTTGCAGATGACAAGTTTGAATATGTTCATTTTAACTCAAAATATCTTATAAGTGATTTCTGCAGCGGTGAAAATCTTTCTGTTATGTTCAGCGGCTCGGGAACGGTCAACAGTGAAAACTTCTGTTTCTTCTATGACGGCAATATGAATAAAATCGGCAATGCTAAGTCAACGGGCAACAGAGTGCTTTCTGCAGAAATTCCCGAAAATGCTGTATATGTAAGCTTCTGCTTCCGTATAAAGGGCAGCGGCACCAAGGAGATTTCATCAGTTATCGCAAGCGGAAGCTTTGAGTCGAATAACGCAACACCTTTCCTGACAAGGTCAGACACAATAGTCGTAGCAGACCATTACCCTTCATATGATGACCTTTACAGATATATGTTTGTTCATAAGCGTGCAACTCTTTATAAGGATTACGGTCTTGTGGCAGATATAATGAGAATAAATATGTGGAATGACAGCTGTTACCGTGAGTTTGAAGGAATGAACGTGGCAGAGGGTGGCGCAGAAAAACTTGCAACTGCTCTTGACAGCGGTACTGTAAAAAATGTGTGCGTTCATTTTATGACTCCGTATCTCTGGAGCGTAATTAAGAATTATCTTGATGACATCAGTCTTACCATATGGGTTCACGGCAGTGATATCCAGCCCTGGCAAAGACGCTCATTTAACTACACAACTGCGGAGGATATCGCAGCAGCAGAAAAAGATACTGAGCAGCGTATGACATTCTGGAGAGAAGTGCTTGACAGTGCAAAACATTATGATGTCCATTTTGTCTGCGTTTCAGAAAACTTCAGAAGTGCCATTGAAGAGGATTATAAAACTGATGTGAGTGATATATTCTCTGTAATTCATAACTGTATTGATACCGATATGTTCTCATACGAGAAAAAGGATGAGTCGCAGAGATTCAGCATAATGTCGGTAAAATCATTCAGTACACTCACTTATGCAAATGACATCACAAGGCAGGCAATACTTCTTCTGAGCAATGAGCCTGAATTCTCAGAAATGACATTTGACCTTTACGGTGACGGTGACAGATTTGAGGAGGATACAAAGGGGCTTAAAAAATTCTCAAACGTGCATCTGCACAGAGGCTTCCTCACACAGAGTCAGATTGCAGAAAAGCATAAATCACACGGCATTTACATTGCCACCACAAGAATGGATACTCAGGGAGTGTCAAGAGATGAAGCAATGTCATCGGGACTTGTTCCGGTTGCAAACGCAGTTGCCGCAATTCCCGAATTTGTGGATGAAAACTGCGGAATTCTTGCTCCCGCAGAGGATGCACGGGCTGTTGCAGACGGAATTCTGAAGCTCGTGAGAGACCCGCAGCTGTTTATGCGTCTGAGTGAAAACGCAGCAAAGCGTGTCAGAAGTCAGACGGCACAGGAATATACAATAAGCAAGGAAGTTGCTTTAATAAAGTCAAGGAGAGATAAGAAATGATAAATATTATTGGTCTTGGTTACATCGGTCTCCCTACGGCACTGATGTTTGCATCACACGGCGTTGAGGTAGTCGGCACAGATTATAACAAGGATCTTGTTGCCACTCTCAATGCAGGCAAAACAACATTTGAAGAAAAGGGACTCGACGAGCTTTTTGACGAAGCTGTAAAGTGCGGCATAAAGTTCTCCACAGAGTATCAGAAAACTGATATGTACATCGTTGCAGTTCCCACACCCTATGATAAGGAGACAAAGCGTATTGATGCGTGCTATGTCATTGCCGCAGTGAAGCAGGTTATGACAGTGTGCCCCAAGGGTGCAACTGTCGTTATTGAATCCACGGTTTCTCCCGGTACAATTGACAGATTTGTCCGCCCTGTTATTGAGGAAAACGGATTTGTTATAGGTGAAGATATCAATCTTGTTCACGCTCCCGAGAGAATTATCCCCGGCAATATGGTTTACGAGCTTCTTCACAACTCAAGAACTATCGGCGCTGATGATAAGGCTATAGGTGAAAAGGTAAAGAGCCTTTACGCTTCCTTCTGTCAGGGCGAAATTGTTGTTACCGATATCAGAACAGCTGAAATGACAAAGGTTGTTGAGAATACCTTCAGAGATATCAATATCGCTTTTGCAAACGAGCTTGTTAAAATCTGCAGAAGCGATAATATGGATGTTTATGAGATAATCAGAATTGCAAATAAACACCCCAGAGTAAACATTCTCTCTCCCGGCCCCGGTGTAGGCGGTCACTGTATTTCGGTTGACCCCTGGTTCCTTGTGGGTGACTATCCTTCATATGCAAATCTTATCAAGCAGGCAAGACTTATCAACGACTCAATGCCCGACTTCGTTCTTGAAAGAATTTACAATATTATGAAAGAAAACGGCATCAAGGATGTGTCAAAGGTCGGTTTCTACGGTCTGACATACAAAGAAAATGTTGACGACGTGCGTGAAAGCCCCACACTCCAGATGCTTGAGAGTATGGAGAGACATCTTGCTCACGGCGTAAAGGTTTATGACCCGTTCATAGCTTCAGATATGGTTGAGAATCAGTATCATGACCTTGATAAATTCCTTTCGGACGTTGAGCTTGTTGTTCTTCTTGTCGGTCACGATGAAATCAAAGAAAATATGGATAAGCTCAAAGGCAAGATTGTTCTTGATACAAGAAATATCTGCAATCTTGACGGCACATACAGACTGTAAAAGGAGCAAAAACCGATGAAAACAGTAATGCTTGTATTCGGCACAAGACCCGAGGCTATAAAAATGTGTCCTCTTGTGCTTGAACTCAAAAAAAGAGAGAATCTTAAAACAGTTGTCTGCGTTACAGGGCAGCACAGGCAGATGCTTGATGCTGTTCTTGATACATTCGGTGTTGTACCCGATTATGACCTGTCAATTATGAAAGACAGACAGACTCTTTTTGACATCACAACAAATATCCTTATGGGTATAAAGGGTGTGCTTGAAGAGGTGAAGCCCGATGTTGTGCTTGTTCACGGCGACACTTCAACAACATTTGTAACTGCTCTTGCCTGCTTCTATATGCAGATTCCCATCGGCCACGTTGAGGCAGGTCTGCGTACATATAACATTTATTCACCTTATCCCGAAGAGTTTAACCGTCAGGCTGTAAGTATCATTTCAAAATATAATTTTGCGCCCACTCAGATGTCAAAGGACAATCTTCTTAAAGAGGGCAAGGATGCAGAGACTATCTATATCACAGGTAACACTGCCATTGATGCTCTCAAGACAACAGTCCGTGAGGACTACAGCCATCCTGAGCTTGAATGGGCAAGTGATTCAAGACTTATTATGCTTACAGCTCACAGAAGAGAGAACTTAGGTGAGCCTATGCATCATATGTTCAGAGCAATAAAGAGAATTATTGACGAAACACCCGATATCAAGGTAATTTATCCCATTCATATGAATCCCGTTGTCCGTGAAGCCGCAAGAGCGGTTTTCGGTGATGATGACAGAGTTCATATCATTGAGCCTCTTGATGTGCTTGATTTCCACAACTTTCTGGCTCGCTCATATCTTATTCTCACAGACAGCGGCGGTGTGCAGGAGGAGGCTCCGTCTCTCGGTAAACCCGTTCTTGTTATGAGAGACACAACAGAGCGTCCCGAAGGCATAAAGGCAGGCACACTCAAGCTTGTGGGCACTGATGAAGAGTTTATCTATAACACATTCAGAACACTTCTCACAGACAAGGCTGAGTATGAGAAAATGAGTAAGGCTTCAAACCCCTACGGTGACGGAAAAGCAAGCTCAAGAATTGCCGATATACTCGAATTCGGCAAAACAGAGGAAATAAACATATAAAAATCTGTCTGTGTTTTACACAATTTTTTCATTTGCTTATTGAAAAATGCTGATTTATTAGTTATAATATATACGCATTTTATATGAAAGGTGATTTAATTATGAAGTTTGCAAAAAAAGTTCTTGCTGTTGCAATGGCTATGCTTATGCTCACAGCAACATTTGCAATGTCTGCATCTGCAGATTTTTCAGACTACATTCTCAAGTTTGATGATGAAGGCAAATTCAATATTATGATTTTTGCCGACAGTCAGGATGACGAAACTCTTGAGGAAACTACAGCTCAGCTTATGAGAGAAGCTCTTGCAGCTTATACACCTGACCTTGTTGTTTTCCTTGGTGACAACACTGTTGCACACGGTTATGAAAATCAGGCAAAGGCAATTGAAACAATTGTCACTCCCTGTGTTGAAGCAGGCGTTCCCTTTACACTTGTTTTCGGTAACCATGACCAGGAGCAGGGCGTTGAAAAGGAAGTTCTTCTGCGTGAATATCAGAAGTACCCCGGTTGTCTTGCATATGATGTAAATCCCGAGCTTTACGGCTGCGGCAACCACAATCTTCCCATTCTTGCTTCAAACGGTCTGGGTATCGCATTCAACCTTTGGTTTGTTGATTCAGGTACATCAACAGAAGAAGCAGGCGGCTATGATTATGTAAGAGAAGATCAGATCAACTGGTACAAGGATACAGCAGCTGCTCTTGCTAAGCTCAACGGCGGTGAAGTTGTTCCTGCTATCCACTTCCAGCACATTATTGTTCCCGAAGCATACGATGCACTTGGTATGATGAAGATTCCCGTAGGTATCGGCGAATGGACATTTGACGGTCAGGCATATCTTCCTATCCCCAACTTTGGTGCATACACAGGTTTCCTTTTTGAGCCTCCCTGTCCCTCACACATTAACGGCGGTCAGATGGATGCATGGCTTGAAACAGGTGACGTTATGGCTACATTCTATGGTCATGACCATGTCAATGACTTCACAACAACATACGAAGGCATTGACATCACAACTGTTCCCACAGTCGGCTGCAATTCATACAGCAACGACATCAACAGAGGTGTAGGTCTCATCACTCTTGATGAAAGTGACCTTTCAACATACGAATACGAAGCTCTGCGTATGTATGATTTTGCTCTTGCAGAGGGCTCAAAGATTCTCGATTGCGAAGGTGCACTCAGTAAGACAAACTATCAGCTTAACAAGTTCCTTGACGAAATCCTTACAAAGATTCATTCAATGTTCTCAGGATTTTCACTTCCCTCATTTGGTAAGTAATAAGACTTGAATAATTCGGATAACCGTGCTATACTTAGCATGGTTATCTTTTTTCTGCTTTATGGGAAATTGCATTTCCTGTAATGTGGACTTACCTGAAACAGTCACCGCAGGCGTATGTTAAAATCAGTTTTATTGAGGAGGGGATGAATATGCAGAAAGAGTTTTCAATCAAGCAGGCAGTTGTTGCATTGCTTCTTGTTGCTGTGCTTGTTTTTTCAGTCCCTCTTGAGCTGTCGGTCAGGGAATTGCCTCTGGCTGAAAACAGCCCTTATTCAGATAACACTGTTGAAATCAATGAAAATAAAACAGAAGAAAAGAATAATATAATTTCGCTGCAGACTCTGACTGATAATTCTGACAGCGGAATACATATAGATGAAGAAACAATGCCCGGTACAGACAATTCTGTGGGGGCAGAGGATATTATCCCCGATGAGGATGAGGATTCTGTTGTTGATGCCGGTAACGGCTATCAGGAGCAGGAAGGTGTGACGGTGATTCCTGCCGTGCTCAATAATTTTATGAGAGACTCTCTGCCATCGGTTATTTCAAAGAAGGTTTACACTTTTTCTGTTGCAGACAGAGGTGTGATTCTCTATGCGTTCAACCATATGGAATTGACTCAGAAAAACTGTCTGTGGTACATCACGCTTTATGAGGAGTACTCTCCCGACGGTACCGGCGAAACTACAGATTACAGAGTCCTTAACCGTACATCATATGAAAAGATAGGTGAGGGTGTCAGATCTGCATCAATAGGTGTACTCCCCGGCAATTACAGGGTTGAGGTTGAATGTATCTCGGGCTTTACGGAGGACAAGTACAATATTATCATAGGTTTTGCAGAGAACAATTTCTATGAGGCAGAGCCCAACAACACCCGTACAAGATATAATGAGCTGCCGCTGAATGTTACAGTCAACGGTTCAGCAAGTGTTCTGCCCGACGGTAAGTCTGATGTTGACACATATCTTTTCAGAGTTACCGGTAAAGGTTATGCCGTACTTTACTTTGAGCACGAAAATGATACTGAGAATATCAAGGATAATGTTGCCTGGCGTATAACGCTGAGTGACGAGCAGGGTAATGAGTATTTCTATACATCATCCACAATGGAAAAGGCAATGATAAACAGCGGTATTATGGGCTTACCCGAGGGGTATTACTATATCACCGTCAGCTCCCATATCTACAGCAATATTGCGTATTCACTGAATGTTTCATTTACAGAGGATTCAGCCATTGAGCAGGAGCTTAATGAGACACCCGACACTGCTGAGCCTATGCAGGTAAATACAGAAAAAATCGGCTCCGTTACATCAAGATATTCATCTGCTGACAGGGATTATTTCTCTTTCACAATGGAAAATGACGGCTTTATTGTTGTTGATTTTCTCCACGAAGCACTTCAGGACGATAAGGACGGCTGGAATGTAAGTATTCTTGACGCAAACGGCAAAGTAATTTATACATCGGTTTCAAAGTGGAATCAGCCCGTGCTTCAGACACCGAATCTCGGTCTGACAAAGGGTGACTACTTCATAAGAATTGATTCCGATGACCTTTATCACAACAGTCTTGTTTACAGACTTGTTCTGCTTACCGTGCAGAACACAAACTGGGAGACAGAGCCGAATAATTCGGCAGGTGAGGCAGATATTCTGCTTCTCGGTCAGACAATTAACGGCACAATGGTTGAGACCGGTGTCGATTATGACAGTGACTGGTATAAATTCACTGCAGAAGAAGAAAAAGAAATTACCGTATCATTCGGTCACATAAAGACAGAAGAAGCCGGCAAGGAAGGCTGGATTGTTTCTCTTGTTGATTCAAGCGGAAACATTCTGCGTGAAATGTCAGTTGACTGGGATGTTGAAGAAAAAGTCTTCAGCTATAACGTCGGCAAGGGTGAATATTATGTTGTTATTGAAACGGGACTTTACTTCAACAGTAACAGATATATTCTCACTGTTACTTGACTAATATAATAAAAAATGATATTATAATTCTATATATTCCGAAAATGCACTCTCAGAAGAGAAAGGGTTGCCATAAATGAAAAGGATTACAAAAATTTTATGTTTACTGTCAGTGGTTGCAATGTTGTTCAGCGTTATTCCTGCGGGGATTACAGCAGGTGCTGCAAATGACAGCTGGGCAGGCTCGTGGGGAACTCCTGCCATCGAAAGCGGTGTTGTTCTCGGTGACAGTGAAGACGGTCTTCATCTGCAGGACTATATTCCCGCAAACAGCACAATAAGAACAGTAATCACCCCCACAATCGGTGGTACAAAAATCAGACTGAAGTTCTCAAACTACTTCAGCCCGAAGCCTGTCACACTGGATGAGACAACCGTTGCTCTGACAGGTGAAACAAATGACGTTGTTGTTGAGGATTCAATCACTCAGGTTACATTCAACGGCGGTCAGAAATCTGTCACAATTGCAGCAGGCAGTGAGATTTATTCTGACCCTGTCACATTCAAGACAACTGCGCATAAGGATATCAGTATCAGCACATATTTCAAAAACCGTACATATATTTATACCGAAGGTCTTTACGGCGGTGTCACATATATGGCGGCTGTGCTGGGTAACAGAACTCATAAAGAGAATATGACTGTTGCCGCATCAAGACTTACATTCACATCAGGCTCAATTACATATTATACTATTCCGTTCCTTACGAGACTTGATGTATATGCTCCCGATGCGTACTGTGTTGTTCTTCTTGGTGACTCAACGCTTACAAATGAGATTTCAACAATGCTTTCCGAAAAGCTTCACGCAAACGGAATTCATAATGTCGGTGTCGTTATGTCGGGTATCATCGGTAATGCTCTTCTTCACGAGGGAACGGGTCTTCTCGGTAAGATCTACGGTGAAGCACTTCTTAAACGAGCAGAACGAGATGCATTCACTGTTGCCGGCGCAAAGTATGTAATTGTAAAAATCGGTGAAAATGACGTTCTTCATCCTATGCTGAAGAGTAATGACGGTAAGCTGCCACCCGTAACAGCTTCTCAGATTATTGCCGGTTACCGTCAGCTTGCAAAACAGGCATACGGCAGAGGCATAAAGCTCTATCTGTGTACGAGAACTCCGTATAAGGGCTATACACGAAACTTTATGGGCAGTGATGACCTTGAATGGAGTCAGAAGGGTGAAGATACCCTGCTTGAAATCAACAGTTGGGTTAAGAATTCCTGCACAAGCTTCAATTATGCAGGTCATATAGATCTTGATGCAGTGCGTGATCCCAAGGACCCTGCAAAGCTTCGTGACCATATGACCACTGACGGTGTTCATTTCTCTCAATACGGTCAGATAGCTGTCACAGACCTTATTCCCGAATATGCTTACGGTGTTGACCGTGAGCTGAAGGATTATTCACAGATAATCGGTATTGACCCCTATGTTGCTCCCGTTGTTGAAACGCCCACAAAGAAACCCGATAACAATGCGAACAACAATCAGAACAATTCTTCCGAAGAAAAAACAACAGAGGGAACCAATAAAAAACCTGTCATCGGTGAAGCAGAGGCCACAACAAAACCCTCTTCAGGCCCTTCTTCAGGTGTTGTTATAACGCCGAATATAAATATCGGAAATAACAATACTGTCAATAACAATACACAGCAGCTTCCCAATGCAAATGAAATTCTTGTTCAGGACCCTATGGGTAATGATTCAGTGAACGGAAATGTTGTCAATGTAAGCTCAGAGGCAGCACGTCAGATGGCAGGCTTTGCAATTCTTGCGGCTGTTGCTATGGCTATAATCGCAGTTGCTTCTGTTATGCTTGTAAAAATGCGTCCCTCTTCAGGCTCTTCACTCGCAAGAGGCGGCAAGGGCAGAGCAAATCAGAAAAAACGAGTATAAATTAAAATAATACAACGGCTGATATCATACGGTATCAGCCGTTATTTGCATTTTTTAACCAATGAGTTATTGAAATTTTACTGTTATCAGCGTTTCACAGCCCGTGGCTTCACGGACGATATTTTCTGCACATAAGAGATTCTCTTTAAGAGTCAGAGTATCGGTTTCTATGCTGAAAAAAGCATCAAATGACAGATATTTGTTGTTTACGCCGTAGTCGTGAAGCAGAATGTTGTCTGTAAGCTTTATTGCAGGGCAGGATTCGTGAAGTCCTGCAACGGTATTTATCATTTCTTTGTCAGGCACGCTGCCCAGAATCTGACAGACCGTATCCTTCATTGCTTTTATTCCTGCATAGAGAATAAACAGTGAAACTGCGAGACCGCCCCAGGCATCTATATTGAAAGCTGTGAATTTCACGGCTATTACGGCAAAAGCGGCAATCAGTGTTGCGAAGCTGTCGCAAAGACAGTCCGTTGCTGATGCCCTGAGAGCCGAAGAAGAGATTTTTTCACCGTAAAATGAATTGAATCTTGCCATATAGAATTTTGTCAGCACCGACACAAGCAGAAGACTTACCGAAAAAAGAGAAAATGTGACAGGCTCGGGGGTTATTATTTTTGTCACCGATGCAGATGCGAGTTTGCACCCTGCCGAGAGAAGAACAATTGAAATGACAAAGCCTGCTACATACTCAATTCTGCCTGCTCCCGAGGGGAATCTGTCCGTTTTCTTTTTATCAGAGAATATGAAGCTCAGCAGAGTGACAACAGAAGATGCGGAATCGGTCAGATTATGTATTGCATCAACGGCAGCAGCAACTGAGCCTGTCAACGTACTTGCAGCCAGTTTGAAAAAGAACAGCAGCAGATTAAGCACTATGCCTGCAGAGGCACAAAGGAGACCATAGCTTCTTCTGACCGAAGGATTATTGAAATTCTCACTGTCTTTTATGAACAAATATGAAATTATTCTAATCATTTGCAATCACCTCAGAATAGTACTTGCTTTTTGTGAGATAAAAAGGTAAAATAACATCAAATACATAAAGTGAGGATGATAATTTTGGCGATTACTCTTTATCCCCATAAAACAAGAGTTATAACATTCTATTCACACGATGATAATTGTGTGCCTGAATGTCTTGACACAATCAAGGAAGAGAAAATTGATTTTACCCCGGCTTATCCCATTCCCTTTGCAAAAAAAGACATCACTGCAGTGAGAAACTACGGTGACGTTTATTGGCTTGCAAGCAGCAAGGGTCTTGCACGTTATTGCGAAAGCGAAAAGGAATACTATGACAAGGTTATGTTTTTCTCAGCAGAGAGAGATATGAAGGACAATAAGATTCTGGCTCTGTGCGGCAGTGAAAACGAAATCTGGGTGAAGACTGAGACCTGCGTTTCTCACATTGAGCTGAAAATGATGTCAATGGAAGAAAAAGCAGATATGCTTCTTGACGAAACACTTTCAGTCGTTGAAAGAATGGGTATGGTCAGCCAGAGAGGACTTGAAGAGGGCTGGAACAAGGCATCTGCAGAGCCTTATGCCTGTTCAGACAATGACGGTGGCTTCACAGCTATGTACACAATGGGTCTTCTTTTCAAGTATGCCGTTCTTAAAAGAGAAAAGGGTGCTGACCACGAAGACACAAAGAAGATAAGAGAGCATGCAGTCCGTTCACTTGAAGCTTGTCTTCTGCTTATGTTTATTTCAGGCAGAGGTGACGGCTTTGTTGCAAGAACTTATGTCACAACTGCAGATCCCACTCCCGATGACGGTCTGTTTTTCAGAAAGCAGAACGGTGTTGCAACAGTTATTGATACCACAACAGCAAGAGAAAGAGGCTATGTGGGAATGACCTGTGACGCATCTGCTCCCATTCCCGAAAGACTTTCAAAGCTTTATAAAAATGCAGGCTTTACGGATGACGATATCATCTATAAGGGTGACACAAGCAGTGATGAAACAACACTTCACCTGATGTGCTATTACTTCGCTCACGAAATTCTCGGCGAAGAGGACAAAGAGCTTGACGACCTTATAAAGACAGCAATTACAAATCTTATGACTCATATCATCAACAACGGTTATGAGCTTCACGATTTCCACGGCGGTCCCACAAGCTGGGCAAAGTGGAGCAAGAACTATTTCACAGGCGGTATCGGCTGGTGTGACGCTCCTCTTAACGCTAACGAAATGCTTATGTACTTAAAGCTTGCACAGAAGGTCTGCGGGGAAAATGAATTATGGGAAAGTGAATACAAGAGACTCATTGCTGAGGGCTATGCAGACCTGGGACCTCTTCACTATGACAGAGCATTTGCTTCAAGCATCCCTGCAGGCTGTGATGTTGACGAAGATATTATGTACGGCGACCATATGCTTTCAAATATAACCTTCTTCGGTCTTTCAATGTTTGAAACAGATGAAAAGCTGCGTGAGCTTTATCATAAGAGCTGGCTCAACTGGAGAGAGACATCAGTTGACCGTGAGCATCATCCCATTTACGATATTCCTTATATGATTGCACGGCCCGAGCGTCCTCTCAACGAAGAGAAAATCAAGATGTGGTTCTACAGACACAACAGCAGTATGCTTGCATCATCTGTCAATCTCTATGAACGCCGTGATGTTGCCGCAAAGGAATTCATCGCAGGCTATCAGCAGACATCATATCTTCTTCCTCATGATGAAAGAGCAATTTCAAAATATGACCGTGACTCACTTCACTACATAAATGAAGAATCAGGCGGTAAGTTTGTTGTTGAAACCTGCAAGGCTTTCACAACACCTTATTGGATGGGAAGATATTTCGGCATAATCGAAGAGGGAGGAAATAAATAATGCTTCACAATCTTATTATAATTCCCGACTGTCTGAATGAGCTTTCAGACGAGCATTTCGCAAGATATATGCTCTACACTCAGGCTGATGCGGTTAAGAGTACAGGCAATGCTTACAGTGCAGCTTTCGCATCATCATACAATGCAGAGCTTCCCCGACTCCTCAGAATGGGCAGAGTCAATGTCTGTGTTTTCAGTCCCGAAACACAGGGCGTGCCTGAGGGTGCATTCTATATGCAGAGCAGCAAAATTGTTGAAAGAGTTCTCGGCTACAAGCCTGCAATGAATGAAGAACTCCGTTCAATGGAAGAAATGATGGGTAAGCTCAGTGAATCACTTGTTGATTTCCCTGTTATCAAGCCTGAAAACGAGAAGGTCTCTCTCATAAGAGATGAAGAAGCTGTTCTTCTTGAGGCTGAAAAGTATGACACAGCTGCAGCTCTTCTTTGCGGAAAAACAGCAAATACAGAAGCTTTCAAGAGCGAATGGCTGGGTCTCATTTCTGACGGCGTTATCAGTGATAACATTACTGATCTTCTTGATGATGCAAAAACAGCACTCGGTAAGAATATAAATGACATTTTCCGTTTCGGCAGTGACAACATTGAGCTGATTGCACTCAAGATGTGTGAGGACGGCTCAGGTGATGTTGTGCTGAGAATCAACGAAACAAAGGGCCTCGACGAAGTTCATTCATTCATTATGAGTGACATTTATGAAATGGGCTTCCGTTTCGATATAAATGCTTACGAAACAAAGACCTTCAGAGTAACTCCCGACGGAATGGTTAGAGAAACAAATTTCGCAGAGGGAATTATTCCGTTTAATGAGTTTGAATGGTAAACAATAATTGATCAGCGTTGCCGATAAATTATTATTTGTTTGTCAACAAACAGAGTATAAGTGTAGACAAAAAATATTGTTCATAATTTGTTAATAAAAAACATATACAATTGTTAACATTTTCTTCTATAATTAAATTATTGAAAATGAACGGAGGGAAAATAGATGGCAGTAATGGGCAATCTTATGGCAGCAGTTGAATTCATCAAGAACTTCTTTAAGATGATCATGGACTTCTTTGCAGGTCTTGGTGACTTTTCTCTTAAAATGCCTTTCTAATTTTTTCAGCGAACAAAAAAGCAGCTCTGCGGAGCTGCTTTTATCTTTATACGGAGTTATTTTATCAGAACAAAATCAATAATTTTTCTTGATTTTGTTTTCAAGCTCTTTGGGAACTGAAATGTTGTGAATTGCATCAAGGAATTTTCTGAAAAATCTGATAAATTTGTAGTATGTTTTGCTTCTTGCGCCTTCTTTTTCAAGGATTTCCGAATCCTCTTCAAGAGCCATATTAAAGAAGTAAATCATTTCGTATTCATATGTTGAAAGGTCTTTTTCATCAAGAGTGATAAGACCTGCGCCTCTCGAAATGGCATCTGAATATGCCTGACAGCCGACTGTGGGAACGTTTACAATGTCAATACCCTCATAGCTTGCTGTGAAGTCGTTGACGTGGTCGTGACCGTGGAATGTGGCAATTACGTCACCTGTTTCAACAAGTGCATCCCACTGGCCAAACGAGTTGAAGGACGGACTGCAGGGCTCAAGAATGATACCGGCGTGTCTGTTGAAGAACGGAACGGGGAAGTATGTAACGCCGTTCATTGTATAATCCTTACCGATATTAAAGGGGAGCTTGGGGTAAAGATGCTCGTAAACTTCAGTCATAATAATGTGCTGGAAAAGTATTGCAGGAACAACCTCGCCGCCGTTTTCAGCCTTGAGCTTTGCTGCAGTATCTTTGTACCACTGTATCTGATCTTCTTTTACTTCATCGTAACCACCGATTTCCTTGTTGGGGTTTGATGAGCCGGAGTCGATAAACCAGAGGTTGAAAGCAGTTTTTTTGCCGTCGGATGAGAGAATGGGCAGGTTGCAGTTACCGCAGCCGTATATATCGGGGTCTGCATCGGTTGTAAGACAGCCGAATTCCTGATAATAAGTAAGCAGTCTCTCTCTTGAAACCTCTCTTTCACCGTCATGGTTACCGAAAACGATTGCATAGGGCACACCTTTTTCTACGCAGGGAGCAGTGATTGCCTTGACCGTGCTGTATTCTTTTTCCGTATAAGCAACACCGTTGTCACCAAGGTACACAACAAGGTCAGGCTTGTATTTGTCAAGACACTCATTCATCATCTGCAGGGTTGTTTCTTCAATCGGGTCGTCATCCTGAATATCGGCAAAGAGCATAATTTTAAATTTGCCGTCAGAACCGAACTGAAGCTGAGCTTCCTCTTCAGCAGCTGCATAAACGGGAACACTTAATGCAAGCATAAGAATTGCAAGAAAAATGCTGAGAAATCTTTTTGTATTTATCATAGTAGCACCTCTTTGTTCTTTCGTTGATTTTATTATAATACAAGTTAAAGAAAAAAGTCAAACAATAATTTATCGCTGAGCGATAAATTATTGTTGAAGTAAGAAGTAATAGGTAATAGTGAATAAGTGTGGAAGGGGCGTTGCCCCTTACCCTATTTATAATCGGGTGCGGGTGTCCCGCCCGAACTTCTTCACTCTTACTTCTTACCTATTACTTTACAATAATTTAGCGGAGCTAAATTATTGTTTGACATTTGCTTTTATATATATTATAATATACAAGTTAAAGTATATTTAATTATTATGGAGGATTCTGTTTGGAAAACAGAGAGAAGAAAAATGTATTTGTGCCGCCTGCCGAGCTGGAACGGCAGAGGAAATATCTGAGCCTTATAAATACTGTTCTTGTGTCCCGTTACGGTGACGGTCCAAAGGCATATGTTCACACATATGGCTGTCAGGGTAATGTGTCTGACAGCGAGAGAATCAAAGGGCAGCTGCGTGAGATGGGTTACTCATTCACAGACACTCCCGACGATGCCGATCTGGTGCTTTTTAACACCTGTGCCGTGCGTGAACACGCAGAAGACAGAGTTTTCGGCAATGTCGGAGCACTCAAGCCCATAAAAGAAAAGCGCAAGGATATGATTATTGTTCTCTGCGGTTGTATGATGCAGCAGAAGCACATTTCAGACAGAATAAAAAAGAGCTATCCTTATGTGAATCTTGTTTTCGGTACATTTGCAATTCACAAATTGCCTGAAATGCTCTACACTGTCCTTTCAAGAGGCAAGAGGGTTTTTGAGGTTGAAGAGTGTGAGGGTAATATTGCTGAGGGACTTCCCACAGAGCGTGACAGAGGCGCAAAGGCATGGCTTCCCATAATGTACGGCTGTAATAACTTCTGCTCATACTGTATTGTTCCCTATGTAAGGGGCAGAGAGAGAAGCCGTATGCCCGAGGACATCATAAAAGAGGCAAAGGAGCTTATCGCAAACGGTGCGAAGGATATAACTCTTCTCGGTCAGAATGTCAATTCCTACGGTAAGAATTCTGACTGCGGAATGAACTTTGCAGGGCTTCTCCGTGAGATAAACGCACTTGACGGTGATTTTATAATCCGTTTTATGACTTCACATCCCAAAGACTGCACATATGAGCTTCTTGATGCAATGGCTGAGTGTGAAAAGGTTGCTCATCATCTGCATCTTCCCGTACAGTCAGGCAGTAACAGGGTGCTGAAAGAAATGAACAGACATTACACCCGTGAGCAATATCTTGATCTGATCAGATATGCAAAGGAGAAAATGCCCGATCTTTCAATCACAAGTGACATAATTGTCGGCTTCCCCGGGGAAACTTATGAGGAGCTTCAGGAAACCATAAGCCTTATAAGAGAGGTTGAATACACTTCGCTTTTTACATTCATCTATTCAAAGCGTGTGGGCACAAAGGCGGCAGAAATGGATGACCCCGTCACATACGCAGAAAAGTCGAAATGGTTTAAGGAGCTGTGCACGGCTCAGGAAGAAAACGCAGGCAGACGCACAGCCTCAATGGTGGGTAAAACCTACAGAGTGCTTGTTGAACCGAACGAAAAAGACGGATGGCTCACAGGCAGAACAGGCGGAAATATTTCCATTGAGTTTGAGGGGTCACCTGATCTTATCGGTAAGTTTGCCGATATAGAAATTACAGAAGCAAAAACGTGGATTCTGTACGGAAAAATAAAATAATAAATTATGCGTTGTGCATTAAATAAAGGAGAAATTAAAAATGACAGTAATTGAAGCAGCAAGAGAACTCGGAAAAGCAATTCAGGCAGACGAAAGATATCTGAAGCTTGCACAGGCAACAAAGGCAAATGAGGCAGACGATGCACTCAACAATCTTATCAGCAAGCTCAATCTTATTCAGATGTCATATCAGCACGAGGCTGAGGGCGAAGCAAACGAAGAGAAGATGAACGAATATGATAAGCAGTTCCGTGAGCTTTATGACGAGATTATGGTTAACGAGAATATGAAAAACTACGAAAATGCAAGACAGGAAGTTGACGATATGATGAACTACGTTATGCAGCTTCTTTCAATGGTTGTCAACGGTGGCGACCCTGAGACCTGCGATCCTGCAGCTCAGGCAAATTGCTCAGGCTCCTGCTCAACATGCGGCGGATGCGGCTGATAAATAAATTCGTAATTTGAAACTCGCAATTCGCAATTAAGGGAGGGGCGTTGCCCCTTAAACCCTCATTAAAAAGGAAGGAAGAACAGAATGGCAGCGTTTACACCTATGATGCAACAATATTTCAAAGTCAAGGAAAAATACCCTGACTCTATTCTGTTCTACCGTCTGGGCGATTTTTATGAGATGTTTTTTGACGATGCAAAGACTGCGTCCCGTGAGCTTGAGCTTGTTCTGACGGGCAGAGATTGCGGTCAGGAGGAGAGGGCACCGATGTGCGGAATTCCTTTCCACGCCGCAGAGGGCTACATCGCAAAGCTTGTCAGCAAGGGTTATAAGGTTGCAATTGCCGAGCAGATGGAAGACCCGTCTCAGGCAAAAGGCATTGTTACAAGAGATGTTATAAGGGTTCACACTCCCGGAACGGTTATTGAAAGCAATATGCTCGACGAGGGCAAAAATAACTATCTCGGTTGTATTGTTGCCGACAAAAATAAATGCGGAGTCTGTTTTGCAGATATTTCAACCGGTGCCGTTCATACGGCAATGTTTGAGGGTAAAGGCTGTGACGAAATGATTGTCAACGAGCTTGCAAGATTTATGCCCTCTGAAATTCTTTACAACAGCTATCTTTCTCAGCTGAGCCGTGCAAGCGAGTTTATTTCAAAGCGTATGAACGTTGTTGCCGAGCTTATACCTGATACGGAAACAGCTTTTGAAAAATGCAGAGCAACCGTTGAGGAGCATTTCTGCAAATCACTTTCAGAGCTTGAGCTTGAGGGTAAGGATGCGGCAGTGTCGGCACTCGGCTGCACAATGCGCTATCTTTCGGATGTTCAGAAGCATTCACTTGCAAATGTGACTGCTGTGGATGTTTTCAATAACGAAAAGTTTATGAATCTTGACGCCTCGGCAAGAATGAATCTTGAGCTTTGCGAAACTCAGCGCAGAAGAGAGAAAAAGGGCTCTCTTCTCTGGGTGCTTGATAAGACAAAGACTCCTATGGGAAAAAGACTTATCAGAACATGGATAGAACAGCCTCTTCTGAGTGTTACATCCATAATTTCAAGGCAGAATGCCGTCAGTGAGCTTTTTGATGACACGGCAAAAAGAGATGATGCCATAGAACAGCTTTCAGGCATCAGTGACATTGAAAGAATTCTCACAAGAGTTGTTTACGGCACGGCAAACGCCAAGGAGCTCAAGGCTCTGGCTCAGACACTTGCAAAAATCCCCTCAATAAAAAGTCTTCTCAGTGGCTCAAAAAGCAGAATGCTTCAGGATGTTTATTCTCAGCTTGATTCGCTTGAAGATATATGCACACTGATTGATTCTGCAATCTGCGATGACCCTCCGTTTACGGTAAGAGAGGGTAAGATGATAAAAGAAGGCTTCAATGAGGAGCTGGATTCTCTTCGTAAAATCGTATCGGGCGGAAAAGAATTTCTGACTGATATAGAAGAGCGTGAGCAGGCTGCCACAGGAATCAAAAAGCTGAAAATCGGCTATAACAGAGTTTTCGGTTATTATATTGAAATTCTTAATTCCTACAAGGAGCTTGTTCCCGATACATATATAAGAAAACAGACGCTCGCAAACTGTGAGAGATATATAACACCTGAGCTTAAAGAGCTTGAATCAAAGGTGCTCGGCGCTCAGGAGCGCATAGTCAATCTTGAGTATGAGATTTTTGTCAGCATACGCAAAAAAGTCGGCGATGCGCAAAGCAGAATGCGAATGACGGCTGAAGCGCTTGCAATTCTTGATGTTCTCTGCTCATTTGCAAGGGTTGCCGTGGAAAACGGCTATGAACGCCCTGAGATAGATAATTCAGATATTATTGACATAAAGGATGCAAGACACCCCGTTGTTGAAAAATTCCTTGACGGTGCACCGTTTGTTCCCAACGACACACTTCTTGATTGCGATGAAAACAGAACTGCAATCATCACCGGTCCCAATATGGCGGGTAAATCCACATATATGAGACAGGTTGCCATAATTGTTCTTATGGCTCAGACAGGCTCGTTTGTTCCTGCAAGGAGTGCAAGAATAGGCATAGTCGATGCGATTTTTACAAGAGTCGGCGCATCAGATGACCTTGCGGCAGGTCAGTCAACATTTATGCTTGAGATGAGTGAGGTTTCGTCAATTCTCAAGAATGCCACAAAGAAAAGTCTGATTATTCTTGATGAAATCGGCAGAGGTACTTCCACTTATGACGGAATGAGTATAGCAAGAGCCGTTCTTGAGTATGTGACTGATAAAAAGAAGCTTGGAGCAAAGACTCTTTTTGCCACACATTATCACGAGCTGACGGAGCTTGAGGAAAAGATGTCGGGTGTCAAGAATTACAATACCTCCGTCAAAAAGAGAGGCGACGAGATAACCTTCCTTCGCCGTATCGTCAGAGGCGGTGCAGACGGCAGCTACGGTATAGAGGTAGCCCAGCTTGCCGGTATTCCCAAGACTGTTGTCACAAGAGCAAAGGAAATTCTCCGTGAGCTTGAAGAAAACGGAGTCGCTCCCGTAATTCAGTCAAGAAATACAGTTGTCAATGATGAGCCTCAGCTTTCATTTGCAACAGGCATCAATGACGATATCATAAACGAAATTAAAATGCTTGATGTGAATACTCTCACACCCATTGAAGCATTGACAAAGCTTTATGAGATAAAGAAAAAAATACAGTAAAAGAAAGAGGTGTTTCCATTGCCTAAAATAAATATTCTTCCCAAATCACTGGCTTGTCTTATTGCGGCAGGCGAGGTAGTGGAAAGACCTTCAAGTGTTGTCAAGGAGCTTATGGAGAATTCCATAGATGCAGGGGCAACAAAAATTACCGTTGAAATAAAAAACGGCGGTGTCAGATATATCCGCATAACCGATAACGGCTGCGGTATTTCAAGGGAAGATGTCAGAGCTGCTTTCATCAGCCACGCCACAAGCAAAATCAGTGTTCAGGAGGACCTTGATGCTATTTTTACTCTCGGCTTCAGAGGTGAGGCGCTGGCATCGGTTGCCGCAGTTGCTCATATTGAAATGCTGACAAAAACTGCAGATGATGAAATAGGCACAAAATATTGTATCTCGGGCGGAGAAGAAAAAGAGCTCACTGAGGCAGGCTGTCCCGACGGTACAACCATAATGATACGTGACCTGTTCTATAACACGCCTGCGAGAATGAAATTTCTCAAAAAGGATATGACAGAGGGTGGCTATGTTTCTGATGTGGTGGCAAAGATTGCACTTTCTCACCCTGAAATCAGCATCACTTTTATAAAAGATAACAGACGTGCTTTGTTCACCCCCGGCGACGGCAGACTTATGACAGTCATAAATGAGGTTTACGGCAAGGAATTCGGCTCAACTCTTATTGAGTGTGAGGGCAGTGCAGACGGCGTGTCAGTGAAGGGGTATATTTCAAAGCCCGTTCACTCAAGACCCAACAGAAGTATGCAGCATCTGTTTGTAAACGGCAGATATGTAAAGCTCCCCGTGGCGGCATCGGCACTTGATAATGCATATAAGAATCAGATAATGGTTGGTAAATATCCGTCTTGCGTGCTGTTTCTTGAGATAAATCCGTCTCTTGTTGATGTGAATGTTCATCCTGCAAAAACACAGGTGCGTTTCGCATCAGAAAAACCTGTATACGATGCCATATATTTCTCTGCAGTGTCATCACTTCAGAAGAAGGATACACCGATTCAGATAACGGCTCAGCCGAGAAATAATGACAGGCTTTTTACTCCGAAAACAGAAATTCATCAGACAGAAATGCCTGTTGAAACACAGAAGGTATCACTTCGTGTTGATGTGAAGCCTCAGGAGGAAAAGACTCTGCCGCCGGTTGAGAATCTGTATAAGGGAATAAAAAAAGAATTCAGTCAGGATTTTTCAAGACCTCAGCCGACTGTTCTGCGTGAAGAAAAGAAACCTGCTTTTGCATTTGAGGATGAAGAGGATGTGCTTTCAATGTGCACACCCAAAGCCGTTGAAGAGCAGAAAACAGAAATTCAGCCGGCAGCCGTTATTCAGGAAAGTGCTGAAACAGAAGAAACGGCAGAAGAAACCGTTGTCACAGCTGAGGAAGAAATCAGAAAAGAAGAAATAACTGCAAAACCCGTGCCGGAATTCAGGGTTCTGGGTGAGGCATTTTCTACATATATACTTGTTCAGATGAAAAATGAGCTGCTGTTTGTGGACAAGCACGCAGCGCACGAAAGAATAATTTTCAATCAGCTGAAAAAACAGAACAGAAAAATCCATTCGCAGATACTTATGCTCCCTGTGACAGTTACACTGTCTGTAAGAGAGTATGAAGCAGTGCTTGACAATCTTGAGCTGTTCAGTCAGTCGGGTTTTGCCGTTGATGATTTCGGTGACGGCACCGTCAGAGTCACAGAATGTCCCACGGAGCTTGCTGACGGTGATGTTGCATCAATTGTTGAAGAAATTGCAGACAAGCTGAGCAAAAATTCAAAGGACCCCGAGCCCAAGAAGCTTGAGTGGCTTTATCATTCAACAGCCTGCAGAGCTGCAGTCAAAGCAGGTGATGACATCACTCTGACAGAGATGCAGGAGCTTGTAAAAAGAGTGCTGACCGATGACGAGGTACGCTACTGCCCCCACGGCAGACCTGTGATGTTCTCAATGACTGAGTATGAAATCAAAAAGCTTTTCGGGAGAAACGGCTGATGAAAAAGACAAAGGTAATTGCAGTTGTCGGTGCAACAGCTTCGGGAAAGACTTCACTTGCAGTTGAAATTGCAAAGGCTGTGAACGGTGAAATAATATCTGCAGACTCAATGCAGATTTACAAAGGTATGACGGTTGCCACGGCGCAGCCTGCCGAGGAAGAAAAACAGGGTATACCGCATCATCTTACAGCATTTCTTGAGCCTTCCGAGACATATTCCGTGGCACAGTTTGCAGAAGATGCAAAAAAATGTATAGCTGATATAGCTTCAAGAGGTAAAGTGCCCATTGTTGCAGGCGGTACAGGGCTTTATATTGACTCTCTTCTTTCGGGTATTGATTTCGGAGAGGTGCCTGATAATACAGATGTAAGAAAAGAGCTGAAGCACCGCCTTGAAACAGAAGGCGCAGATGTGCTTCTTGCCGAGCTTCATAAAATTGACCCCGAAACGGCGGAAACACTTCACGTAAACAATACAGGCAGAATAATGCGAGCTCTGGAGGTTTATTATCTCACGGGCGAAACAATTTCTGAGCAGAAGAGAAAATCAAGAGAAAAGGGTACGGAATTTGAAAGTCTGTATATATACATTGACTACAGTGACAGACAGATTCTGTATGACAGAATTGAAAAACGTGTTGATATAATGGTTGAAAACGGTCTGCTTGAAGAGGCTGAAAGATTTATTTCTCTCGGTGAAGAGACAACTGCAAAGCAGGCAATCGGCTATAAGGAGCTCAGGCCGTATTTTAACAGCGAGTGCACTCTCGATGAGGCACTTGATAATCTGAAAAAAGAAACAAGACATTATGCAAAGCGTCAGATGACGTGGTTCAGAAGAAATGAAGATAAGTTCACCGTACAGCCCGACACGGATGCAGATTTTGTAAACACTGCTATAAACAGGGCAAAAGAATTTCTCAAAGGATGATTGTTTTGGAAAAGGAGAAGAAAGGAAAAACAAAAAAAGCCACTAACGGTACAGTCGTGCGCAGACTCAGTACGCCTGCAATTGTTGCAATTACACTTGCCTGTGTGTTTTTTGTTGTGTTTATGGCATATCACATCTATATACTGACAAAAAGCACTGAGCTGAAAACTGAAATTGCATTTCCCGACACAGTCAGAGTTACACTTGATGCGCAGATGTTTATTGTCAGGGATGAAAAAATCATTAACGAAACAAAGGGCGACAACATTGTGTCTGCAGTCAGTGACGGCACAAGAGTGTCTGTCAATGAGACCATTGCATATTCATTTGCAGACAGCACCTCTGCAGGCAATCTTGTCAGAATGAAAGAAATAAGAGAGCTTCTTGATTATTATGAAGGGCTCGAAGGAGAAGCAGGGCACATAGCCAATGATACATCACTTCTTGACGAAAGAATTATGAGCAATCTCAACGATTTCTCTACAATGGTTTCTTCAGGTGATTTCTCAGCTCTTGCAAATGAGCAGAAGGAGATGCGTGATTCAATAACATCCAAGCAGACCGCAACGGGTGTTGAGCTTGACCTTAAGGATGTTGTGGCAAACCTCAATGCTGAGTATTCTTCACTGGCAGCAACCACCTCTTCATATAAAGAAATAAAATCTCCCGATACAGGGTATTACATAGACGGCACTGACGGCTGTGAAACAGTTCTCAGTTATGACGATGTTGAAAACTGGACTGTAGAGGATGTTGAAGCGGCACTCGAATCAGACCCTCAGCCCGGTGATGCAGGCAGAATAGTTCACGGTTATTACTGGTATCTTGCCTGTGTTACCAATTCAGACAATATGCAGCTTATAAATGACAGAAAAATACGGAAAATCAGCTTTCCTGATTCTGCGGTGGGTGATATAGAGGCTGAGGTCTTTATCAGTGAGTATGATGAAAAAAGCGGTAAATCTCTCATTGTGTTCCGTTGTCTTTCTATGAATGAGGAGCTTGCAGGGCTGAGAGTTGAAAACGCAAAAATTGTTCTCAAAGAGGTTTCAGGCTTCCGTATCAATAAAAAAGCTTTCAGGTCAAATGAAAACAATGAAAGCGGTGTTTATGTCATAAACGGCGCAAAAATGGTTTTCAGAAAATTCATTGATCTTTATACGGGTGACGATTTCTACATTGCCGAAGATGTCAGGGCAAGAACCGAGAATCAGGTTGACCGTGAGCAGGATTATGTTAACAGATACGATGAGTATATTGTTGAGGGCAGAGATCTGGCACACGGAAAGCTTGTCAACTGACAGAATAATCACCGTATTATTGCAGGAAAGGAGTTTTTTATGGACAGTAAGCTTCTTGATATTCAGGAAAATGTGAAATATATAAGAAACAGTATAAACGAAGCGGCAGTAAGAAGCGGCAGAAGTGCAGATGCTGTTCGTTTTATGGCTGTTACAAAGACGGTTGATCCCGTTTATATAAATCACGCAATAGACTGCGGCATTGACCTTATAGGTGAAAATAAGGTACAGGAATTTCTCGGCAAAAAGGATGAGCTGAAGCTTGAAAAGGTTGAAAAGCATCTTATCGGCCATCTGCAGTCAAATAAAGTCAGAAAAATCATCACTGAGGTGGACCTTATACAGTCTGTTGACAGTGTAAGCCTTGCCCGTGAGATTGAGCGTCAGGCAGAAAAAAACAATATGCAGGCAGAAATTCTTGTTGAAATCAATGTCGGTGATGAAGCAAGCAAAACAGGGCTTGATAAAAGCCTTCTGCAGGAAACAATCTGTGAAATCGCCTCGATGAAGCATATTTTTATCAAAGGATTGATGACAATTCCTCCGATTTGTGAAAATAAAGGAGAATTAAGAAAATTTTTTGATGAAATGTATAATCTGTTTATTGACATAGGTGCACAAAAAATAGATAATGTAAGTATGGACATTTTGTCTATGGGTATGTCGGGAGATTATGAAGAGGCAATTCTCTGCGGCTCAAATCTGGTAAGAGTCGGCTCGGCGATTTTCGGGCCGAGAATATATTGACAAACAGGCGAAATAAAATAAATATGAAAAAGAAAGGATAATGTCAGAATGGGACTTTGGGATAAAATCAAGGATTATGTAGACCGTCCTGAGCTTGATTACGACGAAGACGACGAGATAACAGAGGAAGAAGAAAACGAAGAGGAAGAGGTTGTTGAAAGACCTGTCAGACAGAAGCGTGAGCCTTCATCAAAGAGAACGGCTTCCGCAAGAGACGACCTGGGCTTTTCTTCCTTTGAGAGACCTGTGATTCAGCGCCCTGCTTACAAGAGCCCGGCAGGCCATTCAAGCAAGGTTGTTGATATTCACACCACTGCAAAGCTTCAGGTTGTGCTTACAAAGCCTGAAAAGTTCTCAGATGCAAGAGAGATTGCAGACAATCTTAATGAAAAAAGAACTATAGTTCTCAATCTTGAATCCACAAATAAGGATGAAGCACTGAGACTTCTTGATTTCCTCAGCGGTGTTGCATATGCAAACGACGGCGAAATCAAAAAAATAGCAAAAAGCACATTCATCATCACTCCTTACAACGTTGATGTTATGGGCGACCTGCTCTATGAACTTGAAAATAACGGCGTATACTTTGTATAAAGGATGGTAATTGAAGATGACTGTTGATGAAATCAGAAAATACAGCTTTGACACTCTGCCTGACGGAGGATATTCTGCAGAGAGCGTCAATGCTTTTGTGGAGCAGACTGCTGCGGCATATGAAGAGATTTTTGAAGAGAATAAGGAAATTGCAAGAAGACTTACAATCTTTGCAAAAAAGCTCGATGAATATAAGCGTAATGAGAGCTATATGACAGAAACTCTGCTCACCGCCCAGAAAACAGCAGCACAGACTATTGCAGGTGCAGAGTCTGTTGTTTCAAAGATGATTGAAGCTGCAAAAAATGAGGGCAAAAAGATTATCAATGAGGCAAGAGAGCGTTCAAATGAAATATATGTTGACAGAGACAAGATAATTTCTGAAGCTGAAGCAAAGGCAAAAGAAATGACAGACAAAGCTGAGTCTGCGCTTGCTGATGCGACTGCTGCCGCTGAAAAAGAGGCTCAGGTTATCATTGACAATGCCAACGCTCAGGCAAAAGCTACCGTAGACGGTGCAAAGGCAGGTATTCAGCACACTATTGATGAAATCAATGAAAATGCAGATACTGTTATAAAAGAAGCAAATGAAACTGCTGAGGCTATTGTAAAAGAGGCTAATGAGACTGCCGAAGCTTCAGTCAGAGAAGCAAATGAGATTGCAGACAAAGTTGTTTCAGAGGCTGTGGGCAAGGCACAGGCTGTTGTTGACGGTCTTCTCAATGATGCAAACAAGGCTAAGGAAGATGCAGACAAGCTCAGAGCCGAAGCTTTTGAGATGAAAAAGGAGGCTGTTCTCTATAAAGACGAGCAGCAGAAGCTCGCTGATTTCTATAAAACAGAGCAGATAAGAATTGCCACTGAAGAAGCAGGCAGAATAAGAACACAGGCAGAGAACTTTGCAAAAAGTGTTTCCGGTAAGGCAAAGGCAGCAGCGGCAGGTATTCTTCTCAAGGCACAGACAGATGTAAACAGACTCAACGGTGAGCTTCACGCAAACCTTGACAGTGTCAACGCTGCTATTGATGCTGCTGTTGCAAGATACAATGCAGTCAAGGCTGCAACAGACGAGCTTTACACAAAGCTCACAGGAATTGCAGAAAGTGCTGTTGAGCCCGAGAGTGCTCCTCTTGTAGCTGATGAGAGTGTATTCGTTACAGATTCAAAGGCTCTTGACGACGCAGTTGCTGAGGAGAACATAGATAAAATACTTATGTGCTTCGGAATTGATTCAGCTGAAATGCTCAAAGCTACAAATCAGCTTATAGATGAAGAGGCAGAAAATACACAGGTACCTGCAGAAGCAGCTGAAGAAATACAGGAAGAACAGGCAGAAGAAGTTCAGAAAGAAACTGCAGAGCCTGTAGAAGAAGAAATCTTCAATGTTGAAGAGGTTGCTGAAACAGAAGAAATCACTGAGACTGCAGAAGCTGAAGAAGCTCAGGCAGAAGTGACAGAAATTGCCCGGGAAGTCGCCGAAGAAGAAACTGCTGACGAGGCTGAAGAAGAGATTCCTGAAGTGACAGAAGAAATTGAAGAAGAACCTGCTGAGGATGCTTCGGAAGAACTGACAGAGGAGGTTCAGGAAGAAGCTGCAGAGGAGTCTCAGGAAGAGGAATTCGGTGATTTTGAGTTTGAATTCAACCTTGATGAAGCAGAAGAAATCCCCGAAGCACCTGTTGTTGATGCAGAAATTCCCTCAGCTCCCGCAGCAGCTGCTGATGATACAGATGATGACCTCTTTGATGATGACTGGGGTATGATTGACAGCATTGACGCAGAAGATGACGATGATGTCAAGGTTTTTGAGCCTGAAATTCCATCTGCAGAGCAGGTTGAAGATTTTGATGACGGTTTTGATGATGTTGACCTCAGTGACCCCGTTTTTGACCTTAACCGTGACTCGGAAGCTGATTTTGAGATAGATTTCAGTATGTTTGAGGTTGACGAAGAAAAGAAAAAAGCAAGAGAGGCTCAGAGAGCCGAACTGCGCTCAGGCAAAAAGAAAAAGAAGAAAAAGAGATAAGAATGTCTTACAAAAAATACATTACTTTGACTGCAGAGATGCTCGTTGCTGCCGTACTGGTGCTTGTTGATCAATGGCTGAAAAAGTTTGCAGTGAGCAATCTTGCAGGTAAAAGCGATATTATCCTTATTAAAAATTTTATAGGGCTTTCATATGCAGAGAATACAGGGGCGGCGTTCAGTATGTTTTCGGACTCGACGATGCTCCTGTCGGTCGTTACTCTGATTCTGATGATATGCGGTGTTGTTGCGTTTTTTGTGATGAAAACACACAACAGAATCATTGATTGCTGTGCCGTGCTGATAATCGCAGGCGGTGCGGGCAATCTCATTGACAGATTCAGAATGGGCTATGTGGTTGACTATATAAAAACTCTGTTTATTGATTTTCCCGTTTTTAATTTTGCAGACATTCTTGTTGTTGTGGGTTGTTTTTCGCTTTGCGGATATCTTATCTATGACATAATAAGAGAAGAAAGAGAGAAAAAGAAGGGAAAGACAGATGGAAATTCTTGAACTGACTGTCACTGATTCAGGCATAAGGCTTGATAAGTTTCTTTCTGACAATTCTCCTCTTTCACGCTCTGCCGCATCACAGCTGATTGAAGACGGTGCTGTCACAGTCAACGGTAAAAAGACATCCAAAAGCGTGAAGCTGAAACAGGGTGATGTTGTTACAGCTGAAATTCCTGAGCCCAAGGAGCTTGATGTCACGGCTGAGAATATCTCTCTTGATATAGTTTATGAGGACGATGACCTGCTTGTTGTCAACAAGCCTAAGGATATGGTCGTTCATCCCGCACCGGGAAATTATACAGGTACACTTGTAAATGCCCTGATGTATCACTGCGGTGACAGTCTTTCGGGCATAAACGGAGTTATCAGGCCGGGTATTGTTCACAGAATTGACAAGGATACAAGCGGTCTGCTAATTGTTGCAAAAAACGATAAAGCTCATATCTCCCTTGCTTCACAGATTCAGGAACACTCATTCAGACGGGAATATGAAGCTGTTGTAGTGGGTAATTTCAGAGAGGATTCAGGTACAATTGACCGACCTCTGGGCAGAAGCCCTCACGACAGAAAAAAGCAGGCAATAAACGGACTTAATCCCCGCAAAGCCGTAACGCATTATGAGGTTATTGAAAGATATAACGGCTTCTGTCATTGCAGATTCCGTCTTGAAACCGGCAGAACGCATCAGATAAGAGTTCACGCTGCTTCAATGGGACATCCTGTGGCAGGGGACACCGTTTACGGCGATGCAAAACACACTCACGGATTACAAGGACAGTGTCTCCACGCAAGAGTGATAGGCTTTGTTCATCCCGTGACAGGGGAGTATATGGAATTTACATCCGAACTGCCCGATTATTTCATACAGTTTCTTGAAAAAATTAAAAAGTAGTATAATTTGCAATTTTCAATGCTCAATTCGCAATTTCGGAAAAGGCTTCGCATTTTGAACTGTTATATAAATGGGGTAAGGGGTGAAACCCCTTCAGCAATTGCGCATTGCGAATTTCTAATTGCGAATTTGTAATTTCTAAAGTATTATGTCTATGAAACTAAAGCACCTTTTCGGTCTTGCAGGTGCGGCAGGGGCGGTTGCTCTCGGTTGTGCCGCATATTCCGAGCTTTCAATCAAAACAACAGAATATTCACTTGAAACGGGAAAGATTACCTGTCCTCTTACGGTGACGGTGCTGTCTGATCTGCATTTTTCATACTTCGGCAAGGATAACTGCCGCCTTGTGAAGGCTGTCAGGGATACTTCTCCCGATGTTATACTTCTTGCAGGTGATTTCTTTGATTATCACCACGGCAGAACCAACACTGAGAAAACTGTTGCAACATTCAGGGCTCTTTGCTCTGTAGCTCCCGTTTATATGGCGCCCGGCAATCACGATATACGTTACGATGTGCAGACGGGTGAAAACTACAGAGAATATGCTGAAAATGCAGGTGTGACAGTACTTGACGGAGAATATGCCGATATTGAAATCAAAGGGCAGAAGGTCCGTATCGGCGGAATTTTTGACCACAGTATTTATCCCGAGGATTACGGTAAACGGTGGTATTCTTCACCCGTATATGAGTACCTTAAGGATTTTGAAAACACCGACAGGCTGAGTCTTCTTATGATGCACAGACCGAACACTTTTATATACACAGATGACCGGTGGCACTTTGATGCCGTCTTTTCGGGGCATTGCCACGGTGGTATATGGCAGATTCCGTTGCTTGGCGGCGTTTTTGCCTCTGAACAAGGCTTTCTGCCCGAGTATGACAAGGGTGAATTTGATATTGCCGGAACAAAAATGTTCCTCTCCTCAGGTCTTGAGGGCTACTATATCGTTCCCCGAATTTTCAACAGGGTTGAAATTCTGAAAGTAAAAATAAAATGAATATCATACATTATCGTAGGAGTGATAATATGGACGCAAATGTAAAAAAACAGCTTCTTCTCGATGCAGTCAATATCCGTAAGGGTATCATCGAGGGAACATTCAATGCAAAATCAGGTCATCCCGGCGGTTCGCTTTCAATCGCAGATGTTCTAGCCTTTCTTTACAGATGTGAACTGAGAGTTGACGCGGCTGCTCCCAAGGCAGAGAACAGAGACAGACTTGTTCTTTCAAAGGGGCACGCTGCACCTGCACTTTATGCGGCTCTCGCAAATGCAGGCTTCTTCCCCGCAGAGGACCTTAAGACACTCAGAAAGAGTGACTCTTATCTTCAGGGACATCCCAATATGAACTATGTTCCCGGTGTTGATATGAGTACCGGCTCACTCGGTCAGGGAATTTCAGCTGCAGCAGGTATGGCTCTGGGCTCAAAGTTTGCAGGCGATGCTTTCAGAGTTTATGCAATCCTCGGTGACGGTGAAATTCAGGAAGGTCAGGTATGGGAAGCTGCAATGTTCGCAGCAGCCAAGAAGCTTGACAACTTCGTTGCAATCGTTGATAATAACAATCTTCAGATTGACGGCACCGTTGAACAGGTCAATTCTCCTTATCCCATTGATGAAAAATTTGCAGCATTCGGCTGGAATGTAATCAATATTGACGGTCACAGCTTTGAAGAAATCGAAGATGCTTTTGCACAGGCTAAGGCTTGCAAGGGTAAGCCCACAGCAATTGTTATGAAGACAACAAAGGGCAAGGGTGTTTCATTTATGGAAAATCAGGTTTCATGGCACGGCTCAGCTCCCAATGCTGACCAGTATGCACAGGCTATGGCTGAACTTGATGCCGCAAAGGCAGAACTGGAGGGCTAAACAATGGCAGACGTAATCAAAACAGCAACAAGAGATGCCTACGGTAAGGCTCTCGTTGAACTCGGACAGAAAAATGACAAGGTTATTGTTTTTGATGCTGACCTTGCAGCAGCAACAAAGACAGGTATGTTCAAGAAGGAATTTCCCGAAAGATTTATCGACTGCGGTATTGCAGAGGGTAATATGATGGGTGTTGCCGCAGGTATGGCAACAGCAGGTTACACTGTTTTTGCATCCAGCTTCGCAATGTTTGCCGCAGGCAGAGCATTTGAGCAGGTAAGAAATACAATCGGCTATCCTCACATCAATGTTAAAATCGGTGCAACTCACGCAGGTATTTCAGTCGGCGAAGACGGTGCAAGCCATCAGTGCTGTGAAGATATCGCACTTATGAGAACTATTCCCGGTATGACAATCATCAACCCTGCTGACGATATCGAAGCAAGACTTGCAGTTATGGCAGCAGCTGAAACAGACGGTCCCGTATATATGCGATTCGGCAGACTTGCAGTACCCAGAATTTTCGATGAAAACTATAAGTTTGAAATCGGCAAGGGTGTCTACCTTAAAGAGGGCAAGGATGTCACAATCATTGCAACAGGTCTTATGGTTGAAAGAGCTCTTCAGGCTGCTGAACAGCTCAAGGCAGAGGGTATTGATGCTGCTGTTATCAATATGGCAACAATCAAGCCCATCGACAGAGATATTATTGTTGATGCGGCAAAGAAGACAGGCGCAATCGTCACTGCAGAAGAACACAGTGTAATCGGCGGTCTCGGTGAGGCTGTTGCAGGCGTTGTCAGTGAAACAATCCCTGTACCCGTACTCAGAGTCGGTGTTGAAGACACCTTCGGCAAGTCAGGTCCCGCACTTGAGCTTCTCGAAATATTCGGCCTCAACGCAGAAAATATCTGCAAAAAAGCAAAACAGGCGATTGCAAACAAACAATAATTTGTCGAGGTGCCCTCGACAAATTATTGTAATTGAAAATTTAAAATTGAAAGTTGAAAATGAAGGTGGTTTTCCTTCGGAAAACATTATATAGAGCGTAGCGGAAAAGTGCGAAGCACTTCCGACACTTTCCATTTTCCATTTTCAATTTTCCATTCGAGCTCTGCTCGACAAATTCTGATTTGTCAGATAAATTAAATTTTCCGGTGATTAAAATGTCAAAAGTATTAAACGCAAAATTTTTCAATGAATTTATAGATATGGTTGACCTTTGCTGTGCGCTCGGCTGGAATGAGCGTAACGGCGGTAATATGTCATACCGTATTGCTTCAGAAGATATTGAAGCAATCAAGGATGAATTTACCTTTGAAAACCCCTGGACATCAATAGGAGTTACAGTTGCAAACCTTGCAAACGAGTATTTCCTTGTTACAGGAAGCGGAAAATATTTCCGTTACACAAAGGCTGAGCCCGAAAAGAGTGTGTGCATAGCACAGCTTGACGAAAAGGGTGAAAACTACAGAATTGTATGGGGTCTTGCTGAGGGCGGAAGACCCACAAGTGAATTCCCCACACATCTTCTTAACCACTCTGTCAAGTATGACATCACAGGCGGCAAGCACAGACTTGTTATGCACGTGCATCCCGTCAACACAATTGCTCTCACATTTGTTCTTCCTCAGAATGACAAGGACTTCACAAGAGAAATCTGGGATATGATGCCCGAATGTGCAGTTGTATTTCCCCGTGGTATCGGTATTCTTCCTCTTATGCTCACCGGAAGCATTGATATCGCAAAGGCAACAGCAGAAAAGTTTAAGAAATATGACGTTGTTGTCTGGTCAATGCACGGTATCTTCAGTTCAGGTGAAAACTTCAGAGAAGTTTTCGGTATAATCGAAACAGTTGAAAAGGCTGCTGAAATTCTTGTCAAGGTCATTTCAATGGGAGGAAAAAAGGTCCGTCCCACAGCTCAGGAAATCATTGATGTGTGCGAAGAATACAATCTTGACATCAATAAAGAACTTCTCTGATAAAAAAATAAAAAAATTGCCAATAAAATATACAAAAACATCTTGTTATTTTTATTGTAATATGTTAAAATTACAAGTACTATAAAAGAATGGGTGATAATCTATGGCATCATTTTGTCCCAAGTGCGGTTATAAACTGTCAATGATTGATATTAAACCTGAATGTCCCGTGTGCGGTGTTAATCAGGTTTATTACGGAATGGAAGAATCTCTCAAGCAGGAAGCAGACAGAGCTGAGTTTGAACATGCAGCCAGTCAGCCGGCAATGGACAGATTCAAGTTCTCAACAATCGGTCATCCGATTTCAATAATCAGAATGATTATAAGCATACTTCCCCTTGTTGCAACACTTGCACCAATGGGTAAGGTTGTAGTATCTCTTCCTTTCTTCCAGGAAGCAACAACAATCAATATTGTTTCAATTGTAACAAAGGTGTTTATGGCTCTTGACATTGACCATATGCTTGCAATGGTCGGCTCAGAGATGGTAGGCAAGGCATACATCTTCTATCTTGTTGCTCTCGTCGGTCTTGTCGGTATCGTTATTACAACAATCGTTAACATAGTCAATATGATGTTCGCAACTGCAAAGAAGGGTATAAAGAGATATATTTCAACTGCTGTTGCAGGTATTATCTTTACCGTTATCGGTACAGTAGGTCTTGCAATGTGGCTTTCAGGCGTTACCGCTGCTGTTCCCGAAGTGTTCAACGGCACATTTATGGTTTGGGGTACACTCTGCATAATCCTTGCATTCATTCTTGAAATCGTTATCAGCATTGTTTATCTTAAAAAAGACATTAAGGTCAAGTATAAGGATGTTTCAAAGTTCCTTCTTTCATATGACGAGCGTCAGAAGCTTGAAGAAGAAGAGGCTGCAAAAGCAGAAGCATAATTTTTAAGATTTAAAAGCCTTCCCGTTGGGGAAGGCTTATTTTTTTACCGGTCTGACCGTAAGATACGGTTACACATTACTCAGCTTGGTTGTTCTTTCGTTTTCTGCCAGCGCAGGCGTGCGTTCTCTCTGTTTCTGTTGCAAAGTGTTTCATAGTGTTTTCTGTCACGGTCAAGCCCTTCCTTGACCATATGAAAAAAGATTGATATCTTCTCATCCTCGGGCTCCGGCTCAATGCCCTCTCTTTCATACCTGAAAATTGCTCTGAGCAGTCTGCCCAGCTCTTCATCTGTCAACAGCTTGAACCAATCCCAATAATCAAGATAGAGTGAAAAAGTTCTTTTGATTTTCATTATATAATACTCCTTGCAGAACAAATGTTTGTATTTATATTATAGAACAGATGTTTGGTTTTGTCAACAGAAAAAGGGAAAAATTTGCAAAAAAATACAGGACACCCGAAAGTGCCCTGTTTATATCATCTTTATATAGCTTCATTTGCATCTTCATTGAAGAGCTTTTCTGACTGTTTTCTCATAATGCCGTCTTTGTCAAAATCAGCACATATGAAGTTTTTGCCCGTAAGTGTTTCCATCGCAGAGAGCATTCTTGCAGAAAGCTTCACATCGTCTGAGGTAATGATTCCGTCACCGTTGAAATCTCCGTTTTTAAGAATCATCTCTTCACCGACGCATACAACGTCTTCACCTGTGTGTGTTGTTGTGTTGCCGTAGACATCCATAACCGTGACGCTTGCTTTGTATGTGCCCTTTGAGTCGGGAGTGAATGTTACGGAGTTTTCAGTACAATAAGTGCCGGCATAGACCTTCATATTATCTTTATAAACATAGAATGAGTAGAAATATCTGTTGCCTGTGCCGCCCTGCACTGTTGCAGTCCAGGTGATTGGCTGATTATTGAAAACCGCCTGCTTGTCGGGACTGAGTGATGCCACACAGAGTGAGCCGTCTGTGTTTGTGACCTCAGAGAGCTTTTGTGTATATGTCAGACATATCCAGCCCTTTTTGCCGTCAAATTCGACAAAGCCCCAGTTGTTCTTGATTTCTGAAACTGTAAGCTGAGAGCCGTGGGGCACTGTTACTGTTGACGCAGCGTGTGTGTTTGGCTTTTCTCTTACCTTGAGAGAAACAGCTGATACAACATATCTGCCTGTTTCGTATACAGTTTTGTCATCTGCCCAGTCAGCAGGGTTTTCTGTTGAGCCTGAAAGATGCTCTGTTACATTATTCTTTGTGAAATAAACACATCCGTAAGCATTGCCGTTCATTCTTCTGTAAGCAGAAATGAAATCAGGCAGAGACAGAACAGTTCCTTCGCCCTCGCCGTAATATGTGTGATAGTAGCTTGTGCCGAATGAATCTGCAAAATATACATATCCGTCGATAATTGCCCTGATATAGAGAACGTGAGTGCCGCCGCTGGTACCACCGGTACCAAGACAATAAACAACGTCGTATATTTCATCGCCGTAACGGTCAACAAGGTCATTAAGACAGTTTGCACCGCTGATTGTTACGATATTATAGCCGCCTGTTGTTCCGGAAACATTTCTGAAATATGCGTGCCACGATGAGCCTGTTCCCGAATAATCAAGTCCGTCTGCATAAATACCCATAGCTCTGAGCTGATAGGCTGTTGCGAGATTGCATTTGCCGTGGAAGGAGCCACGTTCTGCAATCGAGAGAGCTTTGTCGTAATTTGTCGTTATGCTGTTGAGAAGCTCACGGTCATAAGCTGAAGCTGTGACTGAGCAGACGGAGAACAGCATAATGAGCATAATTACAAAAGCTGCAATTTTTTTCTTCATCAAAAAACTCCAATTCAGAATGTATCAAGCTGTGCCACAACACGGAGTATCTGTCTTGCATCGGCGGCTGTGATTCTGCCGTCCTCATTGACATCAACTGCGTATTTAAAAAGCTCGTCTACGGTATCGAGACCTGCAGAGCATCTGAGTGCATATCTTGCATCAGCTGCAGTAAGCTTTCCGTCACAGTTTGAGTCACCCTTCTGAGCCTTTTCGGCAGCAGTGAGAGTACCGCCGTTAGCCTCGGTGACTGTTTTGTCTGCGTCCGTTACCGTTACAAAGGCCGTGTATCTGCCTGCCTTGGGAACGGTAAAAGTGAATTCGTTTGTGCTTATTATATCACTTTCAAGCACGGGAATTCCGTCGCAATATATACTGAACTTGCAGGTATAACTGCCTGTTCCGCCGAAAACATCGACTGAACAGGTAACATTCTTGCCTGCAACAGTATAATCGGATGAGAAAGATACATTTTCAGCCTCAAGAGGTCTGATGACTGTTATATCCTCACTTTTCAGGGAAACGACCTGTGAACGACCGTCCCTGATATTGACTGTTACATTGTAAACACCCTCTTCAGAAGGCTTATAGCTGTATTTGTAGTTGCCTGCCTTGAATTCGGTGCTTTGTACAATTGTATCGTCTTTATATAATGTATATGAGTATTCAAGCTCACCTTCACCGCCTGATGCCTTGACTTCCCAGAAAATCTGCTGTCCGAGAAGGGCTGCGGGGATGTTGGCCTTGAAGGATTCTGTCACAATGGGAGTGAAAATGTTGGTGTCTGCGCTGACAACGGTGGCAGTTTTGCCGCTTGTTGTGTCGTATACATTCACAAGCACCTTGTAAACGCCTGTGGCATCAACTGTGTACTCAAAATCAGAGTAATCACTTCTGCCGGTGCGTTTTATCTCTTTGTTGTCTCTATAGAGGCTGAATGAGTAAAGATAGTTTCCGCTGCCGCCTGTTGCTGATGCTCTCCAACGCATTTTTTCACCGATTTTTGCAGCAGAAGATGCTGAAACAGTGAGACTGAGCTTCGGCTCTGCCGGAGTATTCTCAGGGACCTTTATCTCATTTAGCTCAACATAGGAATAGTTGCCTGCTTCATCGAAAACATAGATGTATGTGCAGTAGTTACCGGACCTGTTATTGAATTCGGAAATATCTATGGTCATTTTTGCCGTTGCAGTGGTGTCCTGCTTATACCATTTTGCGTTTTCTGAGCCGTCATCTTTATGGAAAACAGCAAAGAAGATTGCCAGAACCTGCTTATTGTCTGATGCAGTGCAGGAAACAGTGTAGCCCTGTGCGTTTATATCACTTACTACGACATCGCTGATTTCGGGAGCAATGGTATCCCTTTCATTTACGGGATTGTCTGAATAATTGTTCCAGTTGATTGTTGCGCAGAAATTGTATGTTCTGACACGGCGTGCATTTTTGCTTGATGCTGAAAAAAGTGTGCCGAGATTAACTTCGCCGTAATTTCTCATTACATTATAATAAAAGCTTGCGGCGCCGTTTCTGCCCATCTGGTTTTCATAGTCAGCAAAAAAGATGAGAGCTTCAGGCTCTGTGATACCAAGCTCAATGCCGTGCTCTACATATCTGCTGATATATTCCCAGGCTGTCTTGTCCTGAACATCACGGCTTTCAGCTGTGGAAAGAAGAACGGTGATGACCGCTGTTTCATTGACAGTCGGGATTTTTGTTTCCCAAGAGGAATATGTAATAATTTCGTTATAAAGCGAGCTTCCGAGGATGCCGAGAGCCTGTGTGGGGTTCTTTGCAACAATATCCTTCAGAAGGTTGAGTGCATTTGTGCCGTGCCAGCAGATTTTGCCTATGCTCAGTGAGCCGTTGTCATTTCTGACAACTGTTGTGTATGTGCCCTCGTTTGTCATTATTATGTCTGTTGATGCGTTGACAATACGGTTAAAGGTCGTTGCTGAGGCACTGAGGGGGAGGGTAGTCAGCAGAAGTATGATTGCGGCTACAAGTGAAAAAAGGCGGATAAGTCTGTTTTTCAATGGATTCAACCCCTTATTTATAGTGTTGACATAAGTTCTGCAAAGGTGTTTACCTTGCCACAAGTCCGTATTCTACCATCTTTCGTCATTTTAGTCAATAAGAAAAGCCGTTTTTTGTTGAAGCGTCACAAACGGCAATGCTGAGAGAGTTCATATTTGTAAAGAATTACAATATAAAATTACCATAAAGGGCAGAAATATGCTTTTATTGGCATAAAAAGTAAATATATAATAAATAATGGTATGATAAAAATGTATAAAAATCTGTTTATGAATAAAAATACAAAACTGTTAAAACTTTTTTGTTAAAAAATTATCATTTTTTGCGTAAAAATGAGCTAAAGGTATAGATTTATTAAAATTTATATGCTATAATAACGACGTATGTATAAATATCGATTCGGCACTTGCCGATACATTGATTGGAGGATAAATTTCAATGAAAAAGAAAATCAGCTCAATGCCTTTCGCAGGCACTCCCGAACAGGAAGCACAGCTCAAGGAAGTTATCGCTAAGTATGCAGGCGACAAGAGCAATCTTATGGCAGTAATGCAGGAAGCTCAGGGTATCTACGGCTACCTTCCCAGAGAAGTTCAGGTTATGATTGCTGAAGGTATGGAAGTGCCCCTTGAAAAGGTTTACGGCGTAGCAACATTCTATGCTCAGTTCTCACTTTCACCCAAGGGTAAGTACAATATTTCAGTTTGTCTCGGTACTGCTTGCTATGTTAAGGGCGCACAGCAGCTTCTTGACAAGCTTGAGGAATGTCTCGGTATCGCATCAGGCGAGTGCACAGAAGACGGAAAGTTCTCACTTGAAGCTTGCCGTTGTATCGGTGCCTGCGGTCTTGCTCCCGTTCTTACCGTTAACGATGATGTTTACGGCAGACTTGTTGCAGATGACATCCCCGGAATCATTGCAAAATACGAATAATTATATATTACATTATAATATATAGTCGGTGAGAGGATAAACCCTATGACTATCGGAACTATTAAAGATTTGCTTGAAGCAGATGTACTTTGCGGTCAGGATATGCTTGATGCGGATGTTCATTCTGCGTGCGGAAGCGATATGATGAGTGATGTGCTCGCTTATGTGAAGGATCAGGCAGTTCTTCTGACAGGGCTTGTTAATTCACAGGTCATCAGAACAGCTGAAATGATGGATATGCTCTGCCTTGTATTTGTCAGAGGCAAGAAGCCTACACAGGAAATGATTGACCTTGCTTCTGAGAGCGGTATGGCCATCCTTGCTACAGACATGCGCCTTTATGAGGCTTGCGGAAAGCTTTATGTAAACGGCCTTGTCGGAAACGGCAGGAAGATATGAGTGAATCACTGACCTTTCATTTTGATGTTGACGGTGAAGATTTTACTTCAGCCGGTCAGGCATCTGTTCAGGTAAAAAAGAATCTCAGACGGCTGGGAATTCCGCCCGAAATTATCAGACAGGTTTCAATTGCGATGTACGAGGGCGAAATCAATATGGTAATCCACGCAGGCGGAGGCGCTGCCGATGTCATTGTCAGTGAAGATAAGATTGAAATCATTCTTGCTGATAAGGGCCCCGGTATTGCAGATATAAATCTTGCTATGCAGGAGGGTTTTTCCACGGCAACCGATTCTGTCCGTTCATTGGGTTTCGGCGCAGGTATGGGACTTCCCAATATGAAGCGCTACACTGACGAAATGACCATTGATTCTGTTGTCGGCGAAGGCACGACTATTAAGATGGTAGTAAATCTTTAATTATAGAAAGCATTTAGTTTTTGTGTTTGCTAATTCGCAATTCTCAATTCGCAATGTGCAATTTCGGAAAAGGCTTCGCCTTTTGATTATAAAGGGTGATTTTTGATGAAGAGCAATAATCTAATTGTTGATAAAAGCAAGGCATTTGCTATAAGAATTATTAGATTATCTGAATATTTGAGAAGCAAAAAAGAATTTGTTTTATCGGAACAGGTAAAGAAAAGCGGAACTAGTATCGGAGCAAATGTAAAAGAGGCAATCTGCGGTCAAAGCAGAGCTGACTTTTATTCCAAGATAAATATTGCTTTAAAAGAGGCAAGCGAAACAGAATACTGGTTGGAACTGCTTTTTGAAACAGGATATATAAATAGGATAGCTTTTCTTAGTATATATGGTGATTGCAAAGAGCTTATAAGAATTCTGACGGCAATATCAAAAACGCAGAAAAAAGACTATAACTAATAATATAAAATGCAACGCAGTTCCGAAATTGCGAATTTCTAATTGCGAATTGCGAATTGTTTTGGGGTGGGATGAAGATGTATAAGCATTCAGTTGAGCTTGATGTGAGCAAATGCACAGGCTGTACAACTTGTCTGCGTCATTGTCCCACAGAAGCTATAAGAATCCGTGACGGTCACGCTGTCATCAATGAAGACAGATGTATCGACTGCGGTGAATGTATCAGAGTTTGTCCGAATAACGCAAAGAAAGCAATGTGTTCAAAATTTGAGCACTATCAGGGCTACAAATGGAAGATTGCTCTTCCTGCACCCTCTCTTTACGGCCAGTTTGACAATCTCGAGGATGTGGATACCGTTCTTCAGGGGCTTCTCGACATCGGCTTTGACGATGTTTTTGAGGTTGCAAAGGCTGCTGAATATGTTACGGAGTACACACGACTTTATCTTAAAACCGAGGGAATTAAAAAGCCTGTCATCAGCTCGGCTTGTCCCGTTGTTGTAAGACTTATTTCACTCAGATATCCTTATTTAAGGGATAATCTGATGCCAATCCTTCCTCCCCTTGAAATTGCCGCAAAAATGGCAAGAAAAAAGGCAAAGGAAGAACATCCCGAACTCAAGGATTCAGATATCGGACTTTTCTTTATTTCTCCCTGTCCCGGTAAGGTGAGCTACATCAGAAACGGCTTCGGCGATTACAAAAGTGAAATCGACGTTGTCATTTCTCTCAAGGATGTTTACTTCAAGCTTATTGCGGCAATGAAAAAGGATAATTCTCCCGATATTGCATCTGAAACAGGTATGATAGGCGTTGGCTGGGCATCCAGCGGCGGTGAATCCTCGGCAATACTCAATGATAATTATCTTGCGGCAGACGGCATCGAAAATGTAAATAAGGTGCTTGATGCCATAGAAAACGGCAATATACCTCAGCTTGAATTTGTGGAGCTGAATGCCTGTACGGGCGGTTGTGTCGGCGGCGTTATGACGATTGAAAATCCGTTTATAGCAAGAACACGTCTTCACTCTGTCAGAAGATATCTTCCCGTATCGGTCAACAGACTTCCCAAGGGTACGCAGTTTATCCCTGACAACATTCTTTCTTATGAATTGCCCGAATATACGCCGATATCAAGGCTCAGCAACAGCTTCAGTGAGTCTATGCGTATGATGGCTCAGATTCAGCAGATAAGAAAAACACTTCCGGGAATCGATTGCGGAGCCTGCGGCTCTCCTACGTGCAAGGCTTTTGCAGAGGATGTGGTAAGAGGTCAGGCTGATATGAGTCTTTGCCGTGTTATGAATTGCTCCCCGAAAGGAGAAACGGAAAAATGACAGTTAAAGAATTGTGTGAAAAATGCGGTTTTACGGCTGTTGTTACGGCAGACGGTGACAGGGAAGTCACCGGATGCTATACGGGTGACCTTTTAAGCTGGGTTATGGGCAGAGCCAAGGCAGACGATGCGTGGATAACGATAATGTCAAACATCAACATCATTGCAGTTGCCTCACTTGCAGATGTCTCCTGTATTATTCTTTCAGAGGGTGTAACGGTTGATGATGATATCATCGCAACCGCACAGCAAAAAGAAATCAACATTCTTTCATCAGCGTTGCCGTCATATGAAACGGCTGTGAAGGTGTCTGAACAGATATGAACAAGTATTATTACGACCTTCATATTCATTCGTGTCTGTCCCCCTGCGGTGACGATGATATGACACCAAACAATATCGCAGGTATGGGAGTTCTCAACGGTCTGAACATTATGGCGCTGACTGACCATAATACCTGCAAAAACTGCCCGGCATTTTTCAAGGCGGCAAAGAAAAACGGAATTATTCCCGTTGCAGGTATGGAGCTGACAACTGCCGAAGACATTCACGTTGTGTGTCTGTTCGAGGAGCTTGAAACAGCGATGGCGTTTGATGAATTTATACAAGAACACAGAATGCTTATTCCTAACCGTACCGACATATTCGGTTTTCAGCGAATTATGAATGAAAATGACGAAGTAATCGGTGTGGAGGAGCATCTCCTTTCTAATGCAACTGATATTATGATTGATACCGTGTACGAAATTGTTACGGAACACGGAGGAATCTGTTATCCTGCACACGTAGACAGGGATGCAAACGGAATAATCGCAATGCTGGGTACTTTCCCCGAGTATGAGTATATGGAGTTTAAAACTGCAGAGTTTCATTCGGGTGAAAATATCGATAAATATGACGAAAAGTATCCCAATCTCAGAAAAACTCTCAAGGTGGTGTCGTCAGACGCCCATTACCTTTGGGATATAAAAGAGAAAAAGGAATACTTTGAGATAGATGACGAGCCCTACAGCAGTGCGCTTGTCAGAAAAAAACTTTTTGAGATTTTACGAGGCTGAGCTATGAAAGAACTTTCGCTGAATATTCTTGATATAGCAAAAAATTCCGTAAAGGCAGGGGCTGACACGGTTTATGTCACTCTTACCGAAACGGCGGATACGTTCACTATGAAGATAAGTGACAACGGCTGCGGAATGAAGCCCGATTTTCTTAAAACCGTAACGGACCCCTTCAGTACCACAAGAACAACAAGAAAGGTCGGAATGGGAATTCCGTTTCTGAAGCTTGCAGCTGAACAGACAGGCGGCAGCTTCAGTATTGAATCAAAGCACGAGAGTGATTATCCCGAAGATCACGGCACAGTGACTACGGCTGTTTTTAATAAAAACAGTATTGACTTCACCCCGCTGGGTGATATAGTTTCGAGTATTACAACTCTTATTCAGGGCAGTCCCGATATAAGGTGGATATTCAGTCACACAATGCCTGAAAATGCAGTGTCACTTGACACTCAGGAGCTTAAGGAAGTCCTCGGTGATGTGCCTCTTGATAATCTTGAGGTCATCCTCTGGATAAAAGGCTATCTTGAAGAAGCCTATGAAAACTGTTAATTTTGCATTTTGCATTATGCATTGTGCATTAAATATGTAATTTATATGAAAGGATAAGATAGAGTATGAAATCATTGGCTGAACTTGCTGCAATCAAAGAAAAGATGCAGAGTAAGGTTGTCCTTCGTGAAGGAAGCAGCGAGACAAGAGTAGTTGTAGGTATGGCTACTTGCGGTATCGCAGCAGGCGCAAGACCTGTTCTTAACGCATTTGTTGAGGAGGTTGGCGCTGCAGGTCTTGCAGGCAGTGTTATGGTTACACAGACAGGCTGTATCGGCATCTGTCAGTATGAGCCCGTTGTTGAAGTTTACGAGGCAGGCAAAGAAAAGATAACATACGTTAAGATGACTCCCGAAAAGGCAAAGGAAGTTGTTGAAAAGCACCTCAAGGGTGGCAAAGTTATCGACGAATATACTATTTCTAAGGTATAATATTTCATTTGTTAATACAAGTTGGAGGTAAAAAATATGATTCGTTCCCAGGTTCTGATATGCGGCGGTACAGGCTGTACATCATCGGGCAGTGCGACACTTATCGAGGAATTCGAAAGCCGTCTTGCAGAAAACGGTCTTTCTGAAGAAGTAAAAATCGTTAAGACAGGCTGTTTCGGTCTTTGTGCATTAGGCCCTGTCGTTATCGTATATCCCGACGGCACATTCTATTCAAGAGTTCAGAAAGAAGACGTTGCAGAAATCGTTTCTGAGCATCTTCTCAAGGGTAGAACTGTTGAGCGTCTTGTTTACTCAGACGTTGATGAAAGCGTTAAGGAAGAAGCACTTCACGTTTCTCTTAACGACACAACATTCTATAAGTCACAGAAGCGTGTAGCTCTTCGTAACTGCGGTGTTATCAATCCCGAAAGCATCGATGAGTACATCGCTATGGACGGTTATGCAGCTCTCGGTAAGGCTCTCACAGAGATGACTCCCGAACAGGTTATTCAGGAAATCAAAGATTCAGGCCTTCGTGGCAGAGGCGGCGGCGGATTCCCCACAGGTCTCAAGTGGAGCTTCACTGCAGCACAGCCCAAGGGTCAGAAATATGTAGTATGTAACGCTGACGAAGGTGACCCCGGCGCATTTATGGACCGTTCAGTTCTTGAAGGCGACCCCCACTGTCTTGTTGAAGCTATGGCTATCTGTGGTTATGCAACAGGCGCATCAGAGGGTTACGTTTATGTTCGTGCTGAGTATCCCATCGCTGTTGCACGTCTTCAGAAGGCTATTGACGATGCAAGAGCTTACGGTCTTCTCGGTAAAGACATCTTTGGTTCAGGCTTCGATTTCGATCTCTTCATCCGTCTTGGTGCAGGTGCATTCGTTTGCGGTGAAGAAACAGCTCTTATGACATCAATCGAAGGCAACCGTGGTGAGCCCCGTCCCCGTCCTCCCTATCCCGCAGTCAAGGGTCTTTTCGGCAAGCCCACAACAGAAAATAATGTTGAAACATTTGCTAACGTTCCCCAGATTATCCTCAAGGGTGCAGGCTTCTTCAACTCAATGGGTACAGAAAAGTCAAAGGGTACAAAGGTATTTGCTCTCGGCGGTAAAATCACAAACACAGGTCTTGTTGAAGTTCCTATGGGTACAACTCTTCGTGAGATCGTTGAAGTTATCGGCGGCGGTGTTCCTAATGGTAAGGCATTCAAGGCAGCTCAGACAGGCGGCCCCTCAGGCGGTTGTATCCCTGCATCAATGCTTGATATCGAAATCGACTACGATAACCTTGTTGCACAGGGTGCAATGATGGGTTCAGGCGGTCTTATCGTTATGGACGAAACAGACTGTATGGTTGACATTGCTAAGTTCTTCCTTGAATTCACAGTTGATGAATCATGCGGTAAGTGTACTCCCTGCCGTATCGGTACAAAGAGACTTTACGAAATTCTTGAAAAAATCACAAACGGCAACGGTACTCTTGAAGACCTTGACGAGATGGAAAAGCTCTGCCATTACATCAAAGAGAACTCACTCTGCGGTCTCGGTCAGACAGCTCCCAACCCCGTTCTTTCAACATATCAGAGATTCAAGGACGAATATATTGCTCACGTAGTTGACAAGAGATGTCCTGCAGGCGTTTGTAAGAATCTTCTTACAATCAGTATTATCGAAGATAAATGTAAGGGTTGTACAGCTTGTTCAAGAGTATGTCCCGTCGGTGCAATCTCAGGTTCTGTCAAGAATCCTCACGTTATTGATACTGCTAAGTGTATCAAGTGCGGAGCTTGTATCGAAAAATGTAAGTTCGGTGCAATCGTAAAGAAATAAGGAGGAACGGATAAAATGGCTGATGTTAATGTAAAAATCAACGGTAAAGAATATACCGTTCCTGCCGGCAGCACAATTCTTGAAGCTGCACGAATTGCAGGTATAAATATTCCCACACTCTGCTACCTTAAAGAAATCAATGCTATCGGTGCTTGCCGTATCTGCGTTGTTGAAGTTAAGGGCGCAAGAAGCCTTGTTGCAGCCTGCGTATTCCCCGTAAATGAGGGAATGGAGATTTATACAAACTCTCCCAAGGTTATCGAGGCAAGAAAAACAACTCTCAAGCTTATCCTTTCAGACCACAAGAAGGAGTGTCTTTCTTGCGTAAGAAGCGGTAGCTGTGAGCTTCAGAAGCTTTGCTATGAATACGGTATAGAAGACGAAACTGCTTTTGCAGGCGTTACAAATAAGTATGACATCGATAAGTCAGCTTCTCATATGACACGTGACAACGAAAAGTGTATCCTTTGCCGTCGTTGCGTAGCTGTATGTGAAAAGAATCAGGGTGTTGCAGTTATCGGTGCAAACAACAGAGGCTTTGATACAAGCATCAGTTGTGCATTTGATTATGACCTTGGTGACGTTGCTTGTATTTCTTGCGGTCAGTGTATCACAGCTTGTCCCACAGGCGCTCTTGCAGAAAGAGATGATACTCAGAAGGTATTTGACGCTATCAATGACCCCGAAAAGATCGTTCTCGTTCAGACTGCTCCCGCAGTAAGAGTCGGTCTCGGTGAAGAGTTCGGTTACCCCATCGGTACTGTTGTTACAGGTAAGATGGTTTCAGCTATCCGTGCTCTCGGCGTTGATAAGGTATTTGATACAAACTTTGCTGCTGACCTTACAATTATGGAAGAAGCAACAGAGTTCCTCTCAAGATACACAAAGAAGGAAAATCTTCCTCTTATCACATCCTGCTCACCCGGATGGATCAAATACTGCGAACACTACTATCCCGAAATGATTCCCAACCTTTCATCCTGTAAGTCACCTCAGGGTATGTTCGGTTCTGTTGCAAAGACTTTCTATGCACAGAGAGAGGGCATCGATCCCAAGAACATCTTTGTTGTCAGCGTAATGCCCTGTACAGCTAAGAAGTTTGAGGCTGAAAGAATGGATCACACAGCTGTAGAAGGTCTTGCAGACATCGACGCAGTTGTTACAGTCCGTGAGCTTGCAAGAATGATCAAGAAGGCAGGCATTATGTTCAATATGCTTCCCGACGGTGAATTCGATGCTCCCTTCGGTCTCGGCTCAGGTGCAGGTACAATCTTCGGTGCTACAGGCGGTGTTATGGAAGCTGCTCTTCGTACAGCTTATGAAACACTCACAGGCGAAGAGCTTGAAAAGCTTGAGTTTGAAGATGTACGTGGTACAGAAGGTATCAAGGAAGCAACTTACACAATCGCAGGCAACGAAATCAGAGTTGCTGTTGTTTCAGGCACTGCTAATGCAGGCAAGCTCCTTGATATGATCAAGGCAGGCGAGAAGACATATGACTTCATCGAAGTTATGGCTTGTCCCGGCGGCTGTGTAAACGGCGGCGGTCAGCCCATTCAGCCCGCAGCAGTTATCAACAACTATGATGTAAGAGCACTCCGTGCAGCCGGTCTTTATGAAGACGATAAGAACCTTCCCATCAGAAAGTCACATCTTAATCCTGATGTCAAGGCTGTTTATGCTGAATTCTTCGGCGAACCCAACAGCCACAAGGCTCACGAAATCCTTCACACAGGCTACACAGCAAGAAAGAAGTATTAAGTTAAATAATACAATAATCAAGGCGATGTATCACACGATACATCGCCTTTAAGTTTTTATTTTAAATTATAATAAATGGTTACCAGTGAGCAATACCGCATCCGCATATTGCATTTGTGCCGAATAATCTGTTCAGGAAGCTGAGCACCTTCCAGATGAAACTCAAAAAGCCGGATGAACTGTGACAAATACAATCGCAGTCATTATTGATTATTTCTTCGCATTCATCACAGATGTTGTCATTATCACTGTCAACATGACCTGTCGCATACAGATTTTTGCTGTATGTATCACCGCAAGAACAAGTGTAAACAATTTTTCCGTCATCATAACAGGTTGCTTCCGTGACATCTGCAACATAAATATGTGCAAGTTTATTTAATACAGTTTCATCTTTTGTTGCAGTACAGTCTTTGCAATGATGTGATTTTATGCCTTCCTCTGTACAGGTTGCATCTTTATCGATAGTCCAACTGTCTGAGAAATTATGTTCAAGCATAGTTTTTTCAGCTGTAATTGTATCAGTGGCATTACAGTTTTCACATTTTGCTGTTTTTGTACCGTCTGCTGTGCAGGTTGCATTGTTGTCATAAATATAATTGATGAATGTATGAGGAAACTTCGAATCTTCTATTTCTTCTGTTACAGTTGCATTACATTTTTCACAAACGCCTGATTTTGTTTCATTTTTATAGCATGTTGCATCATTGTTATCTGTGTATTCGGCAACAGAATGAACACATTCGCCGATGATTGCAGATGATGAAAAATCGCCTTTGAAATCACCGCAGCCCTTGACTGTAAGAGTGATATTCTTTCCCACATCATCCTGAGTTACGGTATAAGTTGCTTCTGTGCCTACAATCTTGCCATCTGCTTTCCATTCATATTCAAAAGTTGCACCTTCAGGAGAAACACCTGTAATTTCGGCAGTAAGAGTTGAACCGACTTTTGCTTCACCTTTTACTGTAACAGTACCGCTTATTTCTGTTTTTGAATCATCGGGAAAAACGAGGGGAACATCACGGAGCTCAGGGTAGGGGAAATCTTCTCTGCCTTCCATGGTCCATACAGTATCAAAATCCCACTGTTCAAAAGTTCCCTGTTTTTTTAACTGGTCAGGGCTTTTGGGTGTTCCGGCTAAGCAATCAGGATCAGAAACCGCATCTTCGAGATAATAACAAAATGTTGCTTGATATGGCTCGTTTCCAAAACAACCACCATAGTTGTTAGTTTCTGCAGTAACATTTCCTGTTGAATATGAATATTCCGTAATATTTTTTCGTGCATCAAATCCTAAAATACCGCCTGCATAATTTTTTGATGATACATTTCCAACATTGTAACAATTCTGAATACATATTGCAGCATAATTATAGTAAGGGTTGTTTTCTGTATAATTGGTATCTCCCACAATGCCACCTGCATCAGTTCCTGAACAGACGATATCTCCACTATTTATACACCTCTGAATATATACGGGGTAATATACTGTGACATTCTGATATCCACGCCCAGCGAACGAATGCGTAAGTCCGGAAATACCACCAACACTGTTTGCTCCAAATATTTGCGCAAAATTAATACAATTAGTGATATGACCAACAACATTATCTTTAGCCCCATATGATTTATATCCAATTATCCCACCAACATATGAATTGCCAAAAATATATCCATCACAACAACAATCTGATAATGTTGTATAGGACATATCATATCCTACAACACCACCTGTGTAATCACCACCCATAATATAAGCATCATTCAGATTGACACCTTTGATTGTTGCACTCGATGTATATCCGAACAATCCCTGATAATCTCCCTCGGGATTGTTTATCTGCAGATTGACAATTTCATAACCGTTACCGTCAAATGTGCCTTTAAATGGTGTTGCTGATGTGCCGATAGGCTCCCAGCCTTTGCCACTGTTATAGAAATCGCCGCCGTTGACATAATCAGCATCATCAAAAATGATGTCATTCATAAGTATGTATTTTCCGGACGGATTTTCTCTGACTGCAAACAGATCATCCTTTGTATACACGCCGACATACCCCTCAGGCACTTCGGTCAGGCTTTCTGCTGTTGCTCCCACTGACAGGACAGAGAAAAGCATAACAACAGCCAAAAATAATGATAAAATTTTTGTCTTCATAGATTTACCTCTTTCTTTTTATTTGTTTAAATAATAAAAAAATATATTTGCAATGTCAACGGGAAAGGAACGAAACGGCGTTTTAAGGGAACGAAATGCTTAATATGTGTCAATAATAATACTGAATGGTGCTATATAAACAAATTATAACACCATATAATGCGTTTGTCAACACCAAACGGTGCTTTTCTGTTACATTATAGGCAGAGAGGATGATAACAAGTGGGAAAATACGAGAGAATAAGAAATCTGCGAGAAGACAGAGACCTGACACAAAAACAGGTTGCTGATGCGCTTTTTATGCAGCTGACACAGTATCGCAGATATGAATCGGGTGAAAGAGAGTTACCCCTTGAGCTCGCAATAACGCTGTCTGAGTTTTATAACGTTCCCATTGATTACATCGCCGGTTCTTCAGATAAAATAACAGTTTCTGATGAATCGCTGACTGCAGAAGAAAAACAACTCCTTTATAACTACAGAAGCCTGTCTGAAAAAGATAAAAAAAACCTTGTTGATATATCAGAAATATTGAAGTGAACAAAAGAATCAGCAGTCGGATTTTTCCGACTGCTGATTTAACTTTTATATTACTATTAAATTGCGAATTCTGCTGTAATGGGTAAATGGTCAGACACAACATCTGTCAGCGTTTTAACTCCCACACAGGACATATTTCTGAAGAATATGTAGTCAATCTTGCTTTCCGGCTTATATGATGGATAGGTTGGCATATTGTGTTCTGAACTGAGAGCATCGGTGTCCCTCATTCTTTCATATATCGGGTCAAGAACCTTGTCATCAGATTTTGTGTTGAAGTCACCCATAAGAATACAGGGTAATGAGCACTCATCAAGCAGCCTGCAAATGGTTTTAACTGCATTTTTTCGTTCTGAGCGCATAAGGCCCATATGGCAGACAAGAAACATAACATCCTTGCCGTTTACATCAATAACTGCCTTGACAATACACCGTGATTCATATCTGCCGCCGATTTTTATAAGCGGGTCAGGGATTTTTATCGTGTCAGCTGATTTTAGGGGGAGTCTGCTTATTATAGCGTTGCCGTATGGACTGCTGCCCCTGACTTTTATCGCTTCGCCGAAAAATCTTTCATATCCGATTCTGTCTGCAAGTGCATTTGTCTGGTCTGTGTAGCCGTCAATGGGACCTTCTCCACGGACTTCATTGAGACCGCAGATGTCAACATCACAGCTTTTTATAAAATCTGCAAACAGAGCTATATCAATTCTCTTGTTGCTCCAGTCAAGAAAATGCTGTACGTTAAAGGTCATAACTTTCATACTTATCACCTCAACACTATTCTACCATATTTTTCAGAATAAATAAAGAGTTTACAGCATTCTGTTCATTCTTTTGCTCACGGATTTTATTGAGAAATACACTATGCTCCAAATGAGGAAATAGATTATCATAAAAATCAGTGTAAAGATTACGATAACCAGCGGCTCAAACGGAATCCAGGAATTGAGCAGATAGCACGACACATAGGCGCAGTAAATTGTTGCCAGATGACAAAAAAGTGACTTTGCAACGGGCCAATGCTCAATCTGATTGAAAACAGTTGCACCTGCCTGAATAAAAGCGAGAACATATGTTGAAATAATTGCAAGGAATATTTGCATACCCGTGAGTGAAAAAGCTTCAATATTCAGCGAAAGTATAAGAAAAATTATGCCTGCCACAATGGGACCGAAGCCGCCGAACATAAGGCCTCTGTGTAAAAAATCTTTTAAATATTTATTCATTTTATACCTAACCTTTCTTTTACCGTCTTCAGCTGACGGCGTGAAATATAATCTGTGTAACCGTTTTTGAATACAACAGATAATGCACCGCCAAATGTTGTTTCAAACCGGTCAATCTGTCTGATATTTGCAATGCAGGACTGATTGAGCCTGACAAAGGTTGCAGGTAAACTTTCTTCAATTTTATACAGCCTTGTTTTTATCTGCCATTTTTCATTTTCAGTGATTGCAAATATTCTGTTTTCTTCAGACACAAAGCAGAAGATGTCAGTCAGCTCAAGCTTTTTTGCAGAGCCGTTGTAAAAACCCGTCAGTTCAAAATCATCTTCTTGTGCAAGTGCAGATATTGTGTCTGTAAGAAGTGTTCTTTTATGCGCAAAAATGAGAATTTCTTCTTCTCTTTCAGGGCATATGTTTAAAGTGCATTTCAAAGTGATCACCTCGTGGTTTTATGTTACAACAAAAGATTTGTGTTTTCAATAGCTTTGAGCCGTTCGGTATGTTTTTTGATATAAACGGAAAAATGCTCCCCTTTTCAGGGAGCATTTAGTATAGAGTTCAATATTTGCATCTGTTCTTTTGTGGGTGTGGGAATATGTTTGAAGGGAAATTCAATTCCCATATCATTATATTTCACTTGACAGATTTTTCTGAAAGGAAGAAGTTCAGCTTTATCAATGCAGGAAAAACTTCTGATAATGTCACGCAGTTTATTTATGCTGTCCTCATTGTCGTTGAGTGTCGGTATAATAACTTGCCTGAGCGTAACGGGGATACCAATCTGCTGAAGATGGTTGAGAAAAGACAGTGGCTTATCCATTGAACAGCCGACATGTTTTCTGTAGAGACTGTCCTGAGTATACTTGACGTCAAGCAGTACACGGTCTGTATGTGAAAGAAGCTCTTTTACGGCATCGTTCAGTATGCTTCCCGAGGTGTCAAGGCAGGTGTTGATGCCGTTTTCGTGACAAAGTCTGAAAATTTCAGTGCAGAATTCTGCCTGAAGCAGAGGCTCACCGCCTGAGACCGTTATTCCGCCGTCTTTGCCGAAATATTCACGGAAGCGTGCAGCCTTGTTTACAATTTCCTCTGCAGTGTATACGGTGCCGCCGTGCATATCCCACGTGTCGGGGTTGTGACAGCATCCGCATCTGAGATTGCAGCCCTGAAGAAATACGACGAATCTTATTCCCGGGCCGTCAACAGTGCCCAGTGACTGAAATGAGTGTACCGAGCCTGTCATATTGCCTCGTGGAAGGTTCTGCTGATAACCTCTCTCTGCTGTTCACGGGAAAGCTTGTTGAAGTTAACGGCATAACCTGAAACTCTGATTGTGAGGTTAGGATATTTTTCGGGATTCTCATAAGCATCCATAAGAGTTTCTCGGTTAAGAACATTAACGTTGATATGGTGTGCTTTCTTTGAGAAATAACCGTCAAGAATAGTCACAAGATTACTGATTCTTTCATCCTCTGTTTTGCCGAGAGCTTCGGGAGTGATTGAGAATGTGTTTGAAACACCGTCACGGCAGTCATCATAACTGATTTTTGCAACTGAGTTGAGAGAGGCGAGAGCACCGTTCTTTTCTCTGTTGTGCATCGGGTTGGCACCGGGAGCGAAAGGTGAAGAAGCCTTTCTGCCGTCGGGAGTTGCACCTGTGTTCTTGCCGTACATAACATTTGATGTGATTGTGAGAACAGAAAGTGTATGAACAGCATTTCTGTAGGCGGGAGTCTTGCGCAGCTCTGTGATAACACGGTGTGTCATATCTTTTGCGATGAGGTCAACTCTGTCATCATCATTGCCGTATGTGGGGAATTCACCGACAGTATTGAAATCAACAATATAACCCTTACTGTCCTTTACAGGGTGAACATCTGCAAACTTGATTGCACTGAGTGAATCGGCAACAACTGAAAGACCTGCAATACCGAATGCCATAAGACGTTCAACATCTGTGTCGTGAAGAGCCATCTGTGTCTTTTCATAGCAGTATTTGTCGTGCATATAATGAATGATATTCATAGTGTTTACATAAAGACGGCTGAGCCATCTGATGTAAATATCATATCTTTCCATAACAGCGTCAAAATCGAGCTTGTCAACATCCATTACATCCATCTGAGGACCGATGTGCATACCGCTTGTTGTATCGTAGCCTCCGTTGATTGCTATAAGAAGAAGCTTCGCAAGGTTACATCTTGCGCCGAAGAACTGCATTTGTTTGCCCAGCTTCATTGCAGAAACGCAGCAAGCAATTGCGTAGTCGTCACCGTAAATGGGACGCATAATATCGTCATTCTCATATTGAATTGAGTCAGTGTCTGCAGAAACCTTTGCGCAGAACCTCTTGAATGCTTCGGGTAATGCTGTTGACCAGAGAATTGTAAGGTTGGGTTCGGGAGAAGAGCCGAGAGTATAAAGAGTATTGAGCATACGGTAGCTTGTCTTTGAAACAAGAGTTCTGCCGTCTTCACCCATACCGCCCACGGCTTCTGTAATCCACATAGGGTCGCCGCCGAAGAGCTCGTTATATTCGGGAGTTCTCAGGTGTCTTGCAACACGCAGCTTCATAACAAAATCGTCCATAAGCTCCTGTGCAGTTTCTTCAGTGAGAACGCCGTTTTCAATATCTCTTTCAATGTAGATGTCAAAGAATGTGCTCACTCTGCCAAGTGACATAGCTGCACCGTTCTGTTCCTTGATTGCACCCAGGTATGCAAAATAAGTCCACTGAATAGCTTCTCTTGCATTTTCAGCGGGCTGACTTATGTCAAAGCCGTACATCTGAGCCATTTCCTTAAGATAGCCGAGGAAAGTAATCTGCTTGTGGAGCTCTTCATCAAGTCTTGTCTGAGCAGCATCAAAAATGCCGTCAGAAAGAGAAGCCTTATCCTTTTTCTTTTCTTCAATGAGCTTGTCAACGCCGTAAAGAGCTACACGTCTGTAGTCACCGATTATTCTTCCTCTGCCGTAAGCATCGGGAAGACCTGTTATTACGTGACACTTTCTTGCTTTACGCATTTCGTCGGTATAGGCACGGAAAACGCCGTCATTATGAGTTGTGCGGTAACGGAATTCCTCTTCAATCTTATCACTGAGCTTGTATCCGTATGCGTCGCAAGCCTGTCTTGCCATTCTTATGCCGCCGAAGGGACATACGCCTCTTTTAAGCGGTCTGTTTGTCTGAAGACCGACGATGATTTCATTATCTTTATCTATATAACCGGGAGAATAGCTTGTCAGTGAAGATACTGTTGCTGTGTCGATTTCAAGCACACCGCCGAACTGTCTTTCAAGAGCAAAAAGCCCCTGAATATTCTTCATCATCAGCTTTGTTCGCTCAGTAGCACCTGCAAGAAATGATTCATCACCGGTATATTCTTTGTAGTTTGTCTGAATGAAGTCACGCACATTGATTTCATTCTGCCATACACCCTTATTAAAACCTGTCCAGTTTTTGTGTTCCATAAAATTGCCTCCGTTTCTGCTGAGAACCTTTAAAAAAATAAAAAAAGACAATCAGCTTTTACAAAACTAATTGCCCAGACGGTCGGCTTCAGCCATAATGTGGCTGTATTCAGTTACCTTTACATTCCACGGCGGTGCTCCGCCTTATCCGTCAGTTATGTAAAAGCTATATTTATTATACACAAAACAATATATATTGTCAATTGAAGCTGACACGAAAAATACATAACAGTCAGATAAATTTTTGGTAATGTTGCAGCTGTTCTATCACTTGTCCGTTATATACGCATATACTGTTAACGGAGGTGATTATATGGAAATATGTGGTTGCAAGCCTAAGTGTGATTGTACCGTTTTTGCTCTTGTTTCAAGTGCCGTTGTGGGTATAATAACAGCTTTTCTCAATTTCTCGGGAACAATAGCTGTGCCTCAGGTGATTCTGTGGGTATTTTTCGGTGTTGCGTTGGGCTTTCTTGCAGTGTCTTTTGTGACAGGGGCCTTTGCCGGTGAAAGAGACTGCACAGGTTGTATCTGTAATGCACTGAGAGCATTTTTTGCAGGCATTTTCGGAACAGTTCTGCTGACGGTTATACTGTTGATTGCAGACATCGCAACAGCAGGAATCCTCGGTTCAATTATAACAGGATTGCTTTTTGCTGCGTTTGCGTTGACTGTAACATCGGCAGCCTGTGTGGTGAAAGCACTTTTCGGTTGCAGATAAAAAGGAATTTAAGTTGAAAAGGGGCGGTGCTTCGCAATAGCGGAGCATTGCCCCTCATTTGTTTTTCTTTATAGGTTTTACGGTATTCTGACGCCTTCAATATGTAAGAATCTTGCCCTGTCAAAGGTATATGATTCAAGAGGTCTGTCAAGAGCGTCATTTGAATGGGCAGCAATGAGAATCTGCGGAAAAACTGATGTTACAATAAGTGAGTGATAAAAGCTTCCGTCAGCTCTGCCCAGCTGGATAACATCTCCTGTTCGGATTTCTTCTTTACTGACTTCTCTTGCAAAAGGTCCCAATCCCTCATTTGTTGTGAGAAAATTATAAAGAAAAGTGACACCCGTCCAGGCGGCGGCACGGTTCTGAATTGAAATATAGTACCACCCGAAATCAGGCGTGTAGTTCATCTGCCCTGCACCGGCATAAATACACTGTGACACAAAATTTGTGCAGTCACCGCCCAGTTCATCAAAGTTATAGTATGCCGGATTGCGTGAAAATGCCCATCTGCGTGCATACTCAACGGTATCTGCTCTGTTATAAGCAATTATCTGCATAAAATCCCTCCCGTAAATAATATGCCTGTGTGGGAAGAAAATGATGAAAAGCAGGCTTTTATCAGGCACGATTTATTATATTTATCTGTTCTTTTTTCACTAGTGGATAGGTGATGATGTTTTTCAGGTCAGGATCTTCAGCGTGCATATCAATAGCAGAAATCTGATGATTACCGTAGGTTGTGTAATAATAAATCCCTTTATCGGCGTTCATACATGATGTGTAAAGTGTGATTTCATAGTTACCGTCAACCTTGCAACAGCCCTTTTGCTGGTCAACGGAGCCAAGAATGTGAAAAAACTGATTGACGGACGATGCTTCGTCATTGTCTGAAACAGAATTCATCTTCACAAATGATGCTCTTACAAATCTTGACTGTGAAGACAGGTCGCCCGGCAGACCGATAGCACCCATACCACGGCTGTAAAGCTGAAAATCAATGTTAGCTGAAAAATTATTGACAGGCTGTGCCGAAGACAGATTTACATAATTATTAAGATTGTGCATCTGATACGGAAACGGAGGGTTGTTTGTCAGCACACCCACAGGGTTGTTATGAATATGCAGACCGTCTTTCATACATTCGGCTGTGATTGCCTGAGCTTTGTCTGCAATAAGCCAGTGAAGCTGTGCTGTGGGCAGGTTATCACTGAAGGGGGTATCTGTAAGATTGATTTTCTCAAGCAGGAGCCTCACTTCTTTTACGTTTTCGCACTGACTGAGAACCCACGGAATGAACTCATAGACTGCAACATTGTCTTTGTTCTCTTTTTCTTTCCCGAAAGAGGCATTGCCCACAAAATTAAGCCCTGCCATACAAAGTCCTTTTTCGTTCATTGCATCGAAATAAAGTGGATAATTGTCGCAGACATAAGCCATACCGATTATAGCATAATGAGAATTCAGCTTTCTGCCGTTTGTGAATTTAAATGGGAATTTGCGGGGAGTGAAAGTCACCGTTTCATTGTAGCAAATTTCATAATCAAGAGTCCTGCCGAAATAAAAATTATCCGTTTTGTATGTTATAGCTGTGCACATAGAACCACCATAAATCAGAATTTGTCGAGGTCCCCTCGACAAATTCTTGAAAGAATAAATAATAATGAATAAAGAATAATGTTGGAAGGGGCAAGCCCCTTAAACCCCATTTATATAATCAAAGCCCGCAGGGCTTCCGATTTTATTATTTATTATTTCTTCTTTATTCTTTTTGTCGGGCAACAGCCCGATAAATTATTGTTTGCAAAATAAAAATTACGGACCGAAGTCGGTCCGTAATTTATTATGTGCAGTTATCTTTAAAATATTTCTTTTAAAAGTCCGAAAAATGCACCTGCGGGGAGCTCTGAGAAACCGTCTGTGCCGTAGTTGTCATAGAGCCAGAGACTTATTTTTCTGAGCATTGAGGGGTCCTTTTCAACTGTTGCTTCAACAGCACCGATTTTAACAAGGACATCGTTAAGCTTTGCTTCACGTTCTTCAAGCTCACCTGCATAGCTTACTGTTCTTGTAAGAACTTCCTTTGCGCCTGCAAGTGCTTCTGCAAGTTCTGCAGCATCTGCACCTGAGAGGTTGGAAGCATCAACAGTTTCTGCTGTTGCAATAAGGTTTTTGAGATTGAAGATGTTTCTGCCTGCAAGGAACTGAGGGAAATCGGGTGATGAATATACATCCTTTACATCATCTCTTGCGATAAGCTCAAGAGCAAGCTTGAGGATAATGTCATTCTGAGCTGTCTGCTCGTGATACTGCTCGTCAAAGTAAAATGTTGTATCGGGAAGAAGACCTGCAGAGGCGTCAACAACTCTGTCGGGTGAAATGTGGTTATGGTCAGGATTGTTACAATGTGTGTTCTTCTGAACATAGTCCTCGGGGAGAGTTTCGCCTACGTTTGCAAAATATGCGCCCATTGATGTTGAATCAGTCTGAATGATGAAGTCGCCGTTTTCTGTATTCCAGCTTGTGCCCACATTTATAAGGGGAGTGTCGTATTCAACGAAGCAGAACACCTGAACACCGTTTTCAACAAGATTACTGATGTTGGCTTTGCTGTTAAGCTGTGCCTGATAATAGATGTCAGTCTGTCTTCTGAGTTCAGCTCTTTCGGGAGTTGAAAGGTACTTTTCACGGGCTGTGGGGTAGTCATCTGAAGGGCAGAGCACCCACATATTTGTGCTTGTTGTCAAAACATCTTCAACAAGAGTTGAAACAGCGGCATCAACAACACTCATAATAACCTCGTCGGGAAGAATTCTCAGTGCAATTTCAATAAGTCTTGCTGTGAATTCATCGAGAAGGCCGAGGTTTTCAAGGAAGCCGTTGTAAAGATAATCAGGGTCCTTGAAAGAAAGTCTGTCATTGAAAACATCGCCGATGATTGTTGAGCCGTCAAGTGCGGGAACAACAAGAATAATCTTGTGAAGGTCGTTGACAACATCGGGATAATACTCAATAAGACCGCTGAAAAGAGTACCGCCCTGACTGAGGGGAACAAGGTTAACCTTGTCGTGGCCTGTTTGAACCTTGACCATCTGAATGAAATCATAAAGCTCGTCAACAAGCTCAAGGTGATTGCCGAAGGAGCTGTATGCAAAATAATACATATGGTCGAGGGGCTGTTCGGTTTCATAAAGATTGAAGGGAACATGACTGAAAACCTCTTCCTGACCGTAATCGGGAGTATCTGCTGTAGACTGATAATATTTTTCAGTTACGATTCTGTCTGAGGGTAAACCGTTTTCATCACATGCCTGATGACCGAAAATATCCCATACAGCCTGTTTTGCAGCCTCCGAAAGACCTGCATCGCTTTGTGTAAAAAGCGACTTGAGAGCAGGAAGAGCAAGAGTCTTTATAAGCTTGTCTGTCTGCACATAAGCAGGGAAGCTTGTGATATAATTACCTGCATCGTCTGTGAGAAGCACACCGTTTTCATCTGCAAGCCATGTGTTTGACTGCCCCAGACCGGGAACGATAATTGTGGGATAAAACTCGCATTCACCGTTGCAGTCTGTCATAACAGCAACATTTTCTGCGGACACACTGATAATGCCGACAGAAACAAGCATAACCGCACAAAGAACAATAGAAATGATTTTTCTGAGAGAATTTTTCATTCTGAACATTCCTTTAAAAAATATTTAACAACATCTTAACACAATCATATGAGTAATCTATACAGAAATTGTAAACTTTTTATTTATAACGCAACATTTATGTAACAAGTTAATATGAAAACTGAGCATTTGTATATGTCTTTTGTCTGTTTTGGAAAAATAATCTTGACATAGCTTTTATGCAGGGTTATAATTTTATTATAAACAAATCAAGAGGTGGATTTTTATGTTGGAAACTTTTCTTGTGGAAGTTCTTAAGCTTGCTCCCCGTCAGATGTGGGGTTTTGAACAGTTAATGGTAATAATAAAAGACCTTGTCTCCTCATTCTCAATGCAGAAACTCGCTGCTTATTTCATAGCAATTCTTGAATTTCTCGGACTTGTGATTCTTGACACTCCCGTTACTCCCCGTGGTGATGAGCTTGACCTTACAGGTTACAGCCTTGTATTTGAAGACGAATTTGAAGGCGATTCACTTGACACTACTGTATGGGATTACAGAGGAAGCGGTCCCAGAAGAGGTGGTTTCAATGCTGCAAGTCAGGTTGAAGTAAAAGACGGCAATATGATTATGACAGGTGAATACCTTACTGACGGTACATACGGCGAAGGCTGGTACACAGCTATGATCAAGCTCAAAGAACGTTATTGCAAGGGCTATTTTGAAATCCGTTGCAAGGTCAACGAAACTCCCGCTTTCTGGTCAGCATTCTGGATTCAGGCAGACGCCCCCTACACAGCTTCAATTTCAAAGGGCGGTGTAGGCGGTGCTGAAATCGACATTTTCGAGTCAGCAAATACAGCTGAAATAATAAATAAAGGCGCAGTCACACAGACAATCCATTGTGCAGGTGTTGACGGTGTTGAAGAAGGCTTCCAGTCATACAACCTCGGCTCATTCAAGGGCAACAATATTTATGACGAATACAACACATACGGTCTTGAATGGACAGATACAGAATACATTTTCTACATCAACGGTGTTGAAACACGCAGAACTTCATTCGGCAACGGTGTTTCCGAAGTTGAAGAAGATGTTATCGTTTCTCTCGAAATTCCTGCTATCGAAGTGCTTGATACACTCGACAAAGATGCTTCAGCAACATATGTTGTTGACTATGTAAGGATTTATCAGAAGTAATATTTTCCCCTGTGATTTGTGTCACAGGGGATGTTTTTTACATTATTTTTCTCTTGCAAAGAGAAAAATTCTCTCAATATGCGTTATTGAATTGTGGTTTCTGTTGCGATATTATTGAATCACGGTACCGAATAAATTAAAAGGTGATTTTATGAACATTTATTTCGGCGAAAACCTGAAAAGCTTAAGAAAACAGAAAAATCTTACCCAGGAACGGCTTGCCGATTTTTTAGGTATATCATTCCAGACAGTCAGCAAGTGGGAGAGGGGCGACACCTATCCCGATATAACAATGCTGCCTGAAATTGCTTCGTTTTTCAGAGTGAGCGTTGACGAGCTTCTCGGTGTAAACAAGGCGGCAGATGAAGAAGAAATCATATCAAAGCTTAGGGAATATGATAACCTCACCGACAGTAAGCTGATGACGGGAATTATCAATGAGCTGAAGAAAAAATATCCCAATGATTTCCGTGTTATGATAAGATATCTCGGTTGCCTTGTCAGGTTTGCGGAAGACAAATCTGCAGTTTCATCGGAAGTTGAGGCAATCTATGACAATATTCAGGAAAACTGCACCGATGACAGAATAAGAATAAAAGCAAAAAGAGCCATAATTGAGCATTACAGAAATCTTTATGAAATAAACAAAGCAGGTTTGTATATGCAGAAGTGTCAGGAGATTATAAACGAAATGCCTGATATGAGAGATTCACGGGAGATGTTCAGTTTTTATCCTGAGGACAGTGCCGAAAAAGATGAAAACATCAGAAACACACTTGAAGAACAGTTTCTGCTTCTGAACACCGTGTATTCTCATTATTTCTTTTATGATGAAAGATTTTCCGATGAATGGGTGCTGTCGGCATTTCAAAAGGAGCTTGACTTCCTGAATTTTATCTATGACGACGGCAACTACGGCAAAATGTGGCGGACTGTGATGTACAATTACGGGCATCTCGGCGTAAGATATGCAAAGCTCGGTGAAAACGAAAAGGCAATTGAGAACTTCAGAAAAATGTGCTCTCTTGCAATTGAATTTGACAGTATGGACACAGTCACAACAATGCATTCCGTGATGTTTGAGGGAAAGAAATTCGATAAACGCACCCTCGGCAGTACCTATAACGCAAAAAGCAGAATAAAACACCTGCTTCTGAACAGATATCCTCTGTCAGATAAGTTCAAGGCTTCGGATGATTTTAAGGAAATTATAAAAATGGTTGAGGAATAACAAAAACACCGCTGAAAGGCGGTGTTTGCTTATCCATTCATTCTTTTTTCAATTTCTTTCAGAATAAAAGACAGCTCCTTGCCGATATCTGCAATCAGAGAATCAATTTCACAAAGAATTTCTGCCGCAGATGAATTGTTGTGTGAGAAACAAGCATCAAAATCATATTTTTTGTCGTCAATAATTACAACACGGCAGTCATTATAATCGTTAAAACTGAAAGTCGAAAATGCTTTGATTTTCAGTTTTTTTATTAACTTAAAATAGTTGTCGGTGATCTGCGAATAGGCTTCGTTTTCGTCAACAGGCGGAAAATCGGTTTCTGATAACAGATTTTCAAGATTGTCGGCAAGATTTCTGAAAGACTTGCTGCTGATAACATCAAGTATCTGTTTTTTCAATATGTCTTTTTTCATAATTTATGTTCCATTTTTGTGATTTTTTTAACAACGGATTATCGATTTGATAAATCTCCGCAATACCATCCGATAACACCGTCTTTTTTCACTATATAACCTTTCGAGTTTTTGAAAATAATTGATAACCTGTCACCTTTATTTACTGGAAGAATATAGTCGGTATAGTCATATACTTCTGTATCATTTCTGAGAAAAGAATTTGGAATGTATAATTTGCGACCGCTTTTTACATGTTCAATATATGAAAACTCTTTGCCTTTATTCAAAATTCTGATTTCTCTGTTAACCCACGAAATATATACAGAATCAGTACTTGGATTTTGATTTTCGAGAGCATATGCAAAAGGAATTTCATCGTAACTTATATAAGAAATTTCATCAACGGAACAGTTTATGTCGGGAAATATCAAAAGGTTTAATTGCCCGTCTTTTTTTACTCCGCACCCTCCGTCTATTGAGATTATTCTTTTTTCACGGTTGATAACAGGGTTCATTTGCGGTATATCAGAACTGTATAAAACAACAGGCCAATGACCGGCAACTACATATTTATCAAAAATATCCTGAGTATTTTCAGCAAAAGCATCATATTTTGTTAGCTGCATAACACTGTTGTTCAAATTATCCAATACTTTCTTTGTTCTTAATCCACCATGAACGAAAACAAATTTTTGTGTTTCAATAATTGTCGGCAGATTGGCAAGAAAATCAAATTCTTTTTCAAAATGAGTGATAACATCTTTTTTGGATATCAGAATATCTTCAGTTGTATTTATCGTATAACCGCATTCAGCCGCAAGTTCTTCATAAAATGATGTGCCTGTCCATTGCCTTAAATTCATCATATAGTTATAAAAACTGCAAACATTTTCTTCAGAAAGCTCATATATCATTTTTAATCTGTAAGCATCAACATTACCGATAAGAGGTATAACGTTCCCGTTGTTGCAAAGTTCCATAACATATCGCAGGGTATTAAGGCTTTCAGGACCTTTTTCAATCATGTCTCCTACAATGAACAAAATATCTTCGTCAGAAAATGATGCTTTTTTCAAAATCTCCTTAAAGTATGAAAGATGACCATGAATATCGCTGGTGACAAGAATTCGTCTTTCGGCTTCTATAGTTATCTGTTCAATTTTTGTAGTTAAATTCAGCATTGAAAATTATCCTTTTTGGTTTTTGCGGTGTTCAGAGTTGATACAAGAATTCTTTTGATTTCCAGGCAATCATCAATCAATGATTCGCCTTCTTGTTCAGTAATGTATTCCGATAATATCAGAAGTCTAAGCCAATATTCAGTTTCTGCAGTTTCTTTTAGTGAAATCTGAAGTTTAGCAATAAAATCGGCTTTTGAAATTCCGTAAACGGCTTCATTTGCATTTGCTCCGATACTTGTTCCTGAACGAACAATCTGCTTTGAAATAATAGTTTCTTTTTTCTCTTTGATAAGATATTTTTGCAGTTTTACAATCCTTGCGGCGAATTTCAAGGATTTATCTAATAAAACATTATCTTTCATTCTTACCACCTCAAAAGAATAAAGAAGAAAGAATATTGAATAAAGAATAATACAAACAGTACTAATGCACAGTTTTATTATTTCATATTTATTCTCTATTCTTTCTTCTTTTAGCCTCGTCAGAGGCGCTGTTTGGCCCGCTCGAAGGGATTCGAACCCCCGATCTTCAGAATCGGAATCTGCTGCGTTATCCAGCTGCGCCACGAGCGGGGATGGAATGTACAATCAACAACATTCATTGTAAATTGTACATTGTGAATTGTTAATTATACATTGAATCTGAACAGAACGATATCTCCGTCCTGCATAACGTATTCTTTACCCTCTGAACGGACAAGGCCTTTTTCCTTTGCTGCAGCCATTGTACCGCAAGCCATAAGGTCGTCGAAGGATACAACTTCTGCTCTGATAAAGCCTCTTTCGAAGTCTGAGTGAATCTTACCTGCTGCCTGAGGAGCCTTTGTGCCCTTTTTGATTGTCCAGGCTCTGACTTCCGGCTGGCCTGCTGTCAGGTATGACATAAGACCGAGAAGGTCGTAACTCTTCTGAATAAGGAGGTCAAGACCTGCCTTTTCAATGCCAAGCTCTGAAAGGAACATTTCCTTTTCCTCTGCACCAAGCTCTGCAATCTGTGATTCAAGCTCTGCACAGATGGGAAGCACCTCTGCACCCTCTGATGCTGCAAGCTCCTTGACTTTCTGATAGCCGACATTTGCTTCGATATCTGATGCGAAATCTTCTTCGCTCATATTACAGGCATAGATAACGGGTTTTGCAGTGAGAAGTGCAACTGAGTCGAGAAGTGCCTTTTCGTCGTCATCAACCTCAACTGCTCTTGCACACTTGCCCTCTTCAAAGGCACTGCGCACTCTCTTGAAGAACTCAACATCCTTTGCAAATGACTTGTCGCCCTTCATAGCTTTTGTGTCCTTGTCAATTCTTCTGTCAAGGATTTCCATATCGGAAAGAATAAGCTCATAGTTGATTGTTTCGATATCTCTCACGGGGTCGATACTGCCGTCAACGTGAACGATATCGCTGTTTTCAAAGCATCTTACAACGTGAATGACTGCATCAACCTCACGGATGTGTGAAAGAAACTTGTTGCCGAGTCCTTCACCATTTGCTGCACCCTTTACAAGACCGGCAATATCAACAAATTCAATGACTGCGGGAGTGAATTTTACGGGATTGTACATTTCAGCCAGTTTGTCAAGTCTGTAATCGGGAACTGAAACAACACCTACGTTGGGCTCGATTGTACAGAACGGATAGTTAGCCGACTGTGCACCTGCATTTGTCAGGGCATTGAAAAGTGTGCTTTTGCCTACATTGGGAAGACCTACTATACCTAATTTCATTTTTTTTATATCTCCACTTCTTGAAAAGTTATATATCTATACTATTTTATCATATTTTTCCGCATATGTAAAGCGGTAAACAAAACGGGTTGTTCTGAGGGATATTTCTTATCCGCCCGAAATGCAGTGATAACCGCTGATTGTTTCACTACATTATACGTGAGGATGGACAATTTGTTAAACAATAATTTAGTGGCTCGATGCCACTAAATTATTGTAATTGAAAATTGAAAGTTGAAAATTGAAAATGTCGGTGGTTTTCCTTCGGAAAACATTATATAGAGCGCAGCGGAAGTAAGTGCGAAGCACTTCCGAAACTTTCCATTTTCCATTTTCAATTATCCATTCGGTCTTGACCGATAAATTATTGTTTAAATCAGATTTCGTTTCAGCATTTCCTGGGCTGCGAGCATAATGCCGATTTTGCCGCTGTGGAAGTTGAGTCCGCCCTGCATCCATACTGCATAAGGCTCACGCAGAGGTGCATCTGCCGACAGCTCAATTGATGAGCCTGAGGTGAAGGCACCTGCAGCCATTATGACCTGACAGGGGTAGCCGGGCATATCCCAGGGCTCGGGTGTGACATAGGAGTCTATGGGTGAGCCTTTCTGAAGTCCCTGACAGAAGGCAATGAGGTTTTCACTGTTTTTAAGCTTGATAGCCTGAATTATGTCATGCCTTGTTTCGTCTGATGAAGGGGTTGTCTCAAAGCCGAAGCCTTCAAAGAGTGATGCCGCAAAAACTGCAGTTTTGAGTGCTTCTCCAACAACGTGAGGAGCGTGAAAAAGTCCCATAAGAATTTCCCTTGTGCTGTCAAGCGATGCGCCCACTTCTTTACCGAGTGACGGAGTTGTCAGACGGTATGAGCAAAGGTCAATAGCTTCCTTTGTGCCAGCCATATATCCGCCGCACTTTGCAACACCGCCGCCGGGATTCTTGATAAGACTGCCCACAATAAGGTCAGCACCGACTGCCGTGGGCTCTGTTTTCTCAACAAATTCGCCGTAGCAGTTGTCAACCATAACAAGTGCATCGGAGTTTTCTTTGACTATCTTTACAGCCTTGCCGATTTCTTCAACCGAAAGGCTGTCTCTGAGGGTGTAGCCTCTTGAACGCTGAAGATAAACAAGTCTGATTTTGTTTGCTTTAACTGCCTTTTCAATGGCATCATAATCGAGATGGCCGTTTTCATCAAGGTCGGTCTGCAGATATGTCACGCCGAAATCTGCAAGTGAGCCCTGACCGTTTTTGCCGTCCATACCGATAACGGGGCAGATTGTGTCATAGGGTCTGCCTGTGATGCAAAGCATATTGTCACCGGGACGCAGGAGTGAAAACAGCGCAATTCCCAGAGCGTGAGTGCCGCATGCGATGGAATAACGGATTATTGCATCCTCTGCGCCGAAAACATCGGCAACGATTTTGTCTGCAAGCTCTCTGCCCACATCACCGTAGCCGTAGCCCGTGGATCCCCAGAGCTGAGTTTCGCTGACTCTGTTCTGTATAAAAGCATTCAGCACTTTATGCTGATTGTATTCTGTCATTTCATCAATTCTTCTGAAAGCATCCTTTGCTTTTTCAAGGGCTGTTTCAGCTGCTGATGTTATAATCGGATTAAAGTTAAAAAAAGTATTGTCCATATCAATTCTCCTATCTTATATATTTTAAATATATTGCGATGAAGTGTCAATAGAAAGATTGCACAATAAGATAATTTATGATACAATTAAAATATATAAGAATTTAATTTTGTCTTTACCAAAGGTTTATAATTATGAAATATAATAAAATAAAAAAAGGCATTTTTCTTTCACGACCCAACAGATTTATTGCGAATGTGCTTCTTGACGGTGAAGAGGCTGTCTGTCACGTAAAAAACACGGGCAGACTCAGTGAGCTTCTTAAAAACGGAGCTGTTGCATATGTTGAAGAGAGCGCAAATCCTCTGCGAAAGACTAAATATGACCTTATTGCCGTTGAAAAGGACTCTGTGATTTTCAATATTGATTCATATGCTCCGAATCTTGCGGCAGGAGAGTACCTGCGAAGTGTTTTTCCTGACTGCACTGTCAGAGCTGAGGTGAAGCACGGCAATTCAAGATTTGATTTTTATACAGAGGGTCAGAACAAAAAAATATTTACCGAGGTAAAGGGTGTCACGCTGATAAAGGACTCAGTTGCACTGTTTCCCGATGCTCCCACCGAAAGAGGAGTCAAGCACATAAAGGAGCTTACAGACTGCACAAAAGAGGGGTATGAAGCGAATATTCTGTTTGTTGTTCAGACACAACAGGTTGACTCTTTTTCTCCCAATGATGAAACACACAGGCAATTCGGTGATGCACTTAGGCTTGCTGAAGAATCCGGTGTTAAAATTACGGCAGTCAACTGCATTGTAACACCCGACTCAATGGTAATTGACCACACCATACCAACAGCTTTACGGAGGATAAAGAAATGAAGCTTTCCCTGATACCGTATCCGTATGAGATATCATATCTGCCGGGATTCACCCGTTCTGATGCACAGATCGAGAAAACAGAAGACAAACGGCTGCCCACTGAGGGCTTCATAGTGCACATAGACGGCACAATCCGTATTTCGGCATCATCTCAGGCAGGTTTTTTCTATGGTGAAAGCCTTGTGGAACAGATAAAATATCAGTGCGGACAGAATCTGCCGAATGTACATATAAGAGATTTTCCGAAATACACTTACCGTTCTTTTATGATAGACAGCTGTCGTCATTTTGTGCCCCTTGAGAATGTGAAAAGGATGATTGACTACTGTGCCAAACTCAGATTCAATGTTTTCCACTGGCATCTGACAGACGATCAGGGCTGGCGGGCTGAGATAAAAAGATATCCTGAGCTTACTGAAATCGGCTCCATCCGTTATGCGAATAATTTCGGCAGTGAACAGAATGAAGATATTCACGAAGGATACTATACTCAGGCTCAGATGCGAGAGATTGTTGAGTATGCACATTCAAAGCATATGACAGTCGTGCCTGAGATTGATATGCCCGGTCATGTGTCTGCACTGCTTGCTTCAATTCCGTCTCTTGTCTGTGGTGAAAAGAAGGTTGAAATAAAGACAACAGCAGGCATTTTCAAGGATATTCTTTGTGCAGGCAAAAATGAGACATACGATGTTCTGTATGATATTTTTGATGAAGTATGTGATATTTTCCCCGATGAATATATACACATCGGCGGTGATGAGGCTCCGAAAAATCAGTGGAAAGCTTGCCCCGACTGTCAGAAAATGATAAAAGACAACGCACTCGCGGGTGAAGAGGCGTTGCAGGGATATTTTATAAACAGAGTCAAGGAATATCTCTCAGGTAAGGGAAAAAAAGTCATAACCTGGAATGAAAGTCTCAGAAGCGGTAATCTTGATACCGACATTACCGTTCAGATGTGGATGGACAAAAAGGGTGACTGCAAGAAGAGTAAAAATCCCATTATTGTCAGTGATTTTTTCCACTATTATGCAGACTATCCTTATGAAATGACCCCCCTGAAGAAGGTGTATGATTATAACACCGATATCAACTCAAATGTTATCGGAGTTGATACTCCGATATGGACGGAATATGTGGCTGATATTGAGAAAATGGAATATATGTGCTTCCCCAGATTTGTGGCAGTTGCTCAGTCTGCGTGGTGCAGATATAAACCGTCTTACAGCGAGTTCAGAACACAGCTCGGAGAAATTATCGGATTCTACGGCTTCAGTAATGCGGCAAAGCCTGACTGCTGGGACCCTTCTGTCTCCACGAGGCTTTCAGGCGTTATAAGACATTTCGGCTCAATTGCGCCGAATGAACATATCAGAAATATTTTTACAAAAAAATAAACGGAGGAATTTTTATGAAAATTTGTAATGTGTGCGGAAAAGCAATGGAAGACAACTATAATGTCTGTCCTTACTGCGGAAGAGCTGCAGATTTTTCTGCCGAAAATCAGCAGAATACTCAGCCGTCTGCCGCAGAGCAGAACAATTATCAGCAGAACCAACAGCAGAGCTATCAGGCACCGCACGTCACGGCAGCACCCGTAAACAATGCCGAGCCGCCCGAGTACACACCTGCTCCCAAACCGCAGCGCTCTGCCTATGTTGCAGCGATTCTTGCAGTTTTTCTCGGTGCATTCGGTGTTCATAATTTCTACCTTGACAGAAAGAACAGGGCTCTCACTCAGCTCTTGATTTCAGTCATAGGTGCGGCACTTACTTTCGGCGTGGCAACACTTGCTATGGAGGTCTGGGCTGTTGTTGAGGGCTTGAAAATTCTCAAGGGTGAAATTAACACAGACGGAAACGGCAACCTTATAAAAATGGGACTGTGATAAAAAATAATAAAATTACTCAAAAAACCTTGAAATTTTAATATAATTATTGTACAATAAGTACACATAATATGTATAAATAATATCAAGGAGGTATTTTTAATGCCTACACAGAAAGTTTCAAAAATTACGACAGAACGCAGCGATCTTTTTCTTCGTGCTTCAAAGGGCCATTTTGCTTCAACACATTCACACAGCAATTACTATATTGATGTTGCAGCGCAGAAATCCCGTCTTTCAGAAGCAAAAGCAGTTGCGAAAGAGATATGCAGTAATTACAGATATAATACAAGAATTGTTGACACAATACTCTGTCTTGACGGCACAGAGGTTATCGGCACCTGCCTTGCAGAGGAGCTGACAAAGCACGATTTTATGAATATCAATGCTCATCAGACAATTTATGTTGTCACACCCGAAATGACAGGCTCATCTCAGCTTATTCTCCGTGACAATATTGTGCCTATGGTCAAGGATAAACACGTGCTTATTCTTGCAGTTTCAGTTGCATCGGGCAACACGGTCAAAAATGCTATTGAGGCTGTCAGGTATTACGGCGGTGAGGTTGTCGGTATCGGCGCAATCTTTGCAACAACAGAAGAAATTTCAGGCTATGAGGTTGATTCTGTATTTAACCCCAATGACCTGCCCGATTATTTCTCGGTTCCTTCTCACGAATGTCCGCTGTGTAAGAATAAGGTCAAGATTGATGCACTTATCAATTGCTACGGCTACTCAAAGCTTTAATCTTAATCCCCTGTGACAACGCAGGGGATTTTTATTTTTCTAATAAGGAGAATTGACAGAATTATTTTCTGTATGTTACACTTATAATATAATATTCAAAGTAGGTGTTGCTATGGCAAAGAAACCGAATGTTTTATTTATAGTCACCGATGACCAGCGTTTTGATACAATTCACGCTCTCGGTAATAACGAAATAATCACACCGAATCTCGATGCCCTTACAAAACGAGGTATGGCATTCACCCGTGCACACATTGCAGGGGGTACCTGTGGTGCTGTCTGTATGCCCAGCCGTGCGATGATCCTCTCAGGCAGAAATCCCTTTCACCTTGAGGAGCTTGGCGGAAATATTCCCGAAAACCATAAAACCATTGCCGAAACTTTTAAGAACAACGGCTATGAAACAATCGGTCTGGGCAAATGGCACAACGGTTGCCCTGCCTATGCAAGAAGCTTTACTCAGGGCGCAAAGATTTTCTTCGGCGGAATGTGGGACCACTGGAATGTTCCTACCTGCCGTTATGACCCCACGGGTGAATATGACAATGTGATAAATTTCGTGGTTGATTTTTACGGTGACAATCATCCTCAGAAACAGCATTGTGACGAGTTTGACCCCGGTAAACATTCAAGCACACTTCTTACTGATTCAGCCATTGAACTGCTGAAGAGAAACACGGGCAAAGACAAGCCCTTCTTTATGTATCTTGCTTATCTTGCACCTCACGACCCGAGAACAATGCCAGACGAATTCCGTCAGATGTATGACGAAAACAACATCGCTCTGCCTCCCAATTTTCAGGAGCTTATTGATACAAATTATCCCCTTATGGTGCACCGTGACGAGCATCTTGCCTCATATCCCCGTGATGAGAAGGAAATCAGACGCCACATTGCAGAGTATTTTGCAATGATAACCCACCTTGACCACGAAATCGGCAGACTTCTTGATGCACTTCACGAGTCAGGTGAAGAGGACAACACAATTATTGTCTTTACGGGGGACAACGGTCTTGCAGTCGGACAGCACGGATGGCTCGGCAAGGAGGATATTTACGAGCACGGTGTCCGTATTCCTCTCATTATGGCAGGACCCGGTATTGTTCCTGACACTCGCAACGAAGCCTATGTCTATCTTTATGATATTTTCCCCACTCTGTGCGAAAAAACAGGACTTGATGTGCCCTCTTCCGTTGACGGCAGAAGCTTTGCGCATCTTCTTGACGGAAAACACGGCGAGAGCTTCCGTGATGAGCTTTATCTGATTTTTGACAACTTTGTCCGAGGTGTAAAGGATGATAATTATAAGCTTATCGAGTACCGTAACGGTGACGGAGAAGAGGATAAATGGACATTCCTCTATGATATTAAAAATGACCCCTGGGAAACAAAAAATCTTGCCACGGATGAAAAATATAAAGACAAAGTCAACGAAATGAGAGCAAAAATCCTCACTCACCGTGACGAATGGGAAGAACAGTCTCACCCCTGGGGCAAAGACTTCTGGACACGGTTCTGAAATAAAAGCTCTGCATTTGCAGATAATATTGCAAACAGTAAAAGTGAAAAAAGATGACTCAACAGCAGGGTGCTGATCCGGTCGGCATTTCCTTAATGTCATATAAAGATTCTATTGACAACTTTTAAAGTATTATGTTATCCTGTAAAATGAGAAGTGGTTTACGAAATGTTTGATGTTACAAACATTGAATGTTATATCTGTTTAATGTTCTTTTTATCTTGAAGTTATTTTATGAATGGAGGAATTGCACAATGCAGATTTTTGTTGAAAGGGTAATTGCTTTTTTTACCGCTCTTATTACATTGATGGCGGGCTGGTTTGGTATAGACTATAAACCTGCCAAAAAGTCCGGTGATTTCAGTGTTACAACTTATATAAGAGGTGACTATGTACAAACACCTGACAGTCTTAATTCTGAGGATTTTGATATAATTACCGATGTTATTCTTTTTGAATGCGCATCGTTTAACCGTGACGGCGAAATTATTTATGATGAGAGCAAGCTTGAAACCGCTCTTTCAAATATAAAAAGTGCAATCGGTGACAGAGAGATAAGAATAACGCTCAATCTTCTTGGTCCCGGAGGAAGTACTGATTCCGGTATCTGGGAAGAGCAGATGGAAGCGCAAAGTGATGAACACAACAAGGCCTTCACAAGCGGTGTTCTCGAAGACAATATTATTACCATACTTGATAAATATAACTTTGACGGTGTGCATTTTGATTACGAATACCCGCTTTCATCTAAAGCGTGGAATTATTACAACCAATTCCTTGTTTCACTTGACAAAAAACTTGGAGAATATACTCTTGGAGTTGCAATGAGTGACTGGAATATTAAGTTTTCAACCGCCGCAATAGGTGCGATAGACACCTTTGAACTGATGGTTTATGACTTTGTTGACAGTGAAGGCAGACATGCAACATTTGAAGAAACAAAAGAGCTTGTTAATAAAATCGGCTTTCACGGAATACCTGCTGAAAAAATAAATGTCGGACTTCCTTTTTATTCCCGCCCGACAGATATGTCTGCATATTGGTATGGTTATAACGGCTGTTACGAGAAAATTGATGAAAACGGATGGTATCATTGCGAAACCACCGGCAAGGATTTCTGGTTTAATACTCCGGATGTTATAGAAAAGAAAACATCGTTTGCTTATAATTACGGTTACGGCGGAGTTATGATTTGGCACTATAACTGTGATCTTCCCTCAACACATGAGGATTCCTTGCTTAAGGCAATTGATGACGCATTAAAAAATAGTTAAAAAATATAAGCCCCGAAGTCGCAGACAATACAACGATTTCGGGGCTTGTCGGTATTATTCAAGCGTTTTATTGGTAATACGCTCTATTTTTTCGGGGAGGACATTTTCTGACATAACAATATCCTCCAATCTTACTCTTTGCCTGTCCAACAATAGGTACAGACCTTATCTTTATCTATACCAATGGATTCTAAGACACCTTCTAAGGATTGATAACCCAATGAGTCAAAGCCAAGCATTTTACAAATCCGTTTTAACATACACTGACCGCGCTCGGTATGGGCGTCAGCATATTCTTCGAGATGCTTTTGTCCTTCATCGCCCTCCAGCTCCTGCACTACTCTGCGAGCAAGTAATTCTTGTTCTGAATTACTGCGGGAGAAATTAAGATACTTACAACCATACATAATAGGCGGACACGCAGAGCGCATATGTACTTCTTTTGCACCTGATTTATAAAGAAAATCAACCGTTTCAGCAAGCTGTGTTCCTCTTACAATGGAATCATCTACCAAAAGAAGCTTCTTACCGTCAATGAGTTCAGGTACGGGAATCTGCTTCATCTTGGCAACCTGATTGCGAACACTTTGATTTGCAGGCATAAATGAACGGGGCCAGGTAGGTGTGTATTTCACAAAAGGACGTGCAAATTCTACTCCGCTCTGAGTAGCATAACCCATTGCGTGGGGCACACCGGAATCCGGTACACCTGCCACAAAATCCACATCCGGAAGACTGCCGTTCTCTTGCTCGTTTCGAGCCATAATCTTTCCATTGGTAACACGCATAACCTCAACATTCTTACCTTCATAGCGGGAATTCGGATAACCGTAGTATGTCCAAAGGAAAGCACATATTTTCATTTCTTCTCCCGCAGGAGCGAGTGTTTCAATTCCGTCTGCTGTCATTTTGACAATTTCACGGGGGCCGAGCTCGTAGGCATCCTCATAGCCAAGCTTATGATAGGCAAAAGACTCAAATGCCACACAATAGCCGTTATCGTCCTTACCGATAAGCACCGGCAGACGGCCGACCTTGTCTCTTGCTGCAATCACTTCACCGTTAGCGGTGAGAATAAGTAATGTCATCGAGCCTTCAATTTCATCCTGTGCATGGAGAATACCCGAAACAAGGTCATCACACTGGTTGATAAGAGCAGCCACAAGTTCAGTGGAATTGACCTTGCCCGAACTCATTGCCATAAACTGATGTCCGTGATCCGAAAAATATTTCTCAACAAGCTGTTCTGCGTTATTGATGATACCCACTGTGCTGATCGCATAGATACCCAGGTGTGAACGCACGAGCAGAGGCTGAGGATCGCTGTCACTGATACAACCGATACCGCTGCAGCCGTGGAAATCAACCAAATCCTTCTCAAACTTAGTACGAAACGGGGTGTTCTCAATAGAATGGATCTGACGCTGAAATCCATCCTGAACATCATGAATAATCATACCTGCCCGCTTGGTGCCGAGATGCGAATGATAGTCAACTCCGAAGAAAATATCCAGTACGCAATCCCGCTTGGAGACTGCTCCGAAGAATCCGCCCATTAAGCGAAGAAGAGCTTATTGAGCGTCATGGGATCAATATATTCACCATCTTTATAGACACGCATATTGCCGGAAGCAATCTCGTCAATGAGCATTACATTGCCTTCGGCATCATAACCGAATTCAAATTTGATATCGTAAAGGTCAAGTCCCTTTGCTTTGAGGTCATCGGCAACAATCTTTGTGATAGCCTGAGTCTGAGCTTTGAGAGAGTCATACTGCTCGGCAGTCATAACGCCAAGGTCAACAAGTCCGTCCTTTGTAACCAACGGATCTCCCTTTTCATCATTCTTAAAGGTGGTTTCAACATAGGCAGGAAGGTCTTGTCCCTCGGAGCAATAATCAGAATAACGACGGTAGAAGGAACCGACTGCTTTATAGCGGCAGATTACTTCAAGTCCCTTGCCGAAAACCTTAGCAGAGAGAACCTCCATAGTGGTGTCTTCAAGATTTGCGCTTACATAGTGAGTTCTGATGCCTGCAGCATTGATTTTCTCAAAGAAATAGATGGACATACGAAGGTTGACATCGCCAACACCCTCGATAGTCAGACCAACCGAGTTCTCTCCGGGGTCAAATACACCGTCTTTGCCGGTGCAGTCATCCTTGAACTTCAGAAGACAGTTGCCGTTCTCCAAAGCATAAACATTTTTAGTTTTTCCTGTGTAAACAAGCTTCTTTTCCATTATTGCAAACTCCTTTATAAAAGAATTTGTGATTCAAATTTTTGCACAAAATCCCTGATATCTGATGTATATTGGTGATTTAAAACACCTTTTTATTATACGGACATTTTGTTTCAGTGTCAATATTTTTAATATAATTGTCAAATAATTTAGATAGGATATAAAGAGAACCGAATTCACCGGTCAGTTGACAGATTAACACAAAAAAGTTATAATATTTATACGAATTTTTTAAGGATTATTCATTAAACAAAAAAGCTTGCATACAAGTTCAGTCATCATTACATTGCAAATTTGGAGGTTTGAAATGACCAAAAAAAGTATAAAACTAAATTTTAGCACATTCAGCGGAAATTACGAAATTGTTCACAACGGCTTTTCATGGATAAGCGATGGAAGAAAGCCTTATATAACTATACGAAGAAAAGTCGGTGATAAGTATATAGCTGTGTCCCGTCCTTTATGGTCGGCTTTAAAAAAGAAAACGGAGTTTTCCGAGAGTAGAATTGTTACCCGCTATTCTGATTTCATAGCATTTGGCAAAAAGCTGCCTTTTACTCTTGTTTGTACTGCTGAGATAACAGGGGAAGATACTGTTGAATTCTCTTTGAAAGCAGAAAATGAAACAGGATATGACATTCAGGCTGTCTATTTCCCTGCCCCGTTTAATTCAAAATCAAAAAGAAAAAACTCTTATCATATTGACCCTATGCGTCAGGGCTTTATCCTTCCTGACGGATATAAAAAGAATTTTGCAACAATATATGGATATGCACACATAAAACGCCCGATAAACACAGGTGATTGTTATATGCCTGTCTGGGGCAGAGTATGTGATGGACATATGTTTACGGCTATTGTTGACACTCCTTATGACGCTTCTATGTATTCATCGTTCGGAAGACACGGTGCATTTGTTAATTCTGTTTATTGGCAATCATCACTGGGAAAACTGTCCTATGAAAGAAGAATCCGATTTGTTTTCCGTGAAAACGGTGATTACAATACTGTTGCAAAGGATTACCGTAATTATCTGATTGAGAAGAATCAGCTTGTTACCATTGACGATAAAATTGCAAAAAACCCCAACATAAAGAAGATTATCGGTGCTCCCGTGCTTCATCACAAAATATTCTCAAAAATCAATGAAAAATCGCAGTTCTACGACAAAAAGGGCTCTAATGAAATTCTTTGTGCCACATTCGGTGAGCGTGCGGAACAAATGAAAAGACTTAAAGCTCTTGGTCTTGATAAGCTGTATATTCATACTGACGGCTGGGGTAAGGACGGATACGACAACAAGCACCCATATATTCTTCCTCCTTGTGAAGAAGCAGGCGGATGGGACGGCTTCAGGGAATTTTCTGAGGTTTGCCGTGAGCTCGGCTTCGTATTTGCTTTGCATGACCAATACAGAGATTATTATTATGACAGTCCTGTTTTTGACAAAGAAAAAACTGTGACAAATATTGACGGTACAAATCCGTATTGCTCAATCTGGGATGGCGGTGAACACAGTTATCTTTGTTCTGCATTTGCACTTGAAGCTGTAAAAAGAACTTATGCCGAGCTTGAAGAACACGGTGTTGATGTACAGGGAGCATATCTCGATGTTTTTTCAATTATGCAGGGAGATGAATGCTTCCATAAAGACCACAGAATTACAAGAGAGGAAAGTATGCAATTCCGTGGCGAGTGCTTTGATTATCTTAACGAAAAAGGGTTCATTATGTCCTCCGAAGAGCCGGGAATGCAGCTTCTCAAACACCTTGCTCTTGTTCATCACGGACCCCATGCTCTCCGTCCGCAGGAAAACGGCGAAGCGGTCGGAATTCCTGTTCCTCTCGGAAATCTTGTTTATCACGATTGTATTATGGTTCCGTGGAACTGGTTTAACAACTGGGGCATTCCCAAAGGTGAAGACGGTGACCTGTACGGTGCATTAAATGCGGGTATGCCTTATATTCACCCATACGGAAACTCTCTTCGTAAAATCGGAACAGACAACCGTACAGCTGACATTGAAATGATGAGCGATGAAGACTTGAAAAAAGAGTTTGAACGCATCAGACCTCTTTGTGAGCTGCAGGCAAAGCTCTATAACAAGGAAATGTTAAAGCACGAGTTCCTCGGAAGCTACCGTAAGCAAAAAGCTACATATTCAGACGGTACATCTGTCATTATTGATTTGGACAAAAATACATACAAAATTGATTTGCAGTAATTTCATACACTTTATTATTTCAACCGCAAGAAAAATTCACAAAACCACCGACTCATATAAAGCTGTGAACAAGTCCAGTAAAAACGGACAATAGAAAAAGAGACCTCCTATGGTAGAATAAAACTACTATAGGAGGAATTTTTATGCCAAGAAGTTATCGACACATGAAAGAATACGAGAAAGAAATTCTTGAATTAAGGAAACAAGGAAAAACAAATAAAGAAATATGTGAGAAATTTGGTTTTACGATTAAGCAATTAAAAGGCTTTATCACCAGATATAACAATCATCAGAAAAAACTTGAAGCAGGAATAGTCATCAGAAAGAAAGGAAGACCGCCCAAGGATTATGCTGTACGAGAAGAGGATAAGGTTTCAGAGCTACGATATATCCTCGCCCGAAAAGAAGCAAAGATAAAGTCATTAGAGATGGAGAATGAGCTGATGCGGGATTTTCTCTCGCTCACAGAAAGGAAGTGAGAACAAGTGTAAAATT
>CALEII010000032.1 GCA_937876205.1 uncultured Clostridia bacterium
TTCATTATTATTTATTCTTTCAAGAATTTGTCGAGGGGACCTCGACAAATTCTGAATCATCCGGTGATATTTATGTCCGATTATCTTACACTCAGCAAAGAGGCAAGTGATGAGTTCATTGAAAAGCGTTCCCGTTTTATAGGCTATGCAAAGCCTGTGAAAACGCAGGAGGAGGCAATGGATTTTATCAATGAAATACGTTCAAAGCATTGGGATGCGACACATAATGTGTACGCATATGTGCTGCGTGACGGTCAGTCAAGACGCTATTCCGATGACGGTGAGCCATCGGGTACTGCAGGTGTGCCTGTTCTCGATGTTCTGCTTAAGGAGAATATTACAGACTGCGTTGTCGTTGCCACCCGTTATTTCGGCGGAGTGCTTCTCGGGGCTGGGGGGCTTGTCAGGGCGTATTCCCACACATCAAAAATTGCCGTTGAGGCTGCAGGTATCATAAAAATGAGTGTCTGCACGGTTATGAGCGTCACCTGTGACTATAACTATTACGGCAGGCTTTCGTCACTTGTGCCTGAGTACGGGGGAGTCATTGAGGACACTGTTTTCGGTGAAAATGTGACCGTAAAATTTTATATGCCCAAGGCAAATGTGCCGTTGTTCGACGCAAAGCTTACCGATTCGAGTCTTGGCAGATTCTCAAGTGTAAAAGAATGTGAAAAATTCGCACAAATTGAATAAGAAAAAAGAGGATTTTCGGTATAATAACAGTATATAATAATTGAAGGGGTGAAAAAGATGCGTTTCAGTGATGAATTTCTTAAAGAAATAAGAGATAATAACGATATTGTTGATGTTATATCTCCTTATGTCAATCTGCAGACAAGGGGCTCAACCGCAAAGGGGCTTTGTCCGTTTCATAATGAAAAAACCGCATCTTTCACTGTCTATATCAACACGCAGTCATATTATTGCTTCGGCTGCGGCTCAGGCGGAGATGTCATTTCATTCGTGAAGAATATTGAAGGTCTTCACTATTCGGACGCTGTGGCACTTCTTGCGCAGAAAAGCGGCATTCCGATGCCTCAGGACGGCTATGACGACACTTCGGCTAAAATGAAGCGCAGAATGTATGAGGCAAACCGTGAAGCGGCAAGATTCTTCCACTCGGTGCTTATGTCACCTGACGGTAGGCCCTGTCTTGACTATTTTCTTTCAAGAGGGCTTACAATGGAGACGATACGCCACTTCGGTCTGGGCTGTGCTCCCGACAAATGGGATGCTCTTTTAAGGCATATGAAGCAAAAGGGCTACACAGAGCAGGAGCTTATTTCTGCTGACCTTGCAAGACGGACCAAAAAGGGTAATGTGATTGATACCTACAGGAACAGGGCAATGTTCCCCATAATAGATGTCAGAGGCAGTGTTATCGCATTCGGCGGCAGAGTGCTTGACGATTCAAAGCCCAAGTACATCAACACTTCAGACACTCTTGTCTATAAAAAAAGTCAGGGCGTTTTCGCACTGAATTTTGCAAAAAAAGGCAACAGTCAGACCCTTATACTCTGCGAAGGGTATATGGATGTTATAGCTTATCATCAGGCGGGCTTTGAGAACGCCGTTGCAGGTCTGGGAACAGCTTTTACTCCCGAGCAGGCTAAGCTTATTTCAAAATACGCACAGGAGGTCATATTGTCGTATGACAGCGACGAAGCCGGTCAGAAGGCTACAAGAAGGACCATCGGTATTTTGTCTAAGACACCTCTGAGAATAAAGGTTGCCCGTCTGCAGGGCGGTAAAGACCCCGACGAGATTATAAAAAAATACGGCAAGGAAAAAATGCGGCAGATTCTTGATTCGGCAGTCGGCGATGTGGATTTTGAGCTCACCCGTGAAAAGCAGGGCTACAATTTATCCACGGCAGACGGCAAGGTTGCGTATCTGGGCAGGGCAGTGGAGCTGCTTGCAAAGATTAACAATCCCATTCACTGGGATGTTTACGCATCAAAGCTCGCTCAGGAGCTGGGCGTTGACAAGAAGGCAATCACTGCTCAGATTGAGAGAAAGTCAAAGCAGATTATTCGCCGTGAAACAAAGGCTCTTTTTGCAGGTGCGGCAACATTTGATGATGACGCAATGAAAAAAGCAAATCCCGAAAGGCAGAAGTATCTCGTTGCAGCCAAGGCTGAGGAGACACTTATTGCTTCGCTTCTGCAGAATCCTGATTTCTATTTCAGAATAAAGGACAAGCTGAGCATCAACGACTTTTCAACATCACTCAACGGCAGACTTTACGGGCTTATTTCAGAGAAAATCGAAAGCCACAGACCTATAGAGGTTACATATTTTGCCGAAGCACTGACGGATGAAGAGCTGGGCTATCTTGTAAGGCTTGAAAGTATGCGTGAAAATCTCGGCAATACTGTTCAGGAGTGCCTTGACTGCATCAGGCGTATGAAGGAAGAAAAAAAAGAAAGGGAAACTAAACGTGCTGTCGATATGACTGATGATGAGTGGGCAGCAATGTTCAGAAAACACGATTAGAAAGGTGAAAGATATGGAAGGAACAGAAAAGAAAAATGTTTTTACCCGTCTTATAGAAAAAGGTAAGGTTGCGGGTAAGCTCTCAACGCAGGAGATTAACAATGCAATTCTTGATGTTGACTTTGACATTGATGAGCTTGACAAGTTCTATGAAATGGCAGAGGCAAACAATATTGAAATTATTGACGACGTAAACGATGTTCTGCTTGATGACCTTGATTTTGACGACAATGACATAGGCAAGAACGCTGAAATTGAGGTTGATGATGCTGATGTCAAGAGCATTCAGATGGATGACCCCGTCAAGGTCTACCTTAAAGAAATCGGTAAGGTACCCCTGCTCACACCCGAAGAGGAAATTGACCTTGCAATGAGAATTGCAGACGATGACCCCGAGGCAAAAAGACGCCTTGAAGAAGCAAATCTTCGTCTTGTTGTCAGCATTGCAAAGCGTTACGGCGGCAGAGGTATGCAGTTCCTTGACCTGATTCAGGAGGGTAACTTAGGTCTTATCAAGGCTGTTGAGAAGTTTGACTACACAAAGGGCTTCAAGTTCTCAACATATGCAACATGGTGGATAAGACAGGCTATCACAAGAGCTATTGCCGACCAGGCCAGAACTATCCGTATCCCCGTTCATATGGTTGAGACAATCAACAAGGTCAAGAAGACAAACAGCCTGCTTCTTCACAGAAACGGCAGAGAGCCGACTGCAGAAGAAATCGCAGCTGAGCTTGGTATGAGCATTGAGAAGGTACGTGAGATACTCAGAGTCGCTCAGGAGCCCGTTTCACTTGAAACTCCCATAGGTGAAGAGGAAGACAGCCATCTCGGTGACTTCATCCCTGATGAGGACGCACTCGCTCCCGCAGACGCAGCATCACAGCTGCTTCTTAAAGAGGCACTCAACTCCGTGCTCAAGACACTCACTCCCAGAGAGGCAAAGGTGCTCACACTCAGATTCGGTCTTGAAGACGGTCACCCCAAGACTCTTGAGGAGGTCGGCGCAGAGTTCAACGTAACAAGAGAGCGTATCCGTCAGATTGAGGCAAAGGCTCTCAGAAAGCTCCGTCACCCTCAGAGAAGCAAGAAGCTCAGAGACTTCCTTGATTGATAGCTGATATAAAAACAACCTCAGTCGGAACACCGATTGAGGTTGATTCTTTATGTAAAAAGTAAAACGGGTATTCCGAAGAATACCCGCTGAAATACTATTTAAATATTATTTCAGTTTAGAATTAGAATGCGTTGTCAGTCATGTTGGGGAAATCCTTGTCAAAACCTGCACCGAACTTCTTAACTGTATCGATGAATTCCTTGATCCAAGCGATAAGATCCTTGAAGATAGCAATGATGTTTTCCATTATGTGGCACCTCTTTCCTTTGTATAAATTTTAAAATAATTTAAAAAGTGCTAAAAATTAGCCGATGCTGAGCATCTCAGCAAGCTGCTTGAAGAGATCAACGATTTTTGCTACGAAATCTGAGATCCAATTCATCATCTTTGCGAATACATCACCTGACATTAGTTGTTGCACCTCACTTTCAATATTGTATAAAGTAAGCTTTGCTTACCTGTTGGTATCATAATACCATATTTTAGTTCTTTGTTCAATAGGTGTTAATGTAAATTTAATCAATGTTTTAATAGTTGCAACATTTTTGCAAACTTTTATTCTTTTTGGGATAAAAAAACTCGTTTTTTAAGAAAAATAACAGCAGAAGATGAAAAAATACGCCTTGAATATTAACAAACTGTGAATGAAACTTTACAAAAGTTGTTATATTTTGTTTATGAAATGTTATAAACAGCGTTAAATTATGATGCAGAGCAGTCCGCTGCAGCCTTCATTTATGATTCTTTCAAGTGTCTGCTGAAGCTTCATTCTTGCCTCTGCCGGCATATGATAAAGCTTGTTTTTCAGCCCCTCATTCACAAGGTCGTCAAGAGATTTGCCGAATATATTTGACTGCCATATCTTTGCCGGGTTCTCCTGAAATTCGTTGAGCAGATACATCACAAGCTCTTCTGACTGACTCTCTGAGCCCACTATGGGTGCAACCTGAGTGTTGATTGTTGCTTTCATCATATGGATTGACGGCGCAGATGCCTTGAGTCTGACTCCGTATTTGCCGCCCTGCTTCATAATCTGCGGCTCCTCAAGAGTCAGCTCATCAATTGTGGGCATAACGATGCCGTAGCCTGTGGCTTCAACCTCATCAAGAGCAGAACGGATACGCTTGTATTTCTCTGCAACGGATGAAAACTCTGTGAGCGTGTCAATGAGCTGAGCTTCGCTGTGAACCTCAACACCGCTGATTTCCGTCACAATTTCATAGAAGACGGAATTTGTGATTTCAATGCCTATTTCTGCCTTGCCGTCGCCGAGACTGATGTCACGCACTGAGGCGCCCGTGATGTATTCTTCTGATGTGAGATTTGCACACATATTCTCAATGTTTCTTATGCAGTTGAGCTTATCAGCCTGAGCTTTTATGGCGTTGATAAGCGATTTTCTGACATTATGATTCTGAGGCAGTGAGCCGATCCAGGACGGTGCAAGAATATTTACCTCCTTGACGGGGAACTGTGTGAGCACATTTTTAAGCACATTTCTTATTTCATCCTCTGTTATATCAAGACAGCTCACGGCAAGCACGGGAACGTCGTATTTCTGCCTGAGTGATTCTGCCATATCCTGAGCTGCAGGGGAGTCGGGATACATACAGTTAAGAAGCACAACAAAGGGCTTCTCAATCTCTTTAAGCTCGTTGATGACTCTCTCCTCAGCCTCTTCGTACTCATAACGGGGAATGTCGCTGATGCTGCCGTCTGTTGTGACAACAAGACCTATTGTTGAGTGCTCGCTTATTACCTTCTGCGTGCCGATTTCAGCAGCCATATTGAAGGGGATTTCCTCATCAAACCACGGTGTTTTCACCATTCTGGGCGTTTCACCCTCTATATAACCCAGAGAGCTCGGCACAATGTAGCCCACGCAGTCAACCATTCTGACATTGAAGTTGACGTTGTTGTTCAGCTCAACCCTTGCAGCCTGCTCGGGGATGAATTTAGGCTCCGTGGTCATAATTGTTCTGCCTGCGGCTGACTGAGGAAGCTCGTCAACGGCTCTGTCTTTGATGCTGTCAGACTCCATATGCGGCAGAACGACCGTCTCCATAAATTTCTTGATAAATGTTGATTTTCCCGTTCTGACAGGTCCCACAACACCTATGTAAATATCGCCCTGAGTCCTCTTTCTGATGTCTTCATAAATGCGTGTGTTATCCATATTGACTCCTCCTTATTCCTGCTCAAAAACAAGCATACAGTCGCTGTCTGTGACATCGCCGATGTCGGGATTTGTGCTTCTGATTTTCTCTGCACAGGTATTGTGCGCCTTGGCAATATCCCAGAGCCGTTCACCCTCTGAGGCAAAATAGACGGTGAAAATACTGTTGCAGGGGCATTTTTTTTCCGATTCGCTTTTTTCTATTGATGAAATTGCAGTGTATTCTCTCAGGCTTATGAGACAGCCGTCAATCCTGAACTCGGTATGGACTGTGACAGTGCCGTCCTGATTGGCTGAAGCCTCGGTTGCAAGCGGTGTTACCACTGCATTGAACTGTGTTTCGGCAGAGGCATCTGAGACTGAGAATTTGTGCTCAAAATCAGATATTCTTTCAAAATACAGCTTTTCGCCCTCCTCGGTTCTGAGAAGTATGCCGAAATGTATATTGCCCTTCATAACTGCAGAGCCGTTTTCAGATACGACAGTGTAGCGTATTTTTTTGATTGCAGTGTCGCATACATCAGCAGCCTTGCAGGCTGAAAAGTCGAATTTCACTGAGACTGCGTGTGTTTCGTTTATACGGTGTGTGTCTGAGATGATGCTGATATCCGACTTCTGACAAATAAGCTCGTGGTGAGGCGCATAAGCCTCTGTAAAGGCAGAAAAAACGGTTTTTTCCGTAACCTCAATCATTGCCGACAGTGTTGCCGTGAGCTCGATATGTGACGGCGCAGAGGCTGTTTCGTGAGAAATACGGGCATCAACTGCAGTCACATTCATAACCACATTGCACTGAGAATCCTCGTCAATGCCCTCTATTTCAATTATCTGATTCACAGGCAGGTGAATACGGCTTGTGATGAAATTGCCCGATTTGTCAATCAGTGTCACATCTGTGTTTGCGTTGCCTCTTATCATCATTTTATTCTTTATTGTACGTACTTCAGATACGACGGGGGAGGGGCAGACTCTGAGTATCTTTGCATTTGTGAATCTGTCTTCACCCTCGGAATTTTCGCTGAGTGTGAAGCTTTTTTTGCACCTGATTTTAAGAAGATTGCCGTTTATCTGCTCAGTGAGTGTGTGACAGTAGCCCTCGGGCACACCGGTGACAAAGCTGATTTCTTCACAGCCCGTGACGCAGATTCGAAGTGTCACGCTGCCTCTGATATCACAACGGCGCTGATTCACGGCACGGCAGGACACCTGCTCAGACACGCAGACCACCTCAACCGTGTCAGATTCATCGGCACCCTTTACATCAAGGTTTCTGCTGAAAGGTGTATTGACCTCGTAAAGCTCGGTTTTTGCGGCAGAATCGGTATAGAGTATTCTTGACACAACGGCACCGTCAACAACTGCCTTGTCTCCCGTGATGACAGCTGAAAAAATATTCACATCGGTGTTGCAGCACAGAATACGCACGATATCACCGCAGTAGTCGGGCAGACTCAGGTCGTTTTCAATGAGCTGTTCAAAATTGCGGACCAGTCTTTCTTTCTTTACCATAACAGTTTCGGTCTTGAATTCAATCGACATTATTTCTTCTCCTTTTTTAATGGTTTCATTCAACTATATTCAAGTCCTGTCCTGAATATGCAGAGCAATAATTTGTCGAGGGTGCCCTCGACAAATTATTGTAATTGAAAATTTAAAATTGAAAGTTGAAAATGAAGGTGGTTTTCCTTCGGAAAACATTATATAGAGCGTAGCGGAAAAGTGCGAAGCACTTCCGACACTTTCCATTTTCCATTTTCAATTTTCCATTCGAGCTCTGCTCGACAAATTCTGATTTGTAAACAAATTATTAAATATTTCAGTAAATACCTGAAATGACTCGCTTTTTGCGGGTCATTTTGCTTGCTTTCGCCTATATATAGAGGGACTTTTTTAATGCCCTTGAATATAACAAAAAAAGGAGAAAACCCAATGGGCACACCCACCACTTTTATAAAACTTGACAGAAGCATCACTTCCTGGAGATGGTTCAACGACTCCGTCACACTTCAGCTGTGGATATATATTCTTGTTCACGCAAATGTAACTGAGCGTGATTTTATGTCAATAACAATACACAGAGGAGAGCTTGCAACATCATACCCGACACTCGCAAAAGAGCTCGGAAAGTCTGTAAAACAGATAAGAACAGCACTCAATCATCTTAAAAAAACAGGAGAAGCGGCAGTCAGAACATACCCGAAATTCTCAGTAATATCGGTACTTAACTACGACTTGTATCAATCGAAGGGGCAGGCAACGGGCAGGCAGGAGGCAGACAACGGACAGTCTGCGGGCAAGCAGAAGGCAGACAACGGGCAGTCAATGGGCAACAATATAATAATGAAAGAATGTAATAATGAAAGAATGAGAGAATGTGATAATGAATATCACACACGCGCATATAAAAATAATAAAGTAAATACTGACGGCAGAAGCAACCCTTCATATGATATTGAGCTTGCTCTGTCACGGGCAATGCTTCTTGACCCGAACAACACAAAAAGACGATAATCAACAGGACACATTTACGGAAACGTGGTTCCTTATAAAGCAAAAAAACAGCCCCCACAAATGTGAGAGCTGAAAATTTGCGATAAAGAAATTATCTCTTTGAGAACTGGGGTGCACGACGTGCGCCTTTGAGACCGTATTTCTTTCTTTCCTTCATTCTGGGGTCTCTTGTAAGGAAACCTGCCTTCTTGAGAGCGGGACGAAGGTTTTCGTCGAACTGAAGAAGAGCTCTTGAAAGACCGTGACGGATAGCACCGGCCTGACCTGTAACGCCGCCGCCTGCTACTCTGATAACGATGTCAAACTTCTCTGTTGTGCCTGTGAGAGCGAGAGGCTGACGAACGATGAGCTTGAGTGTTTCAAGACCGAAATAATCGTCGATATCTCTGTCGTTGATTGTGATTTTGCCTGTGCCGGGGTATACACGGACACGAGCTACTGAACTTTTTCTTCTACCTGTACCGTAGTAGTAATTGCTTTCGTACATTTAAAACTGCCTCCCTTTCTTAAAATTCTCTTGCTACGGGCTGCTGAGCCTGATGCTTGTGCTCTGCACCTGCGTAAACGTGAAGTCTTGAGAATGCTTTTCTGCCGAGTGTGTTGTCGGGAAGCATACCCTTAACAGCCTTTTCAACAACGAAACAGGGCTTCTCTTTGATAAGAGTTGAGTACTTAACCTCTTTCATATTGCCGATGTAGCCTGTGTGATGATAATACATTTTCTGATCGAGCTTTTTGCCTGTAAGAACAACCTTTTCAGCATTGATAACGATAACGTTGTCACCGCAATCTTCGTGATATGCGAAAGTGGGCTTGTGCTTACCTCTGAGAAGAACAGCAGCTTCAGCAGCGAGAGCGCCGAGTGTCTTGCCTTCTGCGTCAAGAACATACCAGTCACGCTTGATGTCTGCGACTTTGGGCATATAAGTTGACATAGTTTTTACCTCCAATATATTTACTTAAATATAAACAAAAATCAAGCACACCGCAGTGCGCTTGATTATAATATCACAAGTGATTTTTAATGTCAACACTTTTTTCTCAATTTTTTAAAGGAGATTTTAAATGCTCAGTTTTTCTTCGTTTTTCTTGCGTTTTTGAAGTGTTTTCTCACTTATTATTTTGCAAGAAATGTAAGAGAAATCTGTGCAAGTGTGTCGGGAGCAGTTTCAATAACTATATGACTGCCGTCAACATTCTGAAGCTCGGCATCGGGAAGAGCAGCCGTAACCTCGTCTACGATATCGGCACTGATAACATTGTCACCGTTTGCCCAGACAAGGAGTGTGGGTGTGTCAATTGCTGAAAGAGCTTCCATATCTGTGTTCTTTGCGTTTGCGCTTGCAAGAAGCATACCTGCGCCTGTGCCTGGAATCATAAGAGGATCAGCAAGAAGTGATGCGTCATAGCTCTTTGCATATTCCATATCGCCTGTTGTCATATAAACTGCAGCCTTGACGATGATATCTGAGCTGAGAACTGCCTTGAAAATGCCGTCCATAAGCTTGCTTACAAAATCGTTTGTTGCAAGTGATGAAAGCATTGAATTGCCCTGAGTGTAAATTGTGCTGGGACAGAAAAGCATAAGAGCTTCAAGCTCGTTTTCGCAGGCAATGTTCATTGAAACACCGCCGCCCATTGAATGACCTGCAACAATCCATTCGCTTGTGGGAGCGATTGTCTCCATAAAGCTCACAACGAGGTCTTCTCTTGCGATAAGCTGAGTGTCAGCAGTTTCTCTTGTGCTGTAGCCGAAGTTGGGAAGGTCAATAAGGTAGCAGTCATAGCCCTCTGCACTCATAATTTCAGCCATACCGTTCCAGGTTGTGCCTGAGTAGAGGAAGCCGTGAATGAACATAATTCTGCCCTTGAATTCACCCTCTGCGGGAACAACAGTGTAATGGATCGAATATTCGCCCTCTTCATAATAGCCGTCTGTTACAACTTCGTCAGCAGAAATGCTGATTGTGAACATTCCGAACACCATAATAAGAGACATAATGATTGCAAGGAGTTTTTTTGTGGTTGTCATAAGAATCGTCCTTTCAATATATATAATGTAATGTATTTTTGTGAGAATTAAAGGTTTTCCATATATTATTGTTTTTTTTGTTTGTCAATTTCAAGAATAGCCTGATATACTATATTATCCTCCTGAGATTCATTCTGAATATACAGATTAATTGCTTCTGCATCAATCGAATACTTTTCAACATCATGCATATTTAGAAATGAAACATAATCCTCGTTACTTCTGAACTCACTTATTTTTAATTCATACTCTTTGTCATCAATAATAATTCTGCAATAAATGTAGTCTTCAGGAAACGAAACTCTGCCACCCGAGTATAAAGTATCAACACCTATTTCAATTTTATCAATATCTTCGGGGGGAATAGTTTCGTAAGCATTATTAAAAGCAGAATACCTGATAAGAGTTCCGTCATTTTGAATCTCCGTTCGAGCAATGAAAGGAAAAACAAATGATGCAATAAGAACAAGAGAAATTGTAATAATAGTGATTTTTCTCAGAATAAACCATTTTCTGTTTACAGGATATTTTTTATTCAATTCCTTTATTTTCTGCTCTTTTCTTTTGCGTTCACTTTTTTCTTCCGGAGTTTCTTTTGGTCTTATAAAAGGAATCGGTTGTGTGTCATAAGTGCCGCCAAAAGCATACAATAAGCCAAAAAGAATTACCCATGCAAACAGAGAAAGTGTATCTTCAATGGTATCCGTTTGAACAGCAATCACTTCAGGATTCAAAAACGAAATATATTCTCTTAATAAGAAATAACCAAAACGAATAAGAATCAATAAGAATAATCCCAAAATGACAATAAGATAATAAATTATCTTTTCTTTAACGGTACGGACATATGGAGTCTTTTTCCTTTTTTTCTTATATTTTTTCTTCTTGTTTTCAGCCATAATAATTTATCTCCTCATATTTTTTCATAAAATTATCAACCTTGTTGCTTCAACAGAATAAGTAGTCTGTTGAAGCAATGGTTATTCGTTGTGTGTCAAACGGTATATATTTAAATAATCAGAGAAATATTATAAGAGAATATATAATTATTCTTCAGCTTTCTTAAGCTCAATACCCAGAACATCAAGCTGTTCCTTATCTACGGGAGAGGGGCACTCTGTCATAGGCTCTGTTGCATCCTTGAGCTTGGGGAATGCGATAACATCACGCAGTGATTCAGCACCGACCATCTGCATAACAAGTCTGTCAAGACCGATACCCATACCGCCGTGAGGGGGAGCACCGTACTTGAATGCGCCCAGAAGGAAGCCGAACTTTTCGTTTGCTTCTTCGGGTGAAAGACCGAGAAGGCTGAACATTCTGTCCTGAAGCTCGGGATTTGTGATACGGATTGAGCCTGATGAAAGCTCGATACCGTTGAGAACAAGGTCATAAGCCTTTGCCTTGACAGCTGCTTTGTCTGTTTCGAGGTATTCGAGGCATTCATCCATGGGAGATGTGAACGGATGGTGCATTGCTACATACTGTTCGGCATCCTCATCCCAGTCGAAGAAGGGGAATTCTGTAATCCACAGGAAGTTGTAGCCGGGCTTGATGATGTCAAGCTTCTTTGCAACCTCGCAACGGAGTGCGCCGAGAACTGAAAGAACAAGTGACTTCTTTCTGTCTGCAACGATAAGCACAACGTCGCCCTTTTCTGCGCCTGCCTTATTGAGGATTGCTGTCATTTCGTCCTCTGTCATAAACTTAGCGAATGATGATGCGATACCGTCATCTGTCATTCTTATCCAGGCAAGGCCCTTTGCGCCGAAGCCCTTTGCAGTTTCCGTGAGCTTGTCAATTTCTTTTCTTGAAAGAGTCTTTACGGCGTTCTTTGCTGTGATACCTCTTACAGTACCGCCTGCTTCAAGTGCAGATTTGAACACAACAAATTCACTGTCTTTGACTTCTTCTGAGAGGTCAAAAAGCTCCATATCAAAGCGTGTGTCGGGCTTGTCTGAGCCGTATCTGTCCATAGCCTCGCTATATGTGAGTCTGGGGAGCTTTTCGGGAATGTCAACATTGATAGCTTCCTTGAAAACCTTGTGGATGTACTTTTCAATCATTTCAAGCACATCGTCAACGTCAACAAATGACATTTCAAGGTCAATCTGAGTGAATTCGGGCTGACGGTCAGCTCTCAGGTCCTCGTCACGGAAGCATCTTGCAATCTGGATGTATCTGTCAAAGCCTGCAACCATTGAAAGCTGCTTGTAAATCTGAGGTGACTGGGGGAGAGCGTAGAAACTGCCGTTGTGAAGTCTTGAGGGGACAAGAAAGTCTCTTGCGCCTTCGGGAGTTGACTTCATAAGCATCGGAGTTTCGATTTCGATAAATCCGTTGTCATAGAAATAGTCTCTTGTGATTTTTGTGACCTTGTTTCTCAGAAGAATATTTTTCTGCAGGTCAGGTCTTCTCAGGTCGAGATATCTGTATTTGAGTCTGTTGATTTCAGCTGTGGGGCAATTCTCAATGATTTCAAAGGGAGGTGTCTCACTCTTTGCGAGAAGTCTCAGTTCTTCAACATCAATTTCTATTTCACCTGTGGGAATTTCTGTGTTTTTTGCACTTCTTTCCTTGACTGTGCCCACAACTGCAAGCACGTATTCACTCTTGGCTGATGCCGCCTTTTCAAAAACAGCCTTATCTGTATTCTCGTCAAATGCAAGCTGAATGATGCCTGTTCTGTCTCTTAAATCAATGAAGATAAGAGCACCCAGGTCTCTCTGACGCTGTACCCAGCCGCAGAGAGTGACTTTTCTGCCTGCATCTGAAAGTCTTAAATCACCGCAGTAGTCGGTTCTTTTAAGTCCCTGTAAAAAATCCATTATAATTTTCCTCCTAATAATGAAGACATATCAACATCACCGACATTGAAATCACCAACTGCCTTGTTGATTGACATATTTATAAAGTTCACTGCAAAATTATCAAGCTCTACGGGTGTTTCCGTTCCGTCTGCCATACATTTGACGTTTACAACGCCCTTTTCGATTTCGTCAGTACCGAGAACTGCCGTATAAAGCACGCCCGTTTTGTTTGCAAACTTCATCTGAGCCTTGAGTGATCTGCCGACTGTATCAAACAGACACGCAACGCCTTCGTCACGTACCTTTGATGCAAGCTCAGCCGCCTTAATGTTTGCTTCCTCGTTCATTGAAGCGATGTAAAGGTCTGTGGGATTCTCAGCGGGAAGCTCAATTCCTCTTGCCTCAAGAAGCATCATAAATCTTTCAAGGCCCACTGCAAAGCCGCAGGCGGGAACAGCGGGACCGCCGAGCTGTTCGACAAGACCGTCGTATCTTCCGCCGCCGCAGACTGTGCTCTGTGCACCGAGTGAGCCTGTCACAAACTCAAAAACAGTTCTTGTGTAGTAGTCAAGACCTCTTACGATTGTGGGATTTACCGTGTATTCGATACCCATTGCATCAAGATATTTCTGCACTGAGTCAAAATGTGCCTGACAGTCGTCACAGATGTAGTCAAGAATTTTCGGAGCATTCTCTGCGATGCCCGAACATACGGGGCTCTTGCAGTCAAGAATTCTCATAGGGTTTCTCTCAAGTCTGCCCTTGCAGGTCTCGCAAAGGTCATCTATGTTTGAATTGAAATACTCCCTGAGAGCCGCCTGATAGTTTTTTCTGCATTCGGGACAGCCGATTGAGTTGATTTCAAGTCTTAAATCATCAATACCGAAGAAGTCAAAGATGTGCTTGCCCAGTGCAATAACCTCTGCATCAGCTGACGGAGCAGCCGCACCGAAGCACTCAACACCGAACTGGTGGAATTCACGCAGTCTGCCTGCCTGAGGCTTCTCATAACGGTAGCAGGGGGTCACATAAGAATACTTCTGTGGCATAGGCTCATTGAAAAGTCCGTGCTCAAGAAAAGCTCTTACCGCACCTGCAGTGCCCTCGGGCTTGAGTGTGATGCTTCTTCCGCCGTTATCCTCAAAGGTGTACATTTCTTTTTGCACAACGTCTGTTGTTTCACCGACTGAGCGGTTAAAAAGCTCTGTGTGCTCAAAAACGGGAGTTCTTATCTCTTTAAAGCCGAAGTTGTTGCCGATTTCAAGCATTGTGCTTTCAATAAATCTGTTTTTATAGCTGACAGAGGGCAGAACATCGCCGGTACCTCTTGCCGCTTTTGTAAGTAATGCCATAAAAATACCTCATATACTTAGATAAGGCGACTGAAAGCCGCCTTTTTTGTTTATTTATTCAATTTTATTTTACAAGTTCACGCCAGTCAAGGTCGCCTCTCTGAAGACCCATAATCAGACACTCTGCGGTTGCAATGTTTGTTGCAAGCGGGATATTGTGAACGTCACAGAGTCTTAAAATGTCAGCTTCGTTGGGCTCGTGGGGCTTTGCGTTGAGTGGGTCTCTGAAAAACAGGAGAAGGTCGATTTCATTGCACTGGATTCTGGAGGCAATCTGCTGGTCGCCGCCCTGAGCACCGCTCATAAATCTTGTGATTTCAAGACCGGTTGCTTCTGCAACGATTCTGCCTGTTGTGCCGGTGGCGCACAAATTGTGGTGGCTCAGTATTCCGCAATACGCAATACAAAACTGCGTCATAAGTTCTTTTTTTGAGTCGTGAGCTATCAATGCTATATTCATTTTTATGCACCGTCTTTCTTTGAAAAATTCAAATTATACATATGAATAATAACACAAAATGTTATATTTTTCAATATTTTATTATAATAAATATCAAATTATTTTAATTCACTCAGTGCGAGAGGAATATTCTTGCCCTGAATTCTGCCTGATATGCGTTTTATTGCCTTTGCAAAACGGCTTTTTCTGTCAGGCAGTACGGCGGTAACGCAGCTGAATGGGATTTTTTTATCCTCGGGAACAAGCCCCAGAAGTCTGACGCCCGATTTGTCTATAACGCCGTCAATATTCAGAAGCTTAGCCTTCATTGCCGCCTTTTTAATGAAACGGTTGATGACAAGACGCATATCCTCTCTTGCAATGCCTGAGCTTTCAGCCTTTGATGCTGCAGCTGCGGCACATCTTACCGATACCTCGTCTGCCGTTGCCACAAAAATTGCTCTGTCGGCACATTTTGCCGCACGGCGCAGATTTTCATCAATACCTGCCGAGGCGTCAATAAGAATATAATCATAATTATTTTCACATCCGGAAATTATATCACAGAAAACATTATCATCTATTTCATCGGGATATGTTTCGGGTGAGGGGAGAAGATGAAGCTTGTCCGTAACTGAAATCACGGCTTTGTCGGTCTCACAGTTTTCAAGAGACACATCAAGCCAGGTGTTCATTTTCTTCTCTGTCACGCTGAGCATTATGTCAAGTGCGCCGAGTCCCGTGTCGGAGTCTATGAGAAGCACTCTGAAGCCTTCATCTGCAAGAGCCTTGCCGAGAAATGATGTCAGTGTGGATTTGCCTACACCGCCCTTGCCTGAGGCTATGAGGATTTTTTCTGCCATAACTGCACCTCCTTATCTCAACAGCTCATTTGAGGGCTGCTGTGATGAAATCTGGTTTTTTGTTGAGAAATAGTATTCGTAGATGTCTGCCGCCACTGTGGCTGTTGCCGTACCGCTGTCAACATTCTCAATGATAACGGCAATGGCAATCTCGGGCTCGTCAAAGGGGGCAAAGGATATGTTAAGACCGTTGTTGCCCTCGTATGTCTTGCCGTCAACGATTTTCTTGACCTGTGTCGTACCTGTTTTTGCGCCGACACCCTCCGTAACGCCTGAAAAGGCTGTTGTACACGAGCCCGTTGTTGTAACGGCAAGCATACCCTGCTTGACTATGTCTATGGTCTGCTGTGAAATGCCTGTTTTTTCAACTATTTCAGGCTCAGCCTCATAGACAATATCGCTGTGGTCAGCATCCATAATATATTTTACATAATGACACTTGTAGCGTGTGCCGTTGTTTGCTATTGTTGCGCCGTAGTTTGCAAGCTGAATTATTGTGAACAGATTGTCTGACTGCCCGATAGCTGCCTGAATTGTGTCACCCATCTGCCAGACGGAGCCTATTGATGCTCTGTAGGCACGGCCTGCAAGAATACCCGAAGATTCTGACAGCTCAACGCCTGTTTTTTCACCAAGTCCCAGCTTTTTGCTGTATTCGTTCATAACATCTATGCCGAGAAGCTGAGCGACGTTATAGAAGAAAATGTTGCAGGATTTTTCCAGAGCGGAAATTACATTCAGATTACCGTGGGAGTCAAGGCAGGAGAATGTGACATCGTAATACTGGAATATACTGTTGCAATAAAATCTTGCTTCACTGTCAATGGCTTTTTCTTCAAGACCGGCAATGGCCGTTGCAAGCTTCATTGTTGAACCCGGTTCATAAGCACTCTGCAGAACACGGTTGATGAGAGGTGAGCCGTCAGCTTTAAGAAGCTCGTTGTATTTGTCAAAATATTCAGTAAGGTTGTATGATGGATATGATGCGCTTGCGAGAATTTCTCCCGTGTCAACGTCAATAACGGCGACTGCGCCTGCAGGGGGAAGACCTGCCGCCATTGTCAGCTCAAGAATTCTTGTTGCAAGTGAGTTCTGGGCAACTCTCTGAAGACCTGAGTCAACGGTGAGTACCACCGTGTCGCCCTGCTCGGGAATTACGGAATATTCACTTGTGACATTGCTGTCGTTGTCAATGCTTATGGTTTTTATACCCTTTTTGCCTCTGAGGTTTTCTTCCATTGCTCCCTCAATGCCGAATTTACCCACATAGTCTGTGAGTGTGTATGCGTTGAGTCTGAGAGAGTCTGCTTCATTCTGTGTATATTTTCCGCTTTCAAGCTTTTCGTTAAGGTCTTCTGTGAAGCTGTTGTATTCGTCACCGCTGATGATACCCGTAACGCCTATGATATGCGGTGCAAGTGTGCCGTCAGTGAATTCACGGTAGCTGTCAATTTCAGTGTCAACGCCCGTGAAATACTGATTTTTCTCTTTTATTATTGAAACAGTGGCACCCGAGACATCTTCTGCAAAGGTGTAGGGCTGTTTTATTGAGTAGCCCGTTCTCCACATTTCATACTGTACTGAGGCAATCTTTCTTGCAGTGACTCTGTCGTATTCCTCAAGACCGTACATATCAATCAGAGCATCAAGGCAGTTTTCGGCAGTTGCGTATGCGTTGAGATTGAGCATATTCTTATGCTTGAGTGCCTTGATGTCGTTTTCTCTGTCTTCTGTGAAAACAAGAACGCCGTTTTCGTTGTATTCGATGGGCAGATTGTCTGTCCACTCCTCGTCAGCTGATTCACAGAGCTCTATAAGGGAGGCTATTATTCTGTTTCTGTCAGCCTGCTTTGATGGAAAAAGTGCGGCATTGAAGCATATGCTGTTGCCCTGTCTGTTTGAAACGAGCGTTGTGCCGTTTCTGTCAAGAATTTCGCCTCTTACGGCATCTACCGTTATGTCATATGTCCTTACGGCGTTTTTGCCGTTTTCACCGTTGTCTGTTATGACCTTGTAAGAGAGTATACCGGAGTATATGACGATTGCAAAAATAAAAATTGCCGTCAGAACTCCCGTTCTGACACCTGCTTTGCGTTTCAAACTGTTTTCACCACACTTTTAGATAGTTTTCTGCAGATAAATCCCACTGCAGCATATATAACAATTGACACTGCCGTTGTGATTACGGCAGAGGGAAGATAAAAGCCCAGAAGCTTGTTGTACATTCTGTCACCTACGGGAATGTTTACCGTAATGAGCCAGTAAAGAACAGCGTGGCAGAAGGATGCAGCGCCGCAGATACAGTACTGTGTAAGAGGCTTGTTGCGCATAAAGAAATGCAGCAGTACACCCGTGAGTGCACCCAGAAATGCCAGATAAAAGGCGTGGAAGCCGTCAATTCCGCCGCTGCAGACATCCCAGAAGGCACCTGCCGCAAGACCGTAGAAAAGACCTGCCAGCTCACCCTCGAACATCGCTATTGACACGGTAAGAGGGATGAGTATAAAAAACCTTGCACCGAAAATGCAGGGCAGAATGCCGTCTGTATTCTGGATTGCCGCAAAAATAATAACAAGCAGAAACAGAATTATTCTTTTTAAGAAAACAGGTAAACCCTCAAAACGGAACATAGCTTTTTCCTTTACTTTCAGAAAAATAGGTAAGAAGTAAGAGTGAAGAAGTTCGGGCGGGACACCCGCACCCGATTATAAATAGGGTAAGGGGCAACGCCCCTTCCACACTTATTCACTATTACCTATTACTTCTTACTTCAACAATAATTTATCGGAACGATAAATTATTGTTTACTCGCTCATTTCTTCATCTGTGAGCTGTGCGAATGATGTTATGACAAATACATCGTTGAGAGAACGGACATCAACGGCAGGCTCAATTATGCCGTATACGGATGTGTCGGCGGTTTCTGTTTTTATTGCAGTGACAGTGCCCACCGTCAGGTCACGGGGAAATATACCGCCCAGACCCGATGTGCAGACTATACCGCCCGCAGAAACTGCTGTTTCTTTTGTAAGCCCTGATATTTTACACAGTCCGTCATAAGAAAGTGCGGCAGTGGTGTTTGAGTAGCCGTTTTCTCTTGATTTTATTTCATATACGCTTATGTTGAGAGTGGGGTCAAGTATTGTTTTTACGGTGCAGGTCGTGAGTCCTGCATCCTTGACAAGTCCCACGATATTGTTGCCGTAGATTACGGGGTCGTTTGCCGAGATTCCGTCAAGAGTGCCCTTGTCAAGGGTGAATGAGTCATAAACATCGGCAGTGTTTCGTGTGACAATTGATGCAGAGCAGAATTCGTAATCGGGATTTTCTTCCCTTACATTGAGAAATTCCTCATACGCTTCAAGCTTCTGCTTTGTTCTCTCGTAATCCACAAGCTGTGCGTTATAGATGTATGCTTCGCTTTCAAGCTCTTCAATCCTGTCCTTATAGACAGAGGACGAAACGAAAGAGCCCTTCCAGTCTGCAGTTTTTTCCGCAAAGAATGTTGCGACCTTCTGAACAGGCTTATAGATAATGCCTGCCGCACTTGTGAAGGGTGACACGGCATCGCTTGTGAATGCAGCAAGGAATATGCCTGCCAGCAGTGCCGTCAGAACGCAGATTATTATTTTGAATTTTGTGCTTTTAAAAAAGTTTTTCATTTTTCTCTCTCCGGATATCAAAGACCGAGAATATTCTTTTCAAGGCATCTGCCTGTGCCCAGGGCAACGCAGTCAAGAGGGTCTTTTGCGATTCTTACGGGCATTTTTGTCACCTGAGAAATAAGCTTGTCTATTCCTCTGAGAAGTGCCGTGCCGCCTGTGAGCGTGATGCCTCTGTCAAGAATGTCGGATGCCAGCTCGGGAGGTGTTTTCTCAAGTGTGTCGCAAATCATATCTGCAATCTGATTGACAACGTCTGAAACTGCTTCACGCACGTCTGCAGATGTTATTTCAACATTCTTGGGCAGACCGTCAATGAGATTTCTGCCCTTGATATTTATTGCAGCTTCACCGTCATAGGGGAACGCAGAGCCGATTTTGATTTTTATGTCCTCGGCAGTTCTTGCGCCTATGAGCAGATTGTGCTTTCTTCTTATGTAGGCAATGATAGCCTCGTCCATATCGTCACCGCCGACTCTTACGGAGTTTGATGCAACAATATCACCCAGAGAAACAACCGCAACCTCACTTGTGCCGGCTCCAAGGTCAGCAATCATACTGCCCACGGGCTCACTGACGGGAAGACCTGCACCTATAGCGGCAGCCATAGGCACTTCAATAAGGCTTACATATCTTGCGCCTGCGTTTCTTGCAGCGTCGTGAACAGCACGTCTCTCAACCTCTGTAACGCCTGAGGGAATGCACAGCAGAACTCTTGCTCTGTTGAAGGGGGAGTTGCCCTGAGCCTTTTTGATGAGCTCACGGAGCATATCGGCAGTCATTTCATAGTCTGCGATAACACCGTTTTTAAGAGGCTTTTCGGCTGTGATTGAGCCGGGTGTTCTGCCTATCATTGTTTTGGCTTCTGCGCCCACGGCAACAACCTTTGAGGGAGTCTCCCTGACATCGAGAGCCACAACTGAGGGCTCACGGATAATGATGTTTTTGCCCTTGGCGTAAACAAGCGTGTTTGCCGTGCCTAAATCTATACCGAAATCCTGTGAAAATAACATTTTTATCACCTTTTATCTGATTTTAACAACAATCTGCAATGTAGGGACCGACGCCCACATCGGTCCTACGAATTTTATCTGACCTTGCGGACCGATGTGGGCATCGGTCCTACGAATTTTTGTCAGACATCCTGATAAAATATTGATACTCAACACTAAATCACTTTATTATAACTTTTTTTCACAAACAATACAAGTCTCTTTATATAAAATTTATAACTTTTATCATAAAAGAAATATTGAAAAATGCTTGCAAAATGCGAAAATGCGTGGTATAATACATTACAGTGACAGTAGTAAAATACTTGAGCGAGGTTTTCCTCGCTCTTTTGTTTTGCTGTCGGGTAAAAAACGGGAGGTATTGATTTGGCAGAAAAGAAAAACACTGTTGCCGCTGTCCGTGAAATCGCACAGCCCATTGCAGATTCTCTTGGTCTTGATTTATGGGATGTCCGTTTCCAGAAGGAGGGCGCAAACTGGTACCTGAGAATTTTTATTGACAAGGAAGGCGGCGTTGACATCAACGACTGTGTTGATATGAGTCACGCACTCGATGAGCCTCTTGACAGACTCGACCTTATTGAGCAGAGCTACAATCTTCAGGTTTCATCTGCAGGTATTGAGCGAGACCTTGTCAGAGACGAGCATTTTGAGAAGTATGTGGGCGAGAAGATTATGCTCAAGCTTCCACGTGCCGTTGACGGAATAAAGGAATTCCACGGAATTCTTGAAAAGTATGCAGACGGTGTGCTTACACTGGCTTATGCAGACGGGAAAACTCTTGAAGTCAACAAAAAAGAGACTTCATGGGTAAGAGCCGATGATTTCCCCGGCTTTAACTGAGTATACAATTCACTTTTTCAGATACAAGAAAGGATGATAGGAAAAAATGAAAGATATCAAAGATTTTTTTAAGGCTGTTGAAGCACTCCGTATTGAGAAGAACGTTTCTTCCGACGCTATCTACGGAAAAATCGCAAACGCATTCGTAAAGGCAGCCGGTCACAATTTCGGCACAAAGGAAGGCATCTTCTGTGACATCATTCCCGAAGAAGAGCTTGTTCGTCTTTATATGGTAAAGAATGTTGTTGAAACTGATGACGACGTTATGGACCCCTCAATCGAAATCTCAGAGGGTGAAGCCCAGAAGTACAGAACAGGTGCTATTGCCGGCGAAACAGTTGAAATCGACCTTGAAATTGACGACTTCGGCAGAATTGCGGCTCAGACAGTCAAGCACGTTCTGCGTCAGGGTATAAGAGAAATCGAGCACGAAAAGGTTCTTGCAGACCTTCAGAGCAAAAATCAGGAAACTGTTTCCGCAAGAATAAGAAAGATTGACGCAAAAACAGGCAACCTCACTCTTGAAATCGGCAACACAGAAGCTCTGCTTCCCAAGAATGAGCAGATTCCCGGTGAAAAGCTTGAGGAAGGTAAGCTTATCGAGGTCTATATTGTTGATGTAAAGAGCACTGAAAAGGGCCCCAAGGCTATGCTTTCAAGAACTCATCCGGGCTTTGTCAGAAGACTTTTTGAAAAGACTGTTACAGAAATTCAGGAAGGCTTTGTTGAAATCAAGGGCGTGTCCCGTGAAGCAGGCTCAAGAACAAAGATTGCTGTCTTCGGCAAGGATGAAAATATTGATCCCGTAGGCGCTTGTATCGGTGAAAGAGGCGAGCGTGTAAGTCAGATTGTTTCTGCACTCAACGGTGAAAAAATTGACATTGTCAAGTACAGTGAAAACCCTGCCGAGTTCATTGCTGCTGCACTTGCTCCCGCAAAAATCCTCAATGTTGAGATTATCAGCGATGTTGTGAAGTCCTGTCAGGTAACAGTACCCGACACTCAGCTTTCACTTGCCATCGGCAACAAGGGTCAGAATGCCCGTCTTGCCGCAAAGCTCACAGGCTGGAAGATTGATATCAAGCCCGAAAGCGGTTTCTATCAGCCTATGATTCAGCTGTGATAAACGGAGGAATTCGTTTTGCAGAAAAAAATACCAATGCGTAAGTGCATCGGCTGTAATGAACAGAAAACAAAAAAAGAGCTTGTGAGATTTGTGCGCTCACCCGAGGGCGACGTTACTCTTGACCTTGTGGGCAAGAAGTCAGGCAGAGGAGCTTATATCTGCCCCGATGCAGAGTGCCTCAGAAGAGTGAGAAAATCCAAAAGGCTCGACAAAATTTTTGAGATGTCAGTACCCGAAACCGTGTATGATGAGGCAGAAAGGTTGTTAAAAGAAAATTGACAGATAAATTTTTCAACGCATTAGGAATATCACGCAGGGCAAAAAAGCTTTGCATCGGTCACGACGAGGTCAAGACTTCGGTCAAAAGCGGTAAGGCAGTGCTTGTTCTTCTTACAAGTGATGCTTCCGGGCGTCTTGAGCGTGAAATAAAAAATCTTGATAAAGATATTCCGGTTATGCGTACAGATGCCGCCATGCAGGAAATGGGTTATCACATAGGAAAAAAATCAGGTATATTTTCAGTCACCGATGAGGGGCTTGCACGCCTGATATTATCAACAATTCAATAAGGAGGACTCAATAATATGGCACAGGTAAATAAATACAGAGTTCACGAAGTTGCCAAGGATTTCAACGTCAAGAGCAACGGAATTATAGAACTTCTCGGCAAATATTTTGAAGATCCGAAAAAGCATCAGACAGCTCTGACAAATGAAGAGCTTGATATAATTTTTGACACCTTCACTCAGGAAAACGCTGTTGAAAGCTTTGATGAATACTTCAAGGTTACGGCAGAGAAGAAAGAGGAGCAGCCGGCAAAGGCAAAGGCTCCCGCAGCTGAGCAGGTCAAAGAGGAAGATAAGCCTCAGACAGAAGAAAAGGCTCCTGCAGCTCAGGAGAAGAATCAGCCTGCAGCAAAAACAGGCAAGCCTCAGACAAAGGCTTCCGAGAAGAAGCCCGAGGCAAAGCCCTTTGAAAAGAAGGCTGACAAAAAGAATAACGACACTCCCATTCAGGCAAGAACAAAGGGTGACAAGCGTACAATTGACACAAGAGGCTCTAATATTGACCTTGAAAAGTACAACGAGAAGTACGATGAGATTGCACCCGAAAATGCAAGAATGAAGGACAGAGACACTGCAAAGAAGCAGAAGATAAATCAGAAGTCAAAGCAGTACCGCAAGCAGGGTATGCGCTCCGGCAAGAAGGAAACAGAGCAGGAGAGACTTGCAAGAATTGCCGCAGAGAGAGCAAAGAAGCAGATTGTTATCAAGGTGCCCGATGAAATCACAGTCGGTGAGCTTGCTTCAAGACTCAAGGTCACTGCCGCAGAGGTTATCAAAAAATTATTCCTTTACGGCATAATGGCTTCAATCAACGAGGTTATCGACTTCGACACAGCAGAAATCGTTGCAACAGACCTTGGCGCAAAGGTCGAAAAAGAGGTTGTTGTCACAATTGAAGACAAAATCATCGATGACTCTGAAGACGATGAAGCAAACCTTCTTCCCAGAAGCCCCGTTGTCTGTGTTATGGGTCACGTTGACCACGGTAAGACATCACTTCTTGATGCTATCCGTCACACATCTGTCACATCAACAGAATCAGGCGGTATCACTCAGCACATCGGTGCTTACAGAGTTAATCTTGACGGCGAAGAAATCACATTCCTTGACACTCCCGGCCACGCAGCGTTCACATCAATGCGTGCAAGAGGTGCAATGGCTACAGATATCGCAATCCTCGTTGTTGCAGCTGACGACGGTATTATGCCTCAGACAATTGAAGCTATCAACCACGCAAAGGCTGCAGGCATTCAGGTTGTTGTTGCAATCAACAAGATGGATAAGCCCGATGTCAACCCCGACAGAATTCTTCAGCAGCTCACAGAGCACGAAATCGTTCCCGAGGAATGGGGCGGTGACACAATCTGTGTTCCCGTATCTGCAAAGACAGGTATGAATATAGATAAGCTTCTTGAGTCAGTTCTTCTCATTGCAGAGATGAAGGAGCTCAAGGCTAACCCCAACAGAAAAGCAAAGGGTATTGTTATTGAAGCAAAGCTCGACAAGGGCAGAGGCCCCGTTGCAACACTTCTTGTTCAGAACGGTACACTCAGATCAGGCGATATCATCGTTGCAGGTACTGCAGTAGGCCGTGTCAGAGTTATGACAGACTACAACGGCAAGAAGATTGACGAGGCAGGCCCCTCAGTTCCCGTTGAGATTGCAGGTCTTGCAGAGGCTCCCAACGCAGGTGACGCATTTGACGCCGTTTCAGACGAAAGACTCGCAAGAGAGCTTGTTGAGCAGAGAAAGCAGCAGGAGAAGGAAGCTCAGTTCAATTCAGTTCAGAAGGTTACTCTTGACAACCTCTTCTCAACAATTGAAGCAGGTGAAATGAAAGAGCTTAACATCATCGTCAAGGCTGACGTTCAGGGCTCAGTTGAAGCAGTCAAGCAGAGTCTTGAAAAGCTTTCAAATGAAGAAGTTCGTGTGCGTGTTATCCACGGCGGCGTAGGTGCAGTCAATGAGTCAGACGTTATGCTTGCTCACGCATCAAATGCCATCATCATCGGCTTCCACGTAAGACCCGACCCCGTTGCAGCTGCAAACGCAGAGCGTGACCACGTTGAAATGCGTATGTATATGGTCATTTACGACTGTATTGAAGACGTTGAAGCAGCTATCAAGGGTATGCTCGCTCCCAAGTTCAGAGATGTTGAGCTGGGCAGAATCGAAGTCAGAAGCACATTCAAGATTTCTTCTGTCGGTACAATCGCAGGCTGTTACGTTCTGAACGGTAAGGTTCAGAGAAACGCAAAAATCCGTGTTGTCCGTGAGGGTATCGTTATTGCTGAGGATGAAATAGATTCACTGCGCCGTTTCAAGGATGACGTAAAGGAAGTTGCATCAGGCTACGAATGCGGTATCGGTCTTTGCAAGTTCAACGACATCAAGGAAGGCGACATCTTCGAAGCATATATTACAGAAGAATACAGAGACAACTAAAAATTCGCAATTATCAATGTGTAATTCGCAATTTCGGAAAAGGCTTTGCCTTTTGATTCATTATAAAATCAACACCGAAGGTGTTCCGATAATTGCGAATTGATAATTTCCAATTGCAAATTATAAAAGAATTATGCATTATGCATTGTGCATTGTGCATTGACGAAAGGATGAATTGTTTTGTCAATGTATAAAAATGACAGGACAGCGGAAGATATCAGAAGAGAAATCACCGCTGTCATCAGAGAGCTGAAAGACCCCAGAGTCAAGGACAAGCTCCTTACAGTTGTAAGAATTGAGCTTGCAGGCGACCTCTCTTTCGGCAAAGTATATATAAGTGCGCTTGAGGGCTACGAAACAGCTGTTGCTGCCGCAAAGGGGCTCACTCACGCACAGGGGCTCATCAGAAGAGAAGTCGGCAACAGACTTCATCTGAGAAAATCTCCCGAGCTCAAGTTTATTGCAGATGACTCAGTCCGTAAGGGTATAGAGCTCTGGCAGGATTATGAAAACAGGACCCGAAAGGATACAGATGATGAGAATAACTAAGGAAAAGGCGGCGTCAATGCTCCTTTCAATGGATAATATTCTTATTTTTGCTCACGAAAACCCCGACGGGGATGCCGTGGGCAGTACCTGTGCGTTGTGCAAGGGTCTTGTGTCAATCGGCAAAAAAGCTGCAGTGTGGCTTGACAGTGTGCCGAAAAACGATGTTAAATATACCGACGGTATACTTTATGACGGCAGCTTTACTCCGGAGCATATTGTGACGGTTGACACTGCCGACAATAAAATAATGTGTGCAAATATCGGCTCATACGGCAAGGACACTCCCGTTGAGCTTTGCATTGACCACCATTATTCAAACACTCTTTATGCAGAGAACACTTATCTTGATGATGAAGCAGCTGCTGCAGGTGAAGCTGTTTATGACATTCTCAGAGAAATGAATGTTCAGATAACAAAGGATATTGCTGAGTGTATCTATGTGGCAGTTGCTACAGATACGGGATGTTTCCGCTTCAGCAACACAACGGCAAAAACGCTCAGAACAGCCGCAGATATGCTTGATACGGGCATTGATGCGGGTGAAATCAACCGTATTCAGTTTGAAACAAAGTCAAAGGAATACGCCGCAATGGAAAAGCTTGCTTTAGGCGGTATGCAGATGCACTTTGACGGCAAATGTGCCGTAATTGTTCTCACACACGATATGTATGTGCAAAGCGGAGCGATTGACAGCGAGACTCAGGCACTTTCTTCACTTCCCAGACAGATTGAAGGTGTTTTCGTGGGCATCACAATGAAAGAGAAGCAGGAAGGTCTTTTCAGGATTTCAATCCGTACAAATGCACCTGCAGATGCCTCTGAAATTGCTTCTCACCTTGACGGCGGAGGGCACAGAATGGCTGCCGGCTGTTCATTCAAAGGCACAAAGGACGATGCAGTGCGTACCGTTCTTGAATACACTGAGCAACAGCTCTTAAAAGCAGGGTTATTATGAACGGATTTATCATACTCGACAAGCCTGCAGGCATAACATCATTCATCGGCGGTGCGATTGTCAGGCGTGTTACAAAAGAGAAAAAAACAGGACACACAGGCACCCTTGACCCTATGGCAACGGGTGTTTTGCCTGTTGCAGTGGGAAATGCCACAAGGTTTATCGAGCTTCTGCCCAGTCACGACAAGGGCTACAGGGCATCATTCAGGCTCGGCACAACAACAGACACTCTTGACATAACGGGAAAAGTTCTCACCACAAGCGATAATATTCCCGATGAAGAGGCGGTAAAGAATGCAATTGCTCATTTCAATGGAGAAATCGAGCAGCTGCCGCCAATGTATTCAGCTATAAAAAAGGACGGCAAAAGGCTTTATGAGCTTGCCCGTCAGGGGATTGAGGTTGAAAGAGAAAAACGCATTGTCACAATTTACAGCTGTGATTTTGTGTCATTCCTGAACGGGGAATACACGATTGATGTGAAATGCTCAAAGGGTACTTACATCCGTTCTCTCATTTCAGACATCGGTGAAATGCTCGGCTGCGGTGCAGTTATGACTGCTCTGAGAAGAACGCTCTCAAACGGTTTTTCAATTGATGATGCACATACTGAAGATGAGCTGAAAAGTGCAGAAGATATATCGGCTTTTGTTATCCCCGTTGATAAGGCACTTGAAGCTTACCCCGCAATAAAAGTGAGTGAAGCTCAGGCAAAACGCTTCAGAAACGGCGGTGAGCTTGACTCTCAGAGGCTTCACACAAGGCTTGTGCCGTCACTTTACAGAGTCTATTCACCCGAAGGCTCTTTTTTAGGTCTTGGTGAATACAGAGAAAACGAAACAAATCTTTTTGTAAAAAGGGTTTTTGTTAATGACTGATTTCAAAGGCAGAAAAACAGCCGTCGCACTGGGAAACTTCGACGGACTGCATAAAGGGCATCTTGCCGTTATAAATGAGGCTGTTATGGAGAAGCATAACGGTCTTTTGCCTTGTATTCTGACCTTTGATTCACATCCGCAGAAGACTCTCAGAGGCTCAGCACCAAAGAAAATTATGACCAAGGGCCTTTGCGAGAAGATAACGGCAGGTCTCGGGTGTGAAACAATAAGACTCTCTTTTGAGGAAGTCAGAAATATGACTTCCGAGGAGTTTTTTAATGAAATTCTTGTTGGAAAACTGAACATCGGCTTTGTCTCCTGCGGTTTTAATTACCGTTTCGGCAAAAACGGTGAGGGCAATGCCGAAACACTCCGTCACCTGTGTGAAAAAGCAGGCGTCGGCTTCAGCTGTGTGGGTGAAGTGCTTTATAATAACGAGCCTATAAGCTCAACGAGAATCAGACAGGCAATTGAAAATGGCGACATTGAAAATGCAAACAATATGCTCGGCAGACATTTTGCATACGATTCCGAGGTAGTGCACGGTGCGGGAATCGGGAAGAGAATCATCGGTTTCCCCACAATAAATCAGGTCTTTCCCGAATGGCATATTATTCCGAAAAACGGTGTTTACGCCTCTGCAACAGAGGTTGACGGCAGACTTTATCCCTCAATGACAAATATCGGAAAAAGACCTACCGTAAACGGTGACGAGCTTCGCAGTGAAACCTGCATCATCGGTTTTTCTGGCGATTTATACGGCTCTCACCCCGAAGTAAGGCTTTTAAAGCTTATAAGAGAAGAAAAAAAATTCCCCTCTCTCGAGGCACTTTCAGCTCAGCTGAAAACTGACTCGGAAGAGGCGGAAAAAATATATAATGAGGTGTTCCGATGAAAATTATACTTGCCTCGGCATCACCGAGAAGAAAAGAGCTGCTCACTCTTGCAGGCTTTGAGTACGAGGTTATTGTATCACAGTGTGAAGAGATACTTCCCGAGGGCATCACTCCCGATAAGGCGGTTGAGGAGCTTGCAAGACAGAAAGCAGAGGATGTATTCAGCCGTAATACCGATTGTATGATTATTGCCGCAGATACGGTTGTGGCTCTGGGTAACACAATCCTCGGCAAGCCGAAGGACGAAGACGATGCGTTCACAATGCTTTCGTCGCTTTCGGGCAGAAGACATACAGTGTATACAGGCGTCTGCATAAAAACAAAAGATAAAACAGACATTTTTCACGTTGCAACAGATGTTGAGTTTTATCCTCTTTCCGAAAAAGAAATAAAAGACTACATCGCAACAAAGGAGCCTATGGACAAAGCCGGTGCATACGGTATTCAGGGCAAGGGCTTTGTGCTTGTAAAAGGCATCCACGGTGATTATTTCAATGTTGTGGGCCTGCCTCTTGCAGAAACGGTAAGACACATAAACAATAATTTAGCGGAGCTAAATTATTGTAAAGTAATAGGTAAGAAGTAAGAGTGAAGAAGTTCGGGCGGGACACCCGCACCCGATTATAAATAGGGTAAGGGGCAACGCCCCTTCCACACTTATTCACTATTACCTATTACTTCTTACTTCAACAATAATTTATCGCACAGCGATAAATTATTGTTTATCCGAGTTCAGGGACATCAACAAACTCAACCGTAATGCTTTCAGCGGAATCTGTTTCAAAGACGATAACTTCGTTTCTGCCCTCTTTAAGCATAGGTGCGGGAACATAAAGTGTCTTCTGAGGGCCTGCATCGTTATAATATCTGCCGAGGTTGAAGCCGTTGACAATAACGATACCCTTGTGGAAGCCGTCAAGTCTTATGAATGTGTCACAGGGCTTGCCTTCGATATTGAGGAAACCACGCAGGAATGATGCGACCTTGACATCGCCTTTTTCCTCTTTGAAGGGAACTGCTGAGAGGTCTTTCATGGGCAGTGGATACATATCCCAGCCGAAATGGTACTGACCGCCGAAACGGATGCCTCTGAGACCCTTGTGATCGGGCATATGTGTGCCGTAATTGACTCTGCCCATATTTTCGCAGAGAATATCAAGCTTTTTCTTTTCTCCCTTTTCAAGGGGGATTTTTATTTTGTCGTCACGTCTTGTGCGTTCATAAATTCCCTTGAATTCACCGTCAACATAGACAACTGCTCTGTCGTGAACGGCATTGAAGCCAAGCTCCCAGTCTTCACGGGGACCTTCAAGCTCTGTTGAATACATTGTAAATCCGTAATACTGACCGATGTCCTCCATAAATTTTGGTGCAGCTGTGTGAACAGGCTTTGAAATAAAGGGAAGAGATTCAAAAATTGATGCTCTTTCAGTCAGTTCAAGCTTTCCGTAAGCCTTTTTCTCGGAATTTTTCACTGTGAGAGGGGGAAGCGGCTCGCCATTAAACTTTTCTATAATCTTTCTTACTTCCGTATAAGCGGGAGTGATGTCGCCGGCTTCTGACAGAAGTGCATTGTAGTCATAGCTTGTGATTGTGGGGTCATAATGCTCATAGTAGTTTGCACCGTTCATAAAGCCGAAGTTTGTGCCGCCGTGGAACATATAGAAATTGAGTGAAGCGCCTGCTTTGAGCATATCATCAAAAAGTCCTGCAAGTTCTTTTGCTTCACGTGTGTGATGGATATCATACCAATGGTCAAACCAACCGCACCAGTATTCACCGCACATTCTCGGCTGATTGGGTCTGAAATCATCAAGCACTTTGAAATTTTCATCAGGTCTTGAACCGAAGTTTGCAACGCAGGGGTAGTCGGGCAGAGTTCCGCCGCCGAGCATAAAATATGTTGCACCGTCAGATGTGAAAAGCATACAGTCAATGCCGTTTTCTTTGTAAATGTCGGCAATTTTCTGCATATATTCGTGGTCATTACCGTATGAGCCGTATTCATTCTCAATCTGCATCATAATGATGTTTCCGCCGTTGGTGGAAAGGTATTTTCTGATTCTGCCGAGAAGCTCTTTCATATAACGGTCAACCTTTGAAATATAAAGGTCGTCGTTGCAACGGATTTCCATATCTTTGTATTTAAGAAGCCATGCGGGAAGTCCGCCGAATTCCCATTCAGCGCAGATGTAGGGACCGGGTCTGAGGATAACATAAAGCCCCAGCTCCTGAGCAAATTCAATGTACGCTTCAAGGTCGAGCATTCCTGAAAAATCAAAAACACCCTCTTCAGGCTCGTGAAGATTCCAGCAGGTGTATGTTTCAACGGTGTTAAAGCCGCATTCCTTGAGCTTTAAAAGTCTGTCGTACCAGTATTCACGGGGAATACGGAAATAGTGCATCGCACCTGAAATTATGGTAAATTCCTTGTCATCAAGATAGAATTTGTCTTTGTTGTATGTAAGAAGTGACATATATACGCTCCTTTGCTTTTAATAAAAATATGATAGCATTAAAAGGGTTGCGTGTCAATAAAGGATATTGAGCAGTTGACAAAATACGACACGGAATATATAATAAATGCTGTAGTCAAGAGGCGACAGAAGCGGTTAGCACACCAAGCGAAAGCGAGGTGATGCTCTAATGATGAAGATTGTATTATGTTTACTTTTTTATGTACTTAATAAAGAAACAAAGTCAATCACAATAACCATCAGAAAGAAATAACCGCCCCTGTTGGCACCAGGAACGGTTATAAGTAAAATTATAAATTTCCTCGGCTAACCGCTTTTTACGGTTACCTCTTGATTACATTCTATAATAATTTTATAAATTTGTCAAGTCACGGAGCAAAATCCGTGGCTTATTTTTATTTCCCGAAAATATAATAAAAAGCATCGCCGTCTTCGTCTGCGTGGTTGAATACAAAACCTGCATTTTCAAAAGCCTTTTGTGATGCGGGATTGCTCGGAAAAATCACCGCTTCGGCTGATTCAATTTCCTGCCCGAGGATAATTTTGCTCTCTTTCAGTAGTTCTTTTAAAATAAGAGTACCTTTGCCCTGATTTCGCATATCGGGAGCTATGACAAACTCCATAAATATGAAATTTTCCTTGTCTTTTCCGATTGTGATGACAGCAAAAGGCTTATCGTTTTCAGAAATAACCTTGCACCAATAATTGGTGCCGGGAATATTCTCATTTTTCCAGTATTCGTAAAAGTCACGGAATCCGTCGTCAAGACCTGTTACTCTTACGGCTTCATCGTCAAGCCAGTCTTCAACAAAGGTCATTGAAGTATTATAATCTGTCCATTTGAATAACATAAATATCACCATTTATATTTATAGACTTAATTACTAAAAAAGTCAATCCCACTGAAAATTTTTGCAAGTCTTTGCATTTATTTTCAGTGGGATTGCAAAAAAACAGCAGTCACCGCCGTTTGGTAGTGACTGCTTGAATTATGCATTGTGCATTATGAAATTTGCATTACTTCTTGAAGAACTGAGGAAGGAAGTCCATATGAGCCTGCTTCATTTCGTAGTAGCAAGCCTTTGCTCTCTTGTAGTCGCCGACAAGGGGATGAATCATAAGAGCGTTCATAGCTGCGTCGTCGTCGCCGTTCATAGCTGCTTCAACTGTGTACTTTTCGTACTCCTTGACAACCTTCATAAGGCCTTCGATGTGTCTGTTCCAGGTCTTTCTTACGGGAACGGGCTTTGCACCGTCTGCACCGATTTTTGCTGCGATTTCAACAACATCATCGTCATTCATAAAGGGAAGTGTGCCGTTGTTGAGGATGTTGACAACGTGAACATCGTTCTTGTCGTTTGCGATTGAATCAATAAGTGAGCAGGCTGCAAGTGAATACTTGTGTCCGCCACGCTTGTCGAGAAGTGCAGGCTTTGTAACGATTTCTTCGTTCTGATAGAGCTTGAGAAGGTCTTCTTCGATTTCCATACAAACCTGTGCACGGCTCTTTTCGTCAGTCATAAGGTGGTCGAGCTTTGCATCACGGCAGTAGTAATACTGGAGATATGATGAGGGGATACCGCCTACAGCCTTAAGACAGCCGATGTCAAAGCCGTCATCCTTGATGTTAGCCATAACCTTGGGTGCATAGCCTTCGTCAAAGAGGTCATAGAGCTTTTCTTCGCCGTCCTTCATAACTGATGTGATCCAGCTCAGGTGGTTAAGTCCGAGATATGTGATTTCAGCATCTTCGCCGACTGCTTCCTTTGCATCGTCAATCATATCGATGGGCACGTTGCAAAGACCGATACACTTGACATTTGTGTTGTTAAGAACATAGTCTGTAACGATACCTGAGGGATTTGTGAAGTTGATAAGCCATGCATCGGGGCAGATTTCTTCAATCTTCTTACAGATGTTGCCGATAACGGGGATTGTTCTCAGAGCCTTGAAGAAGCCGCCGATACCTGTTGTTTCCTGACCGATAAGGTCATACTTGACGGGAATCTGCTCGTCAAGATAACGGCAATGGAGCTTGCCTACACGTATCTGAGTAACAACGAAGTCTGCACCCTGAAGAGCCATATCAAGGTCGTCTGTCATAACAACCTCGCAGTCAATACCTGCATTCTTTATCATACGGACACAGAGGTTGCCTACGATTGTTCTTTTTCTTTCGTCGATGTCCATAAGGACAAGTCTTTTGAGCTTGAGTGAATCCTGTCTCTGGAGGAATCCGTCAACAAGCTCGGGACAATATGTTGAACCTGAACCGATTACGGTAACATTTATTTCTTTCATTGTATTCAAATCCTTTCACTTTAGGGTGACGGGAATAAAACGAACCCGTTTTTTACAGGCTGATTTCCGTCAATACTTCGTTAAAATACTCGCAAATCCGTCAAGGATTTGCTGCGTTTTTGCCTTGTCTTGCCAAAAATCCGCACTGTAAAAAATCTTCGACCTTAAAACGAGAGATTTTTATTGGATTTTTGGTATTGAGGATGAAGGAAGGCTATCGCCTTTCAAATCCGAAATGCCGAAAAGACTTAAAAATAGCCGTTTTTAGGCTGGTTCGGATTATTTCCGTCACCCTATTTGTCTTCAAGAAGCCAGTTGATGCAGCCTGTTACGGGAGCAGCTGTGAGCTTGATGAAGTTGAGCTTTCTGCCTGACTTTGCTTCACACTTTGCTTTGAGTGATGCAAGGTATATTTCGTTGGGCATTTTAACATTCATTGAACCTGAAAGAACTACATTGACTGTTTCCTCTTTGAAGTTCTGCATCTTGAGGTGAGCACAGATGTAGTCAGAGCCCTTTTCTGCCATAGCCTCTGTGATTTCAAGAGCAACCTTGTCACCATTGTTTGCAGCTTCAAAGAATGTGTCTGTGAGATACATACAATACTGTTCTCTCTCAGTTTCTTCAAACTTTGTAACGCAGGGGAGATAATCTTCTGCAGTTGCATTGATGCCGACCTTCTTGCAGAAAATTTCAGTCATCATTGTTTCGTTTGCCTTAAGGCAGATGTCTGAATAGATTGCGGCAAATGTCTGCTCTGCAATCCAGTAGCCGTTACCTGCATCGCCTGAAAGGATACCGAAGCCGCCTACCTGAAGCATATTTCCGTCTGAGTCAATTGAATTACAGCAGGTGCCTGTGCCGCAGTTGTAGCCGATGCCCTTGCCGTCGGGTGAACCTGCCTTTGTAACGATGAAGCCATCGTTGTAGATTCTGAAATTCTTGAGCCCCTTCTTTGTAAGCAGCTCAGCAGTTGCATCGTGCTGGAAAGGATGGTCGATACCTGCAAGACCCATAAGAACGCCTTCAATATCGTCAACAGTAAGATTGTTTTCTTTGAGAAGGTTGTTTACGCCTTCCATAATGATATCTGTTGCTTCATCGAATGAGCCTTCAAGATTTTCGTGATTGCTGCCCTTGGTTTTTACCATAGAGAGCATATTCTTGTTTTCGTCAAAAAGGGCATAAGCGGTTTTTGTGCCGCCGCCGTCAATACCTATGTAATAGCTCATTATTCTTCTCCTTCAAAGTAGTCAAGACAGATTTCATCAAGACAGTATCTGCCTCTTCTGTAAGGCTCTCTTTCAACCCACTTGCCGTCTGTGAAGTCGGGGAAAGTTACGGGTGCGCCGCCTTTTGCAACGCTTTCTTCTGAAAGAGCTGTGATAACCATCCAGGTTGCTGTGTCGTAAACATCAATGGGAGGCTTTGCGTCAAGCTGAACACTTTCTGCAAATGCAGCAAGGATAAGGTAGTCCATACCGCCGTGACCGCCGACAAAGTTGACTGTGTCGTCTTCTCTCCAGAGGGGATGCTCATATTTTGCTCTGTACTTTTCATTGAAGTATTCCCAGCTGTGAGCTTCTTCTGAAATGCCGTCAAGATAGATAACAGCATCGTCACCCACTGCAGATTCAACTTCCTTGATAAGCCCCTTTGTGCCCTGAACCATAAATTCTCTTGAATAAGGTCTGGGAAGACAGCAGTCGTGATTGATAGTGATTGTTTCACCGTTAGCGCACTTGATGATTGTTGTGGTGATGTCGCCGCAGCACCAGTCATAGCCGTAAAGGTCATAGTCTGTGCCCTTGTTGTTCTTTATCCATTCGTTAAGACCCTTTGACTTTGATGACATTGAAACAAGAGAAACAAATCTGTTGCCTCTGTTTATGTCAAGAACCTTTGCGATGGGGCCGATTTCGTGTGTGGGATAAAGCTCACCGTTTCTGTGCATAAAGTTTACAAGTCTGCCGTGAATATTTTCTCTGCCGAGAACGATTTCATCACGCAGGTCGTGTCTGTAGCCGCCTTCACAGTGAATGATTTCACCGAAGATGCCCTGCTTTACCATATTGAGTGTTGCCATTTCCTTACGGTCGTAGCAGCAGTTTTCCATAAGCATACAGAACTTGCCTGTTTCTTCACTTGTTCTTACAAGGTCAAAGCATTCCTGAATTGAAGCAGCACCGCCTACTTCAAGACCGACGTGAAGACCTGCCTTCATTGCGTCAATTGCAATGTGGATGTGTGTTATCCAGGTTGTTGCAACATAGACAGCATCAAGGTCTTCCATCTCAAACATTGTTTTATAGTCTGAATAACCGTGAACCTCGTATTCACCGTTGTTTCTTTCTTTAACTGACTTGATACCGTTGTCAATTCTTTCTTCAACAAGGTCGCATACAGCGGGGACAATTACTCCGGGAACGCTCATAAGCATTTCCATCATACCTCTGCCTCTGCCACCCATACCGATACAACCGATTCTGCAAGTTTTCTGTTCCATTTTGTGTTCTCCTTATTTGCCGAGTTCTGTAAGATAATCAATGCTCATTTTTACTGCATTGAGGGGTGTGTTGCCCTTGTCGGGTGAATCCTGTTCAACAACAACCCATTTTGCGCCTGCTTTTTCTGATGCTTCAAGAATTTCGGGGAAGTCCTGAACACCGTAGCCGACGGGCTTGAAGCTGAAATCATCTTCTGATGCGCTTTCTGTGTCGTCTTCAATGCCGATAAGCTCATAAAGCTTCTGAGGCTTGTCTTTGCCCTTCATAACGAAGTCCTTGAGGTGCACAACGGGTGCTCTGCCTGTGTATTTGAGTATGTACTCAGCAGGTACTTCACCGCCCACATTTACCCAGCAGGTGTCAAGCTCTGTCTGAAGAAGGTCAGCGGGAACGGTGTTGTAAAGCACGTCAAGACCATATTCACCATCAATTTTTACAAATTCAAAATCGTGGTTGTGATAGAGGAGTGTAAGTCCCATATCCTTTGCAACAGCACCTATTTCTTTGATTGCCGCAACTGTTTCGTCCCATTTGGGGGCGCTGGGGCGTCTTTCTTCTGTTATGTAGGGGACTGCAACATATTCACAGCCGATTGTTTTATAAGCTTCAAGAGTGCCTTTTGTGTCGGCAATCATATCGTCAAGAGGTACGTGTGCGGAAACGGGTGTGAGGCCGATTTCATTGCAATAATCCCTGATTTTTTCGGGAGCATTGCCGAAAAGTCCTGCGAATTCAACACCTGCATAACCCATATCCTTGATTTTTTTGAGTGTTCCGAAAAAGTCCTTCTCAGCTTCATCTCTTACTGAATAAAACTGAACTGCTATCGGTAAAGCCATAATCAAAACTTCCTTTCACGCCTTTACGGCCTTGTAAGTTAATTTTACATTTTTACAACTTATAATTATACTACACCGTGCCAAAGTATTCAATATGAAAAAAGAAAAAATCGCAGATATTTCACTGCGATAAACAATAATTTAGCGGAGCTAAATTATTGTAAAGTAATAGGTAAGAAGTAAGAGTGAAGAAGTTCGGGCGGGACACCCGCACCCGATTATAAATAGGGTAAGGGGCAACGCCCCTTCCACACTTATTCACTATTACCTATTACTTCTTACTTCAACAATAATTTATCGCACAGCGATAAATTATTGTTTTATGTTTCTCAGCTTCTCAATATCCTGCTCGACATAGACATAGTTTTCGATGTAATGCACTATTTCATCTATACTGTCTGAGAAAAAGCACATATCAATTGTTGCCTGAGGCATAAAACCGCCTTTTACACAGTTTTCAAGCATTGCCCTCATAGGCTCAAAGTAACCGTTTATATTGAAAAGTGCGAGTGGCTTTTTGCTCTGACCGAGCTGCTTGAGTGTGATTATTTCAAAAAATTCTTCATAAGTACCTATGCCGCCGGGAGTTGTGATAAATGCCTCGGCACGGTCATCCATAATCTGCTTTCTCTGTCGCATAGTGTCAGTTCTTATCATTTCATCGCAGTTCTCAAACAGAATTCCGTCAACATTGAAGAATTTCGGAACAACGCCCACAATTTTTGCTTTTTCGGAATAAAAACCTCTTGCAGCAGCTCCCATAAGGCCGTTTGCTCCGCCGCCGAATACGAGGGAATGGCCTCTTTTTGCAAGAGTCTTTGCAAGGATTTCTGTCTGCTCAATATAGATTTTGTCAATATCGTTGCTGGCTGAGCCGTAAATACAGATGTTCATAATAGCACCTTCTTTAGTAATTTTGTAAATTATGCTTAAATGTCAATTTCACTGTAATTATGAATATACACATCAACAAGCTCTCTCAGCTCGTCGGTTTTTTCTTCACTTTTGTCGTAAATGCCTACGACATTATATCCGTTGGCTTTTGCAGTTGTTGCTGCGTAGAGCGCATCTTCAAAAATCCACGTGGTTTCCTTGTCTGTTCCCAGAGCATCCAGCACCACATCATAAACCTTCGGCTCTGTTTTTGCAGCACCTACGGTATAGGTTGAGTAAATCGCATCAAAATAATGAAGCATTCCGTATTTTTCAAGTACTGCTTCAAGTGCAGGCTCGCCCGTTGCCGTTGCAATACCCATTTTTACGCCCTTTGCCCTGAGCTTTTCGAGGAATTCAATAATATCATTTTTAGGCTCGGTTTCTGCAAGATATCTGCCTTTCATATATTCAAAAAAACGGTTAAAAAGCTCCTCATAGCTTTCTTTCAGGTTAAAGCGTTCCTTTGCAAGAATCAGTGATTCTCTGAGATACAGCCCCTTGAAGGCTTCTTCATCATCCTCTGAAAGACTCAGACCGATTACATCAAAGAATTTATATCTGACACCCTTCCAGATGTGCATTGAGTCAAACAGGGTGCCGTCAAAATCAAAAATTGCTCCTGTAATGTTCATTTTCTCTCTCCAAAACATATTATATACTTATTATATACAAAAAAGAAGCGGAATGCAACATTGCACTCCGCCTTAAAAATATTTTTTTATAAATTACTGCACCATACTTGCGATTTCTGCAGCGAAATCGTCCTGCTTCTTTTCGATGCCTTCGCCCTTTTCGAAACGAACATACTTAGCAACGCTGATTTCTGCGCCGAGAGCCTTTGCAATTGATGCTACGTAGCCCTTTACATCGCCTTCAAAGAGGTCTGAACGAACGAATGCCTGTTCAAGAAGGCAAACTTCCTTGATCTGCTTTGCGATACGGCCTGAAACAAGACCGCCGAAGATCTTGTTGTCAACGATTTCAGCCTTGTGTGAAACTGCAATCTCAACAAGAGTAGCATATGCTTCCTTTGAGATGAAGTTAACGAAGTTCTTTCTCTGCTTCTGGTCAAGACCCTGGTAAACAGTGATGTCTTCATCGCTCCACTTCTTGCTGTCGATAGCTTCGTTGATGAGGCTTGTAAGGATAGGCATGGGAAGTGAGTCAGGCTTGTTGAGAGCGCTGTCAACTGTGATTGATTCCATCTTAGCAAGTTCTTCTGCTGAGATGTCAGCCTTGCTGAGATATTCGGGGTTCATAGCTGCAACCTGCATAGCAACGTTCTTGCCCATTTCTGCAAATTCAGCCTTAGCAGCTGTGTCTGCATCTGTGTCAAATGCAACGATAACACCAACTGAACCGCCTGCGTGGATGTATGTTGATGTGTGACCTTCAACAACAGCAAATCTTCTGACCTTCATATTTTCACGAAGAGCAAGGAAAACTTCCTGAACTTCTTCTTCAACAGTCTTGTCTGAATCAACAGCCTTTGTAGCAAGAAGAGCTTCAACATCAGCGGGCTTTGCTGCAAGAACTGTCTTTGCAACCTTAGCTGAGAGCTCTACGAAGGGAGCACCCTTAGCAACGAAGTCTGTTTCACAGTTAAGCTCTACAAGAGCACCTGCTGTAGCGTCTGAACAAGCAGCAACGATACCTTCAGCTGCAACACGGCTTGCCTTCTTAGCAGCTGATGCAAGACCCTTTTCTCTGAGAATATCAATAGCCTTGTCGATATCACCGTCTGTTTCAACAAGAGCCTTCTTACAATCCATCATACCAACGCCTGTCTTCTCACGAAGAGCCTGAACGTCTTTAGCTGTAAATGCCATTATAAATTCCTCCAATTTTTGATATTTGTATTTCTTTATAAAACAGCCCGCACTTGAATTTGTACGGGCTTTGAATAATCAGATTATTCAGCTGCTTCTTCTGCTGCTGCTTCGGGAGCTGCTGCTTCGGGAGCGCTCTGTTCACCCTGTCTGCCTTCGATAACAGCGTCAGCCATTGCGCCTGCAATAAGCTTAACTGCACGGATAGCGTCATCATTACCGGGGATTACATAATCAACTTCATCGGGGTCGCAGTTTGTGTCTACGATTGCAACGATGGGTATACCGAGCTTCTTAGCTTCAGCAACAGCGATTCTTTCCTTTCTGGGGTCAACGATGAACATTGCTGCGGGCATCTTCTTCATTTCTGTGATACCGCCGAGGAACTTCTCGAGCTTTTCGATCTGGAGCTTGAGCTTAGCAACTTCCTTCTTGGGGAGAAGGTCGAATGTGCCGTTCTCTTCCATAGCCTTGAGCTGAGCAAGTCTTCTGATTCTGAGCTTGATTGTTGTGAAGTTTGTGAGCATACCGCCGAGCCATCTTGCGTTAACAAAAGGCATACCGCAACGCTCTGCTTCTTCCTTAACGGAATCCATAGCCTGCTTCTTTGTACCTACGAAGAGGATATCTCCGCCATCTTCTGCGATCTGACGAACGAACATATAAGCATCTTCGAGCTTCTTAACTGTTTTCTGAAGGTCGATGATGTAGATACCGTTACGCTCTGTGAAGATGTAAGGTGCCATTTTGGGGTTCCATCTTCTTGTCTGGTGACCGAAATGTACACCGGCTTCAAGAAGCTGTTTCATTGATACTACTGACATTTTTTTTGCCTCCTTTTATTTAACCGCCGCAGCCGTCACTTCTGCATAAAACATCGTTGATGCAGGAATATGCAAATGGACTGCGTGAGTTTTAGCTTGTAGATTATATCATAAGTTTTAACGCTTTTCAATAGTAAAAGAGTGATTTTTTGAAAAATTTAACTATATCTTTTTGGATGAAATGAACAATAATTTATCGGTCAAGACCGAATGGATAATTGAAAATGGAAAATGGAAAGTTTCGGAAGTGCTTCGCACTTACTTCCGCTGCGCTCTATATAATGTTTTCCGAAGGAAAACCACCGACATTTTCAATTTTCAACTTTCAATTTTCAATTACAATAATTTAGTGGCATCGAGCCACTAAATTATTGTTTGACATTCTATCCATATATGTATTATAATATTATATTATATTATTAGCGGAAGTGTTTTTTTTGACAGGAATTAAAAATGCAAAGCGTATTGTGTTCAAGGTCGGCACATCAACGCTCACATATTCAACAGGTAAGACCAATATACGCCGTATGGCAAAGCTTGTTTCAATTCTTTCTGACCTGAGAAATGAGGGCAGGGAAATCGTGCTTGTCACATCGGGTGCTATCGGTGTGGGCGTCGGCAAGCTTGGGCTGAAAGAAAGACCCAAGGACACCCCCGGCAGACAGGCTGCTGCCTGTATCGGTCAGTGTGAGCTTATGTTTATGTATGATAAGTTCTTTTCTGAGTATTCTCACACAATCGGTCAGCTTCTCATCACAAAAAGTGACGTTGAAAATGACGAGCGCAGAAACAATCTTATAAATGCTTTCAATACAATGTTTGAATACGGTGCAATTCCCATTGTCAATGAGAATGACTCTGTTGCAGTTGAAGAAATCGTGTACGGTGATAACGACAGTCTTTCGGCAATCGTTGCAAAGCTTATCGGCGCAGATGCACTTGTCATTCTGACTGATATTGACGGACTTTTCGACGGCAATCCTCAGGAGAATCCGGAAGCAAGACTGATTCCTGTTGTTGACAATATCACACCCGAAATCAAGGCTCTTGCAGGTGATGCAGGCTCAAACAGAGGCACAGGCGGAATGATAACCAAGCTTCACGCCGCAGAAATTGCCGTAAATGCCGGTATAGATACCGTAATAATGAGCGGCACAGATCCCCGTGAGATTTACAAGCTCATTGACGGGCATCAGACAGGAACATTCTTTGTGGGAAAGAAGGCTTAATATGGAATACCTTATTGATATAGGCAGACGTGCAAAGGCAGCAGAGAAAACCTTATCGGTAGCCTCTGCCGAGCTTAAAAACAAAGCACTTGTTGCAATAGCTGCAGCTCTTAAAGAGAATGCAGATATAATAATTGAAAATAATGCTGTTGATATAAGAAACGGCAGAGAAGCAGGTCTTTCTGAGGCAATGCTTGACAGACTTATGCTTGACAAGGCAAGAATAGTTAAAATTTCAGATGCAATTCTTGAGATTGTTGCTCTCGATGATCCCGTAGGCAAGACTCTCTCAGGTGTTACACGCCCCAACGGACTTCATATATCAAAGGTGAGTGTGCCTCTGGGTGTAATTGCCGTGATTTTTGAAGCAAGACCAAATGTCACTGCAGATGCTGCTGCTCTGTGTCTTAAATCGGGCAATACCGTAATTCTGCGAGGCGGCAAGGAGGCAATAAATTCAAACAAGGCTATGGCTCAGGTTATGAGAGCTGCCGTAAGCAGTGCGGGACTGCCTGCAGACTGTATTCAGCTCATAGAAAAAACAGACCGTGAAACTGCAAACGAGCTTATGAAGCTTAATGAATATGTAGATGTGCTCATTCCCAGAGGCGGCAAGGGGCTTATTCAGTCTGTTGTGAAGAACTCAACCGTGCCTGTAATCAGAACGGGTGAGGGTAACTGCCATATTTATATTGATAAGGATGCAGACATTGACAAGGCGGCTGAAATTGTATTCAACGCAAAGGCTTCAAGAGTCTCGGTCTGCAACGCTTGCGAGACATTGCTTGTTCATAAGGATATTGCAGAGTTTGCACTCATTGCCGTCAAAGAAAAGCTTGACACAAAGAATGTTGTCATAATCGGAGATGATGCCGTTCAGGCAATTCTTCCGGATGTTGTGGCTGCAACCGAAGAGGACTGGTCAACGGAGTACCTTGACTATAAGCTTGCTGTTAAAGTTGTGAATGATATTGATCAGGCAATAAATCACATCGCAGTCTACAGCACAGACCACAGTGAAAGCATAATAACAGAAAACTACTCAGCGGCAGAAAAATTTGTCAATGAAGTGAATTCATCGGCAGTTTATATCAATGCAAGCACACGCTTCACAGACGGTGGTGAATTCGGTTTCGGTGCAGAAATAGGCATATCAAACCAGAAGCTCCACGTAAGAGGTCCCGTCGGACTGCCTGAGCTTACATCATATAAATATGTAATCAGAGGAAACGGACAGGTGAGGTAGACAATAATTTATCTGCGATAAATTATTGTAATTGTCAATTAGCAATTATCAATGCGCAATTTCGGAAAAGGCTCCGCCTTTTGAACCATTATAATGGGATTTAAGGGGCAATGCCCCTTCCACAATTGCAAATTGCGAATTTCAAATTGCGAATTTGAAAGCCCCCGACAAATTCTTGTTTAAAAAGTGAGGTATGATTTTGAACGATAAAAACAAAGACGGAATTACTGAAGAAGAGCTTCAGGCGCTGCTTCAGGATATCCCCGTAAAAAAGAATGAGACTGCGCAGAAGGATGCAAAAATTGCAGAAAAAAAAGCACGCAGGCAGGCAAGACAAAAAAAATATCCCGACAGAATTTCGTTTCTGCTGGGGCTTATAATATTGATTTTTGCAGTGGTTGGAATAGTTCTTACAGCTCTGTGGGGGATAAACCTTGTAACCGGCAGTGATGAAAAAACTAATGAGTTCGCATCTTACAACGAGTTTCTTTCTCCCGTTGCCGCAGTTGATGCCGACCCGTTTGACGATATTACTGCTGCTGACCGTGAACAGCTTCTCGGCGCTGCGATATGGTCAATTCTCAGCAACGAATCAACACCTGACACGTATCCCTATAAGGGTGGATATATGCTCATTCCCGTGAAGGATGTTGAGAGTGCCTATATGGCGATTTTCGGCCCTGAAACGGCACAGACACTGAAGCATATGACGGTGCAGGGATATAACTGCACGTTTGAATACGATGCAACAAACGCCGTTTATAAAATCCCTGTCACGACCATTTCACCTGTGTATACTCCTCAGGTAACGGCAGTTGAACGCTCGGGCACATCACTTGTTGTGACAGTGAATTACCTTGCCGCCGAAAGCTGGATAAGGGATGAAGAGGGTAATTTTGTGGCACCCGATGCCGATAAGGTTATGCAGATAACCCTGCGTGAAATTTCAGGCAGTTATTATATCGGTGCAATTCAGACTGTTTCATCAACCGTCCCTGAGGTAATAATTGATGAAACGACAGCTCCGGAGCCTTCTTCACAGACACAGAAGCCTGAAAATGCAACAACAGTGCCTGAAAAGCATACTCTCGGAGGCAGAGTATGATAAAAAGCAATAAAGGGCTGCAGATTTCTGCAGTTCTTATAGCTGTCAATTTTGTTCTGTTTACGGTAAAGCTCTATGTGGGCTTGTCAGTCAGCAGTCTGAGTATCTATACGGATGCTATGAATAATATGCTTGATTGTGTGACAGGGCTTGTTGCTCTTGCAGGGTTTGTATTTCTTTCAAAGAGCAAAAATAAAAAGTATCCTTTCGGCTTCGGCAGGGCAGAGGATATGGTCAGTTTTGTGATGTCAGCACTGATTATCGTTGCAGGATGCGCTTTTGCATATTCTTCTCTTGAAAGAATTTTTTACCCCACGCCTGTTGCATATTCAATGAAATATGTTTATCTTATCTGCATCACTGCGGCAGTGAAGCTTGTTTTAGCTCTTTATCTGAAGAAGCAGACAGCAGCAGTTTCGTCAGATATCGTAAAGAGTATGTATTTTGATTCACTGCTTGATTTTTTCATTACGCTGTCCGTTATTCTGTCATTTACGCTTTCCGTATACACAGGTATTACAACAGACGGAATAGTCGGGCTTGTTATAAGTGTTCTGATTGCCGTCAACGGCGTCAGACTGCTGATTCCGTCCGTTACTCAGCTTATGGGACGGCGTAAAGATAAAATGTGTGATGAGGCAAAGGCTTTTATCGAAAACCTCAGTAATGATGTTGCTGTTGAAGAAATGGAATGCCATTCATACGGCAGAAATAATATTTTCAATGCACTTGTTATAAATAAAAACAGCAGCACGGATTTGTCTTTAATTGCAGATGAATTCGAAAAACAGTTTAAGTCAGAAATATATTTCAGAATAAAATAAGAGGTGTTTTGTGTGGTAAAGGAAAAGAAGGTTCTTACAGCAGAAGAAAAGCAGGAGAAAAAGACGCAGCGCAGAAAAATTGCAAAAATTATAATTCTTTGTGTTGTTGCTGTTATAATTGCTTTTACTCTTGTTACAACGGTAATTATGCTTGTCAGCCGTAAAGCTAATCTTGAGCGTGCTCAGAGCTTTGAAAATGCCGGCTGTGCAGAGCTTAAGCTTGATAATTATGCTGACGGATGCTGGAATATCATTACAGACGATGAACTGCGTGTTATGCAGCTGACAGACGTGCATCTTGGTGCCGGCTGGATGAGTGCCGGCAAGGACGCAAAGGCTCTCAATGCAGTGGCATCAATGATAACAACAGAAAAGCCTGACCTTGTGATAGTAACAGGTGACCTTGCATATCCTATTTTTATGCAGACAGGCACAATAAATAATAAAGCAAGTGCTGAGCTTTTTGCAACACTTATGGAGAGTCTCGGCGTGTACTGGACAATGTCATTCGGCAACCATGATGTTGAGGCAAATTCATTGTATTCACAAGAAGATATTGTTGATTTCTATTCGCAGTATCCTCACTGCCTGCTTCAGAAAGGCCCTGATGATATTGACGGTGTCGGCAATCAGATTATAAATATCGTCAACAGTGATAATGTCATCACACGCTCATTCATTCTTCTTGATTCACACGCATATGCAGACGGTCATATTCCTGTAATCAGCAGTAAATATGATAATATTCACGCAAATCAGATAGAGTGGTATAAAAAGACGGTCAGTGCGCTTAATGCAAAGAATAAAGCAACAATTTCTGCTCTTCCGTCAGAAAAAGCCGATAAGTATGCTGACGAATATTCCGTTGTAAAAACATCTCTGTTCTTCCATATTCCCGTTGCAGAATATGCTGATGCGTGGGATGAATTAGCTGCAAATGATTTCAGGGATACGGAAAATGTCAGGTTGTTCTACGGTGTGCAGGATGAAAAGGTGTGCTGCTCGCCCACAGAGGATGAATTATTTGAGGCTGTGCTTGAATCCGGAAGCACTGACAGTATTTTCTGCGGACACGACCACGTAAATACATATTCCGTTGATTATAAAGGTGTAAGACTTACTTACGGTATGAGCATAGATTATCTGGCATATATCGGCATAAGTAAAAAGGGCGCACAGCGAGGCTGTACCGTTATCACATACTCAGACGGCGGTTTTGAATGCACTGCAGAGAATTATTATCAGGATAAGTATGTAACTCTTTATGAAAAAGAGAATAATGTGGAATTATAATAAATTATGTCACATTTGCGTAGCATTTGTAGTGTAATTGTTTACATTTCAGACACAATTTCGTATAGTGCATACAAAAGGGATTGTATATAATATGCACATAGCAAGTTAAAAATTCCTTTTCATTTTATTTTCTCTTCCCCGAAGAAGCCACGGAGTTATCCGTGGTTTTTTCATTTGAAAAAACGGTCACCGGCGGCTAGGGTGACGGGAATAAAACGAACCCGTTTTTTACAGGCTGATTTCCGTCAATACTTCGTTAAAATACTCGCAAATCCGTCAAGGATTTGCTGCGTTTTTGCCTTGTCTTGCCAAAAATCCGCACTGTAAAAAATCTTCGACCTTAAAACGAGAGATTTTTATTGGATTTTTGGTATTGAGGATGAAGGAAGGCTATCGCCTTTCAAATCCGAAATGCCGAAAAGACTTAAAAATAGCCGTTTTTAGGCTGGTTCGGATTATTTCCGTCACCCTATCGATAACCGTTTTTTTTTCTTTTATGAACAAAGATTTTCCCTGTGAAGATAGTTTTCACTTTGTCTTATTGTTTTTCTTGCATCAAGCAGGGGTTTTGCTGCTGAGTAATATCTTGCATTAAGCCTGTCAGCTTTTTTTATCTCAGCTCTGATTTGTCTGAGTCTTCTGCGGCAATCGGCAATTGAAGAACTGTTTATGCCGGAGTTATTGCCGATTTCTTTCACATTGCCGGCGGCAGTAAGGGCATTGCGCAGTTCAACCTCTGTTTCGTATTCTTCATTATAAAGTCTTTCGAGCATATCACTGTCAAGCTCTGTTAATCCCTCAGGGAAATAACGCATTGAACAGGATGCTGAATACTCAATATCACGCAGAATCTTCTTTGCGTGTTTTTTTATTGCTTTTTCCTCTGCTGTTGAAGACGGCAGATTTCTGATATCCTGTTTTGTTATTATTTCTGCAGTGTGGAAATCATAACCTGCTGCAGCAATTCTGTGTGCAAGCATCAGCTCATATCTGCCTGAATCTGTATTGTATCTGTTTAATTCATTATTTATGAATTCTGCAATTTCGATTTCAGCATTAAGAAGTCTGTCTTCCTTTGACTTTGCCTTAACGGGCATTCTGCCTGCATATTCTTTTGCATCTTCAAGAATTTTTACGGCTTCTGTTCGTTTCTCTTCGGTGAGAGAGTGGGTTTCCTTATCCTCAAATGCGGCACGCAGCTTCAGTACTCTTATCATACCTTGCTGTTTTGTCTCAGTGAAGTCATAGAAGAACATAGGTATAACATTCATAACGGCACCAATTACGGAGGCAACAATGAGTACGGAGCTTATATTCACAAAATAATCGTGGTTATAAAGCACATCATATACATTCTGTGCGCTGTAGCCAAGCGAAACGGCTGTTTCTGCATTGAGACCGACTTTATCATAGATAAGAGGAAGAACAAAGCCCGTTGCCATATTTATGACATTGCCAATAAGTCCCACTGCGGCAAACATACCGTCAATTCTTTCACCTGAAATATACTGCTGATAGTCACGGATATCGGCATTGATGCTCGGTGTGATAAGATGCCCGAGTGAGGTTATAAACTGATTGAAAAAAGAGCAAAAAAGAAGCAGCCAGATTATATTCGGTGTACCCGTCATTCTGACAACGGGGAACATAAGCGCAATCAGTCCGATGTTGAGCACATTTGACAGAACGATAATTCTTTTCTTTCCGAACCGTCTTATAAAGAACGGCGCAACTATATTTGGCCACAGTGAAGCGTTGCCTGCAATGGCTGTGATAACGGCGTACTGACCTGCTGTGCAGGGCTTCTGATAGTGATACATCCAGCCCATTATGCTGCCGAAGGAGCCTTCGAGAAAGCCCATCCAGCCTGCAAGTGAGATAACCCAGAAGTATTTATTTGATGCCACGGCTCTGAAGGCATCTGTAAATCTTACGTGTATAATATGCTTTTTAGGTCTGACAATTTTTTCTTCCGTGTTTACATATACAAGAATTGAAATAAGGAAGCCTGCTATCAGAAGAGGCGGAAAAAGCACACGGTAGACACGCATATCATAAAGTGTATCATCACCCGTTATGAGCTTAGCTACAATAGGGAAGAAGATGTTTGCAATCGAGGGCGACAGATTTTCAATAATACATCTTATGGAAAGTACATCTGAGCGTTCAATTGAATTTGGTGAAAGCACATTTATGAGGCTTTCATAGGCATCAACCGTGAAATAGAAGAAAAACTGAAAACCTATGTTGCAAAGCAGCACCCAGAAGCATTTCCAGAACAAGGTCATTGTGTCATAGGGCAGAAGCATCATAATACTGCCGATAAGCACAGTAGGTATACCCATTGATATGATATAGGGACGGTATTTACCCTTCATACTGCGGCAGTTGTCTATCATATTTGCTCTGAGTCCCGTAAGCGGGAATGAAGCAATCATACTCAGAATGTAAAGTATGTAAAGAGTTTTTGCATCAATACCTATTGTGTTGCCAAGCAGTGTATTTGTGGTGGAGATTATCATCTGATTGATGCAGTGGGCAATGAGTCTGATACCGATGCCGCCTACGGAGAGCGATGTAATCTCTTTTATTGACATATACCTGCCTTCAGGAGGTGTCTTCCAGTTGTTTCTGACAAGATTCAGTCCGCTGCTGATTGTTTCTTTTATATTCAAATCTGTCACATCCGTTTAGAAAATTATTGTGTTTACGCTTTCGGGAGTAAGAACAATGCTTCGGGTGGTAACTGTTTTTTCGGCAAGGTCATTGCTGTTGTCTGTCACTGAGACAAGGACGTCACCGTCTGTTCCGGGTAATGTGATGTTTTTTTCTTTTTTTGTGTCATTGATTGCAATAACAATTGTTTTTTCACCCTTTGTGAATGCAAGAAGCTTAAGTTCTTTGTCATCGCAAAAAACCTCAACTCTTTCAGACTGATAGGGAATGTATTTTGAGAAATTGCCTGTTATATAATAACGTTTAGTCATTTCAAAGGTTTTGTCAGGCAGATTTATGTAAATCAGTCCGTCACAATAGTCAACCTCTGAAACGGCAATCCAGTGCTGCCATGAAGTAACGTTAAGAATAGATATATCATTAAAAATAGTGTCGGCAGTCACAAGTGCAGATGCCATTGTTTTATCTCTTCCGCCCTGCATATGGCACCATTCACTCATTTTTACGGGCAGATCGGGATATTTTCTGTCGAGCCATTTGCGAAATCTTTTCACAAATGCAAGTCTGTCGTTGAAGCCCCTGACGGGAACGGGCAGTGGCAGACAGTAGGAATGTACATCTACGGAATCTATTCTGTTTCTGACACATTCATATTTCATAAGAGCTTTTGTGTATGACTTGTTGAACCATCTCAGGTCGCCTGATTCAACGCCTGAAAGCTTCAGATTTCTCAGAGCAGGTCTTCTGTCTGCTTCTTCTGCAAACATTTTCATTACTTTCGCTGTCGAAAAGGGCGAGTAGTGACAACCCTCCTGACCGCCGTTCCATATCCAGATCGGCTCATTTATGGGCGAGAGATATTTTACAGGCAGACCTTCGTTTATAAAATGCTCTGCGACGTCAAGACAGTATGTTGCAAAAGCCTTGTAATCAGCTTTTGCAAGGTTGTCACGCATTATCTGATACTTGCACAGATGTGACAGTCCGTTTTTTGTGAGCCGTTCAATGGGTGAGTTTACAAAAAGGATTATTTCATCTGCGCCGTCTTTTGCTGCCTGCTTCATCATATAAACGGCATTTTTATCACGTGAGAAATCGTATTTTCCGTCACCGGCATCAAAGCTTTCGGTCCTTCTCAGAGGGTTGGTGATATTGCCTGCACCTGAAAGAGCTGACCCTGCTCCGATATTGTAACGGTATGTACGCAGACCTATGCCGTTTTTCTTGCTGTAAAGGAGCTGTGATATTCTGTCACGGACGGGCATACCTGATTCTTCATCTGTGTGAGTCCAGCCGCCGACCTCCTGTGCCCACCAGGCGCCACTTGCTCCGAAGCCTTCAAAAACAGAGAAAACCTTATTTCTGTTTATCCTGATTTCCATAGACAATCCCTCACAAATATTCTCAATTAACATTATACACAATATGTACAGAACAATCAATATAAAAAGGGATGCAAATGCGTGGGTGTCCTGAGGACACTCACGCAGTTTTATTCGCCTTGCGGCGAGTGATATTGCTTCGCAGTTATATGATGCTACGCATTGTGATATTGTCCTTCGGACAGTTTTATGCGAATAAAATAACACTGAAATCGAAGATTTCAATATCACTATGCCGAAAAGTGCATAATATCACTCTTTCCGAAGGAAAGAATATCACTTAAAGTTAAAAGCGCACTTACTCACCACTTTTAGTGACAGTGCAAAAAAGTAAGAGTTAATGCAGTTTTTGCTACATTAACTCTTTTTGTCCTTTAGAGTACGACTCGAAAAAACTAAGTTTTTGCATCCTCTTTTTCAGTTTGCGGGGTTGAATCTTATTGCAGGAGAGGTTTCATCAAGAACTTCAAATGTATAACCGTTTGCAAGTCCGTATTCAATTATTCTCTTGACAGATTCAACAGTAGAATTTTTTATGTCGTGCATAAGCACGATTGAAACCTTTCTTGAGCTTATCTGATTTATGGTTGTGCGTGCAATCTGAGACGAATTATAGCCTGATGTGTCATAGCAATCAACATTCCAGTCAAAGTAGTAATAGCCTTTTGCAGTCATTGATTTTGCAAGCTTTGTCATAATTCCACGGCTGTAGCTTCGGCTGACAGTATTGTTGGTGCCGCCGGGAAAACGGAAAATTTTTGTATCAATTCCCGTCTGTTCCTTGATTATTTTGTGCATTGCATTGAAGTCCTGCATATATTTGGCTTCACTTGAATAGATATTCCAGTTGTGTGTCAGCGTGTGAACGCCGATAGCGTGGCCGTCAGCAGCCATTGTTTTAAGCAGATGAATGTATCTCGGACTCTGATTTGTGACAAAAAATGTTGCCTTGACATCATATTCACGCAGGTATCTCAGCAGTTTTTCTGTATAAGGTCCGGGGCCGTCATCAAATGTAAGATAAATTACTTTTTCATTTTTCTTTTCGATTTTTACAGTCTCTGAGTAGGAGCATCTGACACATTTTCTCGTCTTTTCGGTTTTTGATATTACCCAGTCAGAAAAGCTGTGCCCGAGTGCCTTGCCGTCATCCCTGTCAACTGTAACAAAGCCGCAAACGGTACATTTTGATGTGATATGTCCTGCTGCAGTGCAGGTCGGTTTTGTGATTTTATCCTGAGTTTTATGACCTGTTGCAGGGATTACATCAGTCCTTGAGCCGTCGGTTGCAGCACAGTGCCTGCACTTATTTGTTGTATAGCCCTCTTTTGTGCAGGTGGGGGAATATGACACACTGACAAAGCTGTGCCCGTTCTGAAGACACTTTATACTGTCTATTCCTGCAGCCACACGAAGAGCGATTCTTGCATCTGAGGCTGTTATTTTTTTGTCGCCGTCATAGTCACCGACACTGAGTATGTAAGCTGTTGTTTCATCAAGCTGAGATGCACATCTGAGAAGAAGCCTTGCATCTGATGCGTTGAGTCTGCCGTCACGATTTACATCACCGACAGACAGCAGCTGAGTATCGTTGCCGCTTCCCGATTCGGTTTCGGAGTAAATCTCTGATATGCTTTCCTGAACCCGTGTACCGTGGGACGGAACAAGGAAAGCTGCAAACAGAGCCATAATCACAAAGATAGAAATTACTCTTTTTTGTGCTGAGTTTTTCATAATAAATAACACTTCCTTCTTAATTCAATATTATAGTTTTTCTGTCGCAGATTGTCAATACAGGCAGAAATTTATTATCAGGGAAGCTAAAAAAAAGACCGCCGGAAAACCGACGGTCTGAATTTGTGTTTTAATTATGCACCGAGATTGCCGAGGCTTTCAAAGATGCTTGTGAAGTATGAGAAAATCTCTTTGAATACAGAGAAAATTTCCTGAATGAAGCCTACGAGACTGCTTACCATTTCCTGTCTTTCGTTAGCAGCAACACCCATAACCTGAATTGTGACATCTTCCTGAACGCCGCCCTCTGTAGCCATACCTTCGTCAACGATAGGACCTGTTACATCATAGTAGCCGAATTCATCGGGCTCCATATAAAGAGTGTTGACATAGCAGTAGTAATCTGACTTGTCGTAGTCGGGAGAAAGAACAACTCTGAATGAGAATGTCTTGCCGTATTCAACTGTGATTTCGTCAACATCGCCGTCCTTGGAGATTACATAGTAAGCATCAGTTCTGGGAAGGTTGATTTCAAAGAGCTTAACAATGTCTTTGTATGATGTTGAATATACACCGAGTTCAAGTGCGTTTGCGGGAGAGATACAGAATACGCCTCTGTCGTTATCGATCATCTCGTGCTCTGTAGCAGCAACGTTCTGACCGCCTGCGATGAGCTGCATTCTGCCTACATCTGCCCAGTCACCCTCTGAACCCTCTTCGGGAGTGATCATAACGTAGAGCTTCTGACCGTGGACAACGGGAACAGTTGTGTCTGCGTTGATGAGAGTGTAGCTTGATTCTTCTGTGTAGTCAAGGTCAGCGTCGCCTTCCTTGGGAATGTAATAAGATACATAGTAGTTTGTGTTGAAGCTGAGTCTGTTCCATGTCTCAATATAGCTGTAGTCAACATTGAATGAGCCGGGGATTGTTACCTGATGAGTAAGAGTACCCTTGACATCCATTCTGTCAATATTCTTGATATTGCCGTAGTTGAAGCCCTGTGAGTTCTTGCTGAGAGTACACATTGAACCGTTATCAAGAGTGAATACACCCTTTTCGTTGTTGATGAATGTTGCACCCTGAGCGCCTGTGCCGATACCGTTGAGAGCAAGAGTACCGTTTCTCTTGACAGTGACTGAACCTGAGTTGATAAGTCTGCCGCTTTCACCTGTGAAGATGATTGAGCCGCCCTCTTCAACAACAAGTGAAGCACCTTCCATAATTGTCATTGTGGTAGCAATTGTGTATGTACCTGAAACAATGTATGTATCACCTGCATTGACAGAGAAGGGAACACTGATTGTCTCTGTGCCGTTGGCTACGACCTCTGCAGCTGAAGCTGAGAAAGGAACACATGTCAATAACATAACACATGTAAGTAAAATAGCAAATACTTTTTTCATGATTTTTCCTCCTTATGGAAATCATTATGCATCATTATTATACTTTAACAAGCAGGCTTTGTCAATAGAATTTCAAAAAACCTAAGTAAAAAAATCACTGCTGTTATTGTAAATATATAATAAATATTTATTGTTTATATTTTTCTGCCTGCAGATTGAACATATAGGCATACTTTCCGTCGAGAGCCATAAGCTCCTCGTGTGTACCGCTTTCGACAATCTCACCTTTTTCCATCATATAGATTCTGTCTGCGTGCCTTGTGGTGGAAAGTCTGTGAGAAATGAACACCACGGTCTTGTCTGCCGCTGCTTCTGTCATTGACTGATTGAGCTCGTATTCAGAAACGGGGTCAAGATTTGCAGAGGGCTCATCAAGAATTACATAAGGACATTTCTTGTAGAATGCTCTTGCAATGGCAACCTTCTGCTCTTCACCGCCCGACATACTCAATCCGTCGTCGCTGAATTCACGAAGAAGCACTGTTTCCGTGCCATCGGGCAAGGGCTTTGTGAAGCCTGCATCCTTCAGTGCTTCAAGGACTCTTTCCTTGTCATAATCAACCTGCAGAGCCACATTTTCACCCATTGTTGCACCGAAGATTTTGAAATCCTGAAATACTGCGGCAAATCTGTTGCGGTGTGAAGCAACTGTTTCGTCTTTTATGTTTCTGCCGCCTATGACGATCTCTCCGTCGGTAACATCATAAAGCCTGAGAAGAAGATTCGTAAGTGTGGTTTTTCCTGCTCCGTTATAGCCCACAAGAGCAATTTTCTCACCCGGCTTCATTGTCATATTGATATTTTTAAGGGTGGGAGCATCATTGCCGGGGTATGTGAAGCTTACATTTTTAAGCTCTATTGTTTCATTTTTGTCGTTTGTGGCTGTGTGCTCACCGTCTTTTATGCTGAAATCGGTTTTCAGGAACGTTCTGTATTTTTCAATCATCTTGCTTCGCTCCGTGAAGCCTCTGACGGCATAAACGGTAAGATACAGCACTGATGCGCTTATCTGTGCCGCACCGTTGAAGGTGGATACAAAGTCACTGGGGCTGAGCACGCCTTTTTCGATTGTCTGATAGCCGATATAAGCCGTCAGCACAAGCATAAAGCCGATAATCTGCACAACGACAGCCTGAAAGAAGAACCAGCCGTCGATTTTGCCCACATATTTTCTGTTATACTTTACTATTTCGTCGGCACTCTCTCTGTAGCGTTTGAAGAAAATTTTTGTTATTGAGTGCATACGCATTTCGCCTGCAAACTCGGGCAGATAGAAAAGTCGTGAAAAATAGTTCGCTTTTCTGTATTTTTCATTCATAATCTCTCTGCGTTTCATCTGCAGATTGCCCGTATGCTTACCAACGGGAAGAAATGACAGCACGAAAACAAGAATAATTATAAGGCATACGGGGTCGATTGACACCATAATTGCACCGATTGATATGAATGAAACAATCTCTGCGACATAGCCTCTGACGTTTGTAAGAATAAAACGGATATTGTCGGAGGATGTTTCAATCGCAAGGATAAAATCGCTGTAAAAGGATGAATCGTCATAGCTTGCAAGGTCAAGAGAAATTGCCTTTTCATAGAGCTTTGAGTGAATTCCCAGGTAGAGCTTTTCCCTTGCTCTGTGTGCAAAAAGCTCGAAAAACAGAGCGTTGACGATGTTTTCAACTATGATTACTGAAACCATTATTGCAAGTGCGATAAACACGTGCTTGACGCCGTCGGGCTGACTGATTTCATCAATGATATATTTGATACCGATAACTGAAATGAGTCTGTTAGGGATTGTTGTAAGAAGCTCAACGGCAATGTCGCCTATAACAAGACCGGGAGAAATCTGAAACATCAGTTTAACTATGAAAAAGATGTTGCTGACAATTGAGTGGTTTTCTTTTTTCTTTTTACTCATTATCTTCGTCCTCCTCGTCCTTATAGTTTGATGCCTGCATTGTGAACATTTCAGCGTAAACACCGTTTTTTGCCATAAGCTCGGCGTGACTTCCTGACTCGGCAACAGTTCCGTTTGCAAAGACATAAATACAGTCTGAGAGTACGGCACTTGAAAGACGGTGAGAAATGTAGATAACCATTTTGCCTACGGTTTCTTCAATCAGGCTTTCATACATTTTGTACTCTGCAATGGGGTCAAGGGCGGAAGAAGGCTCATCAAGAACGGCTAAATCAAAGGGATGAGCAAACATTCTTGCTGCGGCAATCTTTTGCTGTTCACCGCCTGAGAGGCCTGTTCCGTTGTCGTCAAATTCCTTTGTGAGAACGGTATCAGCACCCTTTTCAAAGGTGCTGATTTTATCGTATGCACCGCTTTTTTTAAGGGCTTTTTCAACGTGAAGCCTGTCTTCGTCATTCTCACATTCACGGCAGAGAACATTCTCATTGACAGAGAGTGCAAAGACCTTGTAATCCTGAAAAACAGTGCCGATTTTCTTTCTGAGGGAGTCTGCTTCATATTCCTTGACATTGATTCCGTTATAGAGAATTTCACCCTCTTCGGGGTCGTAGAATCTCAGAAGAAGCTTGACAAAAGTCGATTTTCCCGCACCGTTTTTGCCTACGATTGCAACTGTTTCATCTTTGTTGATTTTAAATGATACGTTTTTAAGTGTAGGCTTTTCTGCGCCCGGATAAGTGAATGTGACATTCCTGAACTCGATGCTTTCAATCTTTTCTGCCTTTTTAGTGCCGTCCTTCAACCTGTTTTCGTAGTCAAAGAACTCTCTGAGATTGCCGAAATAAAGTGAACAACGCTGAATCTCGGAAATACATCTGCCTGAGTTTTCAATGATTTCCTTAAGGCTTGTGACAGCACTTATAAGCACGGCAAACTGTGCAACAGAGATTGTTTTTGTCACCACAAAGCCGTAAACACCGTAAATGAGAGTGCCTGCAATGGGGAGAATCTCAGTCACAAAACCACCGAAGACATCAAGAAGTCCTGTCTTCCAGCCGTATTTTTTTATAATTGCGCAGTTGCTTTCAACGGCATTTACAAATCTTGCTTTCATAACAGAGTAAATGCCCGAAGTACGCATATCCTTTGAGAAGTCCTTAAGGAAAACAACTCTCTGCACATAATCCTTCTTACGGTTGTTTGAGGTCATTTCCTTGTCTTTTCTGTATTCAAGCTTGTTTCTGTAGGACTGAGACGCAATAAACGGAATCATTCCCAGAAGAAACAGAAGTATCTTAGGGTCAACCGAACAGATATAGGAAACGAGTCCCGCAGCAGTTATTGCAGATGAAACGAATTTGCCCGTACACCACGAAAATTCAGCCGACAGCTCATTATTGATAACATCGGTTGCTCTTTTGTATTTATCATAGAATATCGGATTTTCGTAGCACTCCACATCAACCTGACAGGCCTTACGGAAAATCTGTTCGTTGAGGAGTCTGTAAACCTTTTTGTTCTCGGCGGCTGCAATGAAGTCACCTGCACAGTCAAGAAAATGAGCAACCAGACCGACACCGCAGAAAGCAAGCAGCATCAGCATAAACTGACGGAAGGTTCCGCCGTCGGTTACGGTATTTATCATCTTTTCGAGGAAGATGACATTTTTTATGTAGCTTTCAAAAAACCAGTAGCCCGTTATTGACAATGTGTAGCCGATAAGCAGAAACGGTGAAGCCTTTGTTATCACCCTTGCCGCATAGGCAGTGTTTTTTATAACTGCCGAACGGGACGGCTTTTTTTCTTTATTGTCCATATAATTTCCTTTCAGTAAACCGTAAAAAATTGTCGAGGATTACTCGACAAAAAAATATATATCCCGCCGTGCCGACAGAGCACGGCGATGGATAAACCGAAAATGATTGCTGCAATACATCAAAAGATGTTTTCTTATTTTATTTTAAATATACCATATAAATCCAACCGTCGATGCCGTCATCTGTGGTGATGTGTCCCCAGTCACCTGAAACCTCTGTGACAGTGACTGTGGTACCGTTCGCAATTCTGCCCACTGCTTCGGCATCTGTTGAAGCATCTGCTCTGACATTGAGCACCTGACCGTCACCTCTCAGGTCAACCGTATATGTGCCTGTTGTTGTGGGATGAGGTGTCTGTGTGGTGGTTTCTGCTTCGGTTGTGGTCTCAGCCTCAGTTGTGGTTTCCGGGACAGTTGTTGTCTCCTCGGGAAGCTTTGCATCGGGGGTGTAGATAAGAGTGTTCATATCAATCCAGCCCGTATATGAGCCATAGGTGCATTTGCCGCTTTCATCCCTGACCTCTGTGATTTCAATAACAGTCAGATTCGGGATAGTTGCAATCAGATTGTCAAGAGAATAGTTGTTGAAAATTCTGCCGTGGTCATCCTCCACATTTACGGTATATGTGCCTATTCTGAAGTCACTGTCATTCTGCATTATGTCTGCCGAGTCGGGCTCGTCAACTACGGGTGCCATTTCACCCATTGTTCTGTTTTCTTCCGAAGAATCGGATGCAGGGGGAGTGTCGCCCCAGAGACCGAGCTGTTTGCCCACTGCGTGTGTGCCCGCAATGATGACTGCAAGACCGAGAATGACTGCAACTGCAATCATAATATATTTCACATTTATATTACGGCGTGCAGGCTGTTCTTCTTCACCGTCATAATTGTTGCCGCCGTCATCGTCATCTTCATATTCCTGCTCAACACGGTAATCACCCTGAACAGGCTCAAATTCCTGAGTGTCGTAGGATGTGTTGCGTTTCTTTCTGCCTGTAAAGAAGCTCTGAGGTGCTGTTGCCTCATCTTCTTCCTCCTCATCATATGAGTCGTACTCGTCGCTTCTTCTCATAAATTTTTCATCGTAATCAATGGCTCTTGCAGTGGCAGATTTGTAGGTGTGAGGATCACTGTACTCGGGTGCATTTTCATCTGCACTGAAAATTGACTTGATATTCTGCTCAATTTCCTTTTTGTAGTCATAAGTATTCTCATTTCCGGCTGTCCCCTGAGTGAAGCCTGATGATGCAGGACGTCTGTATGTACCCTGAGCTGTGCTCTGTGAGTAGTCAGGCTGACCTTTTTCAGCTTTTGCAGCCTCCTGTTCAGCCTTTGTGAGCACTCTTCCGCATCCGGGACAATAGTTCTTATCTGAGGGAATTGAATAACCGCAGGTTCTGCATTTCATAATAAAGCCTCCTGTTTTTTATTGTTTGTTTTTTGCTCTTTTTAACAATTCATTGAATTTTGCTTTGTTTGATTTTTTTCTTGCAAGTGTTTCCTTTTCATTATATATATATAAGCCGTCGGCAAATGTATAGACACTGCCTTCTCTTATTTCATCAATGTCTGAAAACGGGACATTGAGCCGTTCTTTTTCATCGCTTATCATTACGGCAAGACTGCCGTCTTCTGTTCTGTCAAGTGTAAAAAACATAGCGTTTATTTCTCCGTTGAAACCTTATAGCTGTCTTTATAACAGATTATTTTTACGGTGCCGTTCAGGTCTGTTCTGAAAACTCTGATACCGTTTTCTTCAAAAGTTGTGAGAACCTGCTCAGAGGGGTGACCGTAATCATTGTCTGCTCCGACACTGATAACAGCATCCCTTGCCCCGATGTGTTCTATGAAATTTTTATGTGATGAGGATTTGCTGCCGTGATGACCTGCCTTAAGAACAGTAACCGATAAGTCGGGGTAAGCATTTATCAGTTCTTTTTCAACAGCCTTTTCTGCATCACCTGTCATAAGGAAGGATGTTTTGCCTGCCGTGATGTACATAATGACAGAGTTGTTGTTTTCTTCCTCTGATACAGAGAACGGTGCAAGAATCGTGCATTCTGCATCACCCAATGTGAAGGTGTAATCAGGCTCTGCCATAATTATTTCAGCCTCACAGTCATTGATGGCGTCAAGGAGCTCGCCGTAAATTTTTTTGCCCATAGCAGATTCCGAAGGCTGCGAAATAATGATGTTGTCAATGCTTATTTTTTCAATTATATCTGCGGCAGAGCCCATATGGTCCGAGTGTGCGTGAGAGATGACAAAATAGTCAAGATGTGTTACGGAATTTGCCCTAAGATACTGCATAACTGTTTCGCCGTATTCACTTTCACCGCAGTCAACGAGCAGTGTTTCACCGTCTGAGACAAACAGTGTGCTGTCACCCTGCCCCACATCGATGAAATGTGCAGTCATAAGGGGCGGCACTGTGGTGTCTGTAGTCTGTGATGCTGTCACCTCGGGTGAAGATGAGCTGCCGAGAATATCGGTAACGCCTGAGTATTCAAGCAGACTTGCAATAAGTACAATTATTATTGCCGCAATGCTCACTGCAAGTGAATATTTAGCGTTTGCTTTTCTTTTTTGTCTGCGCATTGCCAAACCTCTGATTTTTATTCTGATAGTTATTGTTCTTTTCTCTGCGTGAGGAATTATATGTTGATGACCCTCTGATAAGACATTTTGAATCTGTGCCTATAAGGTCATATCTTCGTGCCTGAATAAGGGCTCTTTCAACCGTTGACTGATTCTTAGGGTCGAAATAGCGTATCAACGCTCTTTGTGCCGCCTTATCCTGAGGCTTTTTAGCAACATAAACCTTTTCAAGCGTGTAGGGATCAAGCTCTGTATAGAACATTGCTGTTGAAATTGTGCCCGGAGTGGGGTAGAAGTCCTGCACCTGCTCGGGATGAAGCTTCTGCTGTTTTATGAAAAGAGCAAGCTCGATTGCGTCATCAAGTGTGCATCCGGGATGTGATGACATAAGATAAGGTACAATATATTGCTCCTTGCCAACAGATTTGCTCAGCTCAAAATATCTTTTTGCAAATTTTATATATGCTTCAATATGGGGCTTACCCATTTTGTCAAGGACCGATGCCGAACAGTGCTCGGGAGCAACCTTCAGCTGACCGCTGACATGATGCTTTACAAGCTCCTTGAAAAAATCTTCATTTTTATCTTCAAGAAGATAGTCAAACCTGATACCTGAGCGCACAAATACTTTTTTTACCTTTGGCAGCTCACGCACGGTTCTGAGAATATCAAGATATTCACTCTGGTCAGCAATAAGATTTTTGCAGGGTGTGGGCGCAAGGCATTTTTTACCCTTGCAGAGGCCTCTTTGCTCCTGACCTTTGCAGGACGGAAAACGGAAATTCGCCGACGGTCCTCCGATATCGTGAATATATCCCTTGAAATTGGGGAGTGTGGTGAGAAGCTTTGCTTCCTTCACAATTGATTCTTTGCTTCTTGATGTGATATATCTTCCCTGATGGAAAGCGAGCGAACAGAAATTGCACGCACCGAAACAGCCTCTGACGTGAGTTATTGAGAACTCAACCTCTTCAATGCCGGGTACACCGCCGAGCTTCTCATAAGTCGGATGATAAGCACGCATATAAGGGAGCTCATAAACAGCATCAAGCTCCTGTGTGTTAAGAGGCTCCATAGGCTGATTCTGAACAAGCATTACCTTGCCGTGCTTTTGTTTTATTGCTTTTCCTCTGAAAAAGTCCTGCTCATCCTGCTGAATACGGCATGAAACGGCATACTCTCTCTTGCTCTGACACACATTTTCAAATGAGGGGCATTCCGTGCCCGTGTAAGGTGTCTCACGCACATCTACTTTATAGCAGGTGCCTTTGATATCTCTTATATCGCTGACATTTTCACCTGAAGCGAGTCTGTCTGCAATAGCAACAACCTGCTTTTCCCCCATACCGAATATGAGAAGGTCTGCATCTGATGAAATGAGAATTGACGGGCGGATATCATCATCCCAGTAATCATAGTGGGCAAATCTGCGCAGTGAAGCCTCAAGGCCGCCGATTATAATGGGCGTATCACCGTAGATTTCACGCACTTTTCTGCAGTATACGTCAACAGCTCTGTCAGGGCGCTTGCCCATAACACCGCCGGGAGTGTACGCATCGGATGAACGCTTATTTTTGGCCACCGTGTAGTGCGCAACCATAGAATCTATGTTGCCTGATGAAATGAAAAAGCCGTATTTAGGCTTACCGAAACGGGTAAAGTCCCTGTCACTTCTCCAGTCGGGCTGTGAGAGGAAGCAGACATTGTAGCCTGCGTTTTCGAGTACTCTTGTGATGATTGATGCGCCGAAGCTGGGGTGGTCAACATATGCGTCACCGCTGATATAAACAAAATCAGGTGCATCCCAGCCACGGTTTTTCATTTCTTCATATGTTACGGGTAAAAAATCATTCATCATCAGTTTCTCCGTCAGCTGAATCGGGTGTTGAGGGAGCCATTGCATTCATTTCATACCACTGGGCCTTTGTCATAAGCACCTTTCTGGGCTTACTGCCCTGAGAGGGGCCGACAATGCCTTTATCCTCAAGAGCATCCATAATTCTGCCTGCCTTCGCAAAGCCGAGACTGAGATGTCTCTGCAGAGAAGAAATTGATGCCTTGTCGGGATTGTCAATGACAAGCTCGGCAGCCTTCATAATAATTTCGTTATCTGCATCAGAAACCTGACCGCCACCCTCGGAGTCCTTACCCTTCTTGGGAGCTGCAGCGAGAGCCTGCTTGTCGATTTCCTGCTGAATATCGTCACTGTAGGATGTTGTTTCCTGAGTTTTTACAAACTCAACAACGCTCTGTATTTCTTCGTCTGAAAGATAACAGCCCTGAACACGCTGAGGCTTTGTCTTGCCGATGGGGTTAAAGAGCATATCACCGTTACCAAGAAGCTTTTCTGCACCCGAGGCATCAAGAATTGTTCTTGAGTCAACCTGAGATGAAACAGAGAGAGCTATTCTTGAGGGAATATTTGCCTTGATAAGACCTGTGATAACGTCAACAGAAGGTCGCTGGGTTGCAACAACAAGGTGCATACCTGCAGCTCGTGCCATCTGAGCAAGTCTTGTTATGGAGCCTTCAACTTCAGAGGGAGCTACTGACATAAGGTCAGAAAGCTCGTCTATGATAATGACAATCTGAGGCATTTTCTGAAGTAATTCGTCTTTTTCACACAGCTTATTATATGTGCCGATGTCACGCACGCCGTTTGTTGTGAATGTATTGTATCTGTTAATCATTTCTGTAACAGCCCAGCCTAATGCGCCTGCCGCCTTTCTTGCGTCTGAAATAACAGGAACAAGCAGATGGGGGATACCGTTGTAGTTTGCAAACTCAACTGCCTTGGGGTCAATAAGTATGATTTTGACTTCACTGGGCTTGGCATTATAGAGAATGCTGACAATCATTGAGTTAAGACAGACTGATTTACCTGAGCCTGTTGTACCGGCAACAAGCAGATGAGGCATCTTTGCAAGGTCAACACAGACAACATTGCCTGCAATATCCTTGCCCAGAGCAACGTTCAGCTTGCTCTTTGCACCTCTGTATATATCACTGTCAACAATTTCACGCATTGTGACCGTTGTTCTGTTGCTGTTGGGTACTTCAACACCGATTGCCGATTTGTTTGGAATGGGAGCTTCAATTCTTATACCTGCAGGCGCAGCAAGATGAAGAGTGAGGTCATCTGCAAGACCTGTGAATTTGCTGATTTTTACACCGGGGGCAGGTGCGAGCTCATATCTCGTGACTGAGGGGCCGGGAACCACATCAACAACACTTGCCGAAACATTGAAGCTGTTGAGAGCATCAATAAGCTTGTCTGCTGTGGCTTTGAGTGCTTCTTTTGATGCAGTCTGTGTGTTTCTGACGGGCATTCTCAGACAGCTGAGGGGAGGCAGAATGTAATTTGCTTCATCGGGGATCTTTTCTTTTTCTACTTCTGATGCGAATTTATCCTGTTCTTCATCAAGCTCTTTCTGTGAAAGCTTTTTCTCTTCCTGCTCAGCCTGCTTTTCTGCTGCCATTGCAAAAATATCTGTAACGGGTGCTTCTTCGTCATCTTCGTGTTCTTCTGCTTCGGGAACGGGAATCTCTTCTGCTTCGGGAGCCTCTTCAGTGATTTCTTCCGAAGGAACATCATCTTCACTCAGCAGGTCATCCTCACCGAATACTGCAAAGCGTTTCTTTTTCTTTGCGGGCTTTTCTTCGGGGAATTCTTCCTCTTCCTCGTAATCCTCATCAAGACCGTAATAGTCGTCGTCTTCCTGAGCCTCTGCGTCTTTCTGAAGCTCCTGTCTTGCTTTTTCTATTTTGTCGCCCATCTTCCTTGCAGGGGTTGCAATGCCTGTAATCAGTCTTACAAGTGTGAAATTTGTAAGGAACATTATCATAAGGAAAATTGCAACAAGCAGAATTGCCACTGCAGGGCCCTTTGATGTGCCTATAAGCATCAGCGCCTCACCGATGAGAGCACCGAATATGCCCCAGCCGATTTTGCCGTAGTCGGAGTAGAGTCTGAACTGTGCAAGAACATCCTTGCCGAATTCAAACGCACCCTGATAACTGAAAACATACATCAGCGCACTTATAAAGAGCACAAGAATGATGCTTTCTGCCAGCTTTATGCTGATTGAGGTTTTCAGCTTTTCCATTGTCATCATTATTGCTATGTAAATCAGCACGCAGGGAAGAATGAATGCTGACCAGCCGAACAGACCGAACATAAAGCCTCTGATTGCATTCCAGACGGTACCCACTCCTGCGGGAATGAGCACTATGCTGAAAAATACGAGAGAAACGGCAAATATGATAAGTGATATGGTCTGATTGCGTTTCTTAAGCTGTTCTGCACGGCGTATTTCTTCTTCGATGCGCAACTGCTCAAGCTGTGCCTTTGTGGGACGCTTTTTTTTCTGAGCAGTACCCTTGACGGGTTGCTTGCCGTTTTGTTTCTGATTTGTTTTTTTTCTTTGTTCTGCCATTTTTTACTCCTTGAGAAAGAAAATCAGAATTTGTCGAACCAAAGTTCGACAAGAATTCGCAATTGGAAATTTGCAATTCGCAATTGTGGAAGGGGCTTTGCCCCTTACCCCTCGTCGTCGTAAACTCCGTATCAATCGTTTCCGTGTAAACACGAAAACTCAATCACTTCGTTACTCCTCCTCTCCCCAAAAATCTAATGATTTTCGGGGTCCCCATTATATAATGGTTCAAAAGGCGGAGCCTTTTCCTAAATTGCGCATTGATAATTGCTAATTGCCAATTTAATTTGTCGAGGGTACCTCGACAAATTATTGTCTATTCCTCAGTCTGCTTACCGAGGAAGGATGCTGCAACCTGAGCAAGCTTTATTTCAGCCTGAGTGGGGTTAGCATTGTTTTCACCTGTGAGAAGAATCACGGCACCCGAAACATCACCGCCGCCGACGATAGGGTAGGCAATGGCAGCTTTTCGCTCAAGGGTGTCAATGGGGAAGAGGTCATAGTTGTCGGTGCCGGCAACATAGCTTGAACGGTTTTCCATAATATCCTCAAGCTCTTTTGTTATATGACGCTCCATAGCATCCTTTTTAGGCACACCCATACAAGAAATAACGTGGTCACGGTCAGTGATGATTACGGGCATATTTGTGGCTCTGTAGAGCACCTCTGCATACTGAGAAGTGAATTCTGACATCTCACCCATAGGTGAATATTTCTTAAAAATAACCTCACCGTCAGCATCAGTATAAATTTCCAATGGGTCACCCTCACGGATTCGCATTGTTCTGCGGATTTCTTTTGGAATTACTACTCGTCCGAGGTCGTCTATTCTACGAACTATTCCTGTTGCTTTCATATATAAACATCTCCTTAATTTACAAATTGTGTTGTTATTATCTGTATTTTGAGGAGATTTATACTGTGAGGATTTATTTTTATAGTTAACCGTGTTAGCATATTTGCTCTTCCGAATTGTTTATAAGTTAAGTAATTTCAAAATCTTGGGATAGTACGGAGTTGCTTTTTCCATTTTATTATGTTCTCTATAAAAAATTATTATGTTATTATAACTAACAATCAACTCGGGAGCAAATTCCTCTGGATATAATTTAGCAAATGTTTCGTTTATCTCAATAGCTTCAAGAAAATAAATTTCCGCGTTTTGAGTATCATCACAAGAATTATAAATGACGGCCAACTCATTATAACACATCAACATTGAATGACCATAAATTTGGGAATGATTGTCGGACAGGGATTTTCCAAGGTTTATCGCTTCAAAGAAATGTATTTTTGCCTCTGTTGTATGATTAATACTTACATATAACAATGCCGCTTTTATGTAGGATTCCATTAAAAACACTTTATCTTCTTCGGAATCGTCTTTGAATTCTGCAAATGCTATAACTCCTTTTTGATAATAGGAAACCGCCAATTGAAATTGATCCGCTTGTTCATAAAACTCGCTTAAGTGTTCGTAACATTCAAACAATCTGTATTTATAACGTTTAGGATTATATTCAGCTAATATATTAATCGTTGCTAATGCTCTAAGATAGTATCTAATTGCTTCCGTATAATATTCAAGACCGTGTAGATCCCCCATTTTACTATAAGCATCATAGAGCAATGTCAATGCGACGGGATCGCCTGGGTATACTTTGCAAATTTTAATAGCTTTAAGACAAAGGGCTTTTTTATGATAGATATCTGATTTTTCCGAAATGATCAACGCGTCGATATAACAATTGGCCAGATCTGTATTTATTCGAGTTGATTCTTTTCGTGAAAGTTCTTCCAGTATGTCTATCGCTTTTTTGATATGGTTTTGTGCGGTTGATATATCGGATAGTTTATAGTGACACATTGCGGAATTATGATAAACAATACCTAAATAAGCCTTGTAGTTTTGATAATTATTTTTGCTTAATTCTTCATAAATTTGTATCGAACTAAAAAAATGAAATTTCGCAGGCTCATATTGTTCTGACACAAAACATGTCAATCCGCAAAGGTTATGGGATTCTGCCAAAGCACCTTTCGCTTTATACGTTTTTGGATGTTCATTTCCGTCACATTCCATGCAATGTACTACAATGTTTTCAGCTATCTTCAACGACTTTTGGCAATCTATTTTTGCTGCAATGCCTTTCTCATATATTTGCTGTAAGGTGTACATTGCTGGTATAAACTCGGCTTGTGCTGCGGAAGAAATGAGCATCAGTCCATACTCACGATCTACCTCGACATCGATGCCGTTCAGATATGCTAAGCCAATTAAATAATTGTGTTCTGGCGTTTTATTTCTGACAGTAGTGATTGCGGATGTGGTTTGCAATAATTGCGTTTGAAAGGATGCATCCTCAAAATTAATAACGCTATCAATTCCTATTGCAACTAATGCCACTCTATTTGTTTTCTCCATTTCAACCGCAAAAATATCCGTGCCTTTTTCTTGCTTTTTCTTGCGGGCCAAAGGTAATTCGGTGGAAAGGACATAGTTATCCTGTTCTTCGCCGTTTTTATCAATTATCTTCTCTAAAAGTTGAGGAGTAACAAGCAGAGTAAACAGCTTGCAATCATCCAGAATTTTCTCGATATTTTCTTTGAAACTTTCGCCCGGGGTTAAAAACTCATCAAACCAAATAGCAATATCTCGACATTCGGGGTTATTGTGAATAAGTCGCATCAGCTCATTGGCGTACTTGCGGTCTTTTTTGCGGTAACTCAAAAATATGTAGGCATCAAAGGCCGCACGAACACGCTTGGCGAGTTCGTCGCTGATTAGAACCGATTCAAGATATTTCTTCAGTTTTTCTTCATAAGAAATTTCCGTCAGATCAGCACTATAAGGATTAAGATATTGCAGTTCGCCGAATTTATCGGGTTTAGAGTAAAACTCATCAATGCCCGGCTCCATCATAATCGGCAGAACAGGTATATGTTCTTTCAAAGCATAAGGGATATCCTCATCCATCGCACGATTGGGTGTGGATAAAAGTCTGAATGTAACAGGAATTACAAATAAGTTATTACGACCGAGATCGGTTTCTTTTTCATCCTCAGCGATAATCTCGGTCATATCCTCAGTATAGTAGATGGCACAGTCGTGGGTTTTGAAAATATCATCACAAACCTTTTTGAAATATCTTTCAAAATCATCCGGATGACAGGTAAAATATACTCTCGGCTTTTTATCAATATCAAGCTTGTTTTTTGTCTCAACTTTAAAAGTTGCCATATCCTTTTCTCCTTCAATTTTATCTCATCTTATATAACACATCAATTCGATATTTTACGCAAAATTATTATACCACAATGCAATATCTATTACAATAAGCAACAGCGAGGTGTAATTCACCTCGCTGTTGCTATGTAAACACCCTTGTGTTCAATATGGAATACTCACAAAAAGCCAGTGTTTATGCGCTCTTTCTGGCTTTGGTGTATTATACCTCATTCCTCGATTCTTCTTACAATTCCTGTTGATTTCATATATTCATTTCTCCTTAAATTATATTGTGTTATATATTACGAGCAAACACAAGTAACAAGGTTCACTCAGGCGTCAAAATTTCCAATTTTGAAAACGCCGTGTGGTTCTTATTATCTGTATTTTCAGGAGAATTATACTGCAGTAATTTGTTTTTGGAATAAAAACGAAATGTGAATAATAAAAAACAAAAATTCCGATTTCTCTAACTGAACATTTACTGCTATCTTGTGAGGGCGGATTTTTTATGTATTTACAAAATATAATTATGATATACTGTAATTAAATTAAAATAATTACATATAATTTAACAGGAGGGATAATGATGAATACTGATTACAGAAAACTTTGTATTGAACTTTTCGGTACGGATGATGTTGCAAAACTCAGACAGATTGCGAAAAAGACAAATACCAACCGTAATGCAGGTCGTAAAAGAAAGTTTACAGCAAAAGAGCTTGCTGAAATCGAAAAGATGCTCGAAAACGGTGCAACAATAAATGCCGTAGCTGAGCATTACGGTACATCAAGGCAAATTGTTGATAAATACATCAATACTCCGCCTGAAAAAAATTACACTCTCCGAATGACATACATGTATAAACAACATCCTTGCACGATTATTGATGTAGACTTCCTTAATGAAAGAATTTCAATCAGGAACAGAACTCCCGATATTTTACACCGAGCATTTGGTGTAGTAGAAAATCCTACATGGGAACAGTTTCAGGAGTTTCTTGCGGACCGTTGTTATCCTGCAACAAGAGGTAACATAAAATCTATTCTTAAAAATCTTGGAATTGATTCTTATGATACTCTGCAGATTATAGAAAAGACAAAAGGCAAAACCGCTGACGATGATATGTGGATTAGATTTAAGTATTACAAGTTTGATTAAATAATAGACCTTACAGCGCTCATTTAAGTACATTTATGGAATAAATTATTATGCACATTCATCAATCGATTCTATACTTGTAAAATTAAACACAGATAAACCTACAGATTACGAACAATTAGCAACTTGGCTTAATGAAACCAAGCACCACAATGGTTGTTATATTTTAGGAATATAGCCAATTTCCAATTTGCCGAACTGAATTCAAACTGCGCTCATTGAGGGCAGTTTTTGTTTTTAAGATTGAATTGTATAACGGTAGTATGCTATTATAAAAAACAGAAATATGCGGTTGCAGTTAATGATGCAAAAACATAAGTATTTAAGGTGATAAATATGATATACATAACTGGTGATACTCATATTCCGGTGGATATCAAAAAACTGAATTCTAAAAAGTTTCCTGAACAACGGGAACTGTCCGAAAATGACTATGTCATTATATGCGGAGATTTTGGCGGAGTCTGGGAAAATCGTCCCTCGGACTTATATTGGCTAAAATGGCTTAATACACGGAATTTTACCACACTTTTTGTGGATGGGAATCATGAGAATTTTGAGTTATTGAACACATATGAACTTGTTGATTTCTGCGGAGGAAAAGCACACAAAATCGCTGATAAAATATATCACCTAATGCGAGGTGAAATTTTTCAAATCAACGGTAAAAGCTTTTTTGCTTTTGGTGGTGCTGAATCTCACGATAAGGAATACAGAACTTCCGGAAAAACCTGGTGGACAGACGAAATGCCATCTGCTGATGAATATAAAAATGCCATTTCAAATCTGAACAGATATAAGTGGGAAGTTGATTATGTTATTACTCATTGCTGTGCTACATCAATTCAGCAGGAAGTAGCATCAAATTTAAAAACAAATGAACTTACTGACTTTTTTGAAAATATCAAATCAAAACTGACATACGATAAATGGTTTTGCGGACATTATCATGTCGATAAAACAATCGCAAATAAGCAACACATATTATATAATGAAATAATAAAACTTTCTGAATAACAAAAGATAAAAATATTTTTTATTATCATTTTTCAATAAACATCATAATTAAATTAACAAAGCGAAGCCTGGATTACACAGACTTCGCTTAAATTTTTTTATTTAAGGAGATTTTAATTATGGACAAAACAATCAGACGAATCAAACTTTCTACAGAAAAAGATGAAAATGGCTCATTTTGCAGCATAATCTTTGAGAACAAGCATGCTCTTGTAAGATTCCATGACGGCAGAAACGGATGGCAGAGATATATTCATCAGAGCTATCCTTCCGGCATAGAAAATCTTGCAGAGATTTTTGCAGCTATCGAAGATTTCGAAGCACTTGATTGCTACTTTTGTGATGATGAGGAAGAATGTGATGAGGAATAATTTCCTTGAAGAATTCTATCACGGTAACATTGCACCACAAAGCCAGTCTTTCAGCAAAGATAATGATTTTAAAACTGCATGGGATAAACTTTCAAAAAACGAAGAAATACTTTCAAAGATACTGACAGGAGAAGAACACAGGCTTTTTCGTGAATATGCAGATGCCTTAGGACGAGCATTCACAGTCAATGACAAAGAGGCATTCATCAGAGGCTTTAAAATAGGAGCACGAATAATGTTTGATATATTCGACAACCCGGACGAGCTGATGTTTATTTAGGAGGATATGTTATGAAAACAAAAATAGTCGATATTCAGGAATTCAATACTTCGGTGGGCATTCTCAGAATTGAAACACGTATAGCTGAGGAAAACAAATTTCGCTCCATTGCTGAAAACAAGGTGATTTTTAACGAAGAGGAGTTGCCCAATGTAGCAGCACTTGAAGAAAAACTTGACATTTATGAATATGAATGTCTCAGAAGCGAAGTTGAAAAATTGTCCACATTGTTAGACTTGTATATGCAAGCCTAAAGATATTTTTTATGAATCTCTTTGGCTTAATATTTTCCGTTTTGTCGGACTGAATATTTTACTGCCCTCTTCCGAGGACAGTTTTTTTTCTGCTTATTCTCGGTGCACATTTCTCCTTAATTTGCAAATTGTTTTATTATCGGTGTTTTGAGTGGATTTATACTGTGTGAATTTACTTTTGAAATCAAATTTGATATAATAAATCGAAAGTGGTGATTAGTTGCCTGAAGCAATTTGCTTATCCAGTTGTATAATTCTTTTTTGTTAGTGTGTATTTGGTTTGTAAAAAACAAAATAAAAAATCTCAAACACCAAAGCTATCAGAAACTAACAGACTTTTTATGCACAACAAAGCGAACAGTATAACAATAATACTTAGTGAAATATTTCGGATGATTATGTTTTAAGATTATTTTTTTTATATAAAGAATTTATTTATAATACCATTTTGAATTGACAATATTATAAGAAAAATGTATAATTAAGATAAAAATTGCGAAAGGTAGTAATTTTATGATTTTCTTGCGAAAAATACTGAGTGTTCTGTGTGTGTTTGCATTATTGTTATCAATAAACAGTTTTGTTTTTTTCACCAAAGCAGAACAATCTGTAGTTCGAAATAAGAAATATGTGTCCGTTGTTTATGATGATTCCGGAAGTATGAAAAATGAGAAATGGGAATATACAAATTATGCAATGCAGTGCTTTGCTGCAATGCTTAATGATGAAGATATTCTGGATATTACATATATGAGTTCTTATAAAGACAAAAGTTTTTTGATTGATACAGTAAATCGTGATGCATCTGTTAAAAAAATAAGAGAGCATTCTGTGAGTGGCGAAACTCCTGCTGAGTCTATTGATGCTGCATTTAATACCTTAAAGAAACATATTGATACAAACGAAAATTCTCAGTATTGGCTTATTGTAATGACCGACGGGGATATGAACGGTGATGAAACAGCTGAAGAAAAAATCAACAAGTATGCCGATGAAATAATGCCAAATAATACAAAGCCGCAAATAGTATTTATGACAATTTGTGATGTAGAAAAAAAATTTACACCTTCTTTTTCAAAGTCAAACATCAAAAGTAAAGAGGCCCTTACTGCAGATGAAGTGGTAGATGTTATTTCCGGCATTGCGTGTGATATTTCCGGACGCTATGCCGTATCTAAAGATGATATAAATTTTATTGACAATAAAACGGTGGAAATCAGAGCTGATGTTCCGCTTACGCATATTGGAATACTCGCACAACGTTCAGATGCTGTTGTTGAAAAAATTGTTGGAGCTAATAGATATGGGCTTGTTGCAGATTGCAATGTCTATGTTGAAGCTCCAGGAAAATATGCGGATGATATGGAAAAAGATGATATTGATGCATTAAGAGGAAATGTGTCATTGTATAGCGCTCAGAACGGCAATATTCCGACAGATACATATACTGTTAGATTCACAAAAGATATCTCAGCAGATGATCTTGTTATTATGTTTGAGCCGGCTTTTGAGCTTCGTTTGGAAGTTAGTGTAGATGGCGTTCCTGTTGACGATATCTCAGTTTTAACTGCAGAGCAAATAATTGATATTGAAGGAAGTCTTTATGAGCTGGGAACTGATAACCGAATACTATCTTCAATGTTGCCGAACGGAATTGTTGAACAGATTGAAATGTCAGAGAATGGGAATATTGTTATTTCAGAAAATGATTTGCTGTTAGAAGATGTTGAACTAAATGGCAATGAAATAACTGTAACAGCTTCACTTGAAATACCAGGATATTTTTCTGTGACAGATACGATCAGCTTCGATCCTATGTCAGTTGCGTTAAGTGATATGGTTGCATCAATATATTACGATGGTTCAGAACGAATGATTGACAAAGACGGTGTGGTTGATGCAGAAAATGTCGTGTATATTACAGAGTTGGAAAACAATAAGACCGGTGTTAAGTTTACTCTGTATATTGACGGTAAACCAATTGATGCAACATATGCAAATTCTATAAAAAGCTCATTCGCAGAAGGATTAAATATTGATTTTGATAATTATGAGATTACCATTTGTGATGACGGTGGGATAATTGTTTCACCAACAAAAACAAAACTCCCCACGTTTATATATTGGCTGATACATAAAGGTGATAGCACAATCGAAGCTACATATAGCGGAAAAACAGCTTCTGATTTGATTACATTTAAAATCGGTGATACAAAAAAGGTGATTTTTGACATTATATTATTCTTAACGTATTTATTTATATTCATTTATTTAATTTACTGGTTGTTTTTTAAACCGCATTTCAGAAAAAACGGTTCCATAAAATTGTATATTGCGACAACTCAATACGGTGAATATCTGCAGGATTATGGAAAAACAAAGCGTGTACATTGGCTTTCTGCTTCAGGACCTTTGAATTTCTTTGGTCCCAAAGGAATGAAAAAACGTATAGGTAATTATTATGTGCGAGCTGCAAAAACGGGATATATAATAGAAGGTGTAAAAGGAAAATCTGTGTCTACAAGTATGACATATCCTAGTCCGAGTGTAGGCATTCAGGAAAGTAAGAAAAACGCTCATAACTTTTCAATGAATATATACGTATATGATGGCGTGAATTATTATAAAATAAGCGTTTCTCGCTGATTTTAAAACTAATTGATAAAAGGAGATTTTCATATTATGGCAAAGTTTGTTGCAAAAAAGCATTTAGTTCGTACCCCAACTTTACTTATTGGTATAGGCGGTATAGGTGGACAAATTGTCGCAGCAGTAAATGAAGCAATGTCCGATTATGATAAAAGCTGTATTAAAATGTTGGTAATGGATACGGATTCAAATGCCCTTGATAAATTTGAAAATACGGATATTCCATATATTCAAACAAGCGAAAATATGACTGTTCAGTCATATCTTAATGCGAATGCCGACTATTTAAAGTGGTTCCCTACAGACCTGTTCATCAACGCAAAAAGTTTGATTAACGGTGCCGGACAGATCCGTTCGGTTTCTCGTTTGGGGGCACTTGCGAGTAAGGCTGCCGGTCGGTTTTCTGAAATTCAGCTTGCCGTTGACAGTATTTTACATAATCAGGGAGATTCGCTCAATCGTGCGGTAAGAGTGATGATTGTTGGTTCTGTAACAGGTGGTACCGGATCAGGACTTGGTATTCAGCTTCCGTTTTATATCCGTAAGGTTCTTAGGGAATCTAATGTTCCGAATGCATTGATCCGAGGTCTTTTCCTTATGCCCAGTCTTACTGAAGATGCTCAGGATACAGAAGCAAAAAAAAGAGCTGTGAATGTTAACGGTTACGCATTTCTCAAAGAACTTAATGCATTTTATCGTGCTCAGAAAGTTAATCATACTGACAATTTTCTTCGTATAGAAGAGTATATTCCCGGACTGACCGGTGATGAAAATACCGTAAGTGCTGCAGCAGCTGCTGCTATGATCCCGTATGATTTTCTCTACCTTGTTGAAAAAAGAAGTAATCAGGGAATAATTGGCGATATGCAGGAGTATATTAAGCGTTCATCTCAGATTGTAATGAATCAGCTTTTTTCTCCCATCGCTGCAAACGGATATTCTTCAGAAGATAATATGATTACTTCCATTGTTCCTGCCGGAGGTATGAATCGTTATTGTGGTGCAGGTATTTCAAATGCAATTTATCCGAAAGATGATGTTGTTCGTTATTGTACCGTGCGTTATGCAGAACAGCTTATCAGTGAATATTGGTTAAGCATTGATGATGAATTCCGCAAGCTGGATGAACATCAGCGCCGTCTTAAAAAGACAAATCCAAGCTTATTGCCGTTGGATAAAGGAGAGACATATTGTAAAATCTTTGATGAAATGTGTGATCCTACAAAGCATGATGTTGTCAGTGAGGTTGCAGAACTTAATAATGAACTGTCAATAACAATGACTGATGCTGACGGAAAAACCAGTACTATGCCATTGGTTGATTCCCTGATGATTGATATTGAAAAGTTTATTGATGCAGAATTTGCATTTGCCGGTTTGTCTGCAGAAGCAGAAAGCTGTAAGATGACAGTAAGACCTACAAGCACTCCTGAAGATGTAGAGAAAAACATTTTGGAAAAAATGGAAAAGCTTCGTATATTCCAGGAGAATTCGAAAAAGAAAGTCAGTGAATTGATAACATCGACAGCAACGGCTATTATGCCGTCTGATTTATCGCTCGCAAAAGGATATTCTCGCAACGCACAGTATAATATTTATGTTGCACTTGAAAAGAAACACCCTATCATTGCTCGTTATTCAATGTATGCGCTTCTTAAATTGCTCAAAAATGCGAAAAAATCTGTGGATGCTAAATTAAATTCACAAAAAGTATATATTTCGATTTTTGAAAAAGACTATTTTGAAGAGGGTGATAAAGACGAGAGGAAAGAGTCTCCGAAAGAGGCTTTGGATAAAACTAAAAAAGGTTGGTTATCACGACTCAGTCTGTATTCAGCCGCATACAAAAACCTTGTCACAACTTTTATTGATGATGTTGCCGGTGAAGCTACACACATTTGTGAAATGGCACATTTCTTATTGAAATCATCTGTATACAGAATTATTATTGAACGTCTTGAAGTAATGGTTGGTTTGTATGAGGAATTTTTCAACGAACTTGCTGAGATTATGAAAGACAAAAAGAAAGAAGCAGAACGCCTTGAAAAAGGTCGTGGTGAAGGTGTTAATGAAGTTCTTGCCGGTGATAAATATATCTGTTCAAATGCAGAGTGTAAAAAATATCTGTATGATGTTTTTATGAGTAAGGTAACAGATAAAGAACTTCAGATGTCAGATGATGTGAAAAAAGATTTCTTTGATAAAATGTTCAGCGAATATGAAGTTATGTTAGTTGAAAAGAATTCGCCTTCTGCAATTGTAACTCATATTTCATATCGTGATCTTTTTGAACAGGGTATATTGACTCCGATTACAAATCAGTTTGCAAACGGCGGATTCAAACATCTTGATATGGGAATTCTGGATGCAATTTATTTGCAGTATCAGATAACGCATCAGGATAATACGTCTGAAAAAGACTCTGTTGAATTCAGAGAATATTTTCATTCAATTTGTAGAAATCTTACTACCTTATCTGAGCCATATATGTTATATGATAAACAAGTCGCCGGATATCAGTCCGGAGGTATGATTTCATATTCATGGGGATTAAATCACTCCGCTATTGCAGATTTTCAGTTGGGTGATGCAAAAGCCAGTGATATTGATGAAACAAAACTTGGCAACTTGTTTGGCTCAACATATAAAAGACCTTTGGTTGATGATTCCTTTTCACCTTATTCGATGGTTTGTTACGCAACCATATATGATCTTCGTATTGAGAATTGTATTTCATATAAAACGAATTCTCACGTTGAACGTTGTTACGAAGAAAGATTGAATAATCTTGCGAACAGAGCTCATTTTGTACTTAACACGAACAGAGATAATGAACTTGACATTATTCATCCTCATCTTAATCGTTATTGGCATGAGCATGCATATTTGCCGGAACTTATGGAATACGATGATGAGAAAATGTGCAATGATATTCGTTTGGCCTTTGTGCTTGCATTAGCTCTAGACAGATGCAAATATATTGATAATTCCGTTGAATGTATTAAATGTTGGTGCTTCAGAGATAAAAAAGAAGGAACTGCTAACGGCAGATTGGTGCCAATATGTATTGACGGTGAAGAGCTTAAGACAAAATCAATTTTTGCATTGTACAAGGCTTTTGACAGAAATCGTGTAATAGTTAAAAATATATTGGCTTTTGCTGATGCTATGAAAGTGGAATCAAGTAACAATTGTGCATTTGGCGGCGTTACAAATGAAATTGTAATCAAACAACCAATTGTACAAGGACTTATAAAGACAAATTCAGAAATTGGCGGATCAATTATTGATGTCATATATGAACTTTATAAGAGTTCCGCTAACCGCAATGAGAATGAGAAAATAATATTGGCTTTGGAAAAATACATTTACGAGTATTGTCTGCATATGATGAACGGAAATGATAATAAGGCCAAGGCTTTATGTGAAGAAATTAAGAAGGAAATCGGCAAAGCTTCTAAATGTTTAAAAGATACGAAAATTTCAGAATTTTTTAAGGAAGATATCGCCGGTTTCTGTAGCTGATACAAAATATATAGTCCTCCAATGTGTAATTTTTCGCACATTGGAGGAGTTAAAGGATTTGTATGAATGAAAGTTTTTGTTGTTAATGTTAACAATTGTTTGAATTTCGCACAATATGAGCCGTTTTTTTATGAACACATTTATAAAAAACAGCTTGTTTTGTTGGATGAAATAAAAGATACTTGTGAATTAAATGTTACATATGAACAGATTTATTCACTGCTAAATCAACACCCTTTCACTATTGATGAGGGTGCTGTCTTTATTTTTATCTCACGCGACTTCTCTAAGGTTTTACAAGCTCACGATTATGAACTTTATAACGATATCAATGTTTATATACATTTGACAAGAAAATTGAGCAAGAAATTTAGAGTTTATACATTCTATATTGATAAAACAAATGCTCTTGAAGCAAGTGATGCAATATATCAACAGCTTAATATGGTTAGTGAAAAGATGGTTGCTCCATCAGAGTCTCTGAAACAGTTTTTTCTTGACCCTCCGCAACAATCAAATCAGAGTGGAAATTATAAGTATTTTTTGGCGGAAAAAATCAAAAAACTGTTATCAGCCTCTCGGGAATTTTATGAGAGTGTTTTGCTTGAGATGCCTGATGGCGATGGTGATAGTATAGCTTTTCAGAATGGCATAAATCATTATGTTTCAAAATGTAAAACAACTCTTTCTCAAATCAAACATTCATATGCACATATTGTTCGTAATGATATTTCAGAAGATATTAGAGTTAAGCTGAAAGTTGTATACTACATAAAACATTTAGCTGATGGTGACATTGCTTTAAAAGATACTCCGGATTTTGAGAGTTTCCCTGCACCTGATTATGAATATATAAAAAGATTATTAGCAACTTATCGATCACGCCTTAGTATATGGTATCATTCTTCTTGTCCTATATCAAGCAAAGGTGCTTGTTCAGTGTGGAATTTTACGCAAAACACTATTGCAGATATGGATTATAACGGAGAAGTGAATTCAATTGTTGCTAAACAATTGAATAATCTTAATCTTGAATGTAACGGAGATAAGAGTGTAGTTGATACAGTCTTCGAGAAGCTTGATGATATAGTGTCTGAAGCGCGAGAAAAGTTAGAGCTGTTTGCACATAAACAGACAAAAGATATTTTTAATCCGGAGAACTATAAAGAAGATGGAACGGAAGAATTCCTGCTCAATGATCCTATTATTGAAGATGAACTTGCAGAGAAAAAACAGCTTTCTGTGATGAATAACCATCATATTTACAATTTGCCTGATTTTTCTGATGAAAACAGGTTGGCTCAGGATTTAGAGATTATCAACGGCCAGATAACCCAAATATATCAAAGAATAAAAGCGTATAACAAAAAGTCATTTTTAGTGACATTCATAGTCAGTCTATGTGTCGTTGCTGTTTTGTATCTATGGGCACAAAGCAGCGTTTTTATAAAAGAACACTCTTGGATTATTTTTGCCGGATATCTGTTTGTTACTGCTTTTGGTTTTTCCTGGGGGTATTCTCTTGTTAAGAAAAAATATTTTAAACAAGTGTCTGCATTGTTGGTGGAAAGTAAGCAGTTAGTGGAGAACTATCTACAAAATTTCAAGGAAATTGCAAAAGATTTTGAAAGTAACCTTCTGGAATTCAGAAAATATTTTTGTTTAATGAAAAAACTAGAAGAAAAAGAAGAATTACGCAAAAATTATCAGGAAAATATGAGTCGCTACTTGTGGCATATGAAAAAGGTTAATGAAATCCTTTCAAATTTGGAGTTCTTTAATTATTTTATTGGCGATGCAAAGTCTTATGAAGATAAAGTGACTCTTGAGTCTTTTGAACATGATTCTGTGCATACGGAATTTTATCATTTAAAATTGTTTTAGGAGAGTAAATTATGATTCTGGCTTGTTCTGTTGCATTGACAGCGATTATAGTATTGCTGTGTATATCCGCCCGCAAGGTGAAATTGCCAATCAAGCATAGAGTATTACATATTCGTTATGTGATTTTTACAGTTTTGTTCTCAATAACCGGTGTTGCATTATTCGGAAAAATATTGAATTTGATCAACACAATAATGTCCATACCGTTTATCAAAGGAATTCTGTTTTTTGTTATTCCACAATCAAATGTATCTGCCGGTTTTTATTGGATTATTACCCTGTTCAGCTGCATTTTTTTTATGACGGTTTATTCCGCTTCAATGGGGTTGATGAGAAGACTTTGGCTCTATCCTCTGAGTAAGAAAAAATATCTTTCAAGTAAATCTATTGTTGAAAAAGCTTTTAATTATATTGCAGGGTTGTTTTATGAAATTATTGACAACCGTGCTGTTTTGCCGCCAAAAAAAATAAATGTCGGTCAGTGGATTCGGATAATGCGTATTGCGTTTGGTGTTATCTTTTTGGTAGAGTCTTTATTTATAGGTGTCAATCTGCAGTTTGGCTTTACATTTTTTATGCCAAATGCTCTTGCTTCTTTTGTAAAAAGCCTATATATGATTCCTGTTCTTTCATATATTATTTTAGAACAGATTGAATTGTTTTTTTCTGCCGATATAAAGAAGGGCGAAAGACTTATTGATACTGAAGAAATCAATTCTCACATACAAGGAGATTTCAGTAAGCTTGTAAGTCTTTATGAAGAGATTTTCGGAGGAAAATCACTGATTAAGCATTATACCGGAAACGGAAGAAACACTGTTAAACGAGAATTGATATCGGGTGTGCAGGAAGAACAAAAAGCAAGAGTACAAAATCCTGCTTTGTTAGAGGCTCTTTGTCGTAATGTCAGAAATATTTCTGAACTTTCCTCACATAGAATAAATGAACTGATTGATCTGATCAACGGAAGAAGTATAGCTATTTATGCATCAATTTGGAGCGAATTTGATGTATATTATCTGGCATATATACAGCATTGGCTTAATTTGGGGAAGACAACGTTAGTTATCTGCAAAACAGAGCAAGAAGTTAATCTTATTAAGAAAAGATATTCATTTGTATTTAAAAAAATGAATGTTATTAGTACTGTTTGGCGGATTCGTGACATAAGCACTGCAGTAGACGGAAAGACCGATGTGTTAGTTTGCACTGAAAAGCAACTTATGGATGATGATATCTATATTCAATTTCCGGAATTCTATTCAAATTTAAAAAATGTTGTTGTGTTAGATTCGTATGGTCTTCTTTGTCGTGATGAATCATATTTCGATCGTGTATTCTGTGCTTTTTCTGAAAAAGATGTTCAATTTATTTTTTATGTTCCGGAAAATAACACTGATATACGCAATGAGCTTCAGGCAAGAATAAATGATAATACAATCGGTTTGTGTGAATGTCCGTATATAAACGATAACACAAATATTCTGTTATGGCGCTCAGAGTCTATTTATAAACCACAGGTAAGGATTTCAGAGCGTTTGTATCATGATTTTGGTACGGCATATACTATTGCAATTATTGCAGCAGGTCAGGACGTTCCGTCTGTCAGTATCCTTGCTTCAGACTCTGTCCCGATTGAGACTTATAATAGCCTTGTTACAAAAGAGTATTCACGAGTTTTAATGGAGGATTATCTGAAAAATGGCTCAATAAATCTGAGTTCTGTTATCCAGAATAATAGTTATCAATTATCATCATCCCGTCTTCCGTTCAATATTGTGTATGATGACAGAAATAATCTTTTGAATGTGGTAAAGGTATGGCTTGCATATAGTGGTGCGGAAACTTCAATGCTTAATATTATTTCTGCTCCTTATATGCTGCGTGATTATTTTGCATGTAATATAGATACTCTTTGTGTTGAATCGACGGGGTTACAATTGATTATCCCCGGAAAGTCGCTTCATTTACGAGCACCGGTTCTTGCAATTCTTTTGAGAATGCGCAAAGGTGTCTGCTTTGAGGAGTTATTTGAATTTGTAAAAGATTACGGTATTGACTGTCTTGAAATAGAGCAGATTATTAATTCGTTGTTGACGATTGTCTTTGGTGATAATAATCAATACAGTGTTTATAATTGTTTCTCTTTTAAGGAATGTAAAAATCCGGATTTTGAAAATGATAATTTTATTTATAGAAATTCTGTAAAAATGATTGATGATGATTTATATTTCAGGATTTCTGCAATGACAGAAGATTATGTCCGCTTGGATGGTGCAATTTCTTCTGTTCTTCCCATAAATGTTAATGATGTGTACAACTATTTTCTTCCGAATCAGAATGCTTCTTTCGGTGGTATAAGATATTCTGTTAAGGGTATTTCGGACGGCGTTGTTTATTTGATTGCTGAAGAAACAATAGATATGGAAGAACGGTACACATCGCTATTCAATATTACAGAATTCGAAAAGCTTCAGGATTATAGGGGACATGCTGTTTCTACAGAAAAAATATCTACAGAGTTTTTTGAGGCTAAAGTCACCAGAAAAATAACTTCATATTATTCATATCCTGGGGCATTGTTGTTTAATGGCAAATCAACAACTCTTGTTGAACTTCCGCAGCCAGTTGCAGAAACGAAAAAAGTACCTTGTTTACATATTACTTTAAAATGCCCGTTACATAACTGTAGTGAAAAGGTTGCAAACACTGTCTGTTATTTGTTCAATGGGGCAATGGAGACATTTTTGCCTGAAAACTATAAAGATATTCTTGTTTTTTCCAAAATCAACAAAGAAAACATTTGTGTTGGTGTGAATTTTGAAACAGCTTCAGATTTGTTACCTGATCCGATTCCTTCTGACTACCTTACTGGATTTGAAGATTTTGAAAGAATAAATCCTGATATTTTGCGTATTATTCCCGAAGTTGCCGGAGATGATTTGTTGGATAATACAGATGAAAATATTCATTTGTATGTTGTTCATTTTTCTGAAAGTGATACTGGGATCATTACAGCAATTGCAAGGGAACTGGAGCGAATATTGCTTACGCTTTTCAAATACTTGAATTGGGTGGAAGCACAGGATGAAACAATGGCATCTTATATTCGGTTTGGCTATAAAAAAACTCCGGGCATTTTTGATACCGTGGCAACACTTATGTGTCTGTCTAGAGTGCTTCCAAAAACTCCGGAACAGACAGAACAAGAGAGTATTCAGAATGTCATTGAGCATTATGATGGTGACAGATGCAGTTTTTGCGGCAAGTCAACGATGGTTGTTAAATACCCAATGGATGAAAATCGTATAATGTGTGTTGATTGTCATAACCATATAACAACAAGCCGTGAAGAAGTAAGGGTTTTGCTGAAAAATGCGATTAAGTTGCTGGAGAATCATTATGGTATCACCATTCCCGCAAAAATCAGTGTAAAATTCAGAAGTGCATCTGCAATAAGAAAAGCATTAAAAAGCGATGGCTCAAGAAGAATATTGGGATTTTTTGATCCAAAGAAAAATGAAATACAGGTAGAACGAGGCGGTCCTGAGCCCTGTACAGTTTCAACTCTTATACATGAGTTAACTCATGCATGGCAATTTGCAAATCTCGATGTGAAAAATATTGAATTGAAGTATATTGAAGGACATACTGCATATGTAGAAGTTGAGTGCCTGCGACTTATGAAACAGAATGCATTTGCCGACTTTTATGAAGATGCCTTACTGCTTGACCAGACTGTATATGGCGAAGGATATCGGTTCTGGAAGAATTATCTGTGTCATGAGAATAATAAAAACATATTCACAAATATAAAAGAAATGTTTTAACAAGGAGTGACAAGAGTGATAAAAAAGTTTTTTTCTGTATTTTTTGCATTCCTGATTTTCATACTCTCTTTTTCAGGTTGCAACAATATAGATGTTATTGATACCCATGTTGACGATTTGGTTTCAGATTATTATAATAATTATGATGTTCCAACAGCCAATCAATCAAACATTACAGATACGCTTGATCTGATGCTTGATGAATATGTCAGCGGATTGAAAAAACCGTCTTTTGACGAAATATTGGACATAAGCATTGAGCCTGAAGATCAAGGCAACCTTTTTGTTGATGTTGATGAAAACTGTAGTACAATTGACGAAATGAAAGCCTACATTGTAAAAAAGTTAACTGAAACAGCAGATGAGATTGATTTTTATATCCCAACTGATGTATATACTTCTGAAGTGCTTTACGATGTGATATTTAATCAGATTTGTGAGGAATATATGATTGAAACAATGGGGATGCAGAAGTACACGGTTACAACAATGTCATATGATTTATATCGCATCGCTGTGAATATTGATTTTTCATATTTTAATGATAAGTACAGTATTGATGAAGTTAAGGATATGAAAAAACAAAGTCTTTCTAAGGCAAAAGATATTGTTAAAAATCTTGACCTTGCCAATAAAACAGAATATGAACGGGTAGCTGCGATAAATCAGTATTTGTGCGATAATTGTGAGTATCCTAAGAGTGAACCATATACAGCTGAATCTCATTCAATATATGGTGCGTTGATAGAGAAAAGTGCAGTTTGCGAGGGATATGCACGTGCTGCTCAGTTATTGTTTTCTTTGAGTGATATCAATAGTTATTATGTGACTGGTGATACAAAAGAAGGTGGCCATGCGTGGAATATCGTCGAGGTCGATAATCAGTATTATCAACTTGATGTTACATGGAATGATTCTGTATATCAGCCAAATGCCTATTTTTTGATAACAGATAATGAAATGTCTCTTTCCAGAACATGGGACAGACAAAAATACCCAATTTCATCAAACACATCATATTCTTAAGAAGGAGAATGAATTGAATGAATTATGATGAAGGTATTACAGTTTCTGATGAAAATAATCAGATAACAATTGATGATGTAAAGACTTTGTTTGCTTTGCACGGAAAAAATGCCGGTTGCAGTCTCAAATTGCAAGGTAAAGTTGTTCTTATTGCATTTTTAATAAATGACGGTGAAAGCTCATGGGATAGTGCCAGTGAAAAGGCTGTTGTTGAAATGCTCGAATCTGCATCTCTGAAATTGATGACAGACAGTGGCTTGAATAAGAAACAGTTTCAGGTTGCATATGCCTATTGTCAGGTGTCGGTGCCTTATGTTGTCAATCGTCAAACTTCACACAGCTGCGTGTTTGATGTTTTACGACAGTTTGGTTATGAAAATGTGCAAGATTACCAACGTCATTATGAAAAAAAATTTATAAGAGATGAAACAGCAATATCTTTTGTTTTTAACAAAGATTTTCGTTCGTATGCGCATAGTGTGGATAAAGCAAGAACTGATTATGAAACAGAATGTCCAAATGGTGATGAGTATTCGATGGTTTCTTTTCAGCGTGGTGATCTTGCAGGGGCAGAAAGATCATTTCTGCATGAATTGATGCACCAATTTGGTGCTATTGATTATTATTATCCTGAATATTTAAAATTCAAAGCTGAAAAATTATTGCCGGGCAGCATTATGAATGGCGGCACAATAATTGATGATTTAACTCGATATATCATAGGGTGGGATGAAAAGCCATCTTCAAAAGCTGTTGAATTTTTAAACGAAATCAAATCAATTTCTGCTGAAGAGATTGAATTTGCTCTTCGACAAGAATGGAAAAAAACAGATACATAATGAACGATGCGGGATGTATAACATCCCGCACTTTTTTGTCAGAATAAAGGTATTTTTTCCTTTTATTTTAGAATAAAAATTGCCACTGTTAAATTTTTCTTTATATATGCTTCGAGATGTCAGCCAAATCAGCTTAGAAAATCATATTGAAGAAGTCTGCAAAAACAACTGTTAGGCTACCGAAGAATTTCTCAATTTTATATACGAATGAAAACTGTCAGCTCTTGATTTGTCTGAACCGGAAGAGGGAACAGCAAATGCTGAGAAAATCAGAACCAGATACACAAAAATGATGAGATTATTTTTGTCGCCTATCACAAAAGTAACAAAATAATTTCTTTTGCAAACGGAATAGAACATTCATAAAATATTCTTGATTTATAAATTTATAGCAAAGCTTTGGTTGTGATACATATGTAATTCAAAAACAATGTATTTCTTGCTGATTTGTCTTTTGTGAGAGGTAATGGGGTAACCAAAAACGGTCTATGCGGGCGTACAGACAATGCTGATTTCTTATTTCATATTTTATTATTACTTAAAAAAAGTTGTTGTTGCTAAATTACATCTTATAGTATATAATGGATATATTATTTTATTCATAACCATTATGAAGTGGAGAGGTAGAAGATGGAACAGAATTATAATGTTTTTATTTCATATCGTGGTGCTGGCAGCGGCGGCTTTCTCGGTAAAGAAATTTATACTGATTTGAAACACTGTATTGCAGAAGGCGAGGAGGTTAAGGTTATCCCGTTTTTTGCTCCTGCGTGTATTCAGAAAGGTGATAATTTCAAAGAGGCAATTCATTCAGTATTGCAGAAGGTTTCCTGTGTTATTCTTATTTTAAGCCACGGATTTTTTGAAAAATGTGTTGATGAAGATGATATGGTACGGTATGAATTACAGCAGGCATTAAAGAATCCCGATATTACCTTTATACCTGTGGTTATGGATGGTTTTTCCTTTGATGATGAACTGATGACAATCAAAGGGATTTTTTCTGATGATGAGATCTACCGTTTTAAACATATAAATGCAATAAATCATCATGGTGTTTATGATTTTAATACTGAAGCTGATGTTCTGCCTGCTGTCCGTAAGGCAATTGAAGAAAAGAGCATTGTGTCAAGCAAAACCGAGGTTGTTAAGTTTACTCTGCCTGATTTCAGAAAAGAGGGTAAGCGTATTGTTGAATTCGGTTGCTATCCTCAGACATTGCTGAAAGATGAAGATCTGGTTCACAGAATCTATGAGGGCTTAGCAAATAATACAACAAAAAGAAAGAGAACAGATATGAATATGACGGAAAATCATATTACAATATCTGTGAAAACCGTTTTAATAAAAGAACTTTTGAAGTTGAGCGTGCAGACGGATCATATAATTTCTATTGTGTAGAACCTATCCGCTGGATTGAAATCTATTCAAATGAAAAATATTCAGTTCTTCTTTCAAGAGATATTATTGACGCAAGAATGTTTAATCTTGACAGAAATGCACATCGCAACGGTGAAAGTCATCAGATGAAAAGCTCCAATGACTGGGAGGTTTCTTATATCAGACGATGGCTTAACAATGAATTTTACTATGATTCATTCAGTGAAAGAGAACGTAACTTTATTCAGTATTCTCAGATCAGCAATTCAAGAGACAGCGGATACACAGACTATGCTCAGGACAGAATAGACACAAGAGATAAGGTATTTTTAATCAGCCATAAAGAAATCTATACTGTCGGCACCGGATGTGCCCGTGTGAGCGACTATGCCAGAGCCAGAGGGGCATATGCAAGCACAAGTGCAACCTGTGATAAATTCGGTGACTGGTGGACACGTTCACCCGGCAATCTTGACTGTTCGGTAGAAAATGTTGACAGAAGAGGATGTCTTGATGCAATTCCGTTCTGCAATTATGTTAATGATACAGCTGCAGGTGTAAGACCTTGTATTATTGTTGATAAGGGTGCGTTTAATTATGAAGATTAGAAAACTTGAAAAAAATGATAGTTTTCAACTGGATGAGCTTATTGATATAACAGAATCAACCTTAAGCAACAATGAGTTCTGGCTACCGTTAAAAGAAACAGCAAAGAATCATTTTTTTGATGATGAATGGACAGAATTTTACGGGATGTTTGACGGAGAAAAGCTTATAGGTGCCGCAGCATTGTTTTTTGATGAGTATGAATACGGCGAAAGCTTAGCTCAGCTGAATATATCTGTCGGAAGGGTTGCGGAAATAGGTCGTGCTATGGTTCATCCCGATTACAGAGGCAACAATTTCCTCTACAGCATAAATCTGCAGTTAAAAGAAATTGCCGAGAAAAAAAGTATTGAAATGCTGCTGGCAACAATACATCCCGATAATATCGCTAGCAGAAAATCATTTGAAAAGCTGGGAATGCAAAAGCAATGTACATATAAAAAGTCTCAGGGTTTTATGAGAGATATTTTTACATTGTATCTTAATCGTTAAGCTGTTTTATTTTACTTCTTTGACAACCGTGCTTTATTTTACACTTTCGGTTGACTTGTTGATTATTATTTGATAATATATACATAATGGTAAATGTTTTTACGGAGGTAATGTAAAAATGAAGAAATTTATGAAAAAATCATTGGCAGTTCTTCTGACTCTTGCACTTCTCGCAGGTACGTTTGCCTGCTTTGCATCAGCAGAAAAGGCATACTATGACTATGAAAAGTATGTTCTTCTCGGTGACAGTGTTGCTAGTGGTCACGACGATATTCTTTATCTGCCCACAGAGTTCATCAGAGTTGAGGGCTCATATTCAGACCTTGTTGCAGATGCACTCGGCGCAGAGCTTATTCCTATGGCTTGCCCCGGCTTCAGAACCATTGAAATGCGTTATATGCTTGAGGATGACTATGACTACACAGACGATTTTATGTTCCACGACACTCAGGACCCTGAGGTTATGAAGGCAAGAATCCCGGAATACCGCAAGAATATTGCAGAGGCAGACCTTATCACTCTCGGCGTTGGCGGTAATGACTTCGGCACAATGCTTACATGGCTTGTTGCTGACATTATGGCGGAACAGGGTATGGAGCCTTCACTTGTTGAGGCTATCAGAGACCTTGGTGCAGAGGTCGGCGCACTGACAGAAACAGTTGATAAGATGGTTGAGCTTGCAAACACAGCAAAGGCACTGCCCGCACTTCTTGAGGCTGTTCCTGCTGCTCTTGCAAAGGGCCTTGTAACATTCTTCACAAACTGGAACATTATGATTGAAGACATTCTTGCTCTCAATCCCGATGCAACACTTCTTGTTATAGGTATGTTTGACAACGCAATTAAGTCTGAGGAAGACCTTGTTGTTGACGAAACAGAGGCTGCAAAGCTTAACATCGGTCAGATGATTGTTGATATGGCTAACACTCCTATGAAGGAAGGCGCAAAGAAATACGGATACACATTTGTTGACACAACAGGTACAATCTGTGTAACATATCATCCCACAGCAGAAGGTCATCAGCACATAGCTGAGAGAATTCTTGAAGCTCTGCCTGATGCAAATTTCCCCTATACAGATGTTGAAAAGGGTACACCTCTCTATAATGCTGTAGCTCATATTTATAAGAATGACATTCTTAACGGCGTATCAGCTACTGAATTCGGCGTTGACAACGCTCTCACAAAATCAGACCTTGCAAACGCTATCTACGGCTTCGCAGGTGCCCCCGAAGTGACTGCATCAAATCCTTTTACAGATGTTGATGACGATGCTTGCGTATGGGCTGCTGCAAACGGCTATGTCACAGGTGAAGGTGACAAATTCTCACCCGATGCAGAGGTTTCAACAGTTACATTTGCTCTCACACTTTTCAGTGCTTCATCAGTTCTCTGCCCCGGTATTATGGGTATGATAAAGGGACTTATTTCAGCACTTAAGGTGCTTTTTAATGTGGGCTTCTCAGGCTCAGTAACAAAAGGTCAGGCAGCGGTTTATCTTTATGAACTTGCAGTGCTGTAAACAATAATTTATCGCTGTGCGATAAATTATTGTAATTGAAAATTTAAAATTGAAAGTTGAAAATGAAGGTGGTTTTCCTTCGGAAAACATTATATAGAGCGTAGCGGAAAAGTGCGAAGCACTTCCGACACTTTCCATTTTCCATTTTCAATTTTCCATTCGAGCTCTGCTCGACAAATTCTGATTTATAAAACAGAGTGTGTTTCCGCACTCTGTTTTTTTCTTATTTTTGAACAAAACTGCATAAAATTTCTTGACTGAAAATAAAAATTATGTTATATTTTACTTGTAAAAATTTCAGAAAGGAAAAATGCAATTATGAAAAAAATTATATCCGTTTTGTTATGTGTTTCGATTCTTTTCGGTATGGCGGCAGTCAGTGCATCTGCTAATGATGATATCAAGGTTATCGTTGCTAATGACCTGCATCTTTCACTCAAGGCTTATGCACCTTACACCGGTAACACAGTTGCCGATCCCTGGGCTCACGTTGCTTCGTCAGGTCAGCTTATCCGTGAATCAAACGCTATAATCACTGCTTTCCTTGAAAAGGCAGCAGCGAGTGATGCTGATTATGTGCTTCTCCCCGGCGATCTTGTTGACACCGGCTCCGAAGAAGAGCATATGCTTATGGCAGCAAAGCTTGCTGAGTTTGAAAACAGCTCAGGCAAGAGTGTTTATGTTGTCCCCGGCAATCACGATTTTTTTAAAACCTCTGTTGACACATTTGTTGCTGTTTACGGTGCATTTGGCTATGACGAAGCTGTTGCAAAGGCAGACAATTCAGCTTCTTATACAGCAGACCTCGGTGCTGATTACAGACTTCTTGCAATTGACAGCACTCTGCCCGGTGAAAGCTCCTCAGAAATTGATGCTGAAGACCTTGCGTGGATTGAAGCACAGCTTGAAAGTGCAAAGGCAGACGGCAAAAAGGTTATTGCAATGATGCACCACAATCTTCTTGAGCATTTCATTTTTGCAGATATGATTCACACTACTGCAATGGTAAGAAATGAAAAACTCAAAAACGTGTTGGCTGATGGCGGCGTGAAGTTTATTTTTACAGGTCACACACACGATAATGATATTATTTCTTACACCTCTGCTGACGGTAATGTCATCTATGATGTGGTTACAAATTCAATCAACGCATACCCCTGTCAGTACAGAGAGGCAGTATTTGCAAAGGATGTCAGAATTGAAACAAAGGTAATTGATAAGGTTAATGTTGCTCTTATCCCTGCAGGCATATCTGAAGAAGCAATTGCTCTTGCCGGTACAGATTTTACCGAATACACAAGGAAGACAATGTGGACAGCTCTCAGAAAGACCTTCACAAGCTATCTGAACGCAAAGTCACTTATCAGACTTATGCAGCTTGATGCAGAGGCTGATGCCGATATGTGCAGAATTATCACTTCTCTGGGTGACAAGCTTGCTGAAATTGTTGAAATGCCTTTCTATGCTGCTGATGATAATGCTGACAGTAGTGTGCAGGAGATTGCTGAAAAATACGGCAAGACACTGCCTGAGAGCGATTATATTGACCTTATTGACCTTGCAATCACTCTTTATCAGGCACACTGTGTTGGTGATGAGAACTATTCTGTAAACAGCACAGAGGTCAATCTGCTTATCAACGCTGTTTCAACTGTACTTTGTTATTGTCTTGAGGATGTATCTGCTGAAGATTACACAACAGTTCTACAGTTTGCTCTGTCCTTTGCCGAGACAGAAGTTCCTGATAATCTTCTCGGCTTTGCAGGCTCAACAATGGAGAGAATTGAGGGGATTGATATGATAGCTGCACTTGTTCTGCGTCCTCTTGTTGCTCAGTTCACAACTGACGATTCACCTGCAGACAATAACGTTACTCTCACAGGCTACCGTGAGCTTTCGGGCTTTGAGAAGTTCATTCAGCTTGTCCGTGATTTCTTTGCAAAGGTGATGGATTTCTTCAGAATGATGTTCTCATTCATTCCAATGCCTGCATAACAGAATTTACTCAGTCCCTACGGCGCAAGCTGTGGGGATTTTTTTGCTTTACAGAAACGTTTTTCAAAGGAAAAAACAATATATGTCACGCCACAGAACTGTTCAATGTAGCTCATTGAGCAGTTTTCTCCTTTCCGGCAGCTTGCCGTATTTTCGCCGTATAAACTTGTTTAACCAGGCCTTTATATCACCGTGACCGTATTTTTCGGGATTAGCGGCAAGGGCCTCCGATAATTCATCTATTACCGTATCAATATCCCTCAGACGAAGCTTGTAGTCCTTGTATTCTTCGTCAGTAAGAAATATATTATTAAAAATACCGTGTGCGTGCCTTACACACTCACTTCTTTCATTCTTTATTTCTTTATTTCTTATAGTGTTGTCATCTGTCTGTGTTCTGTGTGTTATCTGTGTGTTATCTGACTGTGTTTTTGCTGTGTCCGTTGCAGATGCAATACTTTTAAAATGGCTGAATACAGCCGTTTCGGGTCTGTTATTACCGTGCGATTGTGCTGTGTTCTGCTGATATAAATCATAGTTCACAATATGAATGAGCAGATACCTGTTGTGATTTTTTGTTAAGATTTCTCCCGTATCAACAAGATGCTTAACGGCAGTTCTTGCCTGCGAATAGCTCAGCCCGCAGGCCTCTGCTATTGAGTTATAGCTTGTCGCAAGCTCGCCCCGTCTGACGGGAACTCCCTGAAATTTTCTGTCACTGATATTTGCTTTAATGAGTATAAACAGCCATACAGAGAGCGTAGCGGGTGTTGAAAACCAACCCCACGATAAAATATTTCTGTCAAGCTTTATAAAAGTAGTGGGTGTGCCCATTTTTTATTCTCCTTTTTGTTATATTCAAGGTCCTTAAAAAAGTCCCTCTATATATAGGCGAAAGCAAGCAAAATGACCCGCAAAAAGCGGGTCATTTCAGGCATTTACTGAAATATTTAATAATTTGTTTACAAATCAGAATTTGTCGGGCTGTGCCCGACAAAAATTCGCAATTGAAAATTCGCAATTCGCAATTGATGAAGGGGCTTTGCCCCTTAACCCCATTATAATAGTTCAAAAGGCGGAGCCTTTTCCGAAATTGCGCATTGATAATTGCTAATTGCCAATTTAATTTGTCGAGGTGCCCTCGATAAATTATTGTTTCACTTTCGGCAGATTCCATTTCAGGAGTGCTGCGAGAATTCTCACTGTCATAACGAAAACAACAGTTGTGACAACGCAGATGATTTTGTTAATCTCAGCGTTATTCATATAATAATATATTACTCCGCCGATAATTGCAGGCAGGGCATATACCTGTTTTCTGAGTATCATCGGCACTGTTTTGACAAACAGGTCACGCATAACGCCGCCGCCGACACCTGTCAGCACGCCGACGCAGATTGAAAGAAAGGCATTTTCGCCGTATCCGCAGTTTATTGCCGAGTTTATACCCACCACAACGAAAATTGCAAGACCGAGCGCATCAAAAATATTTACCGTGAATTCATATTGCTTTGATGCCAGTACCTTTTCGGCAGGCAGAAGGTATTCTGCAAGAAAAACTATGCAGGACACAACAACGGCAACTATGGCATATACAGGCACTCTGAACATCGTCGGGGGCAGATTGCCCAACAACACATCTCTTATGCAGCCACCGCCAACAGCCGTCACTCCGCCCACAACGACTGTGCCGAAAATATCAAGCTCACGTCGTATTGCTACGAGTGAGCCTGCTACTGAAAACGCTATTGTTCCTATAATTTCGGCTGCAAAGAATAAAATATCTGCAAAATCCATTTTATCAGCCGTTAAGCTCAGGCTTCTTGTCAAAGAGAACAGCGGGGTTCTTCTTACCCTTCTTGAAGCCTTCAAGCTCAAGTATTATAATTTCGTTCACGCCCTGATTGAGCATGGGAGCGGGAAGATAAGCGGAGAGCTGAGGACCCTTGCTCCAGTATCTTGAAAGGGGCTTGCCGTTGATGAAAATCATACCCTTTGTAAAGTCCGGGAGCTTTACAAATGTGTCAGCAGGAGTTTCGTCAATAATAAACTGAGCCTTGTAGAATGTGGGATGGTCAAAGAATATCATATCATTCTCTGCCTTGAAGTCAACATTAGTGAGGTCATTGAGCTCAAGGGGATATGCCGTCCAGTTATAAATCATAGACTGACCGAGTCTTACGCAGTCTGTGATACCCTTATAGTCCTTCATTTCTGCGCCGTAGCTTATTCTGCCCATATTCTCAACGAGAATTGTCAGGTCAACACCCTCTGCAGGTACACGGATGTCAACGATTGACTCAGGGTCATTTCTTGACTGAATAGCATAAAGGTCATCGTTAAGGAAGATATAAGCTCTGTCGTGAACATCCTTGATGACAAGAGGCTGATAGTCTGAGGGGCCCTTGATGTGTGTCTTGTAAAGGATGAAGCCGTAGCCCTGACCGAGCTTTTCCATCGGAACGGGCTTGAGAAGCTCAAATGCGCTTGAGAGATTTTCTATATTCTCAAACAGGTCTGCACAGTGTGTGAAGGGGACTTCACCGTACTTTGCCTTGGGTACCTGAGGATCAATTGTTGTTTCCTCAGCCTGTTTTACGTGCTTTGCAATAGTCTTTTTGAACAGCTCATATTTCTTTGTGATGTCGCCGCTCTCTGTGAGAAGAGCGTCTGAATCGTAGCTGTTGACTATGGGCTTGTATTCGCCGTCGAAGTTTGCGCCGTTCATCCAGCCGAAGCTTGTGCCGCCGCAGAACATATATGTAGAAACTGATGCATCGTCAGCCATAATTCTCTGAAGTGACTTTGCAGCGTCAGAGGGCTTTCTTTCGTAGTGCTTGTAGCCCCACTGGTCAAACCAGCCGTTCCAGAACTCTGAACACATAAGGGGACCTTCACTCTGGAATTCACGCAGATATGAGAAGTTGACAGAAGGGTTAGCACCGAACTTGACTGTCTTGAATACGCCTTCAACGCTGCCGTTTGCGAGCATATGGTCTTCAATACCGTCTGCTGTGAAGAGGGGAACATCAATGCCTCTTGATGTGAGTGCATCTGCAATATACTGCATATACTTTTCATCATTGCCCCAGCTGCCGTATTCGTTTTCAACCTGAACCATAATGACGTTGCCGCCCTTTGTTATCTGGTGAGTTGCAAGTCTGGGAATGAGCTCGTCAAAATACTTGTCAACAAAGCCGATGTATCTGTCGTTCATACAACGAAGCTCAATATCGTCATATCTGAGAAGCCACCAGGGGAAGCCGCCGAATTCCCACTCACCGCAGATGTAGGGACCGGGTCTGACAATTGCATAAAGACCAAGATCTGCCGCAATGTCAAGGAATTCTTCAATATTGTTATTTTCACTGAAATCAAAAGCATCTTCGTTCTTCTGATGACAGTTCCACGCAACATAAGTCTCAACCGTGTTGAAGCCGCAGGCTTTGAGCTTCAGGAGTCTGTCACGCCAGTATTCCTTGGGAATTCTGAAGTAGTGAACAGCGCCTGACACAACGGTAAAATTTTCACCGTTCAGCAGAAAGCTTTCGTTTCCTATAGAAAATGTCTGGTTGTTTTCCATTTGCTAATCGCTCCTGTTCGTGCTTAATTAGATATCACTTTGCATATTAACACATAATAATTTATATCATTATAGCACCAAAAATCGGAAAATACAACCACTTGATAAAAAAAGTTGTAAAATTAAAAAAAATTTTAAATTATTGCAAATAATCTTGTAATCATAGTGCTTTTTTTATATAATGATAAAATAAAGAAAAATGTGAACGGAGAAAATAAAATGCCACAGAATGAAGCAGCTCAGAAATACAGTGACGGGCTGTCGATAGATAAAAATACCGTCAGAAGCATACTCGGCGTGCTCCTTGGCGTACTTGTGCTTGTGGGAATACTCACTCAGGTAGTGCCCGCAGGCGAATATACGATTGATGCAGACGGTGCCATTGTTGACGGCACCTATACTCCCGTTGAGGATTATAGAATTCCTGTATGGAAAATTATTGCATCGCCCGTTATGGCGTTCACAACCGACAATGCAGCAACGGGGCTTGCAATCCTTGCCATTCTTGTGCTTGTGGGCGGAACATTTCTCATTCTTGACAGAATCAATGTTCTGCGTTACATAATGGCTTCAATAGTTAAAAAATTCAGCCACAGCCGTTATCTGCTCATTGCGGTAATGGTCTTTGCAGGTATGTTTATGAGCTCAACGGCAGGTATTCTTGAAGAGAGTCTGACTCTTGTGCCCATAGCCGTTGCTGTCTCTCTTGCAATGGGGTGGGACTCATTTGTGGGGCTTGGTATGAGCCTTGTTTCAATAGCCTTCGGCTTCACTGCCGCAACCTTTAACCCGTTCAATGTCATCACCGTGCAGAAGCTCGCAGGGCTTGAGGCATTTTCGGGACTGTGGCTCAGAGTTATTATTTTTGCCGCTGTTTTTGTGTCACTTACGGCATATCTCATTATCTATGCAAAGCGTATTGAAAAAGACCCGACAAAGTCAATTGCATTTGAAACTGACAGTCTTATACGTGAAAAATATTCAATGGAACAGTGTATGCCCGTGCTTGACGATGTTAAGGTCAGAAAAGCTACAAAAGCTTTCTGCATCTGCCTTTGTATGGTGCTTTTTGGTATTGTTGCCTCCTTCGTAATGAGCCTTGTTGGCAACAATCTCAACAATGAAACACTCAGCTCAGCAGGCAGTGTGGCATCACTGGGTGCAATGGCTGTTTTCTTCCCTCTGGGCGGACTTATTGCCGGCAGAATATCAGGACTTCAGGGCAAAAAACTGTGGAAGACCTTCGGTGAGGGTGTTATGACAATTCTTCCCGCACTGCCTCTTGTTATATTCGTGCTTGCGATTTCTTACATTCTTGATGAAGGCAAGATAATGCACACACTTCTTTATTTTATAAATAATATGATGAACGGCATTTCACCGTTTGTTGCAATTCTTCTTATGTTTGCATTCATTGCGCTTCTTGAGTTTTTTGTTGGCAGCGGCACGGCAAAGGCATTCCTTATAGTGCCTCTTATGAGTCTGCTGTGTGACCTTCTGGGCGTCACAAGGCAGTCAATGGTAATCACATTCTGTATGGCAGACGGCTTCACAAACCTTCTTTACCCCACAAGCGGAATTATGATTCTTGCCATAGGAATGGTCGGCATATCCTATAAAAAATGGCTCAGATGGTCATGGAAGCTTTTTATGCTTGAGGGTATTATTGCGGTGGGCTTTATGATGCTTGCCGTTGCGATAAATTACAGATAAAAGGGTGAGAATTATGGAATTATTCAGCAAGATAATTGCATTTTTTATGGCTTTGTTAGGTTTTATTTCTTCAGTTCCCGTTCAGACTCAGAATACTCTTCCTGAGAATGCAGAGAAATATGACATCACCGTTATGAGTTATAATGTTTATATCTCAGGCACAGGTAAAAAGAGCCCCGAAAACAGAAAAGAGGGCGTTATCAATAACCTGAGAAGCGTTATGCCTGATGTGTTCGGTCTGCAGGAGGCTGACATTGACTGGATGAACAGAATAAAAGACGGTATGCCTGAGTATTCATATGTGGGCAGAGGCAGAGGCAAAACTGAGACTGCAGATGAATTTTCACCTGTATTTTACAAAACAGAAAAATACAATCTCATTTCTTCAGGCACATTCTGGTATTCAAAAACACCTGAAAAGTGCTCAAATACGTGGGTTTCGGCATTCAAGAGGATATGCACCTGGGCAGTGCTTGAGGATAAAGAAACAGGCTTTACATTTGCAGTTTTTAACTCCCACTGGGACCATCTTTCAGTTAAGTCAAGAGAGAACTCCGCAAAGCTTCTGTGTGAAAAAATAGCTGAATATGCACCCGATATGCCTGTAATTCTCACGGGTGATTTTAACTGTGAGCCGAATACAAAGGCATTTGAAAGCCTTGTGAATGCGGGCTTTGTTTCATCAATGTACGTGGCAGATGAAACGGTAAGCGGCGGCACATACCACGGCTACACAAAGGGTGATGCAGCTGATGAGCTGCCCATTGACCACATAATGTTTGCAAAAGACAGCGGTTATGCTCACTCATTCCGTATCGTGACTGAGAAGTATAACGGAATTTATCCGTCAGACCATTTCCCCATAACGGCAGAAATCACCTTATATAAATAAAACGGAGGGGTTACCGTGGCAAGATGTCCCAACTGTAACTACAAGCTTAATCTCATTGATTTCAGGGCAGAATGTCCTGTCTGCAATGTTAATATACCCAACTATAACTGGGAAGAAAGACTTGAGGAGGATGCCATAAATTCAGAGCGTTCATTCTCAAGCTTCAGAAGAAAAACAGGCGCATTCAAGAACGCATTTCTCGGCACAAAGCTGCGTATAGCAAGACTTGTGCTTACATTTGCCCCGCTTCTGTTCTTCCTGTTCCCGATGTTTTCATATGAGGCAAATCTGCCTTATTCACCGGGTGTAACAGACGTGTCTGCACTGGGGCTTATCCTTGACATTGTCAACGGAAAGCTTGACATAGGTGCACTTCTGAATCTTGTTTCTCTGCCCCGTTCAGGTGAGGCATTCCTTATGCTTTACCTCGCACTGGTGATGGCTGTGCTGGGTATCGTTGCAGGTGTGCTGAATTTCTTTGTGCTTATTCTGTCCTGCTTCGGCTACCACGCAAAGGGAAACATTGCTCTGTGTGTCATAAGCAATGTAACATTTATTGCGGCAATTGTGATGATTCTTGTTTCATCATCAATGTTCTCTGCTGCAATTCCCGAGGTTTTCTCTCTCTCTCTGTCTGCAGGGCTCTTTGTGGGCATACTGTTCTTTACGGTAAATCTCGTCATAAACATAATAACCGAGAAGCAGTTCAGACCGCTGAGAAAAGAGCTTGCCGAGCTTGAGCTTGAGGATATCAATAACGCCATAAGAGAGTTACAGAAAGTATGAAATCCTTCACAATTGCAAAAAATGACGCCGATAAGCGTCTTGATAAATTCATTGCCAAGGCGGCACCGATGCTCCCTAAGAACCTGATGTATAAATATATCAGACTCAAGAGAATAAAGGTAAACGGCAAAAAAAGTGACATTTCAGTAAAGCTCGCTGTGGGTGATGTTGTTGAAATGTACATAAACGACGAATTCTTTGAGGCAACAGAGGATAAATACGATTTTCTCAAAGCACCACGGAGTCTTGATATAATTTATGAAGATGAAAATATTCTTCTTCTTAATAAAAAGGCAGGTGTGCTGTCACACCCTGATGAGGGGGAGTATGTAGACACTCTGATTACACGTGTACAGCGTTATCTCTATGAAAAAGGGGAGTATGACCCGAAGGCAGAAGCTTCATTCGCACCGTCTCTCGCCAACAGAATTGACCGTAACACAGGCGGTATTGTCATTGCCGCAAAAAATGCAGAAGCCCTCAGAATCCTTAATCAGAAAATCAAGGACAGAGAGCTTGAAAAGCGTTATCTGTGTGTTGTTGTGGGCAGTCCCAGGGATTCTCACGCAACACTTACGGCGTATATGATTAAAGATGAAAAAAAGAACAAGGTGCGTGTTTACAACAAGCCTTTCGACGGCGGAAAGACGATGATTACAGAGTATACGGTGCTTGAAAAAAGAAACGGACTGAGCCTTGTTGATGTAATTCTCCACACAGGCAGAACGCATCAGATAAGAGCTCACTTTGCACATATCGGCTGTCCTCTTCTGGGTGACGGCAAGTACGGCACAAATGAAATCAACAAGAAATTCGGCGGCTACAAAAAACAGCTGCTGTATTCCTATAAGCTCACATTCAGCTTTAAAACCGATGCAGGTATTCTCTCATACCTTGACGGCAAAACCTTTGAAGCCGATGACGTATGGTTCAGGGATGAGTTTTATGCAGATAAACTGATTTAATGTATATTTAATTGCACAGGGGCACCATTGGGTGTCCGTCTTAAAACAATCAATCTTCGCAGGGGACCTATGCTACATCGGTCCCCTGCAATAATTTGTTTTTCATAGCTCTTTGTGCTGGGGTTAATTTCTTTAAAAGAGATATTTCTATTAACAATCAGTTTTTTTATTGTCAACAGATGTGTACTGACAATCGTTGTAATATTTGTTTTTTACAAGCTCTGCAAGTCTGATAATTGCCTCTTCAAAGGTATCGCCTCCGCAGTCAAGGTCAAGGTCGTGTGACCATTCACAGCAGTCATTTTCTCCTATATAAGGTCCGTGTTCAAGCCATATACAGGTTTTAGTGTTGAGTACAGTGTTTTTGTCCCACTCATTTGTTGCAGGATTGACTTTTACGACCATAATGTCAAGCCCTTTAAGAAATTTTCCGTCAAAAATATCTGCTTTTTCAAGAAAATGATATGCTTCATAAAAATCCATTTTTTTCACCTCTGTTTTATTATATTTCAATACGTATATATTTTCAAGATGTCTTTCATAAACAAAAAACAGCACTGATTAACAGTGCTGTAATTTTTTTGCTTGTTTATTCTTCGTTAGTCTTCTTGACTTCGATTTTGCCGTAGCGTGAAGAACCTGCAACGTCGCTTCTGGGAGCTCTGTCTGCTGCAATTTCGGGCTTGTAAGTGGGCTTTGCGCCTCTGCCTCCACGGTTATTGTAACCGCCTCTGCCGCCTCTGTTGCCGCCACGGTTGTAGCCGCCCTTGCGTCTGTCTGCGTGTGTGGGCTGTACGCCTTCTTCAAGAGTGATGATAACTCTTCTTTCTGCATCGTAGCCTACTGAGTGAGATGTAACACCCTCAATTGACTGAATAGCAGTGTGAATGATTCTTCTCTCATAGGGATTCATCGGGTCGAGCTTGACATTTCTGCCGTACTTGAGTACCTGACTTGCTGAACGTGCAGCAAATTCCTTGAGGCTTTCAGCTCTCTTTTCACGGTAGTCACCTACGTTAAGAGAAACCTTTTTCTTGCCCTGAGTGTTCTTGTTTGCGAAAAGACGGACAAGATACTGAACTGCGTCAAGTGTTTCACCGTGTCTGCCGATGAGAGTGCCGTGGCTTTCGCTTGTGATAAGCTCATACACGGTCTCTTCCTCTTCTTCGTGAGAAGTGAGAGTGATGTCTTCAATACCCATACCCTTGATGATTGTTGTAAGATAATTTCTGATAGCTGCATCATCTTCGGGAGAGATTTCAGCTTTCTTTACGGGAGCTTCAGCCTTTGCCTGAGCCTTGGGTGCGGGTGCTGCTGCCTTAACGGGAGCAACTTCGTCAGCAGCTTCGTAATAAGCTCTGACCTTTGCCTCTTTACCGCCGAAAATACCGAGAAAACCTTTTTGTGCGTCCTGAATGATTTCAAACTTAACGTCTGCATCAATGGGAGCGTTAAGAGCTGCCTTAGCCTTCTGAATGGCTTCGTCTCTTGTGGATGCGGTAGCGATGGCTTCTTTGATCATTTTTTCACCTTCTTATATTTATGTGTCCGATTTATCTTCGAACTCTTTTAACTTTTTAATGCTTGCCTCTCTTGAACGGCGCTCAATAGTCTCTTCAACCATATTTCTTGCCACAACCTTCTGAGGGCTGTGTGTGAAGTTGAGAAGAACAGTCTGAATGAGTGTGAAGAAGCTTGACATAATCCAGTAAACACCAACACCTGCAGGGAACAGGAATGTGAACCATACAGACATTATGGGAGACATAAATGTCATACAACCCATTGAGGGGTTCTTTGCCATTTCGGGATTCTGCTGCTTCTGCTTCTGGAACATTATAAGGCTTGTTGCAAGACCGAGTATAAGTACCAGTGCAGGGATAAGCCACAGAATTGAGGGCTCCTTCCAGTTTGGAATCTGTGTAAGGTCGAGCTTGCCGAAAAGCATAAACTGCTCTTTAAGTCTTAAAATATCTTCTGCATATGGTGCAAGGAAATCGGGCATATTGTTTGCATTGATGTCACTGAGAAGCTGAATTTCAATTCTGTTCATACCACTTCCTCGTCCTTCTACAGGAGTGACATTAAGAACTTCAACAGCCTTGTTGACAAGGTCTGTGCTGATGTTAAGAACCTTTGAAAGGGGAGTGTAAACAACGCCGTAAAGACCAATCATTATGGGGAACTGAATAAGCAGAGGCAGACAGCCGCCTGACATAGGGCTGAAGCCTTCTTTCTGATAAAGAGCCTGAGTTTCCTCCTGAATCTTCATCTGCATTTCTCTTGTGGGTTGACCACCGTTTGAATACTTCTGTCTTATTCTGTTGATTTTAGGCTGAAGTCTTGCCTGCTTTGCAGAATTCTTCTGCTGACTGATTGAAGAGGGAAGAAGTATAAGCTTGACAAGAAGTGTCAGCACGAAAAGTGACACGAGATAGTTGTCAAATAAGATATAAAATAAATGCAGCACATAGCCGAAAGGTACGGCAAGTGCATCGTAAAGTCCGGTCATATTGTCAAATCCTTAATATATGATAGAGTAGCTATTTTTTCTTATACTTTTCTTTTAAATCGGGTACGGGGTCAACTCCGCCCGGAAAAAGAATATTGCACCTGAGAATCCGTGAAATTCCCAGTGCAGAGCCTCTGAAAACACCGTATTTTTCAATTGCCTCAACCGTGTAGGCTGAGCAGGTAGGGTAGTAACGGCATTTAGGGCCGAAAAGAGGTGAGATTTTTCTCTGATAAAATCTGATAAGCTTAAGAATTGCGTTCTTCATCTCTTATAACGCCTGCCTCTCTCAAAAAGGGAAGCATAATGTCATAAATATCGGTGCTTTTTTTGAACACCGTTTTTGTCCTGGCGACAAAAACGATGTCAAACCCGCCTTTCAGCGGAAGCTTAATCTGTCTGAACGCTTCTCTTATTACACGCCTTGCCCTGTTGCGCTCAACTGCATTGCCTATCTTTTTGCTTGCAGTGATGCCTATACGACAAGAGCCCGCGCGGGTCTTTCTTACATACATAACCAACGCAGGATTTGTGTAGGACCTTCCCCGTGAATAGGCACGGCGGAAGTCGCTGTTAGTTTTTAATGTTTCAACAGATGTCATTGCCGTGAATTAAACAGCAAGTGATTTTCTGCCCTTTGCTCTGCGGCGAGCAAGAACCTTGCGACCGTTAGCTGTTGACATTCTTGCACGGAAACCGTGAACCTTCTGTGTGTGTCTCTTCTTGGGCTGATATGTTCTCTTCATTTCAAGGTTACCCCCATTCATTCCATAGTGCGTAACTGCACCGTCTTCGGATTATTAGATGACAGGGCATACTTGCCCCTGCGAGTAGATATTATATAACATTTCTGAGGGTAATGTCAACCTTTTTTTCGATTTTATTTTTTATAACCCTCTTATTATTTAAACATATTATATATGCAACTTTTTTTCTGATAATAATGTGCAGTTTTATAGGCAAATCAGAATTTGTCGAGCAGAGCTCGAATGGAAAATTGAAAATGGAAAATGGAAAGTGTCGGAAGTGCTTCGCACTTTTCCGCTACGCTCTATATAATGTTTTCCGAAGGAAAACCACCTTCATTTTCAACTTTCAATTTTAAATTTTCAATTACAATAATTTGTCGAGGGCACCTCGACAAATTATTGATTTTTATCCCCGGTGTGTGTTATTATGAGGCTATAAAATATAAAGGAAATGAGAAATATGCTCGGTAAAATAATTGAAACGGTAAAAAAAGCAGGTGAGATTATCCTTTCTGCACATAATCAGGAAGACGCTGTAACAGCCAAGGCGGGCAAGAAAAACTTTGTAACGAAATACGATGTTGCAGTTCAGGATTTTCTTTTTTCAGAGCTCGGCAAGGCTTTTCCCGAGGCTGAATTTGTGGGTGAAGAGGGTGAGAATAATTTTGAAAGCACAGCACTGCGCTTTATAATTGACCCCATCGACGGCACTACAAATTTTATGCAGGACTTCCGTTGCAGCTGTATTTCCGTTGCACTGTGCAAAGAAAATGATGTCATTGCAGGTGTTGTATATAATCCCTATACAAATGAAATATTCACTGCAGAAAAAGGCAAGGGCGCATACCTTAACGGCGAAAAAATAACAGTAAGCGACCGTCCTCTTTCAGACGGACTTGCACTTTTCGGCACATCACCCTATCATCCAGAAAACACTGACGCAACATTTGAGCTTTTAAGAAAGGTTTTTGATTTCTGCCGTGATATCAGAAGAAGCGGCTCTGCGGCTTATGATGTGTGCACAATAGCCTGCGGCAGATGTGAAGTTTTCTTCGAAAAAGAGCTTCAGCCCTGGGACATTGCGGCAGGGACGCTGATTCTCAGGGAAGCAGGCGGCGTTGCAAAGAATTATGACGGAAATGAAATCAGTTTCGGCAAGCCTGAGGATGTTGTTTTTGCAAACCCCGTGGCATATGAAGAGTTTGTGACACTGCTTTAAAATAGAAATAAGGACTGCTTTTTCACTGAATCAGCAGTCCTTTTTTTGTTATTCAATCAGAAATAATCAGTAGACGGTAAAATCATAGCAGAATATGAATTGCCTGCATTTACGCCGACAAAATCAACGTTGTTGTTATCGTCATACCTGTAGCCTGAGGAATATATATGGGTATTTGTGCTTGTGTCCGTTACCGATTCACGCACAAATCTGCCCGGTGCATCGTATGTGAAAAGATGAACTTCTTCTCACAGCGACAGCTTGCAGTGAAACTGCCGCTACGATTTAGTTTTTTACCTGACAATCAAGGACTTATTCAGGAGAAGACACAGAACCGTCCCCTGTCTTGCTCTGATTGTTCAGTTTATCTAATAAACTATGTATTTCCGATTCAAACATCTCATCAAAAAAATAGTCTAAATCCTGTATTAATCTCTTTTTTCCTTCTTTGATAATAGGCAAGATATGTTCTGAAAATTCTTTATCAAAATATATCTTAATTTCTTCTTTAGTATATTGTTCGTACTCGATTAACGCTCCCATAAAACGTTCGCCGTTAATAGTTTGTTTCGATAATATTCCAATGCGCATGTTAATATCCGCCTCGTATCTTGTTGGATACTTTTTGCAAGTAGAATAATCTCCGATGAAAAAACTATATTCAACATAAAATGCTTCTCCCATTGATTTTTGAAGATATAGTCCACACAAAATGTCTTCACCTTGCAAGTAATACATATTTTTCTTTTTCTTAAAGCCACGCACAATGAATTCCTCATGGCAAAAATCTATAAACTCTTGCTTAGTCATAATTCTCCTTAATAAAATTCTAATCTCATTATTTTATTACCACCCGTCGGTTGAGGTAATGTCTGTACCGCTTGCATTAGTTATGGAGAGCAGCTTGCCCCAGCTGTCGTATGTATACTTTGCAACAAGTGCTTTAGACGAATTGTAAATACCGATTACATCACCGAACATATTGCAAAGCACGGCGTAGTTTTCAATAGTGCCGCTTGAAAGCACCTTTTTAATACCGCTCAATAAACCGTTTGCATCATATGTATAGAACAGCTTGTATGACGGACAATCCTCATACATCAGCTTGCCTTCACAGCGGCAGATTCACAGCGAAACTGCCGCTACGATTTAGTTTTTTAACTGGCAATCAAGGACTTATTCAGGAGAAGACACAGAACCGTCCCCTGGTTGGTTATAGAGCAGTCCTCTGATTGGTTTCTGTTGGATTGTTCGCTTCTGCAATAGGTGAAAAAGTAACCCCACCAACGAGTTTGTGTTTTTTTAGTAGTTGATAGAAACGTTGAGAAATAATATACAGCGGATATGCAATACCTTCTCCAAAAATACGCTCTGTTACATATAAATCACTATGTGTTTGAATTTTATCAAAATCTAAATGCAACTGATATGCGTTGTCAATAAAATATTGTTTTTTACCGCAAATTTCGCAAACTTGTCGTTTTTCTCCATATCCGAAAACTATACATTGATTACTTAATTTGTTTTTTGATGACATCTGGTATATATGTTTACTAAAATCTCTATTTTTAAGAATAACATTTTTAAAATCAATTCCTGTAAGAGAATTAGAGTTTGCTAACTCACATACTCTATAATCCGTAAAGATTTCAGAGAATCCGGTAGATTCTGCCCAGAATGCTGTCTGAGAATTTGAAGATGGTTCTTTTTTAATAACAAACAATTCTTTCTGCTCTTCATGCTTACTTATAATTTCGCCTGATGAGTTTGTCCATTTGCATGTATACTCATAGGCATCATCATTCAATATGTCAATGCATTGTTTTTTAGGGGTCATTACTAATAGTTTTGCATTTGATAATTCGGATGCGGAAAACTCTGCAATCATTATTGGGCTGTTAACATTCATTTTTTGAAGCTCTTCAAAATAGTAATTTAAATTCTCTGTTGTACTCCAAAGATTAAAAATAACTAAAGGTAAAAAAGAGTCTTCACCGCTAACTTTGTAAGAAACATTATTTTTATTTAAAAAATCAACTAATTCAGATTCACATTTATCACAGAAATAATATCTATATCGCATTCAGAATTCCTCTATCTTTTTTTAATTGTATAAAGAGCTGAACCAAAAATTGCAGAGTAAATGACAATCAGCAGCCGGTTCTGTGATTGCTCCTGCAGAAAATCCACAGCGGCAGTTTACAACAAAACTGCCGCTGGATTTAATTATTTTTTGCCGGGTGGGGGATTCTTTAATTGGCAAGCCATATTTTGAGGTAAAATTTCCATTAGTTTTTCACGGCGTTTTTTGCTGTATTCAATTTTTAATACATTGCTTGAAACAGGTATTTGGTTTATGTGTTCTAATTCATATTTGCTTAGTTTTCTTTCTGAAATAACAATAAACCACTTGATTGAGCCAATGCCAATAGGTGTGCCGTGCCAATAAGAAGCATAAACAATATTCCGGTATTGCTTATATTTTTTTACAATAGGTTTTTGTAAAGCTGTATGAAACTCAACACCGTTTTTTGTAAAATGAATCATTGCAAAATATTTTTTTGACTCAAATATCCAACAAATTAACATTATAGTGCACACAATCATCCCCAGTATTCTTACTTGTATGCACTCTGTATTTGTTTGCATAACTGAGCCTGTCCACCAAAAAAACGCATATGCAACAAAAGTGATAAAAAACACAAAAATACCACCAAAAAAAAGAAAGGGTGATGCAATAATCTTGACTCGAGGATTCATTTTTATTTCCCCCAATATTTTGCATATAAGCTTGCTATTGAAGAACTACCTGATTGGTTGCTCTGATTGTTCAACTATTTTATTTTTAAAACGAGTTTTTGCAAACAATCAGGAGCCGGTTCTGTGATTGTCTATAATTGTATAAGCAGAATTTATCTTGTTGTTTCTGGCACCCCCTGCGAGAATCGAACTCACATCTAATCCTTAGGAGGGATTTATTCTATCCATTGAACTAAGGAGGCGTATATTGTTTACTCCTGAATTGTAACAGATTTGCGTTTGAGTGTCAACATAAATTTAATGTAATTAGACTCGTTTCAATTCTGATGATGTCAGAATCTGAGTTTGATTATATACCGTTGTTTTTTGCAATGGATAAAAGACAGGCTTGCTTTTGTAAGTCTGTCTTTGGTGGTTGCCAAATCGGATGTCAGCTAATGTACTGAATATAACCGATGATAAACAGATGTAAAGGGTAGTATATGTAAAAAAGCCATTTCATAATTCTGTTTGTTTTGGGACTGTGCCCCCTTTGTCCGTTATACATCATAATAACCGGTATTGAAAGTAAAACCCCCATTTGTATAATTCCGTACAGCTTATCAAGTGCAAAGAAATATACAACAGAATAAATGACTACATAAAACATCATCCATAACATCTGTTTTTTGAGATTTCCTCTGTTTGTACCGATAGCCATAATACAAAGGCTTGCGATACAGCTCCAGTCGCTCGGAAAAGTAATAACACAAATAAGTAATACAAGAATAACTTTTATGCTTGACTTTATTCTTTCACTGTTTACAACACGAAGCATTACCAAGCCCCACGCAAGAGGCCACATAACACTTGTCTGATTGAAAATATCTCCGTAGTAAAACGGGATAAAGGATTTCCAATCAATGAAACTTGAAGAAGCGAATATGTAAGCAAAATGCGATATGAATGCAAACGCAAACAACCGTAGAGTGTATTTGTTTATATTTTTCGTGTAGTGATAACCTTCCGCTATGAAATAACACATAATCGGACAAGTAAGTCTGCCGATTATATGTAATACAACAGGGATAACCCCATCATCATATCCCGGAAAAACCAACCAAGCAATATGGTCAATGGTCATTGCCACTATCGCAATAAGTTTTATTGTATTTGAATTTAGTGTTTTTTTCATAACCGGTTTCTTATGAGCTCATTTGAGCCCTGCAATTTTTTCTTCAAGCTTCTGAACAAACTGACCGACAAAATAACCGTCAATGAATCGGTGGTTAACGTCAAGAGTCATATTGATAATATACTTGCCGTTTTGTTCTGTATATTTACCCCAAACAAGAATAGGTGCAGTGTCATCTTTGAGCTTCGGATCAGTGTAATCACGCTCGTTTGAACACATTGTAATATCCGCCCAGGGAATACATGAAAATACAATCTGCGATTCTCTGAGTCCCCCGAGAGAATATACCGATAACGGATTAATTTCACTTTCCGTGCGGGCATTTGTTGCAAATTCAACGATATCTCCGTCACAAGGGAGCGACACCATATGAAAGCTTGTTGCGCCTTTTTTCAGATCGGTGAAGCAAGGTACTCTGCGGTCAATCTTATACACCTTATTGTCTTCGGTTTCAAGCAAAAACTCATCTATTTCATTTATTGACTGTGTGCAAAGATATATCAACGAATAATAGAACGAAATCTTATTCTTTCTTGTAAATGCAAGCAGATTTGTTACGTCAATATTAAAAGCTACGCAGTAATGCGGTGTTGCAATGTTTGAATAAAACTCAAAATGCTCTTTTCTTTCCCAAGTATTTATATCAATTTCTTTTCGCATAATGAACCTCACATAGTTTATTTATAAGTAATTATATCACACCCACAACCAACAAATCAACCTGAATACATATCCTCGTGTAAACACAAGGATTTTTTATCACAAAAATAAAAAAAGGAAGTGAAAAAATGCTTTATCAACCTTTAAAACTCAAAAAACAAAACAAAAAAAGAGCAGGCTAAAACCTGCTCGATACATAAAATAAATACTATGAAGAAACGCAAAAAAAATCGAGTGTTCACACGAAATCCGTAATGAACACTCGAAATGGAAAGGTAGCACAAATTAGAAGTTGTTCTAAATTTCGACCTATGTGTTTGAACCACTACATATTTTAATTTGACAAAATTGTGTTGAAATCTGTATGTAATCATAAAACATAACTTACAAAAGAACCTGCGATCTTATCATCGGGCATTTTTACAGGACTAATAGAAAATTTGTTTTTTTGCCATAGCTTATGTGACGGTATATTACGAATATCACAATAAGCACGCACTTGATACACATTTTCATTTTTTGCAATTTTTATAATTTCTTTTAGCATCGCCGTAGCTATCCCTTTACACCGCAAATTTGAATGTGTAACTTCAATCATATTTATGAAGATTTCATTTTGTTCAATCGGTGCAGGTATATCTCTTTTAAACGCCCACAAACAACCAACAATGGTATCATCATTTTTAGCAACAAGGAAATATCCGTCTTTACAAATTACGTCTCGCATATAAGGATAATCTTTTAACATTTGTTCTTTTTCAAGCTCAGTTCCAATTCTTATAATAAAATTTTCATCCATTTGAGGTTTTATTCTCCTTTGCTGTGTTAATTGAAGCGATAAGGATCCGTTTTACCTCAACACATTTGTCAAGTAATTCTTTGTCATTATAATATCCACTTTCAATTAACAGTTCAATCCAATATTCACTTTCAGAACACTCTTTGAGTGCTATTTGTAGCTTTGCAACAAAATCAGCTTTTCCGTGTGCGTAAAATGCCTCTCGAATATTAGCACCAATACTTGTTCCTGAACGTAAAAACTGATTGATAAGAGCGCTTTCACATTTTACATTTCGTAATTCCTTACACACTTTTATTACATTAAGTGCAAATTCTTTTGATTTTATCATTAAAGGACTTTCGTTCATAAAAACACACCTTTCACTTTTATTATACTTTCTACAAATTAAAAAAGCAAGGCAAAGCCTTGCAAAATACTTCTTCACTATTCACTATTACTTATTACCTTCCAAAAATCCTCGTAGATAAGAGAAAAGTGAAGAGTGAAGAGGTAATAGTGAAAAAGTAAAAATCCCCGTTCTTACGAACGAGGATTTTTGGTGGAAGAGGGTGGATTCGAACCACCGAAGTCGTTGACGGCAGATTTACAGTCTGCTCCCTTTGGCCACTCGGGAACTCTTCCGATTATTCTGTTTCGTTAAGAGAGCATAAAAATGGAGCTGGTGGACGGACTCGAACCCCCGACCTGCTGATTACAAATCAGCTGCTCTACCAACTGAGCTACACCAGCAACTCTCAACGCGAGACATAATATATCACATCAAAGCACAAATGTCAATACTTTTTTTTGATTTTTTTAAAAAAAAATTGAAATTTGTTTTTTTTGGTCTTAAATAATTATATTAAAATAAAAAAAACACTTGAGTATATTTTTTTGCTGTGTTATAATAAAGTGATTTAATATTACTACTGTAAAAAGGGGTGTTTTATGGCTGATAATATTATATTTTATTTCTCAGACCAACAGCGTTGGGATACCTTCAATGAAACGCTTATGCCCAATCTTACAGAGCTTGCAGCTGACGGTGTGACATTTTCAGATGCTTATACCTGTCAGCCCGTGTGCGGTCCTGCGAGGGCTTGTCTTCAGACAGGGGAGTATGCAACAGGCTGCGGAGCTTATTGGAACGGAATTCCGCTTCCGGATGATATTAAATCTATTGCAGAGCATTTTAATGATGCAGGTTATGATACGGCATACATCGGCAAATGGCATCTTGCCTCAGACCGTTATCCTGGTGTCGGTCTTCATTGCGAAAAAACTGCGGTGCCCGAAAAGAAGCGTGGAGGATATAAATACTGGCGTGCTGCAGATGTGCTTGAGTTTACGTCTCACGGCTATGACGGTTATGTTTTTGATGAGAATAATAAAAAAATTGATTTTAAAGGTTACCGTGCAGATTGTATAAACGATTTTGCGATTGAGTATATTGAGCAGCATTCAGGTGAAAAACCGTTTTTTATGTTTGTGTCTCAGCTGGAGCCTCATCATCAGAATGACCGCAATTGTTTTGAAGGACCGAAAGAAACTGTGGAAAAATTCAGGGACTATCCGTTGCCCGATGACCTGACTTTTCTTGAGGGTGACTACAGAAAAGAATATCCCGATTATGTTGCTGCGATAAACAGACTTGACGATAATCTCGGCAGACTGATTGAGTGCCTGAAGAAAAAAGGGATTTTTCAAAATACCGTTATTGTTTACACAAGTGACCACGGCTGTCATTTCAAGACAAGGAATGCCGAGTATAAACGCTCCTGTCACGACAGTGCAACGCATATACCGCTTGTTATATCGGGCGGCGCTTTCAGGGGCGGAAAATGTGACGAAAGGCTTGTTAGTCTTATAGACCTGCCGCCTACATTGCTTTCACTTGCGGGGATTGATATTCCCGAACATTATAAGGGGAATGATTTGTGTGCAGAAACCGAGCGTGACTGTGTATTTATGCAGATAAGCGAGTCTCAGGTGGGCAGAGCAATCCGCACAAAGGATTATAAATATTCTGTCAGGGCAATGAAGAGCGGTCAGATGTGTCACAGCGCAAAGGTTTATTTTGAAGATTATCTGTATGACCTGAAGAATGACCCTTGTGAAAAGAGTAATCTTATCAGAGATAAAAAATACAAAGAAGTCAGAGAAAATCTGAAAAAGATGCTTGTTTGTGAAATGGAAAAGGCAGGGGAGAAAACACCCGTTATTCTGCCGGCAATAAAAGTCAGACGTGTCTGAATTCAATTATTGTTCAAGTTTAAATTTATAATATAGGGAATGATTAAGATGAAAAATTTAAGTGCATTTACAAAAGACGAACTGAAGGTTTTTCTTGATGAAAACAAAAACCGTTACGAGGTAATAAAGGCAAGGGGCCTGTCAATAGATATGTCAAGAGGCAAGCCCTCACCCGTACAGCTTGATATGGCTTTTGAGGATTTCAGAAAGGCTTTTGAAATAACAGATTATCACAGCAAGACAGGCTTCGATTGCAGAAACTACGGTCAGCTTGACGGTATTGCAGAGGCAAAGGAGCTTTTTGCTGAGCTTCTGGGGGTTGAAACAAAGAATGTTATCATCGGCGGTAACGCAAGCCTTGAGCTGATGTTCAGCTTTATTTCTCAGTGCTGGAGCCACGGTATAGGCGGTTGCAAGCCCTGGAGTGAGCAGGGAGAAGTCAAATTCATTGCTGTTGTTCCCGGTTATGACCGTCATTTCGGCATTGCTGAGTATTTTGGCATAAAGATGGTCAATGTACCCATCAGCAAGACGGGTCCTGATATGGATATGGTTGAAGAACTTGTGAAAGACCCTGCAGTAAAAGGTATGTTCTGTGTTCCCAAGTATTCAAATCCCGACGGCTACACATATTCTGAAGAAACTGTTGAAAGACTTGCAAAGATGAAGCCTGCAGCACCCGATTTCAGAGTTATCTGGGACAATGCTTACATAATCCACGAGATTTATGAAGAGGGCGACGAGCTTGCAAACATCTTTGATTATGCAAAGAAATACGGTACAGAAGATAATTTTGTTGAGTTCTGCTCAACTTCAAAGATAACCTTCCCCGGTGCAGGTATATCTGCTCTTGCCGCTTCAGATGCAAATATAAAAGAAATTCTCAAAAGACTTACAATTCAGATTATCAGCTATGACAAGATGAATCAGCTGCGTCACGCAAGAATGTACCCCACTGTTGATGATCTTAAGGCTGTTATGAAGAAGCACGCCGCAATTATGCGCCCCAAGTTTGACGCTGTTCTCGATGTGCTTGATAAGGAGCTCGGCGGTCTGGGCATTGCATCGTGGCACAAGCCCGGCGGCGGATATTTCATCTCTCTTAATGTTGACACAGGCAGTGCAAAATATGCAGGTCAGCTCTGTAAGGAAGCAGGACTCACTCTCACAGGTGTCGGCGCAACATTCCCCTATAAGAATGACCCCGATGACAGAAATATCAGAATTGCACCCTCATACCCCGGTGTTGAGGAGCTTGTTACAGCAGCAGAGCTTCTTTGCATTGCAGTCAGAATTGCAGCAGCAGAGGCACTGTTATGATAAGAGTCGGTCACGGTTACGATGTGCATCGCTTTGCCGAGGATAGAGAGCTGTTTCTCGGCGGAGTGAAAATAGATTATGAAAAGGGGCTTCTGGGGCACTCAGATGCCGATGTGCTGCTTCACGCAGTCAGCGATGCACTTTTAGGTGCAGCAGCTCTGGGTGATATCGGTCAGCATTTCCCCGACAGTGATGAAAGATATAAGGGTATTGACAGTATGATTCTTCTCAGAAAAGTTGTCACCCTTCTCGGGGAAAAGGGCTACACCGTAGGCAATATTGATGCAACAGTTATAGCTCAGCAGCCGAAAATAGGCAGATATACCCGTCAGATGGCAGTAAATATTGCATCTGCCTGCGGTATTGAAGCTGACAGAGTAAATGTAAAGGCTACAACGGAGGAAAAGCTCGGTTTTACAGGTAGACTTGAGGGTATATCCTCTCACGCTGTCTGCCTTATTGAGAAAAATTGATGCTCAGGCGGTGATTTAATTGAATTTTCTCGGATTGCTTTCTGTTTCAGACACTCTTTCCTCAACCTGGGATAAGTTCGCAGGTGCGGTAATGAGCCTGAATTCAATCAAAGATATTCTTGATATACTGATGGTTGCAGTTATTGTGTATGCACTTATAGTCCAGCTGCGTAAAACTCAGTCCATACAGATAATAAAAGGCGTTGCGCTTGTTGCCGTAATTTATCTTGTTGTCAATCTTTTTGAGATGAATGCAAGTAAATTCATATTCAGTAATGTTTTCGGCGACTTGCTTGTAATTCTTGTTATAATTTTCAGCGGTGAAATAAGGCAGGCTCTTGAAAGAATGGGGCAGAGAAAAAATTTCCCCATTCTGTCACTGTTCAGCTCAAAGAGTGATAATGAACAGACATATGACGTTATAAACCATATCTGCCGTGCCTGCGCATCAATGAGTGAGAGCAAAACAGGCTCACTTATTGTCATTCAGCGTAAGTCAATTCTCGGCGATCTGACCCGTCAGAGTGTGCCGATTGATTCCTGTGTCACGACAGAGATGCTTCTGAGTATATTCTATCCCAAGGCAGCTCTTCACGACGGCGCAATAGTTATTAAGGACGGCAGAATCGTTGCCGCAAGATGTGTTGTGCCTCTTAAGAATGAGAAAGAAGTCACAGAGCATATCGGTACACGTCACAGAGCAGCAATTGAAGTGACACTTCGTTCAGATGCCATTGCAGTTGTCACAAGTGAGGAAACAGGCATCATCTCCATTGCCTGCGACGGTCAGCTCAAAAGAGGTCTCTCAGATGCGGCACTGCGTGAGCTGCTTGTTGATTTCCTCGTTCAGACTGAGGACGATGAAAAGAAGAAAAAGTTCTCATTCGCAAAAAAACATAAGGGGGAAGATACAGATGAGTAACGCTCCCGAAAAGACAAAGACACGAAAAATAAAGTCACTCAATGACATTATGGAAAACAACAAGTTTGTTTTTCTGCTTTCTCTTTTTATAGCATTTATAGTGTGGGTTGCAGTTGCAATGTATGCAAGCCCTGAGGAAACATTCACTGTATATAATGTACCCATAACAATTGACACTCAGAACAGCATCGTGTCACAGAAAGGGTATCAGAGCTTCTGGCAGAGTGCAGACAAGATTGATGTCACCGTCACAGGTCCCAGATATCTTGTTACGGCACTTACTCCTGAGGATATCCTTGTTTCGGCAAACCTTAATACCGTAGATTCGGCAGGTATTTCACAGCTTGCTCTCAAGGTTTCACTCAGGCAGCCCAGTCAGGATATAACAATTTCAGCTCAGTCAAAGACTTCTGTTGAAGTGTACTTTGATGTGGAGAAAGAAAAAGTGTTTGATATCCACCTTGATACCGATGCCATAGCAGAAAAGGTTGCAGACGGTTATCAACTGAATTCAGCAGAGCTTACCGTGTCAACAATCACTCTGAAGGGTCCTGAAACCGAGATCAATAAGATTGTCAGCATTGTTGCCACACCTGAGCTTCCCGAAGAGCTTCTCTTCACAACGCAGACCTTCAAAACAGTGCTCAGCCTTGAGGGCGCAAGCACTGTTGATACAGTTTCGGTCAACACCTACTTTGATGTAAAGCAGGAAGAATATTTTGTCAAGGTAAGCATAGACAGACTCGCAGAGCTTGCACCTGAGGTTGCGTTCACGGGTGAAAAAACAGGCGAAGCAACTGTACGCTTCAATACAACAGTCATTCTTGCAAAAATTGCTACAGAATCAGGCTACGACAGTGAGTCTCTGCCCATTCTTACGGTTGATTACTCAGAACTGAGCTCAGGCATAAATAAATATTCACTCAAGGCATCTGAGCTTGAGCTTCCCGCAGGTGTAACGGTGAATGACGAAACATTTACTTACAATATAACAATAACATTTACACCTTATGAATAAACAGTAAAGGAGTGAGGTCAGTGTATAAAAGAATATCGGTTGTGGTTGCTGCAATAATCTGCATCGTCATATTTTTCAGCAGTTGTGATGCGCTGACCTTCAATTCTCCCGAAAATCTTTTAAGACCGCCCAAGCTTTCGGGTGATGACGGCGAATTGCAATCAGCATTTGAGAAGGCTGTGGCTGAAAAAGGTGAATACATACTCAAATATCCGTCAGCAGGGCAGTACCGTTCCGCATTCGTGCGCAAGGACTGTGACGGTGACGGAGCAGACGAGGCTTTTGTGTTCTATTCCCTCAAGGCTGAGGAAATGTCTGTTTATATGTATATGCTTGATTTCAAGGACAGACAGTGGCAGGCTGTGAGTGAGGTTATGGGTGAGGGTAACGATGTTTACTCAATTGATTTCTGTGACCTTAACGCAGACGGCACAGCAGAGGTGCTTGTGGGCTGGAGCTCAATTGACTCCAAGGCAAACAAAAAGCTTAGTATCTACTATTCTGATAATCATCAGAATACAATGAATTACAAGATGATTGCACTTGAGTCATATACACAGTTATATACTATTGATATTGATTCGGACGGTCATAAGGAAATCCTGACGGCATTGATAAATGCCACACCGGATTCATATACAACCGTGGCAAAGCTTCTGAAAATGACAAATGTTTTAGGTCCTGTCTGGCAGATAAGTCCTGTGGGACAGGTAAACCTCTATCAGGGCATCACATCGGTGGTGGGCATCACATCAGGTCTCTCAGGCGGCAGACGCTATATCTATATTGATGAGGCTGCAGGTGATTCTTATCTTACAGAAATGCTTTATTGGGATAATTCTCAGAATATGCTTGCATCGGCTTTTTCCGTTGATTCCTTGTCAATTGCCGATTGTCCCACAAGCAGAAATCATCCCCTTGTGTGCACAGATGTGAATAAGGACGGTGAGCTTGAAATTCCCGTTACCAGACTTCTGCGGGGCAGCTCTGTCGTCAGGACAAAATCACCTGAAGAATCAGAAAAAGCAATTCAGAATGTACTTCCTGAAAATATTTATGTCACAAGCTGGCTTCAGTATGATGAGGGCCGCTTCACTGTAATTGACAGCTATATCGAAAATGCCGACCAAGGCTTCAGAATAGCATATGATGAAGATAATATGGCAGACTGGGCAGTCAAATTCTTTCCCGATGAGGGTATATCACAGTTCTTTATGACTGTGAAGAGCAGTGAAACGGATGCGCTGGGAGATCCCGAAACATATCTGCTGTTTACACTTGAAGCAACGCCCGTTCAGGAGGAAGCTGACGAAGAAAGTATTGTTGCAAGCAGTGATGAGCATAACTTTGTGCTTAGCATTGCAGAAAAAGGTGAAGATAGCGGCATTGATGCCGAGTATATCAGGAGTATTTTTTCTCTCAGTGAGAAACAAGGAGATAAATGATTATGAAACGCATACTTGTGGCTGAAGATGAATCAGCAATAAGAGATTTTATTGTTATCAATCTTAAACGCAGCGGGTACGATGTCACAGAGGCAGAAAACGGCAGAATTGCCATAGAAAAATATGATGAGTGTGACGGTGATTTTGATATTGCCCTGCTTGATATTATGATGCCTGAGACAGACGGTCTTGAGGTGTGCAAATACCTCAGACAGAAGAGCAGTACAATAGGTATAATAATGCTCACTGCAAAATCGCAGGAGATGGATAAGGTCACAGGGCTTCTTGTGGGGGCTGACGACTATGTGATAAAGCCGTTTTCACCGTCTGAGCTTATGGCAAGAATTGATGCCATATACAGGCGTGTGACCGTGAATAAGGAGCTTGCAGACAAAAACCGTGGCGGCGGTGACTGTGTTGTCAGCGGTGAGTTTACGCTCAATATGAGAACACGCACGCTGAAAAAGGGTGATGAGCCCATTGAACTGACTCAGGTTGAGTTCCAGATAATGGAATTCTTTATGAGCAACCCCGATGTATCACATTCAAGACTTGATATACTCAACCACGTATGGGGCGATGATTATTACGGCGACGAAAAGGTTGTTGACGTAAATATAAGACGGCTCAGGATGAAAATTGAAGATGATTCTTCAAGCCCCGAGCATCTTACAACAGTATGGGGGCTAGGATATAAGTGGATTCCCTGATTTGACGGAAGGAGGAATACGGTATGCGCACGGGCGGTATCACAAGACGCTGGATAATGAACACACTCAGTGTTATTATCCTTATCCTTGTTATTGTCAATGTGGCTGCATCCGTGTTCATAAAAAGCTATTATTATGAAATGGCTGAGAATACCATAGATTCAAAGGTCCAGCGCTCTGCAGTGCAGACATTTTTCAATAACTACACGGATTCGGGCAGTGAAAAGTTTGCTGAGGGTGCAAGGGAATTTGCAGAAAGCTACGGCTACAGCCATCTTATGGACGTATGGGTGACTGACAGCAACGGAGAGGTCATTGTTTCATCTGCAGGCTTCTCAGTTGACGATTCAACCGTTATGGTTGACTTTGAAAATGCAAAAAAAGCTGAAAACGGTACGGGAATGTGGACGGGACGCAACAGCAACGGCGAAAAAATTATGGCTAAGACCTTCACTGTTCTCAATTCCGACGGCTCTCTTGCAGGCTCGGTAAGGCTTATAGTGTCTCTTGAGGATCTTGACCGTCAGCATATTATATATACAATATTTATACTGCTGCTGAGCATAATTGCGCTGTCATTTGTTGCAGTGTCGGGTATGTTCTTCATCAGGTCGATTGTGCACCCTGTTGCCCGTATAAATGAAACGGCAAAGCTCATTGCAAAGGGTGACTTCAATGCAAGAGTTGAAAGCAGCAACAACAATGACGAAATCAGCGAGCTTTGTGACACTGTCAATTATATGTCGGCAGAAATTGCACGTTCAGATAAGGTCAGAAATGAATTCATATCAACCGTTTCACACGAGCTGAGAACGCCGCTTACAGCCATTAAGGGCTGGGCTGAGACCATAAGGGATATCGGTGACGCCGAAATGACCGAAAAGGGTATCGATGTTATAATCAGTGAGGCTGACAGACTTTATAATATTGTTGAAGACCTTCTTGATTTCTCAAAAATGCAGAGCGGCCGAATGGTTATGCGTGCAGAGCCGGTTGATGCCGTGGCAGAGCTTGAATCGGCTGTTGAAGTGTTTATGGACAGAGCAAAGCGTGACGGTATTACACTTATATACAATGCCCCGGAATTTACGGCGCCGATGTCTGCTGACAGAAATCTTCTCAAGCAGGTTTTTGCAAATATTCTTGACAATGCGTTCAAGTACACGGGCAGTGGCGGCAGAGTAGCTGTTTTTGCAGAAAAAGCAGGCACAAACTTTGTTGTCTCCATTGCTGATACAGGCTGCGGAATTTCCCCCGAGGACCTTCCGCATATTACAGAAAAATTCTACAAGGCAAATATGTCTGTCAGAGGGTCAGGCATAGGTCTTGCAGTTGTTGATGAGATAATCAGAATGCACGGCGGTAAGCTTGATATTTCAAGCACTCCCGGTAAGGGGACTGTTGTTACGGTTTTCTTACCCGCAGATAATTAAAATGAAAGGATGCTGATTAAAATGGCAGATAAAAATACAGAAAAGAATCCCAGACTCGGTAAAGCAGGCGGTCAGGCACTTATGGAGGGTATTATGATGAACGGTCCCGAGGGTGCCGCAATGTCCGTGCGTCAGACAGACGGTACTATTATTACCGTTCCCAAGGAATTTAAGCACGCCCGTGACAAGGTTAAATTCCTCGGACTACCCATAATAAGAGGTATTGTGAACTTTGTTGAATCTATGTTGCTGGGATATAAGTGTCTTATGGAATCGGCAGAGCTTTCAGGTCAGCTTGAGCTTGAGGAATCAGAAGAAAATATGTCAAAGCTCGACAAATGGATAAGTGACCACTTCGGCCCCAAAATGATGGCTGTTATTTCAGGCATTGCGATGGTGCTCGGTGTGGGACTTGCATTTGTGTTGTTTATGTATGCCCCTGCAAAGCTCGTTGGACTTTTTGACACATATGTGCTTGGTGATTTTATGCTCAATCACGCAATGCGTCCCCTGTTTGAAGGTATAATCAGAATCGCAATTTTCATCGGCTATCTTGCAGCCGTTACAAATATGAAGGATATCAGACGTGTATTTATGTATCACGGTGCTGAGCACAAGACAATTTTCTGCTATGAAGCAGGCGAGGAGCTTACGGTGGAGAATGTAAAGAAATACAAGCGTTACCACCCCCGCTGCGGTACAAGCTTTATGTTTATAATTCTTATAATCAGTATTCTTGCTTCTTCTGCACTTGCTGTTGTTCTCAGACAGTTCCCCGGTCTTACAATCGGCGGTGAGCATATACTCAATGTTGCCTGGGCATGGTCAATTATCAAGGTGCTTATTATGCCGCTTGTAATGGGTATCGGCTATGAAATACTCAAGTTCTCAGGCAAACACGACAATAAGCTTATGCGTATTCTTGTGGCTCCCGGTCTGTGGATGCAGAGACTGACAACAAAAGAGCCCGATGATGATATGATTGAGGTCGGTATCACTGCACTCAAGGCTGTTACAGAGGGGATTCCTGCTCAGCCTGAGGTGAAGCAGGATGAAAACACTGACGGAGAGACTGAAAGTGACTGATATAAAAGCACTTCTGCGCAATGCCGAAAAAAAACTGATTTATTCTGACGCACCTGATGTTGATGCCTTTGAGCTTTTCAGCAAGGCAACGGGACTTTCACGCAGCGATATTCTTCTTTGCCCGCAAAAACACATAGAAAACGACAAGCTCAGACAGTTTGATGAATATATCAGCAGAAGGGCTACAGGATATCCTCTTCAGTATATTCTCGGTGAGTGGGATTTTTACGGCAATACATTTTCTGTGGGCGAAGGTGTGCTCATACCACGCAGTGAAACTGAGCAGATTGCCCACGAAGCGTGCTTGTTTTTGAAAAACAAGAAAAATAAAGTTGTTTTTGACCTTTGCTCAGGCAGCGGCTGTATAGGACTTTCGGTTGCGGTCAACAATCCTGATTGCAGAGTGTTTCTCTTTGACAATTCGCCCTATGCGCTGGATTTTTCAAAGCGTAATGCTGAAAAATCAGCTCTTGACAATGTGGAAATTCTTGATTATGATGTTTTTCTCGGGTTTGCGAATTCTTCTCTCCCTACTCCCGATGTGATTCTTTCAAACCCGCCGTATGTAACAAAAGACGAATTTGCCACCTTGCAGAAAGAAATTTTTTATGAGCCCGAATCAGCTATTGTCTGTGAGGGTGACGGACTTGATTTTTACAGATGTATAGCTTCACAATGGCTCCCTTATCTGAATGACGGCGGCTTCTTTATGCTTGAAAGCGGTGAGGAGCAGCCTGAAAAAATAGTGGATATTATGAAAAACACGCCGGCACTCAGCTTTAATAAATATAATGTAATGTGCTGTAACGATATGTACGGCGTCTGCCGTTTTGTAAAAGGAGGATAATAATGTTATTTGATATATTCGATTATATCCGTGAAGGCGAATATGCCCTGCTTTTTATCAATCTTGCATCAATACTGTTTGTTGTTTTTTGCACACTGCCCGTACACGAGTACGCACATGCATGGACGGCAGTGAAGCTCGGTGACGATACTCCGAGACTTCAGGGCAGACTGACTCTCAGACCTATGGCGCATATTGATATTTTCGGTGCTCTTATGATACTTATTGTTGGCTTCGGCTATGCAAAGCCTGTCAGAGTAAATATGCACAACCTTAAAAACGGCAGAAAAAGCTTTGCTCTTGTTGCCCTTGCAGGTCCGGTGTCAAATCTTATTATGGCATTCATATTCACAATTCTTGAAAACATTGTGCTTGTGATTTCACTCAATATGAATGTTCCCGAGGCATTTTATCTTGTTTTCGGCAGCTTTTTCAGCTTTGCGGCGACAATAAATATTTCTCTTGCAGTGTTCAATCTTCTGCCCATTCCTCCTCTTGACGGCTCAAGAATTGCAAATCTGCTTCTCCCTGCAAAGTATTATTACACAATAATGAAATATGAAAGATATATTATGATAGGTATGTTTGTGCTTCTGTGGACAGGAATCCTCTCAAAACCGTTGTCTCTGCTTGCAGGGCTTGTATCAATGGGCTTTGAGTTTGTTGCGCGTCTGCCTTTCACACTGATGGGATTGTTATAATTATGGATAAACCGCAATATAAAACAGAGGTTTTTGAAGGGCCTCTTGACCTGCTTCTTCATCTTATATCAAAGCACAAGCTTAACATAAACGATATTCCCATTTTTGAGCTTGTGGAGCAGTATATAGCGTATGTTCAGCTTATGCAGGAAGAAAATATGGAGATTGCCAGTGAATTTCTTGAGATGGCGGCAAGACTTGTTTATATCAAGACTGTTTCACTGCTTCCCGTATATGAAGAAGCCGAAAACCTGAAAAAAGAGCTTACAGGCGAGCTGATTGAGTATCAGGCCTGCAAGATTATGGCAAAAAAGCTGTCTGAACAGTCGGGCGGTATAGATAAAATGGTCCGTTCTCCCTCTGAGGTTGAGGCAGACCTTACATATTCAAGACTTCACGATGCTTTTGAGCTTTTTTCCGCCTATGTCAACGCAGCAGGCAAAAAATTGAGAAATCTTCCTCCTCCCGAGGATTCCTTCAAGGAGATTGTCGAAAAAGCTGTTGTGTCTGTAAATGTGAAGATAGACAATATCTATTCCATTGTGATGAAGACAGGCAGAATAAAGGTTTTTGACATTTTTTCAATGGCAAAAAGCAGAAGTGAGCTTGTGGCTTCCTTCCTTGCTATTCTTGAAATGGCAAAGAATAAGAGCATAAAGCTTTCAGGTGAGCTCGAGGAGCTTGAAATAGAAATTGATTTTGACGCAAATGAGGGTGATGAAAACGGAAACGCAGAAGCTTAAAGCAGTGCTTGAGGCAGTTTTGTTTGCTTCAGGCGAGCCGCTTGATATAGAGAAAACAGCCAGAACTCTGCTTGTTGACAAGTCAACTGTGGAGAATTGCCTGAGCGAAATAGCCGAGGAATACAGCTCCGATAACCACGGTATAGAGCTTCTTAATCTGGCAGGTAAATATCAGTTTGCCACAAAAGAGGAGCACGCAGCAGAAATCAGAGCCGTGCTCAGTATGAAGAAAAATACACCTTTATCATCAGCTGCATTTGAGGTGCTCGCAATTGTTGCTTACAACCAGCCCGTGACAAAGGCATTTATTGAACAGGTCAGAGGTGTTGACTGCTCAGGTGTTATATCAACACTTTGCCAGAGAAATCTGATTGAGGAGCACGGAAGACTTGACTTGCCGGGCAGACCTCTGTTATACTGTACTACAGATAACTTTTTAAGATGCTTTGAAATGTCGTCTCTTGACGAACTGCCAGAGCTTCCCGAGAGACCTGCCGAGACAAAGCTCAGCGACTCTGATGAAGTTGACGGGCAGATGTCACTTCTTTGATTAAAAAGCTAAAGGAGGCATTCTGTTGATAGCCTTGTACATAATTCTGGGCATTGTGCTGTTTTTTGCCGCAATACTCAGTATCAGAGCTCATATTCACGCAGAGTATGAAGACGGTAAAGAGCTAACGGCGTACGCAAAATGGGCGTTTGTGAAAATTCCTCTTCTTCCTGCCCCCGAAAAGGAGCCAAAGCCAAAGAAACAGGCTCAGCCTGCTGAAGAGACTCCTCCCGCTCAGGAAGCTCCCGCTGAGCCCAAGCCTAAGGGGCCGAATCCTCTTAAAAATATCTATGATAACGAGCAGCTTGAAGGTATTCTTGACCTGTTCAGAAAGCTGCTTGAATTACTCGATAGACTCGGAAGACGCATAGTGCATTCCTTTGTGATAGACGAGCTTTTCCTTGATGTTGATGTCACAAGAGGCGATGCCGCACAGACAGCCGAAGCCTACGGAAAAATGTGTCAGAAGATTTTTCCCGTTACGGGCGCACTTGTTGCAAACTGTGATGTAAGAAAGTACAGCATAAATGTTGAGCCTGACTACATCGGCAATGCGGGCACGAGAGTTGCCTTTTCGGCAGAAATATCGCTTAATCCGAGAAAACTTATAAACGCTGTTCTGTTGTTTGCTTTCGGCGCAGTATTCAGACTGGGTATAAGGCTTATAAAAGACCTGAAGCCCAAAGCCGGAGCTGCGGCAGCGGAAACACAAAAGGAACAGACTGTGACGGTGTTGACCGACACAGAGACAAAACAGGTAAATAACACAGAGAGTGGTGCAAAATAATGAAAAATCAGTCAGCAGAAAAGATTCTTGCAACAACAATCGAAAGAGTTCGTGACCTTGTTGATGTGAGCACGATTGTAGGCGAGCCTATCACAGTGAATGCGGACCTCACAATCATCCCCATTTCAAAGGTTACATACGGCTTCGCTTCAGGCGGCTCAGATTTCCCCTCAAGAAACAATGTTGAGCTTTTCGGTGGCGGCGGCGGTGCAGGTATCACCATAAATCCCGTTGCTTTCCTTGTGTGCAACAAGGGTGAAGTCAGCATCAAGCACATCACTGCATCAGACAATGCAGCTGAGAGAGCAGTTAACCTTATCCCCGAAATGTTTGATAAGGTAACAAATTTTGTTGACAGACAGAAGCAGGCAAAGACTCCCGAGGAGCCTGAAACCGAAACTGTTGTTGTAACAGAATAAATTGAAAAAATAATGTGATTTGTCTGCCGCCGCTTACATAAATATATGTAGGCGGTGGTTGGTATGCTTAAAAGAATATTTACAGCGTTAATAACAGCTCTGATGTTTTTCTGCTCTCAGGTGTCGGCTTATTGTCTTTATGAAGCTGAGCTGTCGGCAGAAGGTGCAGTGCTGTATTGCCCTGTGTACGGTGAAATCCTGTTTGAAAAGAATTCAGACAGGCAGCTTTCTATGGCAAGCACAACAAAGATTATGACTTCACTCATTGCACTTGAAGAGAACACACCGCAGCGTGAAATTCTCATTACGCCCGAAATGGTGAATGTGGAGGGTACCTCCTCAGGTCTTGTTGCAGGCGAAAGGGTTACACTCATAGACCTTGTTAAATGTATGCTCCTTGAGTCGGGCAATGATGCGGCAAATGCCGTGGCAATAGCTCTGGGCTCAAGTTTTGAGGGTTTTGCCGCTATTATGAACAACCGTGCACGGCAGATAGGGATGAAAAATACTTCTTTCGTGACACCGTCGGGGCTTGATGATGAGAATCATTACACAACGGCTTACGATATGGCACTTCTGACTGCTGAGGCGCTGAAAGACAATACATTTGAGCTCATAGCGTCTTCACTGAGTGACCGTGTTTCACTTCTTGAAAACGGAACTGAAATCACACTTTACAATCACAATAAGCTTCTGAAAACGTATGACGGCTGTATAGGTGTGAAAACGGGCTTTACAAAGAAAAGCGGACGTTGTCTTGTGAGTGCTGCACGGCGTGACGGAATTGTGCTGATTGCTGTCACACTGAACGCAGGTGATGACTGGAATGATCATAAGAAAATGCTTGATTACGGATTTTCTCTGTTCAGTAAAACTGAGGCAGATACCGACTTTTCGATGTATTCTGTGCGTGTGACGGGTGCAGAGCGTGAAAGTGTCATTCCCGTAAGTGACGGGTTCAGTATAGGCGTGCTCAATCAATCGGAGATGACACGCAGGGTGTGTCTTGATAAATTTCTTTATGCACCTGTCAGCAAGGGAGATATTATAGGCAGTGCACAGTATTACTGTGGTGAAAAGCTTATAAAAGAGATTCCTCTTTTTGCGTCTGAAGATGTTTGCGTAAAACAGGGGACGGAAAATAAAAATATATTTGACAGACTGCTCAGTCTGTTTGACAGTTGGTGGAAAAATGGCAGATAACAAAATCCGTCTGCAGAAATTTCTTGCAGAAAACGGCGTTGCGTCAAGAAGAAAATCAGAAGAACTCATTGAGAGAGGAAAAGTCCGTGTGAACGGACATCCGGCTTCACTGGGTGACAAGGTTGACCCTAAATATGACCTTGTTACGGTATCGGGTGAAAGAGTTGTTCCCGTTTCTTCAGGCAACATATATATAATGCTCAATAAGCCCAGAGGATATGTCACCACAATGAGTGATGAAATGGGCAGAAAATGTGTGGCAGAACTTGTGGACGATATAGAAGAAAGAATTTTTCCCGTAGGCAGACTTGACAGGGATTCTGAAGGTCTTCTTCTTTTCACAAATGACGGTGAGTTCGCAAATATGATGACTCATCCCTCAATGCACATATCAAAAACATACAGAGTCACCGTAAAGCCTCAGGCAACGGAAGAGCAGCTTGTTGAGCTCTCTTCAGGCGTTGTTATAGACGGTAAAAAGACTCTGCCTGCATCAGTTCTTGTTATGAGTGACAGTGCTGAGAGAACGGTTATCCAGATAACAATTCATGAGGGCAGAAACAGGCAGATAAGAAAAATGTGCGAGGCTGTCGGTCTTGAAACTGTAAGACTCAAGAGAATTTCAATGGGCTCACTCAAGCTCGGAACTCTTTCTGTAGGTACATACAGAGAGCTTAAAAAGGAAGAAGTGTCTGCACTCAAGCGTGCGGCGCAGAAAGCAAAGTCAGCAAACAGTCAGCAGGGCAGAAAAAATAATAAGCGTCACTGATTGACACGGGAAGTAATATATTATATAATATTTTAATAACATCACGGGAGGACAACAGAAATGGTTAGAAGTATGACGGGTTACGGCAGAGCCTGTGAGCTTATTGACGGAATGAACATTACTGTTGAGATAAAAAGCGTAAACAGCCGTTATCTTGAGTTTTCATCAAGAGTATATAAAAACTATTCTTTCCTTGAGGAGAAGCTGAAAGCATATGTCAGCAAGCTTGTTTCAAGAGGTAAGGTAGAGTGCAGTGTGCAGATTGATACAATTGAAGCAGACGATGTTGTCGTTCAGCTGAATGAATCACTTGCAGCAGGCTACCTTCAGGCTGTCAATACACTCAGTGAGAAATTCGGTCTTGAGAATGATTACAAGGTGTCAAATCTTGCAAGACATACAGATATTTTTGCTGTCAGAAAAGCTCCCGCAGATGAAGAAAAAATCTGGAATGCCGTAAGAACCGTGCTTGAAAGCGCAGTGAAGGCTTTTGTTGCAATGCGTGAGACTGAGGGTGCTAAGCTCAGAGACGATGTTCTCTCAAGAGCAGATACCATTCTCAGCTATGTTGAGAAGGTTGAAAAGCGTTCTCCCGAAACAGTCAGAGAATATAACGAAAAGCTGCTTGGCCGTATCCGTGAGCTGATAGGCGATGTGAATGTTGACGAACAGAGACTTCTCACAGAGGCTGCCGTTTTTGCTGATAAGATTGCTGTTGCAGAAGAGACAGTGAGACTTCGCAGTCATTTTGACCAGCTTCGTTCAATGATGACTCTGGACGAGCCCATCGGCTCAAAGCTTAACTTCCTGCTTCAGGAAATGAACAGAGAGGCAAACACAATCGGCTCAAAGGCAAATGATATCGAAATCGCAAGAACGGTTATCGATATCAAGGCTGAAATCGAAAAAATCAGAGAACAGATTCAGAATATAGAATAAAGGTGAAGCTATGAAACTCATTAACATCGGCTTCGGCAATATGATAAACGCATCAAGAATAATTGCTGTTGTCAGCCCCGAGTCAGCACCCATCAAGAGAATGATAGGCGATGCCAAGGAAAAGGGAATGCTTATTGACGCAACCCACGGCAGAAAAACAAGAGCCGTTATCATTGCTGACAGCGACCATATAATTCTTTCATATCTTCAGGCTGAAAAGCTTGGTGAACGTTTTAACGGACAGGCTTCCGGCAATACGGGGGAGGATTCAATAGATGTCTGATATTTCTTCAAAACTTGTTGTTGTATCAGGTCCCGCAGGTGTGGGAAAGGATACAGTTGTGGCAAAACTGCTCGAAAAAGATGACAGCTTTTCACTCTCTGTCTCAGCCACCACAAGAGCCCCCAGAGGTGAAGAAAAGCACGGCGTGAATTATTACTATTTCTCAACAGATGAATTTCTGGCAAAGATTGAGAACGGAGAATTTATTGAACACGCACAGTACGGCAAAAATCACTACGGTACTCTCAAATGTGATGTGGAAAAAAGAATCCGTGACGGCAAAACGGTTATTCTTGTTATAGAAGTCAACGGTGCCGCCAATATAAAGAAAATGTATCCAGATTCACTTTCAATTTTTATTATGCCACCCTCAGATGCTGAGCTTGAGTCAAGACTCAGAGGCAGACAGACGGAATCCGAATCGGATATCATAAAACGGCTCAATATCGCAAAAGAAGAAATTGAGCAGAGTAAAAACTATGATTTTGTTGTGGTTAATGATGACCTTGAAAAGGCTGTCGATGAAACATACAGAATAATCAGAGAACATACAAACTAAAAAGCAGGAAGGTGTTTAAATGCTTAACGTAGATATTCAGAAGCTTATGAAGGAAGGCACAAGCCGTTATGAACTTGTTTCAGCAACTGCAAAAAGAGCAAGAATGATTGTTGATGAAGCAAGAAATAATAAGGAAATCATCATTGAGAAGCCCGTCAGCATTGCTGTTGAAGAGCTTCAGGAAGGTACATGGAGCATCCGTAAGGACGTCTGATGTTTCATCAGAGGTGAAGCGAATTGGCTCATTTTGTAACTGCTTCAGTTGCCGTTGAAAAAACGGCATACAGCTTTGATAAATTATTCGATTACCTTATACCCGAATCCCTTGAGAAAAAAGTCAGGGCAGGGTGTAGGGTTTTAGTCGGTTTCGGGCGTGGATCGCAAAAAAGGCAGGGCTTTGTTTTTGCCGTGTCAGAATCACCCGTGCCCGAGGATATAAAGCTCAAGCCTGTTGTTGAGGTGCTTGACAAGGAGCCGCTACTCAGTGCCGAAATGCTTGAAATTGCTTCATTTATGGCAGACAGAACCTTCTGCACGCTGTTTGATGCGGCAAAGGCACTTCTGCCGTCCGGAATTTATCTTAAAGTTACCAGAACATTTTCACTCAGGGATTTTTATGCCGATGAGTCATACGGACTGACTGCAGAAGAGCTGCAGGTAGTCAATCTTCTGCGTAAAAAGGATAAATTCGTAAGTGAAGAGAAAATATATAAGGACCTTGGTATTTCTCCCGAAACAAAAATGCTTGATAAGCTTTGTGACAGAGGAATACTGCTTAAAAACACAGATACTCTCAGAAAACTCAATGATGCTACGGTGAAGATGGTTTCTCTTTCTCAGGAGTTTATTGAATCAGAGCAGTCTGTTCTGAAGCTTACCGAAAAGCAGAAGCTTGTCACAGACCTTCTCAGAAATGTGGGCAGTGCATCATCAAAGGAGATATCATATTACACGGGTGTTGCTCAGGGCGTAATAGAGAATCTTCATAAAAAAGGCTATCTGGATTATGACGATATGCCCGTTTACAGAACTCCCGAAGCAATGCGCAGCACTCCGAGAAACAATGATCCTATTGTTCTGAGTGAAATGCAGAATAAAGCCTACAGAAAACTTTGTGAGCTGCGTGACAGAAATGAGCCTGCTGCGGCACTTCTTTACGGTGTTACGGGCAGCGGCAAGACAAAGGTCTATATGAAGCTCATTGATGACATCGCAGATACAGGCAATGGCGTTATAGTCCTTGTGCCTGAGATTGCACTTACGCCGCAGCTTCTGTCAATGTTCTATTCACGCTACGGTGAAAAAGTTGCTGTAATTCACAGCGGCCTTTCTCAGGGTGAAAGGCTTGATGAATGGAAAAGGCTTGCCAACGGTGAGGCAACCATTGCCGTTGGTACAAGAAGTGCTTCATTTGCGCCCGTTAAGAATCTTGCTCTTATGATAATCGACGAGGAGCAGGAGGGGTCATATAAATCAGAGATGACACCACGCTATCACGCAAGGGATATTGCACGCTTCAGATGTGCTTATAACAAGGCTTTGCTTGTTCTTGCGTCTGCCACACCGTCGGTAGAGAGCTTTGCTTATGCCGAAAAAGGCAGATATGAGCTGGTTGAACTTACAGAGCGTTATTCAAAGGCAGGTCTGCCGAAGGTTATGACCGTTGATGTTGCCGATAAGAACAATATGAACGGCTTTCAGACAATCAGTAAGCCCCTTGCCGATGAAATCAGATATAATCTTGAAAACGGTCAGCAGACCATACTTCTTATAAACAGACGAGGCTTCAACACTTTTGTTGCCTGCACAAAGTGTAAAAGTGTTGCCTGCTGCCCCAATTGCAGTATTTCACTGACATATCACAGTGCAAATGACAGATTGATGTGTCACTACTGCGGCTACAGTGAGCCGCTGAGAACGGTGTGCAACGAATGCGGAGAGGATACAATGCGTTTCTCAGGCTTCGGCACACAGAAAACAGAGCAGGAGCTCAATATTCTTTTCCCCGATGCAAGAATACTGAGAATGGATGCAGACACCACAACTGCAAAGAATTCTCACGAAAAGAGCTTCCGTCTTTTTGCTGAGGGTGAGTACGACATAATGGTAGGCACCCAGATGGTGGCAAAGGGACTTGATTTTCCCGATGTTACGCTTGTGGGAGTGATATCCGTTGACCAGCAGCTGTATAATGATGACTATAAAAGCTCTGAGAGGACATTTGACCTTCTGACACAGGTTGTAGGCAGGTCAGGCAGAGGTGAAAAAACAGGCAGGGCAGTTATTCAGACACTTGCACCTGAAAACACTGTCATTGAGCTAGCTTCTGAGCAGGATTACAAGGCTTTTTATGATATTGAAATGCCAATCCGCAAGGCTATGGTTTACCCGCCGTTCTGTGATATATGCGTAATCGGTTTTTCATCGGTTTCAGAGCTTAAATCAAAAAGTGCAGCCGATTATTTTTTCAGAGTTTTCAAAGAAAAGCTCTCAGGGGAATATAAAGACGAAAAGGTTATCGTGCTCGGACCCGTTCCGCCAAAGCTTGCAAAAATCAACAACAGCTTCAGAGAACGGCTTATAATAAAATGCCGCAATTCCTCACGCTTCAGAAAGCTTATTTCTGAATGCTTAAAGGTATTTTTAACTAATAAATATTATGATAATGTCACAGTCTTTGCGGATATCAATCCCGAAAGTCTGTATTGAGGTGAAAGAAAATGGCTTTAAGAAAAATCAGAACAGAAGAAGATCCCGTACTCGGCAAAGTAAGTAAGCCTGTGGTGAATTTTGATGCAAAGCTTCATCTTCTGCTGCAGGATATGAAAGATACTCTCAGAAAGGCTGAGGGCGTAGGCCTTGCAGCTGTGCAGATAGGTATTCTCAGACGTGTTGTTCTCATTGATGTTGGTGATGAACACGGTCTTATTGAAGCTATAAACGGTGAAATTATCGAGAGAAGAGGCGAGCAGACTGAGATTGAAGGCTGTCTGTCTCTCCCCGGTAAGTCAGGTGTTACATCACGCCCTATGTATGTTAAATTCAAGGCTCAGGACAGACACGGTAACTGGTTTGAGGCTGAGGGCGAAGGACTTTTTGCAAGATGCGTCTGTCACGAGCTTGATCATCTTGACGGCATTGTTTTTACAAAAAAGCTTGCAAAAGGCGAAAGAATAATGTTTGATTAAAACAGAGGTGACTCCGATGAGAATTATATATATGGGCACGCCTGATTTTGCAGTACCCTGTCTTGACAGGCTTGTGAAAGACGGCTATGATGTTGCACTTGTTGTGACTCAGCCCGACAAGCCCAGAGGCAGAAAGCAGGAAATGACTCCCTCTGAGGTGAAGGTCTGTGCACTCGGTCACGGGATTGAGGTCTATCAGCCCGAGAGTCTCAGAACCGATGAAGCATACGAATATCTCAGAAAATATGAGCCTGATTATATCATCGTTGCAGCATACGGCAAAATTCTTCCCAAGAGAATTCTTGACCTGCCGAAGTATGCCTGCATAAATGTTCACGGCTCACTTCTGCCTAAGTACAGAGGCGCCGCACCCATACAGAGAAGCGTGCTTTCGGGTGACAAGGTCACCGGTATCACAACAATGCTTATGGGTGAAGGTCTTGACACAGGTGATATGCTTCTGAAAAAGGAATATGAAATTGACATAAACGCCACATCGGGCGAGGTTTTTGATGCTTTGAGTCAGTCTGCTCCCGACCTTCTTATTGAAACAATAGAAAAATTCACAAAAGGTGAAATAATTCCCGAAAGGCAGAATGAAGCAGAGGCAACACACGCAGCAATGCTTTCTAAGGATGAGGCTGTGATTGACTGGAGCAAAACTGCGGCAGAAATTCACAACACAGTCAGAGGAATGGCTCCGTGGCCCGTTGCATATACAGGTTATAAGGGTAAAAAGCTGAAAATTTTTACCTCCCGCCTTACAGATGAAAAAACATCACTTCCCGTGGGAAAGATAAAAGAAGATAAGAACAGAATTCTTGTTGCCTGCGGTGACGGAATGCTTCTTGAAATTGTCTCACTTCAGCTTGAAGGCGGAAAAAGACTTGAAGCAAAACAGTTCCTTGCGGGTCATCCCGTAACAGATGAAAGTATATTCGGAATGTAAACAATAATTTATCCGAACGATAAATTATTGTTTATCAGAAAAAGGAGTGTTATTATGCCATATTTTTCATTATATTCACTTGACAGCACGTGGCTTTATATTGTGCTTGTAATACCTGCATTTATTCTTTCTCTTGTGGCGCAGGCTAAGGTAAAATCCACCTACGCAAAGATGTCAAAGGTCAGAAACACAAGCGGCTATACAGGTGCTCAGGCAGCTGCAGCAGTGCTTCGTCACTACGGTATTTCAAATGTCAGAATTGAAGAGACAACAGGTAAGCTCTCAGACCATTTTGACCCTCGCAGCAATGTAATCAGACTGTCTCGTGAGGTGTATTACGGCACAAGCATTGCTTCTGTAGGTATAGCCTGTCACGAAGCAGGTCACGCCGCACAGCACGCAGAGAGCTATATGCCCATTAAGGTCAGAAATGCAATTATCCCCGTGTGCAATATCGGCTCATATCTCGGTCTGCCCCTTGCATTTGCAGGTTATTTTCTCGGTTTTGAACCGCTTATTCTTATCGGACTCGGTCTTTACTCACTTATTGCAGTTTTTCAGCTCGTTACACTTCCCGTTGAGTTCAACGCAAGCCGCAGAGCTATGGAGCTTATAGATAATAACGGTCTTCTTCACGGTGAGGAAGAAATCAGCGGTGCTAAAAAGGTGCTCACTGCAGCGGCAATGACATATGTAGCAGCGCTTGCCGTGTCACTTGCAAACCTTTTACGTTTTGTCATTCTTTTCCTCGGCAGAGGCAGACGGAACAGCAGATAAAAAATTTTCAGGACGGTATATTTTATGGCAGATGCGAGACAGACGGCTTTCAAGGCTCTGTGTGTTATGGAGAGAGAGGCCGCATATTCAAATTTACTGTTGCCCGATATAGCGGCAGCAGATGAACTGTCACGCCGTGATATGCTTCTTGCATACAGAATTGTCAGAACTGTTCTTGAAAGAAAAATCACAATAGACTATAATTTGTCACTTTATCTCACGCAACCTCTGAAGAAATTAAAGCCTCAGGTGCTTACAATTCTTCGGTTGGGTGCGTGTCAGCTTTTATTTATGGATAAGATTCCTGCATCGGCAGCCATAAATGAGAGTGTCAAGCTCTCAAAGAAGAACGGCTGTGCTTTTGCATCAGGGCTTATCAATGCAGTGCTCAGAAAGGTGTCTCAGAACGGGCTGAAATTGCCTGAAGATGACGGTTCACTGCATTTTCTCAGTGTTAAGTATTCTTTTGCCGAGCATATCTGCAAAAGCTTTTGTGATTACTTCGGCAGTGATATTGCTGAAAGAATTATGTCAAGCTCACTGGATGAAGGCAATATTTACATAAGAAAAAACACATTGAAAGACGCTCCTCTGACGGTTGAGAGCGAAAAAGTCAGTTTTCCCGATGATTGTTATGTGCTCAGACACAGCGGCGATATGACAAAGCACGAAGATTTCATAAACGGTCTGTTTCACGTTCAGGATATTTCATCACAGATATGCTGCCGTGTTCTCGCTGCCGTGAAGGGTGAAACGGTGATTGATGTCTGCTCTGCTCCCGGCGGCAAGAGTATGACAACGGCACAGCTTATGCAGAACGAAGGCAGAATTATATCCTGCGATATACACGAGCATAAGCTGGGGCTTATAAATGACACAGCAAAGAGACTGGGTATTGAAATTATTGAAACACAGCTTCGTGACGGTGCAGACAAAAAAGCTGTATTGCCCGTTGCGGACAGAATTCTTTGTGATGTACCCTGTTCGGGCTTCGGTGTTACGGGGAAAAAGCCTGAAATAAGATATAAACAAAAAGAAGATGTTGCTTCTTTGCCTGAGCTTCAGCTGAAAATTCTTCTGAATTCGGCTGATTATCTCAGAAAGGGCGGCAGACTTGTATATTCTACCTGTACGCTTATCCCGGAAGAGAACATTGATATTGTCAATGAGTTTCTCAGGTTAAGAAGTGATTTCAGATGTGTTCATATAGATGATGAAATCAAGGGCTTCAGGGACGGTGAAGCACTCAGCGTTCTGCCTTGCGACTATAATTGTGACGGTTTCTTTATTGCCGCTTTTGAAAGGATTGAGTAAATGACTGAAAAATGCGATATACTCTCATTGTCTTTTGATGAGCTTGCTCAGGCGGTAAAGGAGCTGGGTGAGCCTGCTTTCAGGGCAAAGCAGATTTATAAATGGCTGCACGTGTCCTGCGTCAGCTCCTTTGATGAAATGACAAACCTATCAAAGGCACTAAGACAGAAGTTAGATGACAATTTTGTCATATTTAGCGTATCTATTGAAAAAAAGTTGATTTCGGAGTATGATGATACTCAGAAATATCTGTTCAGACTCCACGACGGTGAGTTTATAGAGTCTGTACTTATGAAATACAAATACGGCTATACACTTTGCGTTTCAACTCAGGTAGGCTGCCGTATGGGATGCAGATTCTGTGCATCCACTCTTGACGGCGTTGTGAGAAATCTTACTGCAGGTGAAATTCTCTCTCAGATTTATGTTGCTCAGCGTGACAACAATATAAAGATTTCACACACCGTTCTTATGGGAATGGGTGAGCCGCTTGATAATTATGACAACGTGATGCGTTTTCTTGAGCTTATCACCAATGAAGAGGGACAGAATATGTCAATGCGCCATATTTCACTGTCCACCTGCGGTGTTGTGCCAAAAATATACGAGCTTATGGATAAGAATCTTCAGCTTACGCTTTCTGTTTCACTTCACGCTCCGACTGATGAAATCAGAAGCTCAATGATGCCCGTCAACAGAAAATGGGGTGTTGATGAGTTGCTTGAAGCCTGCAGAAAATATACCGACAGAACACACAGACGCATATCCTTTGAGTATGCAATGGTCAACGGATCAAATGATTCTGATGAGTGCGCAAGAATTCTTGCAAAGAAGCTTCAGGGCATACTTTGTCACGTAAATCTCATACCTGTAAATGAGGTCAGGGAAACAGGCTGTAAAAAGAGCAGCCGTGAGCGTATAGAATCTTTTTCACACATTCTTGAGAAAAGCGGTTACGCCGTTACTGTCAGACGAAAACTCGGCTCTGACATAAATGCTTCCTGCGGTCAGCTTCGCAGAAGCAGTAAGAAGGATTAAATCATACACCCCGGAGGTGCAGCAAATGAAAATATCAGCCGGAACCGATATCGGACTCATCAGACAGTCCAATCAGGATGCTTATGCCATAGGCGAAATGCCGCAGTGTGCATGGGCTGTTGTCTGTGACGGTATGGGCGGCCATTCAGGCGGTAATGTGGCAAGTGCTATGGCAAAGGATGTTATAGCTGACAGAATCAGAGAGAATACCCGTCCGTCAATGAGTACGATGTCTGTCAGAAATATGCTTGAGTCGGCAATAGCTGTTGCCAATGTGGATATTTTCGAACGCTCTCATAAGGAGCGTATGCTTTCGGGAATGGGTACCACGGCAGTAATAGCCTTCTGTATGAATTCTGTTGCAACAATTGCAAATGTCGGTGACAGCAGATGCTATCTTCTCAGGGACGGTACTGTAACTCAGCTCACAAAAGACCATTCTTATGTGCAGGCTCTTGTTGATGCGGGCACTATAACACCCGATGAAGCCAGAGAACACCATATGAAAAATATGATAACAAGAGCACTCGGGCTTGATAGTGATGTTGAGGTTGATTTCTTTGACACACAGCTTCAGGCGGGAGATAAGCTTCTTCTTTGCACAGACGGTCTTACAAATCACGTCAGGGATGAGAAAATTCTCAGTATTATAAATAACAGTGAAACTTTTGATTATGCCGATAAGCTTATAAAAGAAGCCAATAAAAACGGCGGTACGGATAATATAACGGCAGTAGTAATAGAAAATTGAGGAAGGGGCGTCGGAAATGGATAATTATATCGGAAAATTGCTCAGTAACAGATATCTGATTCAGGAAGTAATCGGTGTGGGCGGAATGGCAGTTGTCTATAAGGCTCTCGATAATCTTGATAACAAGACCGTTGCTGTTAAAATATTGAAAAAAGAATACAGTGCAGATGAGGAATTCCGCAGAAGATTCAAGAATGAATCAAAGGCTGTTGCTGTTCTGTCACACCCCAATGTTGTTAAGGTGTATGATGTCAGCTTCGGTGAGACTTTGCAGTATATCGTTATGGAGTATGTTGACGGCATTACTCTGAAGCAGTATATACAGAAAAAGGGTGCTCTCACTCTCAGAGAATCTGTTGTAATCACAACACAGATACTCAAAGCACTTGCCCACGCACACGAAAAGGGCGTTATTCACAGAGATATCAAGCCTCAGAACATAATGCTCCTCAGAGATAATAAAACAATCAAGGTTGCAGACTTCGGTATTGCAAGCTTTCATAATAAGGGTGACACAAAGACGATGACTGACGGTGCCATCGGTTCTGTTCACTATATCAGCCCCGAGCAGGCAAAGGGCGAAATTGTAGACAATAAGACAGATATATATTCAGTCGGCGTTGTTCTTTATGAAATGCTTACAGGTAAAGTGCCTTTCCAGGCTGATAATGCTGTTTCAGTTGCTATTATGCAGGTTCAGCAGGAAGCTGTGAAACCGTCTCTTCTCAAGGCTGACATTCCTGTAGGTATTGAGCAGATAACAATGAGAGCAATGAAAAAGAGCAGACTTGAGCGTTATCAGTCTGCATCTGAAATGCTTCTTGATATAGAGGAATTCAGACGCAATCCCGGAATCAGATTTGACCACAGCTGTTTTGTTGACACTCAGCCCACAAAGTATGTCAGTGTCGGAACAAAAAAGTCATCTTTTGCATCAGGTGCGCCTGTCGGCTCAGAAACTGCTCCCGTCAAGGAAATGGTGAAAACCACTGTTGTCACTCAGGAGTATGATGAGGACGACTACGAAAACGAGCTTATTGCAAAGAAAAACTACACGTTGCCCATTCTTGTGGGAATAATATTTATGCTTATTGTTGTCATTATAGGCATTGCGTGGTATTTCTTCACAAATACGGATGAAGTTGTAGTTCCTAAGTTTGAGGGGAATTATATTGAAGAAATCCGTGAAGACAGTGAATTCAGTTATTTCTTTGAACACGGTCTGATTGAAGAAAATCTTGTTTACACCACAGAGTACAAAGACGGTTATATCTTCTATCAGAGTGAGGAGCCCGGCAAAAAGCTTCAGATTTCTTCAACATCATCTTCAGTTATCAAGCTGAATATTGCTTATACAAGTGAGTCAATGACAGTGCCCACATTTGATAAGGATACAAAGCTTCAGGAAGCAAGAAGCGTGCTTCAGAAAATGGGCTTCAATGTAAAAACAGAGGCAGTTGTTGACAATACCGTGCCCGAGAGCACAGTTCTCAGGCTTGACCCCGAATCGGGACTCAGCGTTGCATACGGATCAACTGTTACAATTTACTATGCAACAGATAATGCAGGCAAGATTGCCGTTCCCAGTGTTATCGGTGAAAAGCTCTCAACAGCAAAGTCAGAGCTTGAGTCTATGGGCTTCAAGGTCAGAGTTGAGTACAGAGAATCTGCAGGCGGAGATGCAGGTCTTGTCATAGAGCAGTCAATCGCTGCCGATACAACAGTTATCGCAAGCAACACAACCATTACAATCGTTATAGGCACAACATCAACAAAGACTTCATCTGTTGTCATCACGCTGCCTGACCTTACAGGCTATGAGAATGAATTTGAGTCGGTTTATGTCTATGTTGGCGAAAAGAATTACAAGACATATAACAGCGTCAAAATGGACGGCTCAACACACACAGTTGAAATCGGCGGCTCAGAGAACACAGTGTTCAAGATTTATATCGGCGAACAGCTGATATGCACAGGTAATATTGATTTTACTCTGGCAGAGCCTACTGTTGAAAACCTCAAAAATACTCCTTATGTCATAACAGGTGAAAAAACAACCGTAGCGCCCACAACAGAGGCACCCACAACAGAGCCTTCGGTATTCACCATACCTTCATATACAGGCAAGCAGTATCTGGACTATTACTTTGAGCTTGTTGAAATCGGCTTTGATAACATTATCAAGGAAGACAGAGCTTCAGACACAGTTCCCGAGGGATATGTTGTCGCAGTTTCAGCAGATAAGTCTGAGTTTGAAAAGAGTGAGCTTGCAACAGCTGAAATCAGAGTTTATGTAAGCACAGGTGCAGCAGAATAATATGCAGAAAGAAAACTGTCTTATAATGAAATCAACTGCGGGCTTTTACTATGTCCGCAGTGAAGACGGAGAAATAACAGAATGCCGTGCAAGAGGTGTTTTCAGAAAGCAGAAGATTTCACCTCTTGTGGGCGACAGAGTAACTGTTGAAATAAACGGTGACAGCGGTACTGTTGCCAATATCTGCGAGAGAAAGAATTCTCTTGTCAGACCTCCTGTTGCCAATCTTGATAAGCTGATAATTGTTTCATCAGTTGTTGAGCCTCAGCCCAATCTTTTTATCATTGACAAGCTCACTGCAATGGCAGTTGATAAGGGGATTGAGCCTGTTGTTGTTTTCTCAAAGGATGACCTTGCCGATGCGGGTGAATATGTTGAAATATACAGCAGAGCAGGTATACAGTCTTTCTCAGTTTCATCTGTTACGGGTGAGGGAATTGACAGGCTCAGAGGTGTGTTTGAAAACAGCGTCTGTGCACTCACGGGCAATACGGGTGTGGGAAAATCATCAGTTCTGAATGCGCTTGACCCTGAGCTCAGCCTTGCGACAGCTCATATAAGCAATAAGCTCGGCAGAGGAAGACACACCACAAGAACGGTGGAGCTTTATGAGATGTGCGGCGGCTATATTGCCGACACCCCGGGTTTTTCATCACTTGATTTTGAGAATATTGAAATAATCGTCAAAGAAAATCTTCAGTTCTGTTTCCCTGAATTTGAAGAATATATAGGTAAATGCAAATTTGTTTCCTGCGCACATCTGTGTGAAAAGGGCTGCAGAATTTGTGAAGCCGTGAAGGACGGGAAAATTCCTTCCACCAGACACGAAAGCTACAGAATGATGTACGACGAGGTCAAGGATTATAAGGAATGGGAGAACAAACAATAATTTGTGTGGCTCGATGCCACGCAAATTATTGAGTGATATTTGCCTGACGGCAAGTGATATTTTGCATCGCAAAGTGATATTTGACCTGCGGTCAAGTGATATTTTTGCCTTCGGCAAAAGTTTCGGAAGGGCTCCGCCCTTACCCTATTATAATGGTTCAAAAGGCGAAGCCTTTTCCGAAATTGCGAATTGCAAATTTTTAATTGCGAATTTAATTTGTCGAGGGTACCTCGACAAATTATTGTTTATTTTATTTATGAGACATATAGAATTTTTAATTGACGAAAAGTATGAAGGCAAGAAGGTTATTGCTTATCTGCGAGGTCAGGCAAAGCTTTCTGCAAGGCTTGTCAACACGCTCAAAAGAACAGAAAAAGGCATCACCCTTAACGGTGAGCATATCAGAACTGTTGATATGCTTCGTGAGGGTGATATTCTTGCTGTCAACATACCTGAGGATAAGAATGAAATTGAGCCTGTTGAATATCCTCTTGATATAGTTTTTGAAGATAATGATATTCTTGTCATAAATAAGCCTGCAGGGCTTGCGATGCACCCCACACACAATCATCAGGGCGACACGCTTGCCAATGCCGTTGCCTCCTATTTTCTGTCACAGGGCAGAAATGTGGCTTTCAGAGCCGTCGGGAGGCTTGATAAATGTACATCAGGTCTTGTTCTGTGTGCGCTGAATAAATACGCTGCAGCAAGGCTCTCAGGCAATTTTGAGAAAACATATTTTGCTCTTGTGAAAGGGGAATATGAGGGGGCAGGTACAATCGACACCCCGATATACAGACCGGACCCGATGAAAACATTCAGGGCTTCAGGTGAGAACGGTGATACTGCAGTCACTCACTGGCAGGCTCTGGCGTCAGACGGCGATACATCTCTTATGAAAATAACCCTTGAAACGGGCAGAACTCATCAGATTCGTGTTCATTTTTCATCAATCGGCTCACCTTTGTGCGGTGATGATATGTACGGCAGCACCGATATGCGTACAGACAGAGCAGCACTCCATTGCGGTATTCTTGATTTTGTGCATCCTGTAACAGGTGAGAGTCTGCATTTTGAAGTGCCCTTGCCCGAAGATATGCAGAAAATTGTTGACCTGATGATGAAAGATGTCTGAATTAACAAAGTTTATTAAAAATATTAAAAATCTGAAAAAACTTTCACAAACTTTTTTCGCAAAATACAGTATAAATCGAGATTTTTCGTCATTGTGCTGAAGAAAAGTGTGTTCCGTTTGTCGAATGTGCATAAAAGATTTTGTCGTGCAAAAAAAAAGATGTAAAATTTACATCTTTTTTTATTTATCCTGATTTGTAATAGTTGCACAAATTTAAAATCAATTCTTTGTGCAAAATGACTTGACAAATTGAAATTTCTGAGTATAATAAAGATGTACTCAGGAATGAAAGGAGATGACGACAGTGAAAGAGAAACTTCTTCGTCAGCACGAAGCAAAAATCCTCAAAGAAATGGAATCAGCTAAGGCTTTTTCATGGAAGAGACTCTGGAAGGCAATTGAGCTTTCAAGCATTTACAATGTTTTAGGTGAATAATTGCCCTCGGCACTTCAGCCGAACCTCAGTTTCTCAAAATCGCCCATAAGGGCTTTACATATACAGCAACCTGAGGGTTGCCCATTCAGGATTTTCAACGGAAGTCTCGGTACTTCCGTTTTTTTTATTTACATTCCTGCTGTAATATGTTATTATATCCGAGTGGTGATATCTGTGAAAAAAAGAGTAAGTATTACATTTGATACAATGTGGGTTATCAATGCTGAGGGCAAAGAAACCCCTGCAGAAAAGCTTGTCAGATTTATGACAGGTTTTTATGAGAACAGAATGGTCCTGCTTGCCGGGGATGACTGCAGAGTTGAAGCAGTGATTGATTTTGATTCAAGAATCAATGAGAGAGGTGAGCTTGAGCGTATTATTACACGCTGTACGGGTGCGTCTTTTTCACGAGGTCAGGTCGAACTGACTATCTCAGACAATTGTCCCGATGTTGAGACTGTTTCACTTGAGCAGAGTGAGCAGAAAATATGTGAATATGCGTCAGAGCGTCTTGAGTCGCTTGTCGGCTGTCCCGAATTCAGTGCTCTTATAAATGAAATATGCTCTGTTGCACCTCAGATAATTGCCAACAAAACATATGAGAGCTTTGCATACCGTAACTATCTGTTTTCAGTCAATGACGGCTACGGTCTGTCAGAGTATCTTTATATTCTGTCAGATGTTATAAACAGAGCAAAGCTTTTCAGATTCACTGCAATGACTCTTTATGAAGAAATCAAGCTTGAGCCTGCCCGTAATGAATCTGAGAAGGAAATGCTTGACGGATATATTGAAAGCCTTAAGAAATACGAGAGTAAGAAGCTTGTCTGCTTTGATATTAGCCGTTTTTTGTCAAGAACAGATATGCCGGTGTTCAGAGACTTTCTCAAGGCACTTGAAGATTTTGAGCAGAACTATATTTTTGTTTTCAGAATTCCGTTTGTCGAGGATGACGTGCTTGCAAAGGTGCAGGCTGATATAAGCGATGTTCTGTATGTCAGCAGTGTAAGCATCGCTCCGTTCACAATGTCTGAGCTTACGCAGTGTCTGTATTCAGTGCTCACGAAGTACGGGTTCAGCATCAGACCCGATGCTGTTGAGCTTTTTGAACGCAGAATGAATGCTGAGAAGAGTGACGGCAGATTTTACGGTATAAACACAGTAAAAAAGATAGCCAATGAGATGATTTATCTCAAACAGCTGAGCAATATCCGTAACAACACAACAGACAGGGTTATTTCAGCATCTGATGTAAAAGCGCTTGTGACCGACAGTGAGAGTAATCTTTCAGCTATGGAACAGCTTGAGGCACTCAAGGGAATGGGAAGTGTAAAGACCCAGATTCTTGAAATAGTTGACCAGATAGAGTACAGCATTAAAAATAACACCGTCTCTGCACCGTGCATCAATATGCGTTTTGTGGGCAACCCGGGCACGGGTAAGACTACAGTAGCCCGTATACTCGGCAGACTTCTCAGAGAGAGGGGAGTGCTCAGAAACGGCAATTTCTTTGAGTATTCAGGCAGAGATCTTTGCGGCAGATATGTGGGGGAGACTGCGCCCAAAACTGCAGGCATCTGCCGTGATGCTTACGGAAGCGTTCTGTTTATTGATGAGGCATATTCTCTTTTTAAAGGTAATGATGACTCAAGAGATTTCGGCAAAGAAGCAATCACAACCCTTATTGCCGAAATGGAAAATCACCGTGAAGACCTTGTTGTGATTATGGCAGGCTATACTAAAGATATGGATACTCTGATGCAAGCTAATTCAGGTCTTCGCAGCAGAATGCCTTATCTTGTTCAGTTCAGCAGCTTTTCAAGAGAGGTGCTCGCAGACATATTTATGAGTATGGTCGCAGACAGCTTTGAATACAGTGACTCACTTGAAGCTGAAGTCAGGGATTATTTCAACAGCCTGAGTGATGATGTTATAAATGCCGATGATTTCGGTAATGCGAGATATGTCAGAAATATGTATGAAAAAAGCTGGAGCAAGGCAGTTACAAGAAGTAAAATGGAAAACTGTGGTAAGGTCATAATCACTGCTGCCGATTTCAGAAAGGTTGCAATGACAGAAAACAGTGCTCAGCTAAATAAAAAACAGAAGATTAAATTAGGTTTCTGATAAATATTTAAAATAATAAATATAAAGAAACGGCTAAAAATAGGCATTCCTTGCAGGTGTCAAAAAAAAGATGAAAAAAAATTAAAAAAAATTAAAAAAAAGTATTGACATTTGATTTGTTTTTTGATATATTATTGGAGCCGCAAGGGTAATGGGAGCATAGCTCAGCTGGGAGAGCATCTGCCTTACAAGCAGAGGGTCACAGGTTCGAGCCC
>CALEII010000033.1 GCA_937876205.1 uncultured Clostridia bacterium
TAGGGTGATGTTGCTGCGGGGCCGCCCCAGATTGATGAACAGCCTGTTGCATTTGAAATGTACATTCTGTCACCGAAGAGCTGTGTGATAAGTCTTGCGTATGCTGTTTCAGCACAACCTGCACATGAGCCTGAGAACTCAAGGAGAGGCTTCTTGTACTGAGATGCAATTACGTTAACTGCTGAAGAAACTTCTTCTTTCTCAGTAACGTTAGCAACACAGTAATCAAATACGGGCTGCATATCGTCCTGAGTTTCTCTTGCAACCATCTTGAGTGAGTTTGTGGGACAAACGCCGATACAAACGCCGCAACCCATACAATCCATGGGGGATACTGCAAGAGTATATTTGTATTCTGTCTTAACGATGGGCTTGGGAGCAATCTTGATGTTTGCGGGAGCTGCTGCAACTTCCTCTTCTGTCATAGCGAAGGGACGGATTGTAGCGTGAGGACAAACGAATGAACACTTGTTACACTTTGCACAAGTTTCTGCGTTCCATTCGGGAACCATAACTGCAACGCCACGCTTTTCGAATGCTGATGCACCCTGCTCGAATGTACCGTCTGCGTGATCCATAAATGCTGAAACGGGAAGTGAGTCACCGTCCATCTTGCCGACGGGATTCATGATGTTGTTAACCATCTTAACGAGCTTTGAATCGCCTGCAACAGTTGCCTTTGCATCGTCTGCAGCGTTTGCCCAGTCAGCGGGAACGTCAATCTTAACATAAGCTGAAGCACCCATGTCGATTGCCTTTTCGTTCATTTCAACGATTTCTTTACCCTTCTTCATGAACTTCTGAGCTTTTTCCTTCATATAGCCGATTGCTTCTTCTGCGGGAAGAACCTTAGCAAGTGAGAAGAATGCTGACTGAAGAACAGTGTTTGTACGCTTGCCGAGACCGATCTGAGCAGCGATATCAATAGCATTAACTGTGTAAAGCTGAATGTTGTTTGCAGCGATGTAACGCTTTGAGGCAGCATCGAGCTTTTCAGCAAGCTCTTCAGGAGTCCACTGGCAGTTGATGAGGTATACACCGCCGGGCTTAACGTCCTGAACCATCTTGAAGCCTTTTTCTACATATGAGGGGTTGTGACATGCAACGAAGTCAGCCTTGTTGATGTAGTAGGGGCTCTTGATGGGCTGGTCACCGAAACGAAGGTGAGAAATTGTGATACCGCCTGTCTTCTTTGAGTCATACTGGAAGTATGCCTGAACATATTTATCTGTGTGATCACCGATGATCTTGATTGAGTCTTTGTTAGCACCAACAGTACCGTCACCGCCGAGACCCCAGAACTTGCACTCGATTGTGCCTGCTGCTGCAGTGTTGGGTGCTTCTCTTTCTTCGAGAGAAAGCATTGTAACGTCGTCTGTGATACCGAGTGTGAACTGAGCCTTGGGAGCATCCTTAGCGAGTTCATCATATACAGCAAAGATGCTTGAGGGAGGTGTATCCTTTGAACCGAGACCGTATCTGCCGCCTACAACTGTCTTTACGATACCCTTTGATGCAAGAGCTGTAACAACGTCCATATAAAGGGGTTCACCGATAGCACCGGGTTCCTTTGTTCTGTCAAGAACAGCAATCTTCTTTGCTGTTGCGGGGATAGCTTCAACAAGCTTTTCTGTTGAGAAGGGTCTGTAAAGTCTTACCTTAACAAGACCAACCTTTTCGCCCTGAGCTGTGAGGTAATCAATAACTTCTTCTGCTACGTCACAGATTGAACCCATTGCGATGATAACTCTCTCTGCATCGGGAGCGCCGTAGTAGTTGAAGAGCTTGTAGTCTGTACCGAGCTTTGCGTTAACCTTGTCCATATATTCTTCTACGATAGCGGGCATTGCATCGTAGTACTGGTTACAAGCTTCACGGTGCTGGAAGAAGATGTCGCCGTTTTCGTGTGAACCACGCATAACGGGTCTTTCGGGGTTAAGTGCTCTCTTACGGAATGCGTCAACAGCATCCATATCGCACATTTCCTTGAGGTCTTCAAAATCCCAGACTTCAATCTTCTGAAGCTCGTGAGATGTTCTGAAACCGTCAAAGAAGTTGATAAAGGGAACTCTGCCCTTGATTGATGCAAGATGAGCAACAGCACCAAGGTCCATAACTTCCTGAGTGTTTGTTTCTGCGAGCATAGCAAAGCCTGTCTGACGGCAAGCATAAACGTCTGAATGATCGCCGAAGATATTAAGAGCGTGAGAAGCTACGCAACGAGCTGATACGTGGAATACGCAAGGAAGAAGTTCACCTGCGATTTTGTACATATTGGGGATCATAAGAAGAAGACCCTGTGATGCAGTGTAAGTTGTTGTGAGCGCACCTGCATTAAGTGAGCCGTGAACAGTACCTGCAGCGCCTGCTTCTGATTCCATTTCGGAAACCTTAACAGTTGTGCCGAAAATGTTCTTGAGTCCCTGAGCTGACCACTGGTCAACGTAGTCTGCCATGGGGCTTGAGGGTGTGATGGGATAAATGCCTGCTACTTCGGTAAACGCATAGGATACGTGAGCCGCAGCGTTGTTACCGTCCATAGTTTTCATTTTTCTTGCCATGGATATATTGCCTCCTTGAATAATTATACAAAAATAGTATACGGTATACACCACATAATATAATACTACTTTACAAACAAAATGTAAAGTAGTATTTAATGCAAAATGTTATAATTTTTTGTAGATTTTTAATGCAGATTGACAAACTTTTCACAAAGTGCATAAATAAATGACAATTTGTAAAATAAATTGACTGAAATTGTGAAGAATATGATGACCAAAGTATTTTTGCGCTCAGGAGTGAGCATAAGACCGATTGATGTCTGAACTGCCTGACCTAACGAGTTGTCGGGAGCCCCCGGCATGTGAATCTGCGGCATACCGTAAGCATTATAGGTAAACTCAACCCACATTTCTCCGTTTTCATCTATAATGCCTGTTATGTCACCCTGTCTTGGTTAACCCTTTCAGGGCGGCAGTTTCCCACCGCCCTGTGGGTGTTTTGTTGTCAATCAAAGTGCCGGACATTGATTGCTTTAACTGATTGTATCAATCATAGGGTATTTACTAATCGAACTCTCAGTTTACTCTGAGTCATAATGGAAAATAAATTGTTCGTCATCCCCATATGCAGCATAAAACTCCCCGTTTTTATCCTCAACCAATCTTATGTAAAATGAGCCGATATAAGGAATATCCATATCTGTGTTAGCTTCTTGTATGCTTTCATTTACAACAAAACAATGGGCATTTTTGTTTTCATCATATCCTGAATAAATCACATTATCTGTAGTGAGAAATATTGCTCTTGATGTATAAAATCTCCATATGGCATTTTTAGCCAGAGTAACATCAAAATTGTTTTTTAAGTCAGAATCATCTGCCGACACGGTAACAAAAATATCAGTGTTTTCATCAGTATCTGACGTAGTATCATTTCCGCAAGAGCAGAAAAGCAGAATAAATGCAACACAAAGAATAATTATTTTTTTCATTAACACTATTACTCCCTTCCAAAATCTATTACCTCGAAATCAAATGCACGAAAAAAGACAGGGGACGGTTCTATGTCCTATACGATATTCGCTCAACAATTCCCTTTTAGCCAGGTCTTTCCACGGGCGGCAGTTACCCACCGCCCCGCAGGGGTTAGCTGTCAGTTATGGAACTTTCCGCTGATTGTGTTGTTTGAATTATCGGACAGACAAAATTTGTAAGTTTTTTATTATATATTACTTGATACAATGGAAAATCAGAATAATCAATACATATATTTAAATATTCCTTTTGATGGTCTGATAATTTTATGCCTGCATCAGCAAGAACCAACTCTGGATTTTCGTTATTTCTGACACAAGTAATAGTTTTATTTATCAATGTCTTTTCTGTTATTATAATCTGTTCTTCAATTGACAACGTATAACAAATTACAATTTGTCTGATTTTATTTTTTTCCGGACTTGGTTCCTGTATATTGTCAGAATAATAGGTTAACGGACCAAATAAATCAGTTTCACCTTTATAGACATATCCGTTAGGGTCATCTTTTATTGCTGAAACCTTGTAATCCTGAAAAATGGCGATAAGAATATTATTATCTGCAACAATATGAAGTGACTTATCGGTTTTATCTTTGCAATCATAATATTTTCCGAGTTTGTTTGTGTCGCCAAAATCTGAATCAATTGAATATGTCTTTCCGTTATAATCAAAATTACCAACAGTATCTTCGTGATGATATCCCTTTTCAAAAGGTAAAAGCTGTCTGTAGTTGTGAATTGCAAATCCGAAAACTATAAGAACAAACAAAAGAATCAGACTAAAAATAACAATACTAACAATTTTTAGAATTTTAAAAATCTTTAATTTTATAATTGTATTATTACTTTTCATCAAAACACCTCTAATTCATTTTTCAATTTTTGTTCACAGCGGCAATTCTGTAAAATCCATGCCAATATGGATCTTGCGAAGTCATATAATATTTGTTTCTAATGCTGTCTTGTTTCCTATCAGTTGTTTCTTACAGAGAGGTTGATAATGAGCCTTTTTGTTGTTTGGGATTTTCTATTACCCTATATTCAGCATATCATATTTTTATTTTGTTGTCAATTTAATATTTTTGTTTAAAATGCACAAAAAAGATCGGATATTACAAGAATATCCGATCTGAGCTATTGTTTTTTGATTTTATTGTTTTATTCGGCAACAAAATGAATTGCTACGCTGTCGCCTGTGTATCTGAGGCTTGAAAGGTTGATGCCTGAATTCATAAGAAGAGCACCTGAGTAGACTTCTCCTGTTTTTTCACATCTGTACATCTTGTTCTTGTCAAGTCCTCTGAGCTTGAGGAAGAAGAGATGATCCATATTTTCTCTCATAATAACTGCAGTTGCAAGCACTTCATTTTTATCGGGTGAAACAAAGCTCCACGCACACTTAAAGTGGTCAAAATAGGGGTCAATGAGTCTGTAAAGGTCACCGTAATGAATAAGGTCGTAATATTTATGATAATCTTTGACCTGTTCCTTTACGATTTCTCTGTCTTCTTCTGTCAGCTTTGTGGGGTCAAGCTCATAGCCGAATGTACCCCAGAGTGCAACATTGCCCTTTGTCTTGTAGCCCGTTCTGTTTGAAGCTGAAACGTGTGCACCCATTGTTGAAGCCGGATAACACATTGATGTGCCGAACTGAATTGTAAGTCTTTCGATGGGGTCTGTATGGTCGCTTGCCCATATCTGAGGTGAGAAGAAAATCATACCGGGGTCAAAGCGTCCGCCGCCGCCTGAGCAGTTTTCAAGAAGCAGGTCGGGGAAGGTGCTTGTGAGTCTGTTCATAAGGTCATATGTACCCAATACGAAACGGTGGAAGAATTCCTTTGACTGCTCGGGAGGAAGAATTGCAGAGCCTGCCTCTGAAATGTTACGGTTGAAGTCCCACTTGAGGTAGTCAACCTTGTTCTTTGAAAGAACCGAATACATCTGATTCCATATATTGTCCCTTACATCTTCTCTTGAAACGTCAAGGACATACTGATTTCTGCCGATTGATGATTCTCTTACGGGCACGTGAACATACCAGTCGGGATGTGCTCTGAAAAGCTCTGAATCGGGTGAAATCATTTCGGGCTCATACCAGATGCCGAACTTCATACCAAGTGCATTGACTCTGTCAATAAGAACACCTAAGCCGCCCCTCAGCTTGTTTTCGTTAACGAACCAGTCGCCCAGTGAGTTTGTGTCGTCATTGCGCTTGCCGAACCAGCCGTCATCCATAACGAGCATATCCATACCGAGCTCTTTTGCATTCTTTGCAAACTCAACGAGCTTATCTGTATCAAAATCAAAGTATGCTGCTTCCCAGCTGTTGATGAGAAGAGGTCTCTTTTCTGTTTTGTATCTGCCTCTTACGAGGTTGTTCATATAAAGTCTGTGATAAATACGGCTCATTTCACCAAGACCCTTGTCTGTGTAAACAAGGACTGCTTCGGGTGACTGGAAGCTATCGCCTGATTCAAGATGCCAGGAGAAATCTGTGGGATTGATACCCATAATGACTCTTGTTGTGCCTGAGTAGTCACACTCCGCACTGAATTCAAAGTTGCCGCTGTAAACAAGGTTGAAGCCGTAAGCATCGCCGTTGTCTTCTGTCGCACCGTGTCTGAGAAGTGCTGCAAAGGGGTTCTGATTGTGGCTTGATGAGCCTCTCTTGCTTGCAATGCCCTGAATGCCGTGAGCAAGTCTTCTCTGCTCTCTGCATCTTTCCTTTGCGTGTCTGCCGTAAAGGGTGATAAGGTCAAAATCCATTGAAGGCAGGTCAAGACAGGTTGAGAATACTCTTTCAACATCAACTGCGTCGTTTCCGCCGTTTTCAATTCTGACACTCTTTGTTATTGCATCAATACTGTTGAATGCTGTGTAAATAAGAGTTACCTTTACGCCTGTTACACAGTCCTCTGCAAGGATTTCAAGTGTGTCGGCTTCATCGTCATTGTTTACATAAACAGCAGGAAGGGGAGCGAGTGAGGGCTTGCCCTTATAGAGCTTATGGCTGACATAACGGATGTCTGTTGTTGTGTTGCCGTGAACATTCTTTATTGCAAGTGCTGAAATTCTGAAGTCACCGCTGCCGTTGCAGGAGTATTCCATAGGAGCTACGTCTGTTGAGAATTCCTCACGGGGAATATGTACGTTTGCAGGGCTGAATGAAGCACTTTTTATGCGTTTGGCGTTTGCCCAGAGGTTGTCATCGGGAAGATATGCACCGTAATAGAGGTTGAGAAGATAATTCTCATCACCTACACCGATGACATAGCTTGAGTTCGGGGTGTCAAGCTTGAATATTTTTTTGACTGCATCAAAAGTAATCATAATGATTCCTCCGTTTTATGATATTTTTCAATAAAATTATCCATTGAGTTGAAATACAGCTCGGGGTCGTATGCCACAGCAACGGCGTGCGGAGCGTCGGCAATATCGAGTCTTTCTTTTTCTGCCGTGCAGGCGTTGAAAACCACATCAAGCATACTGTAGGGCACAAAATCGTCACCTGTGCCGTGAACAAAGAGTGTAGGTGTTCTTGACACTGAAACTGCATTTGCGGGCGAGCATTTACTGAAGTCGAAGTTGCCTCTTGTTCTTGAAATAGCGTTTGCCACATTCAGCAGAGGAAACGACGGCAGATGAAGATTGTTTTTCATAACATTTCTGAAAACATCCATACAGGATGAATACCCGCAGTCGGCAATTGCACATTTTACATTATATGGCAGAATTTCACCTGTTACAAGCATTACCGTAGCGGCTCCCATTGAAACGCCGTGAAGAACAATTTCACAGCCGGGATATATGCAGGTCAGGTAATCTATCCACGACAGAACAATTTTTTTGTCGTGCCAGCCCATTGAACAGTATCTGTTTGTGTCCCAACCATGGGCACGAAGGCACGGACAGACGACATTGTAGCCTCTGTCATAAAAATGCTTTATAAACGGCGACTGGATGCTGGGAGAGCCCATATATCCGTGAACACAGATTGCCCATTTATTGCTGTCTGACTCATTTTTTATGATATAACCGTGAATTTCTTCACCGTCAGAATTTTTTATAACATTATCACTGAGACTCAGGGACCTGAACCACGTCATACTGTCACGGAAAAGAGGGTTTGTTCTGAACAGCTCTGCAATGGTGTTGTCCTGCAGTCCGATTTTTGCAGACACTTTTTTTGCGAACTTTACATTCATTGTGCATTCGTAAAGAAGCTCTGCACCGGCGACTGTTGCTGCCGTACCGAGTGCAGCTGCGCCAAGGGCAAGTGAAACTGTTTTTTTCATATTTTCTATCCCCTTATAATCAGAGTAATAAGGTACAGTACAGGCTGATGAACAATATATATCAGCAATGCGTGTCTGCCGATTGCCGGCAGAACGGGGATTTTTGTTTCATAAAACCAACGGGGAAAACAGCCCTTTGCAATATATTTTCCGATTGCGGTGCCTGAAAGAAACACAAACATCCACGGGAATAAAGGAAAATAGTCATAGCTTATGAAGTTGTTGCCCTGCCAGCCCAGAATCCACAAATTGTCTGACTGCACATCAAGATTATTGACGCAATATGAAGAAATAATCACAAGAATTATGCTGATAACAAGAAGCAGAATTCCGTTTATTTTCTCAAACAGTCTTTGTGTGATGCCGTAAAACAGCATACAGACGGACAGCAGATGAAGAACGCCGAAAACTATGGGCATTCTGAGAATGGAAGTGACTCCCGTAACGCCCAGTGCCACACCCAGCGTTATCAGTCCCCGTTTTATATTGCTTCTTGAGAAGTTCGATGAAACACCGCAGAGAACGATGAACACAGAAGCAAAAAACGGCTGAAGAATATCAAAAGCAGGGTTTGAAAAAAGCCATAAGGGTGCCCCGAGAAACTCAACCAAATCATATAGAAAATGATGGCACACCATAAGCACAACTGCAAAACCACGCAGTGCGTCAATTATATCAATACGTTTTTTCTTAATAGTTTCCTGCATAATATCCTTTGCCGTTCAGTTTATTATCAAACAATATCGAGATTTCTTAAAATCTCAGCTGCAATGAGTGAATGGCCTGTTGCACAGGGATGAACACCGTCTGCAGAGAGCTCATACATATCAAACTCAGTTTCTGAAGCCTTTGTCATTATTTCATACATCGGGATAAACCAGTCAGCATACTTGAAAGCAAGGCGTCTTGTTGCATCTCTCTTGCCGTCAAGGTCTTCCTGCCAGGTGTTCCTTTCGGGATGGGCAGTGAAAGCGAAAGGCTCAATGATAAGTATCTTTGCATCAGGCAGGTCTGCTTTTATCTTTGCAAGGAGCTCTTCGTATTCGCTCTCAAATCTTTCTGCAGAGCAGTAATCTTCCTGACCGTCAAAATTTCTCCAGGTATTGTTGATGCCGATCATAATTGAGATAAAATCAGGATTGACAGCTTTGAAATCCTTCTCGTATCTTTCAAGAAGATTATTGGTTCTGTCACCGGAAACGCCTCTGTTGACAAATTTTACTTTATTGTCGGGAAAAAGAGTGTTGTAAATCTCGGCAAAAACCATAGGGTAGCCTTCACCCAGACACTCCATACCTGATTCAATGCTTCTGTCACGGCTGCAGTCTGTTACGCTGTCACCCTGAAAAAGAACCGTCATTCCGTCTTCAAAAAATCTTTTCATTTTTATTTCACGCTTTCTGTAAATTTTCTGAGCTGAGCTCTGCCATTTTCATCTCTTGAGAACACACCGCACTGTTCAAGAATTTCTGAGTAAACAATGCCGATTTCTTTTCTGATGATATCATCAACATTTTCAGCATTTATGTCATATTTTTCCTTGAGCATATCCACCCAGTCTGCGTGCTTTGCAAGAACTTCGTCGGCTCTGATATCTGCACCTGCAACAATTGCTTTTGCAAGGTTTTCCATTTCAGTCTTGAGTCTTGCGGGCAGAACTGCAAGGCCCATAACCTCAATAAGACCGATGTTTTCTTTCTTTATGTGATGATGCTCGGGATGGGGATGGTAAACACCGTCGGGATACTGCTGTGTGGTGATATTGTTGCGAAGAACAAGGTCAAGCTCGTATTTTCCGTCTCTCTTTCTGGCAATGGGAGTGATTGTGTTGTGGGGAGTGCCGTCAGTCTCGGCAAAAATGAATGCGTCCTCGTCTGTATAGCCTCTCCAGACAGTGAGAATTCTGTCTGCAAGGTCAACGATTCTGTCTGTGTCCTGACCTGAAAGACGGATAACCGTCATCGGCCATTTTACAATGCCTGCAGAAACATCTTCATAACCGTCAAAAGTGATTTCCTCCTCAACGGGAGCCTTTGCCATTGCAAATTCATAGTGACCACCCTGGAAGTGCTCGTGTGAAAGAATTGAACCGCCGACTATGGGCAGGTCTGCATTTGAGCCTACAAAATAATGAGGAAGGTATTTAACGATATCAAAAAGCTTTCTGAAAGCACTTCTGTCAATTTTCATAGGAGTATGCTCACCGTTGAAAACGATGCAATGCTCGTTATAGTAAACATAGGGTGAATACTGAATAAACCAGTCACCGCCGTCAACTGTCAGGGGAATGATTCTGTGATTCTCTCTTGCAGGATGATTGACTCTGCCTGCATAGCCCTCATTTTCTTTGCAGAGCATACACTTGGGATATGATGCAGCCTTCATTTTTGCTGCTGCAGCAATAGCCTTGGGGTCTTTTTCGGGCTTTGAAAGATTGATTGTGATGTCCATATCGCCATAGGGAGTGGGAGCGAGCCATTTCATATCGTTACGCACTCTGTATGTACGAATGTAGTCAGACTTTCTGCTGAACTCATAATAATACTCGGTTGCTTTTTCGGGATTCTCTGCATAAAGAGAATTGAATTTCTTTATAACCTCAGAGGGTCTTGGCATCATACAGTTCATAATTCTTGTGTCAAACAGGTCACGGTAAGTAACGCTGTCTTCAATCAGACCCTTTTCACAAGCATAATCGAGCATAACCTTAAGAATTTCATAAAGCTCTGCGCTGTCATCTGCAGTGCCTTCCTCCATTGCGTCAAGATGAAGCACATCAAGAATCAGATTCTGACAGTAAACTCTGTCTTCTTTTTCAAAAAGCACGCCCTCACCGTAGTTGAGAAGAGCTGTGATTGCATCAAAAATATTCATAAGAAACCTCCGTGGGCATTATACTTCATTATTACTTATATTATACAATTAAATAAGAATTCTGCAAGTATATATTGAAATTTTTTTGTATTTAAGTTAGAATAGCTGTGGTGATAAAAATGGAACAAAAGAAAATTGACAGAATAAATTTTCTCGCAAGAAAATCAAAAACTCCCGAAGGACTTACAGAGGCTGAAAAGGCAGAGCAGGCTGTGCTCAGAAGAGAGTATATAGACTCAGTCAAGGCATCACTTGTGGGGCATCTTGAAAACACGACAATTGTCCGTCCCGACGGCTCAAAGGAAAAAGTTACAAAAAAGGGCAAAAAGTCCTGAGAATAAAAAGGAAGTATATTTATGAACAAAATCAAGAGAATGGGGGAGTTTCTTTTCTCCCGTGTATTTGAGAAATTCTTTGCCTGCTGGTTGTTTGCGGGTGCTGTGATTCTGCCGTCTTTTACGGGGATAATCAACCTTTCAAGCATCAATATCACAGGTACACTTGTGCTGTTTTTTTTGTCTTACGCTGTGGTATGCCTGGTTGAATGCAGGGTCAGGGGCTTTGTGTATTTTCTGCTGCCGGTGTCGGTGCTTTTTTTCTCCTGCACACTGCTTTATTATAACAACAGCATTTATACATTTCTGATTGTTGCGCTTTTCTTCGTGCTGAGTGTAAGTCACTACATAAACAACAGAATGCCGCTGAAAATAAACATAAACACAAAGCATACAGTTATTGCTGTGGCAGTTTTTGCACTGTTTTTCTTCGGCTGTGTGACACTGCTTTCAGTGTTCAGATATCTTACATACACCGCACCTAATTTTGACTTTGGTATTTTCTGCAATATGTATCACAATATGCGTGAGAGCTTCAGACCTCTTGTCAGCTGTGAGAGAGATAAAATACTTTCTCATTTTGCGGTGCATTTTTCACCTGCGCTTTATGTGTTTTTGCCGTTTTACTTTATTTTTCCTTCACCTGTAACGGTTGCAGTGTGTCAGACAGCGGCAATCTACAGCGGAATAATACCGTTTCTGCTCATAATGAAGCACAGAAAGCTTTCACCGAAAATTATGTGTCTGCTTTCTGTAATGTATCTTGCAAACGCCGCATTCTCAGCAGGCTGTCTGTTTGATTTTCACGAAAACTGCCTGCTTGTGCCGTTTCTGATGTGGATGTTCTATTTCTATGAAAAGAAAAAAATCCCTCTGATGTTTCTGTTTGCGGTACTGACTCTTATGGTGAAGGAAGATGCATTTGTTTATGTCTGCGTATTTGCCGTATATATCTTTATTGCAGACAAAAAATACAGACTCGGCTCAGGGCTTATAGTTCTTGCCTGTGCATATTTTCTGGGTGCGTGCTGGTATATCAACAATTACGGTATGGGCATAATGTCAGACCGATTCAGCTCGATGATAAACGGGGACGAAGGTCTTCTCGGTATGGTAAAGACAGTGCTTTTCAACCCTGCATACTCAGTAAGACAGATTCTGCTGACAAGTGATTCGGACTCTGAAAAGCTGTTCTACGTTGTGCAGATTTTTGCGCCTCTTGCATTTATTCCGTTCTTCACAAAGAAGAAGGTAAGACTTCTGCTTGTGCTGCCCGTTCTTCTGAATCTCTTCACAAGCTATCAGTATCAGTACAACATCAGTTTTCAGTACAGCTTCGGCATAACAACGCTTCTTATGTATCTGAGCGTTATGAATGTTCAGGATATGAAGCCGAAAATGAAGAATATTCTCTCCGTCACGGCGGCAGGTCTTGCAACTATGATGTTCTTTATGCTGATTGTTCCTAATACTGTGAATGATATGAAGAGCTATTCAAAAAACAAAGAAATGTACACAGAAATGAATGAGGTGCTTGACTCAATTCCCGACGATGCTTCTGTGGGTGCATCCACCTTCCTTATACCTCATATGTGGGACAGAGAAGTGATTTATGAGGCATATTACACCACCCACGATGATTTTGAGTATCTTGTGCTTGATGTGCGTGATGTCTATGAAGCAGACTCAATGCGGCTTGCCGCTGAGTTTGAGGAAAGAGGCTATGAGCCTTACGACCTGACCTCGGATTATATTTACATCTATAAAAAAATAAAATAAAAGCAAAGCCCGGAGTGTGAACTCTCCGGGCTTATTTTTTGAATAATGTTATTTACCGATTTTTGTGAAGATGCTGAACATCATTTCAAAGTAGAATTTTATTTTATCAAAGAAAGCCTTGATTTTTGCAACAATATTGTCAAACTTTGATTCCTTTTCTGCTGCTGCGTAGCCCTTGAGTGTGCCGTTGTTGTCGTCAACACCGTCGTCATCGTTTGCAAATTTATGAAGCAGAGGTGAAATGAGAGCCACAATAAAATACTCTGCGGGAGAAATTCCCTGACCGAATACGCTTGTGCCTACACTTTTAAGCTCAGGCTTGAATGATGTAAGTCCGTTGTCTGCAATAAGAGCATCTGCAGAAGCAGTAAGGACATCACCTGAGAGAAGGCTCAGCTCTTCACGAAGAAGAAATGCGACAGTTCGCAGAAGAATAGCAACCTCATCACTGTATACAGAGTAATGCTCAGAGCCTGCGTAATGTGCACTTACAAGCTCAGTTGCAAGGTCCCATCCGTTTACATAGTTACTGTCGGGAATTGAGATGCCGTATTTTTCCATTTGCTCAGAAACACTGCCTTCACCGTAGAAGGGTGTTTCAAGTGCAGAATTGAGCTTGCTCATAACAGCATTGACAAGGTCATAATATATTGCATCTTCGTCAATACCCATTTTCTCCATTGAGAAGCCGAGTGCAAGGCGGTATTCAACGCCGACTTTAAGGAAGCCCTTTGCGTATGCGTTCAGACCTGCCTGCATAAGTGCGAGCTGCTCGTCAGAATAACCCTTCACTGTTGCTGTGAGTGCGTCAAGGTCAATTGAGTCTACTGTTCTTGCTTCGTATTTTATTTCTTCATCATTGAAGGTAAAAACTCTGTACTCAAGAGGATACATTGAGAGAGATGTTGTGGCGAAGTCGTAAATCACATTGCCTGCAGCGCTTGTGTATGTTGCACCGTCACTGCAATGCTCATGACCTGAGAAAACAACTCTGATGCCTGCATTTGCAAATTTGCCTGCGGTAACTGTATGGTTTCTTATGATAAAATTTCTGCTGACAATTCTCTGCATAGGCAGATGGTCAAGCAGGTTGTGGTGCATCATAAGAATAGGATATCTGCCGTCATCTGCAGCCTTCTCTGCCATATCACAGACCCAGTTGACCTTTTCTGTTGTCATACCGTCTTCTGTTGAATAGCTTTCGTGGCAGGAGTCAAGAGCAATAAGTCTGTACTTGTTGCCAAGGTCAGCAGTGTAACAGCAGGTGTCATCAAGAGTGTCAATTGCCTTATCCCAACCGAAATCTGCATATATTGACATAAACTCGTTAAAGGTTGTGTCACCTTCGTTGAGTGAAGCATCGTGATTGCCGTTTATGACGAAAACAGATTTACCTGTAGCCTCTTCAAAAGCTCTGAGCTTCTCAGCAACTGCAAGGTGCTCTTCAACAACAACTCTGCCGTTGTCTGCAAGGTCACCGGGGATAAGCACATATTCTATTGAGTCATCCTCTGCGCACTGACGCAGAAATTCATCAATGATAAATCCGCTTTCATCCTCCATAGCTGCACGTCTGTTGGCGTACCAATAGATGGGGTCATCAATTTCAAAGGGCTGTGAGGGGTTTCCCTCAAGTTCCTCACGGGGAACATTGTAATGAAGGTCTGATGCAATTGCGATTTTAAGGTCATCCTTATCTGCGGCAAATGCCATAACAGAAACTGATGACAGCACAAAAACAACCGTCATAAATACACATAAGAGCTTTTTCACAAAAAACACCTCTCTTTAATATACCAATATAATAATGCGGAAGGAGAATTTTGTCAAGCAAAAAATCAGGCGCAGTCAGTTGTGAAAGCACCTGATTTTGTTTATTTGTTTATCACGGTTGTGATTTCTGCACCCTCTGCCGTTACGACAGCGGTTCTGTCTGCAGTACCCACTGCAAATACAAAACAGAAAATCAGCACCGCAATTGCCGCAAGCACCATAATATTTGCCGTTTTCAGGCTCATTTTAACATTTTTATAAAGACCGCCGTTGTTCATTGTTACTTCCTCGCAAGATATTTTCGCATATCCACAGCACAGGCTGCAAGGATAATTGCACCCTTGATGATATAAAGCATATTTGCCGAAACAGACAGAAAATTCAGCCCTACAAATATAATCTGAAGCAGGAATACGCCGATAACAACGCCGCTTATCTTACCAGTACCGCCCACAAACGACACGCCACCGATAACGCAGGCAGCAATGGCATCGCTTTCGTAGTTTATGCCTGTGCTTGCTGAGCTTGATGCAATTCTTGCACCCTCTATAAAGCCCGTAATACCGTACATTACTCCTGCAAGCACGAAAACAGATACAATCGTCAGAAAGACATTGACGCCCGATACATTTGCAGCTTCTTCATTTGAGCCTACGGCAAACATATTTTTGCCGAATTTTGTTTTGTTCCACACAACCCACATTATAACGGTGATGATGAGTGAATAAAGTATATATTTAGGCACTGCAACGCCATCTATGGAGAAAAGTGTTCCTCTGACAAAATCTGTGTAGCTTTCATCAAGTCCCGAGAGTGTCTGACCGTTGTTTGTGCCTATCATAAGGTACATAAGCACCACGCCGAAGATAATCAGCTGTGTTGAGAGTGTGACTATGAACGGATGAAGCTTGAATTTTGCCACGAAAAATCCGTTTACAAGCCCCACAACGGCCCCGATTGCCACAACAATCAGAAAAACTGCCCACAGCGGCATCACTGCAAGGTCAGGGAACATCTTGTTGGGGTATCCTGTCATCTGCAGAAGTGAGGCTGCAACACAAGCTGTAAGTCCGACGGCACGTCCGGCAGAAATATCTGTACCTGTCAGCACAATGCACCCTGCAATACCCAGTGCAATGGGAAGCTTTGATGCAGTGAGAGAAATAATGTTCACTACAGATGAAAGTGACAGAAATGCAGGCACTCTTATCGTTATGAAAATTATTGCAACTGCAATTATGATGTACATAGCGTTGTTGAAAAGTACATCGGTTATTATTCTTTTTTTATCCTTGCCCGGAAGCTGTCTGAAAACAGAAAACTTCCCCTGAGGCATATTTGAATTCACCTGTAACATAAGAATCTCCTTTAAACAATAATTTAGTGGCTCGATGCCACTAAATTATTGTAATTGAAAATTGAAAGTTGAAAATTGAAAATGTCGGTGGTTTTCCTTCGGAAAACATTATATAGAGCGCAGCGGAAGTAAGTGCGAAGCACTTCCGAAACTTTCCATTTTCCATTTTCAATTATCCATTCGGTCTTGACCGATAAATTATTGTTTACGCATATTTCGCCGCAAGGGTCATAATTTCCTCTTGTGTGGCAGTTTTAGCATTGACCTCGCCTGCTTTTCTGCCGCCCGACATAACAATAATTCTGTCGCAGACACCAAGCAGCTCCGGCATCTCGGATGAAACCATAATTACGGTTTTACCCTTTGATGCAAGCTCAAGAATAAGCTGATAAATCTCGTACTTTGCACCCACGTCGATGCCTCTTGTGGGCTCGTCAAGCAAAAGAACATCGGGCTGAGTGAGCAGCCATCTGCCCAGAATGACCTTCTGCTGATTTCCGCCTGAAAGAGAACGGATTTTTGTATCCTGTGATGGTGTCTTTATTCGCATTGAGTCAATGGACCATTTTGTGCTTTCTTTCATTTTCTTTTTGCTGAGAAAAGGCCCCGTTCTGTATTTATCGAGGCTTGACACAGTTGTGTTTTCGAGTATGTCAAGAATGCTGAAGATGCCTGTTGCACGCCGTTCCTCGGTCAGCAGGGCAAAGCCGTTTTTAATTGATTCCCTTGCATTTCTGTTGTGTACCTGCTTTCCGTTGAGGGTGATTTTTCCGTTTCTTCTTGCTGAAAGACCGAAAATGTTTTCAAGCAGTTCCGTTCTGCCTGAGCCGTCAAGCCCTGCAACACCAAGTATCTCACCTTTTCTTGCCGAAAATGATACATCACTGAGCCTTGCATATTCAGCAGTCAGGTTCTCAACAAAAAGCCACTCTTCACCCAGTTTATGCTCTTTCTGAGGGTACCTGTTTGTGATTTCTCTGCCCACCATAAGGCGGATTATTTCATCCATTGTGATTTCTTTTGCAGATTTTGTTGCAATGTGCCTGCCGTCACGCATTATTGTTATTTCATCTGAAATGCGCAGGATTTCCTCCATTTTATGGGATATATAAATAATCCCGCAGCCTCGGTCACGAAGCATATTTATGATTCTGAAAAGCTGTTCAACCTCTGTTTCTGTAAGTGACGAAGTGGGCTCGTCAAACACAATGACTTTTGCATTGTAGGACACAGCCTTTGCAATCTCAACCATCTGACGCTGCGAAACGGGCATTTTTGACATCACGGTGCGAGGGTCTGCATTTATGCCAAGCTCCTCAAAGAGGTTTTTTGTGGCATCGTACATCTTTTTCTCACTTGTGAACGGCAGATGCTCCCATACAACGGGAAATCTGCCAAGCCACAGATTGTCCATAATGTTTCGTTTGAGTGCCTGATTGAGCTCCTGATGTACCATTGCAACACCGTTTTCAAGGGCATCCTTTGAGTTTTTGAAGCTCACCTGTCTGCCATCAAGAAAAATTTTTCCGCTATCGGGTGAATAGACACCGAAGAGACACTTCATAAGTGTAGATTTTCCTGCCCCGTTTTCACCCATAAGGGCGTGCACAGTTCCAGCTTTCACTGTAAGTGAAACATTGTCCAGTGCCTTGACTCCGGGAAAAGCTTTTTCCATATTCTCCATACGAAGAAGAACAGAAGTATCTGATTTTTTTATTTTATTCATAAGCCACCGTTTAACAATAATTTATCGCACAACGATAAATTGTTGTTTATCCCGTATATTTTTCGTAAGGAATATTTATTCTCCAGTCGCCGACTACATTTTCGGTGTCAATTCCGTCGAATGTATTTTTATTCTGAAGATAATTTTCAAACACATCAACAAGAGCCTCTGCCATACCTTCGGCATCCTGTTTGATTGTGCCTGTCATAACGCCCTGCTCAATTTTTGATTTTGCCGCATCAGTGGCATCAACGCCGAATACGGGAATTGTCTTGCCCGAACCGTTGTTATAGCCTGCAGCCTGAAGTGATGCTATGGCACCCAGAGCCATTTCATCGTTGTTGGCGATAACAAGCTCTACCATATTTTTTGCAGATTCACTGTGTTTTGCAAGAATTGTACCCATATAATTCGTTGCGGCTGCAGAGGACCAGTTGCCGTCCTGGTCAACGAGGTATTTATTGTTGTTGGCTTCATCGTAAAACAGCAGCTCCGGCTTCTGATTCTGAGTGAGCACCTTGTTTGCATCCTCAACTGCAAACTGAGTTCTCGCAATCGCTTCAAGATTGCCCTCCTGCCCCTTGAACATAACATAGCTGATTTTTCCGTCACCGTTAAGGTCAACAGCATCGTAATTAGTCACAAGGTAATTACCTATCATCTCGCCCTGCATATGGCCTGCCATTTCGTAATCGGTGCCCACCATAATACATTTGTCATAGCTTCTTATAACCGATTCATTGACAGAACGGTTGAAAAAAACAACGGGGATGTTCTTTTCTTTCGCAAGGTTTATGATATTCTGTGCGGCATCGTCTGAGCCCGTGTCAACAATATTGACTGCAAGAAGAGATGAGCCCTTTGCAATTGCCGTCTGTACCTGCTCAGTCTGTGTGGTCTGATTGCTGTTTGAATCGTAGTTCTGATATTTCAGCCCTGCATCCTTAAGCTCCTTATCAAGAGCTGCACGTACAGATGAAATATATGTGTCGCTGTAGGTGTAATAGAAAACAGCAATTTCACCTGCTTTTTGCTGATTGTTACCCGTGTTATCGCTGTCGGGCGTTGTCTGATTGTTGTCACAACCGTATAAGCTCAGTGAAAAAATCAGAACTAACATCAAAGAAATAAGTTTTTTCATAAATCTGTCCTCCTGACATCATTTTTCTGATATTATTGTTTTCCACAAAACTGTATCTTAATCAGAAAATAACAAAAAAAATTCAACCCCGTGTATACGGAGCTGAAATGCATAAATATTTATTCTTCTGTCATTATTCTGTTTGCTTTTTTCATTGTCTTGCCAAGGAAAATTGCACTGAGTATCAGCGAAAATAATTCGGCAATGGGGAAGGCAAGCCATACCAGTGTAAGATTGCCTGTCAGTGACAACAGCCAGGCCACGGGTAGCAATACCAACAGCTGACGGCATACGGACACAATGAGACTGTATAACGGGTTGCCGATAGCCTGACATACCGAGCCTGCAATGATGCAGAAGCCTGCAAGGAAGAAATGCGGAGCAATGATTCTAAGTGCAGGTACTCCGATTCGCATCATTTCATCTGATGCAGTGAAGAATGTCAGCAACACCTGCGGAATTGATTCAAATACAATCACGCCGACAGACATAATTGCAATAGCTGATATTATGGTCAGCTTTATTGTGCGCTTGACTCTGTCCGGCTTTTTTGCGCCGTAATTGAATGCAATTATGGGTACCATACCGTTATTCAGACCAAATACAGGCATAAAGATGAAGCTCTGTAGCTTGAAATATGCACCAAAAACGGCTGTTGCAGTTGTTGTGAAGCCTATGAGAATTCTGTTAAGACCGAAATTCATTACGGAGCCAATCGACTGCATAATTATTGAGGGAAAGCCGACCTTGTATATACCTATTACCGTTTCGGTGTGCCAACGGATATCTCTGAGTCTGATATGAATATCAGGATTGAATTTTATATTTATTATAACGGCAACTATTGCTGCAATAATCTGACCTGTGACAGTTGCAATTGCCGCACCCTTTACACCCATTGCGGGAAAGCCGAAATAACCGAAAATAAGAATAGGGTCAAGCACTATATTTATGAGTGCACCTATGAGCTGAGTAAACGTAGCATGCAGCGTTCTGCCTGTTGATTGCAGTAATCTCTCAAAACAGAACTGAGAAAAAATGCCGACTGAGAATGTGAGACAGACAGAAGCGTAATCTGTTCCGTAGCGGACAATCTCTTCAATGTCCGTTTGGAGCAGAAAAAACGGTTCTGTGAGAAAAATACCGACAAGTGCAAACACAACAGAACAGCACAGAGACATAAAAATGCCGACGTTTGCGGATCTGTCAGCTTCATCCTGCTTCTTTGCACCCAGCGCTCTGGAGAGAAGAGCATTTATTCCAACGGCAGTGCCTGCACCGAAAGCTATCATAAGATTCTGAAGAGGGAATGCAAGTGAAACTGCGGTAAGTGCATTCTCACTGAGTTTTGCAACAAAAACGCTGTCAACAACGTTATAAAACGCCTGAACGAGCATTGATATCATCATAGGCACTGCCATTGAGAAAAGTAATTTTCCCGTTGACATAACGCCCATTTTATTTTCACTCGCAGGTGTTCTTTTTTTATTATTATCCATACTTTTTATTTCCTGTTCCTAAAAATCAAATCGGGTGAACACGCCACCCGATTGTGTATAATATCATACAAGGATTTTTATGTCAATATCAATCATAAAGTCCGTCAGCTATCATTTTACCGATAGCTTCAACAACCTGAGGCTTATCTTCCTTGTATGTAACGCCGTACCACTTATCCTCAGCGGGAAGAACCTTTACATTCTTTATGCCGTTCTCAATAAGATATGTGATAATCAGAGGCAGATAATACTCAGCCTTGGGCTCATTGATATTCTCTTTAAGAAATTCAGCAAAACCTTTTTCAATAAAATCAAAAATATCAGGTCTGAAGCCCCAAAGGTTCATTGAAACGAGTGTATCGGGTGCAAGCTGAGTCCATGTTGCACCGTCATCCTCAGTGAAACGGCAGTTGTTGTCTATCTTTGTTCTTTCTGTTACGCTCTTAAGACAGTCGTTCTTAACAACACAGACACCTCTTGCAACCGTTCCGTTTTCTGTGAGAGTGTTCTTAAGACGGAAGCCTGCCATACAGTAATCTGAGCCTTCACTTGTAAGCTCCTGATAAATCTTATCAAAAGCGTGTCTGCCGTAGTAGTCATCTGCATTTACAACAGCAAACGGTTCGTTTATAACATCCTTACAGCAGAGAATTGCGTGAGCAGTACCCCAGGGCTTGACTCTTGTCTCAGGACAGACAAAGCCCTCAGGGAGCTTATAAAGCTCCTGATAAACATATTCAACATCAATGATTTTTTCTATTCTCTTGCCGACTATTGAAATAAAATCTTCTGCAATAGCCTCTTTTATAACAAAAACAATTTTGTTGAAGCCGGCTCTCTTAGCATCGTAAGCCGAAAAATCAAGAAGAACTCTGCCGTCTTCAGAAATGGGCTCCATCTGCTTCAGACCGCCGAAACGGCTGCCCATACCTGCCGCCATAACTACAAGTGTTGCATTTTTTGACATTTTTATTACCCCACTTAATTTTTTGATAAATTTATTATATCATATAATGAAAATTTAATCAACCATAAACAACAAAAATGAATAATGGCGTAAATGCTGACGCTTAATAAAAAAGGTGGAAGGGGTATAACCTCTTCCACCGTTACTGATTACCGATTACTGATTACCGATTACTGATTACTGCTTAAGCTCAACGCCGATTTCCTTAAGTGATGCAAGGATGTTGTCGATATGTGCCTGAATTTCGTCCATAGCAAGTGTTCTGTCGGGAGCTGAGAATGAAAGTCTGACTGCCATACTCTTTGTAGTGCCGTCATCGAACATATCAATAACCTTTGCACCTGTGAGCTCGGGAATATTCTTGCTTTCCCAGGCAGCCTTGATGTCCGCATACTTCTTGTCTGCAATAACAAGTGAAAGGTCATAGTCGATTGCAGGGAACTTTGAAGGATCGGCATACTTGGCATCTGCAACAGCGATTGCAAAGAACTTATCAAGGTCGATTTCAGCACATACAACAGCAGCATTCTTATCGAGCTTCTGGTTGTTCATCGGGTGAAGTGTGAACATTTCACCGAGTTTTTCACCGTTATAGCTGATTTCTGCTGTATTCTTCGGATGCTGATATGCGTGAGAAACTGTTACAGCCTTTGTGAAGTGAGCATCATCGTGCTTGATGTCACGGAAGATGAACTTGAGCATATTGAGCATCTTGAAGTAGAGGTCTTTTTCTGTGCCGACTTTATCGTAAAGAACAACGCCGAGTCTTCTTCTTTCGTCACAGTAGCCGTTTTCAAGGTAGCCGTCGACAACTCGTCCGCACTCAAAGATGCCGAATGTGGGAGCAAATGACTTGTTCTCATAAGCAATTGTGAGAAGTGTGGGAATCATTGAATTTCTGATTGTGCCGTTTTCGGGAGTGGGAATGTTGAGAATTGTACAGTTTTCTTCAACGTCGATACCCAGCTTCTTATACTTCTTACCGTCACACCAGATATATGAATGAACCTCGTGAAGCTTGAATTTATTTACAAGAAGGTCCTTGATAAGTGCATCTTCACTCTTTACAGCCTCGGCTCTTACGGGCTTGAGGGCACTGAGAGTTGTCTTGATTTCAAAGTTGTCATAACCGAAAATTCTTGTGATTTCTTCGATAAGGTCAGCCTTGATTGTAACGTCCTTTGTGCTTCTCCATGAAGGTACAACAACCTTGAAGCCGTCGTTTTCAGCTGTTACCTTAAAGCCGAGAGAAACAAGAGTTTCCTCAATCTGCTCGTTGCTGAAGGAAATACCTGTATATCTGTCAACATACTTCTTATCGATGAAAAGCTCAATTTCAGGGTATTTTTTTACATACTTATCAGCAAGCTTTGAAACAACGACTGCACCGTCGTCAATTTCCTTGAGAAGCTTAACGAAACGACGGATTGCAGTAACTGTCATTTCGGGGTCAAGGATTTTTTCATAACGTGCAGAAGCATCTGTACGAAGACCCATTCTTGATGATGTCTTTCTTACGCAGACGCCGTCAAAGTTAGCTGATTCAAGCACAACTGAGTCTGTATCGCCGACGATTTCAGAATCAAGACCGCCCATAATACCTGCAACAGCAACGGGCTCGTCATTGTTGAGGATAAGAAGTGTGTTTTCGTCAGTATCTCTCTCAACGCCGTCAAGAGTTGTGAATTTACCGCCGTTTTCAGCCATACCGATACCGATTGACTGAACCTTTTTGCCGTCAAAAGCGTGCATGGGCTGACCCATTTCAAGCATAAGGTAGTTTGTAAGGTCAGCAAGAAGATTGATGCCTCTCATTCCGCAGTAGAAGAGTCTGATTCTCATCGCAACGGGGCTGACTGTCTTCTTTATGTTGTTGATACGCAGTGCAGAATATCTGTAGACTGCATCACTCTTTACTTCAACGGGGATTTCTTCACCGTCATATTCACATTCATCAATTGCAAGAGCCTTGAGAGGTCTCTTTGTGATAGCAGAGAATTCTCTTGCGATACCGTAATGACCCCAGAGGTCGGGACGGTTTGTAAGTGACTTGTTGTCAACCTCAAAAATGATATCCTTAACGGGATAGATGTCACAGATATCTGTGCCGAGTGCAACATCCTCAAAGATTTCCATAAGACCTGAATGGTCGTCGCTGATGCCGAGCTCTGACTCTGAGCAGCACATACCTGCTGATTCATAGCCTGCAACAACAGCATTCTTGATTTCGCCGCCGCATACTCTGCCGCCTGCCATTGCAACGGGCACAACCATACCCTCTCTTACATTGGGGGCACCGCAGACGATGTCAAGAACCTTTTCACCAACGTCAACCTTGAGAAGGTGAAGCTTCTTTGAGTTGGGGTGGTTTTCAATTGAAACAATCTTACCTGCAACAACCTTTTTGAGGTCATTACCTTTGTAATAAATATCTTCTACTTCAGCGGTGGAAAGAGTGAAACGGTGAATGAGTTCCTCAATATTAAGACCGCTTAAATCAACAAATTCGTTGATCCAGTTCATTGATACAAACATTGTTCTCTCTCCTCCTTACTTACCTATAAACTGTGAAAGTGATTTAAGATTACCCGAATTGAGAATACGGATATCCTTGATTCCGTACTTCATCATTGCAAGTCTTGTAAGACCGAGACCGAATGCGAAGCCTGTGTATTTTTCTGTGTCGATTCCGCCGTATTCAAGAACATTGGGATGAATCATACCGCAGGGGCAAAGCTCAAGCCAGCCTGAATGCTTACAGGTGGGACAGCCTTCGCCGCCGCACACAAGGCACTGAATGTCAAGCTCAAAGCCGGGTTCAACGAAGGGGAAGAAACCGGGACGCAGTCTGACTGTAACATCCTGACCGAAAACCTCTGAAAGCATAGTCTTCATAAAGTAGATAAGGTTTGAGATTGAGATATCTTCATCAATCATAATACCTTCCATCTGGAAGAAGGTGTTTTCGTGGCTTGCGTCTGTTGATTCATTTCTGAAGCATCTGCCGGGGAAGATTGCACGAAGAGGTGCACCGTATTTCTTCATTATTGAATTCTGTGCAGCTGAAGTGTGAGTCTTGAGAAGCTGACCGCTTGAGAGATAGTATGTGTCCTGCATATCTCTTGCGGGGTGATGCTTTGGAATATTGAGAGCCTCGAAGCAGTTGAAGTCGTCAACGATTTCTGAGAAGTCTTCGATTGTGAAGCCCATTGTGCGGAAGATTTCTTCAACCTCTCTCTGGATAAGTGTGATGGGGTGATATGAACCCATTTCCATATCCATAGGAAGTGAAACGTCATAATCCTCTGCAGAATCAATAAGCTTCTGCTCTTCTTTCTTTACGATTTCAGCCTGAGCTTCTGCAAGTTTCTTTTCAATTTCCTGCTTTACTTCATTGACTGCCTGACCGAATGCCTTTTTTTCTTCGTTGGGAACATTTTTGAGCTGGCCCATAAGACCTGCCACATGACCTTTTTTGCCGCAGTATTCAACACGGAGTGCTTCAAGAGCTTCTGATGAATCTGCGTTTTTCAGAGCTTCTTCAAATTTAAAGAGAAGTTCTTTTGTCTCGTTCATTTATATCATCCTTTCATTGTTTACAATTCGCAATTGTCAATTCGCAATTCGCAATTTCGGAAAAGGCGTCGCCTTTTAAACCATTATAATGGGGCAAGGGGCAAAGCCCCTTCATCAATTGCACATTGCCAATTGATAATTGATAATTAAAAAACCGTCCCGGAAAAACGGGACGGAAAAAAAACCGTGGTACCACCCGAATTCAGAAACTGAATGTTTCTGCACTCTTGCCCGCTTTAATGCAGCGGTTACATTCTGCTTAATCTCTGTTTTCGCAGAAAGCTCAGACGCTGAAATTCACACTTCACTGCTCCGAGGTCACTTACAGCCGATGATGACCACTCTCTGTCGGGGTTGAATGAATGCTACTTACACGCCGTCAACGCATTTTTACATATCATGAGTATTTTAGCACAGTGAAAATCATAAGTCAACAGCAAAAGTGCATAATTAAAGACAAAAAAACACATATTACCTTGTTTTTTTGTATTGTAAAAAAGCAATTTTTATGATATACTCTGTCTGTAATAATATTTTTTTAAAAGGAGAATGAAAAATGAAGAACAGAGTTTTATCTGTCATTCTTGTGCTGACGCTTATCTTTTCATCAGCTGCAATTCTTGTAAATGCAGAGAGTGTCAAGCTCGGTGACCTTAATGATGACGGCAGAGTCACTGCTATGGACGCCCGTCTTGCCCTGAGAGCTTCAGCAAAGATTGATGTTCTTGATGAAAGCAAATTTACCGCAGCAGACGTTGATTTCAACGGCAGAATAACTGCAATGGATGCAAGAATTATCCTCAGAGCTTCTGCTCAGATAGAGCCTCTTCCCGAAGTTTCAACAGACGAAACAACCACTGAAAAGCCTGATGAAACAACCACTGAGAAGCCTGACGAAACAACTACAGCAAAACCCGATGAAACAACAACCGTAAAGCCCGATGAAACAACTACAGAGGAGCCCTCAACAGGTGTTGTTGTCAGTGAATATCCCGAAGTGATTGACACCTTCTTCAGCGGCAAGTTCTATCTCAAATGCGCTATGGGTGAAGGTGCTGATGCAAGTGTAGAAATTGCGGCAAACGGCAAGAATTATGAGCTTGTGGCAGGCTTTGGTGAAATGCAGTTCAATATCTATTACTACAGATATCAGACATATTTCAAGAATCCTGCAAAGAAGACATATGCTATATATGATAAGGAAGCTAAAGAAACACTCAGCAAGTATATGGACGGATTTGAGCTTGATTTTGATGAAATTCTTATGAACTTTGAATTCGGCAAGGTTGAGATTACTGAAGATCCCGTTCTCACAAAGGGCTTCTTCAAAGGTGAGGAATGTGACATTTACACGTTCAGCACAGATGGCAGCAGCTACACAGCATTCTACTTCGTTGAAGAAGAGCTCAAGAGCATTGTGAAGCTTGATGCCAACGGCAATGAGACATCAGTTATTCTTGTAGAAGAGCTTTCCTCAAAGATTCCTTCAGGTATGCTGACAATCAGCGGTTACAAGAAGCAGGAAATCCTCACTTTCCTCATATCACTTCTTCCCGAAGGTATAATGTAAATATAAAAATATTTCACCTGACTTCAATTGAGGTCAGGTGAATTTTTTACTCCATATTTATTATGAGAACTATCGTCTGGTAAACAACTGCAATGAAAGCAATTATCATCGGCGCTGTGAGAAAAAATGTTTTGAACAGTCTTGCCGTTGAGACCTTTTCGGAATACATAGGCACATTGCCGTAAAAGTTTCTGCCGCAGTTCACAAGGGGAGATGCTTTAAGCACAGGTCTGTACATTCTCAGGTACATCACTGCACACAGCACGCCTATTGCAATGCTTGCATAGAAAATAACATTTATTGCCATAATCTGAGGAGAATCCATACCGTAGAATTCACTCACCAGAGTTACGGAAGCTGAAAAGGCGTTATTGAGAAAGTGGATGATGACACCCGTCCAGACAGATTCTGTTTCAATTACTGCAAAGCCTATCACTATGCCTGCCATTATTGCAAAAGGTATCTGCTGAAGATTGCAGTGCATAAGACCGAAAATAACAGCTGAGCTTACAATTGCAAACATATCGCCGTAACGGCGCAGCGACTGCATTATTATGCCTCTGAATGCCATTTCTTCTACCAATGCAGGCACAACTGATATTGCCAGATAGAAAATCAATATTCCGCCCACGCTTTTTGTAGGTGTTGGGATGTCGGGCATTTTTATTTCAAAGCCCGTAAGCATTCTAACCAGGGAATCAATATATGATGTGACAATATTGCCGAACATACAAGCACCGAATGCACCTGCAACAAGCAGAGGCAGTGATTTGTGCTTTATCGGCTTATCCATCGGGATATCGGGCAATAAGCCTTTTTTTCGGGCAAATCTGCCTGCAATACCGAACGGAATGCCTATTGTTATAAGTGAGTAGACAATGTCAAAGACATACTGAAAGTCAGGTGAATTCCATTTCGCTGAAAAAGCATTGTAATCAAATGACGGAATTGACTTGAGAATCAGGAACAATCCCTGAAAAAGACCCACAAAAAGCCCTGAAAACAGAATGTAGAAAAGCACACTCACTGAGGCAATTGCACTCAGTGATTTTATTATGCTTTTTTCTCTGTTCCACCATTCGGGAGCCACAAAATGAGGTCTGCACGGCCCCGTGAGCGGGGGAGAATACCTGTATTGATTGTTGTCAGACGGATTGAAGCCGTCCGTTGAGTAATTCACTGAACCACTCCTTTATATTGCTGCTAAGATTGAGTGAAGTGCATCTGCTGCTGCGGCAAACGCTTCTTCATATGTTTTGTAGGTGAAAACTTCTTTTATCTGGTCTGCAGTGCCGCCTTCTTTTTCGAGAGAGGCAAGACCGTCAAAAACTTTAAGATGCGGCTCAAGAGTAAGGAATCTTTTGCCGTCCTTCTGCTTGAAGCGTGCAAGCAGTTCTTTTATGCAGCCGTCACCGGTGCCGGGAGGCACGACGAAACCGTCAGAAAATCTTGCATCTTTGATGTGCATATATTCTGTGTAGGGTGCAAGCTTGTCGTAAGCTCTGAGAATATCAACGCCGCACTGAATGAAGTTTGCCGGGTCAAATACGCCCTTGATTCTGCCTTTGAGTGAAGTGAGAATATCAAGGCAACGGTCATCTGTGTCACCGTAAATACCTTTCTCATTTTCGTGGCAGCACCATATTCCGCTTTTCAGTGAGTAGGTACAGAATTTTTCGAGTCTTTCCATAACCTCATCACGGTACGGAGAATAGTCTGTTACGCCGTCAGGCATAAAGAAGCTGAACATTCTTATGTTTTCTGTGCCGAGAATACAGGCGAGCTCCACGTTTTTTTTGAATTTTTCAAAATGAGGCTCAAAATCATCTGTGATTTCAATTTTGCCGAAGGGTGAGCCCAGCGCAGAAACACCGATGCCGTTATCATCAAGCTTCTTTCTGAGTTCCTTTGCTTCGTCTGCGGTATAATTTGAAAAATTAACACCGTCAATTCCTCTGGGCTCAATATGTGTGAGATTGTTTTTTTTCAGAGCAGCAATCTGCTCATCAATGGTTTTTCCGCCCTCGTCGGCAAAAGCGGAAAGAATAAATTCAGCCATAATTTTTTACCTTAACCTTTGAGAATTTCTTTATACATCTTGATATATTCGCCTGCTGAACGGCCCCAGCTGTAGTCGCATTCCATAGCACGCTTCACAAGAATCTGCCAGCCTTCCTTATCGCTGTAGCCTTCAACGGCTCTTCTCATTGCGTGGAGCATATCGTGAGCGTTGTATGAAGCAAATGTGAAGCCGTTGCCCTTGCCGTCACCGGAGTCAAAGATTGAGTCACGAAGACCGCCTGTTTCTCTGATGATGGGGATTGAGCCGTATCTGAGGGCAATCATCTGTGACAGACCGCAGGGCTCGCTCTTTGAGGGCATAAGGAAGATATCGGAGCCTGCATAAATCTTCTGAGCAAGGTCAACAAAGAAACCGAGCTTGAGACCGACTCTGTCGGGATATTTTGAAGCAAGCTCTGAGAAGAAATGCTCATACTGCCATTCGCCTGAGCCGAGAATGACAATCTGGGCGTCAGATGTGCAGATGAATTCTTCAATAACAGCCTTTACAAGGTCAAAGCCCTTGTGACCGACCATTCTTGAAACCATAGCAACGATGGGAGCATCGGGATTTTCGGGCAGACCGAAATATTTCTGAAGCTCTGCCTTGTTCTTTGCTTTTGCAGAGAAATCCTCTGCGTTATAATTGAACCATATATCCTTATCGGTTTCAGGGTTGTACATATCGTAGCCGATACCGTTGAGAATACCCTGTAATTTCCACGCTCTCTGATTGAGAATGGGATCAAGACCGTGTGAGAACCAGGGGTCAAGAATTTCATTTGCATAAGAGGGGCTGACCGTTGTAATCTTGTTTGCAGTTTCGATTGCGCCCTTCATAAAGTTTACACAACCGTCATATTCAAGAATGTGCTCATCCTGCTCCGGAAGACCGACAACCTCTTTGTTCAGGTCAAGACCGTATTTGCCCTGATACTGGATATTGTGGATTGTGAAAACAGTCTTGATGTTCTCATAGCCCTCTCTGTGCGCATACATCTTGCTGTAATATGCGGGAACGAGAGCTGTCTGCCAGTCGTGACAGTGAATTATGTCAGGCTTGAAATCAATTACGGGGATAATCTCAAGAATTGCTCTTGAGAAGAATGCAAATCTTTCTGCATCATCATAGTGACCGTAAATTGAATCACGCTTGAAATAGTATTCATTATCTATAAAGTAGTAAATAACGCCGTCCTTACGAAGCTCAAAAATACCGCAGTACTGTCTTCTCCATGCAACGGGAACAACAATGTTTGTAAGATATTTCATCTGGTCTTTGTATTCCTGCTTGATGCCTGAATAAAGGGGAGCCACAACTCTGCAGCCTATCATTCTTTTACGCAGTGCCTGAGGGAGAGAGCCTGCAACATCGCCGAGACCTCCGCTGGCAATAAATGGTTTAACTTCGCTGACTGTGAATAAAACTTTCATCTGTTTTTCTCCTTTCATTTCTGCTGTGACAGAAATTCGTCACCCAGTGCCGTGTAGGCAAGTGAGCCTTTTGAATTCTTGTCAAAATACATAATCGGCTGACCGAAGCTCGGTGCTTCGGAAAGACGAACATTTCTCGGAATTGTTGTTGAATAAACTTTCTTCGGGAAAAATCTTTTTACCTCGTTTACAACCTGCTGAGTGAGGTTGAGTCTGCCGTCATACATTGTGAGAAGCACACCTTCAACATCAAGGTACGGATTATACATTCTCTTGATTTTTCTTGCCGTAGCCATAAGCTGTGACAGACCTTCAAGAGCGTAATACTCACACTGAATGGGTACAAGAAATGTGTCTGATGCGGTGAGTGCATTGAGTGTTATGAGCCCCAGTGAAGGCGGGCAGTCAAGGAATATGTAGTCATAATCGTTCCATACCTCGGCAAGAGCCTTTTTAAGGATGCTTTCTCTGCCCTGCATATCAATAAGCTCAAGCTCTGCACCTGCGAGATTCATATTTGCAGGTATAAGGTCAACACCTTCAAACTCAGTCCGAATTACAGCATCCTTTGCTGAGATTTCTCCTGTAAGCAGTTCATATGATGAATTTTTTATTTCTCTTTTGTTTATGCCGTAACCGCTTGTGGAGTTGCCCTGAGGGTCAATATCAACAAGCAGCAGTTTTTTGCCTTTCAGCCCTATAGCGGCAGAAAGATTCACGGCGGTCGTTGTTTTACCTACGCCGCCCTTCTGATTAAGTATAGAAACGGTTTTAGCCATATCAACAATCCTTTATTTTATAAATCGTTTAATATTATCGTGGTCGCTCAGAACAATAATTCTTTCTCCCTGTCTGAATGTATGAGTGGGAAGAGGCTGTGCGTCGAGGTCACCATTTGTGTCTCTTACCGCAAGGATATTCATGTGGTATTTGCCTCTGACATCAAGACCGATGATTGTCTTTCCTACCCAGTTTTCAGGCACTAAAATTTCATAAACAGCAACATTTTCTGAAATTTCAAAATAATCGACAAGGTGATTTGAACTGAATTTCACGGCTGTTTTAATAGCCATATCTTTTTCAGGGTAGACAACTTCGTCGGCTCCGTTTTTAAGCAGAAATTTTGCGTGAATATCACGCCCTGCTTTACTGACAACATATTTTGCGCCGAGTGTTTTTAACTGATCGGTTATCTCCAGACTGCTTTGAAAATCTTCGCCTATGCATACAAAACAGATGTCAAAATTGTTTACGCCCAGCGAACGAAGAACTTCTGTTTTCATACAGTCTCCGACCTGTGCATAAGTGACAGTGTTCATTATTTCCTGAACGGCTTCTTCATCACGGTCAATAACCATAACTTCGTCGCCGAGCTCAATGAATTTCTCTGCAAGGTGCCTGCCGAATCGTCCCAGACCGATAATAAGAATATTCTTCATATAATTTACCTCTATCCGATGATAATTTTTTCAACGGGCATCTGAATGTGCGACGGAGCTTTGACCTCGGTGAAAATCATTGCGAAGGATATACTGCCGACTCTGCCGCAATACATCAGAAGTGTAAGCAGCATTTGCCCGAAAAGATTGACTTCACCCGTAACGCCTACGGAAAGTCCTACGGTACCTATGGCAGATGACACTTCAAAAAGTATCTCTGCAAGTGAAAAAGACGGGTTTGTCAGACTTATGAGAATTGTTGAAAAAACAGTGAGCGAAAAGTAAATCATTGAGACTGTCAATGCTTTTTTTATCACATCTTCTTCAAGTCTTCTGCCGAAAATATTTACGTGTTTTGAATTTCTCATATTTGCCCAGCCGGCAAGCACAAGAACAGCCATTGTCGTAGTTTTCATACCGCCCGCAGTGGAGCCGGGTGAACCGCCTATGAGCATAAAAATGATGTTGACAAGATATGTCACGGGTGAAGATGATGCAAGGTCAATGGAGTTCATACCTGCCGTTCTTGCGGACACCGAAGCAAAAAACGAATTGATTATTTTATCAAAAATATTCATTTCACCGAGCGTTGTGTTATATTCGGCAATGAATATCAGAATTGTACCTGCAAAAAGAAGACATATACTTGTAAAAAGTGCAATTTTGGAATGGAGTTTATATTTGTGAAGCCTGAATTTATGAATACAGAAGTCATTCCAGACAATAAAACCGATACCGCCCGTAAAAATCAAAACAGACAGAACAATCAGAACAAAGGGGTCCGAATAAAAATGTGTGACTGAGCTGTAAGGCTCAATTGCACCCATCAGGTCAAAGCCTGCATTACAGAATGCGGAAACGGAATGAAAAACACCGAACCAAAGAGCTTTGCCCACGGGGAAATATTTCAGAAACCGCAGAAAAAGAAGTATTGCCCCAACACCTTCAAAAAGAAGTGTGCCGTAAATGGCTTTTTTTGCAAGTGCGACAAGACCGCCCATCTGCAGTGCGTTTGTACTTTCCTTCAGCAGTCCGCGTTCACGCACACCTATTTTTCTGCCGATAAGTACCGAAATTAACGTGATAATGGTCATATAGCCCAGTCCGCCCACCTGAATGAGCACAAGCAATACAGCCTGACCGAAAACAGACCAGTGGGTGAATGTGTCGTAAACAATAAGTCCCGTTACGCAGGATGCTGAGGTGGCAGTTGTGAGAGCATCGGCAAATGAAGTCCATTCACCGTTTTTTGCAGATACGGGAAGCATAAGAAGAAATGTTCCGATTATCAGAAGCAGAAAATATCCGCCTGCAACGATTTTTGTATATGATAAATTGTATAATCGTTTTTTCAGTTTATTGTCATTCATAAATATCAAAGACCGAGAATCTCTTTTACTCGATTTGCTTCTCTTCTGACATTTTCGGGAGCAGGGCCACCCTCTGATGTTCTGAAGCTTACACATCTGTCAAGATTTACAGCTTCATAGACACCTTCGTCGAAAAGCTCGGTGAAATTTTTGTATTCTTCAAGAGGCAAATCCTCGAGAGTTGTATTTTTCTCAATACAGAGGGCAACAAGACCGCCTGTGATTTTGTATGCATCACGGAAAGGCATACCCTTTGATACAAGATAGTCTGCGCAGTCAGTTGCGTTGATGAAACCGCCGGCAGCTGCTTTTCTCATATTCTCTTTTTTCACTGTCATTGTTTCAATCATAGGAATGAAAGCTGTAAGACAGGCCTTGACTGTGTCAATTGCATCAAAAATGCAGTCCTTATCCTCCTGCATATCCTTATTATAAGCAAGAGGTATGCCTTTCATTACGGTGAGAATTGTCATATTGTCGCCGAAGACTCTGCCCGACTTGCCACGGACAAGCTCTGCAATGTCGGGATTCTTCTTCTGAGGCATAATACTTGAGCCTGTTGAGAATGCGTCGTCAAGCTCAATGTATCTGAATTCGTGTGAACACCAGAGAATGATTTCTTCAGAAAATCTTGAAAGGTGAACACTGATTATTGAAAGACAGGAAGAAAGTTCAATGATGAAATCTCTGTCAGAAACGCCGTCAAGTGAGTTGTGGCAGATATCCTCAAAACCTAAAAGTTCTGCAGTCTTATATCTGTCTGTGGGGTAAGTTGTACCTGCAAGTGCACAGCAGCCCAGAGGTGAACGGGCAGTTCTCTTTTTGCAGTCAGCAAGTCTTTCTCTGTCACGAAGGAACATCTCAGCATAAGCGAGCATATAGTGACCGAATGTTACGGGCTGAGCTCTCTGAAGATGTGTATAGCCTGACATAACCGCATCGGCATATTTTTCGCCCATATCCGCAAGCACTGAAATGAGATTGCAGAGAAGCTCGTCAACAGCGTCACATTCCTTGATAAGGTTGAGTCTTATATCAACTGCAACCTGATCGTTACGGCTTCTTGCTGTGTGAAGTCTTTTACCTGCATCGCCTATACGTCTTGTGAGCTCACCCTCCGTGAAGGTGTGAATATCTTCACTTGTCATATCTATTTGGAGCGTGCCGTTTTCGATTTCGGAAAGAATCTGCTTTAAGCCCTCAACAATTTTGTCGGCATCTTCGGGGGTGATGATACCTGTCATACCGAGCATTGTTGCGTGGGCAATACTGCCCTCAATATCCTCACGGTACATTCTTTTGTCTGTACCGATTGAAGAATTGAAGTCATTTGTGATTTTATCTGCTTCCTTTGAGAAGCGACCTGTCCAGAGTTTCATAATTTTTCCTTTTGCCTTGTAATCTTAGTTTTTTGCAATAATATCACGAAGGAATGTTGCTGCGTTGCCGATGTCCTTTGCAGGGTCATCGCCGACCTCTCTTTCAATTGTAAGGAAGCCCTTGAAGCCGATATCCTCGAGTGCCTTGAGATATGCGGGGAAGTCAACACTGCCTTCGCCGAGAGGTACTTCGATGAATGAATCGTCTTCAATAATGATGTCTTTCTTGATACCGTAAACAATTTCGGGCTCAACATAGAAAATCTGCTTGCCGTCTTTTGCGTGAGTGTGTACGATATAATCTTTAAGGTTGTAAACAGCCTGAACGGGGTCATCGCCTGTAACCATAACAAGGTTAGCGGGGTCAAGGTTAACACCTACACCCTTTGAGCCCAGTGAATCAAGGAATCTCTTGAGATTTGCTGATGTTTCGGGACCTGTTTCAACAGCGAAATGAGCATCAATACTGTCTGCAAATTCAGCAAGCTGGAAGCAAGCTTCCTGCATAATCTTATATCTGTCGTGGTTTACATCTTCGGGAACAACACCGATGTGAGTTGTAACAACATCAGTTTCAAGCTCCTTTGCCATTTCGATGATTTTTTTTGACTTTTCAATCTTCCATGGGTTGTTTTCGGGGATTGTGAATCCGCCGCCGCCGAGGTCACCGCAGAGTGCAGAAATAACAAGACCGTTGCTCTTAACAACATCAAGGAATTCCTTTCTCTTGGCAGCTGTCATATTGTCGGGGTCCATTTCACCTCTTGAAGCGTAAACCTGAATACCGTTTGCACCTACCTGAGCTGCCTTTTTAACAGCTTCCTTAAGGTCACATCTGAATGAGTCTATGATTACACCAATGGGAAAATTGTACATAAAAATCTCTCCTGTTTTATATATTTAATCATTTTAAAGTATATACCTATTTAAAAATAAAGTCAATAAAAGGAGCTGTAAAAACTGAGTTTTTTTACAGCTCCCGAAAGCTTTATGCCGTTATTGCCGAAAGAAGAGTGAGAATGAATGTTCTGATAATCTCAATAATGTTCATAAGCTTCATTATGTCAACCGACGAATCGTGAGTGTCCTTTTCGGGTGTGAAGCTTATTTCATCAATGCTGATGTCGGCTTTTTCGCCTGTGAAACAGAATTCAATACCGCTTATGTTGTCAAGCTTGTCATTTGAGAATTTCATACCGAAATCAATGCCGTAGAGCAGAAGATTGTTTATGTCAACCTCAATTCTGTGCCATTCTCCGTCTGCAGGAATCACAATAGCCTCATCTGAGGGAGAATACCACGCAACAGCGCCGTTATGGAGCTTGAGAGAGTCAAAAACAACATCCTTTGCCGAATTGTTGCGTACATTGAATATCACAGAGCCGTATTTGCCGTAATTGCTGTCTTCGTCATTGAATCTTACTGAGCTGAGTTTGTTGTCAAGAGCGATTGAGGGCATAACAGAGAAGCTGTCTTCTGTTGCAGTGACGTGAAGGCCCTTTTCTCCGCTGAAGGCTGAGTCTGTTTCTACAGTAACCTCGGCGTTTCTGCCTGTCCAGGCTGCATATTCCTTTGTGTAAACATCATCTTTGAGGTGGAAAACTGTCTCTGTTTCGCAATCTGCCCACTGTTTTTCAAACCAAGAGGTTGAATTCTCGGGTTTGTTTACCACAAAGGGGCTTACGGGCAGAGCCTTTTTTCCGAGTCTGCCTGAATAAAGATTTGCGTGTATGTTACCCAGTGCATATGCATAGCTTGCGCTGACGGGTTCAGTGATATTTTCATTGTAAATAACAATCGTGTCACTGTCTGTTATCTCAGCCTTTGCCTGAACGAATATACCGTCTTCACCTGCCACGGCAAAGCCTGTGAGCATACCGTCAGCAACGAGTCCGTCACCCGTATTTTCGAGTGTGACATAGATTTTGCCGTCTTTTATCTCATAGCTTTCAACTGTTGCGGCTGTGTAGTCGTGCGATGCGCCGTAGACGAGTCCCATTGCGCTGTCTGCCATTCTTTCGCCGATTTCCTTTTTGCATTCGGGGTGAATTGCACCTGCCACCTGCAGATAAGTCAGCGGCACATCATAAATTGACACAACTGCTCTTGCATCTTTTTCGGCTTTCTGCATCTGAGAAAAACCTATATTCATATCAAGAAGGTCTGTGCCGTTTTCTGTGTGGTACTGATAAGCGGCAAGCTGAGTGTAAACTACGGGAAGAAGTCCGTTTCTGTAATCAAAAACCTCTGTATATGAGCGCTGCATAAGGGCAAAAAGAGAAGCATACTGTGCGGGAGTTTTGCCGAACATAATATCACTCTCACCCTGATACCAGATCATACCTGAAAGCCTGAAATGCCTCAGCGGCTCAATCTTGAGATTGTAATTGCAGGTCATATCGTAGAATATACTCCGTTCAGCTTCGTTCCAAGAGTCTTTGTCAAAATACTGACCTGCCGAGGTGAGGATATTTTTAACTTCGGAGTCACTGTCTATGGCCTCTCTTGATATCCACGATGCTATGACACTGCCTCCAAGGGGCACATTGAGAATGCCTACAGGCATATTAAGCTCTTCTGTCATTTCCTTTGCAAAGAAATAAGCCACTGCACTCATACCATAGATTGCTTCGTCATTGCCCGTCACCCAGCAGGCACCCGTAATATCGTTCTGAGGCTCGGCAGGAACAAGAGCCGTACTGCCCTTGTATTCGGGTATTGCCGGCACACAAAGAACACGTAACCAGTCGCCGAGGGGCTGTTTTTTATTATACATCTCAAGTCCTGTCTTATCCTGACCGAGGGGATACTGCATATTGCTCTGACCGCTTGCGAGCCATAATTCACCGAAAACAACATTTTCAAGTGTTTCAAATTCAGTACCGTTAAACGATAAAACTATTGTGTATTCGTCAAAGCCGCCTGCAGGAGCATTGAAAGAAATTTCAAACGTTCCGTCAGAGTCTGCCTTAGTTTCTGACATTGCTATAACGGATTCAGCAGCATCAAGAAGCGTTGCGGTAATTCTTCCGCCTGCAGAAGCAGTGCCTGCGATGATTGCCTTTTCGTTCTGCCTGAAAAGCATACCGTCACCGTAGAAATTGTAAAGCTTTGCACTCTCTGAGGCAAACGCAGTTGATGCAAATGAAAGAATCATAATAAAAGAAAGGAATAATGATAATATTTTTTTCAACATTTTCAGCCCCTTTTGGTTTGTGGTTTTATTGTAATACAAAAAAATTGAAAAAGCAATGATAAAAAAGAATTTGTCGGACCGATAAATTATTGTTTCTTCTTGCATTGTATTTTCTTCAGTGATATAATAAAATCCGGAAACGGAGATGTTTTTATGAAACTGTCTGAGTTATTTAAAAAAAGAATTCCTACGCTCTCTTTTGAAGTTTTTCCGCCGAAAACAAGCGGTAATTATGAGAATGTGAAACACGCAACAGCTGAGATTGCAAAGCTGAAGCCTGATTTTATGTCCGTCACCTGTGGTGCAGGGGGCAAAACTGATGTTTATACGGCAGAAATTGCAGCATCTCTGAGCCGTGATTACGGCGTGACATCAATTGCACATATGACCTGTGTGGGCACCTCAAAGGCTGATGCAGAAAAAAGAATACGGGAGCTTGAGGGACTCGGCATTGAAAACATTCTCGGGCTCAGGGGTGACCTGCCCGAGGGTTTCGATATAAACGGCTGCGATTTCAGACACGCATCTGAGCTTATTGAATATGTAAAAAGCATATCGGATATCTGCGTGGGAGGAGCTTGCTATCCCGAATGTCATCCCGAATCATCAAATATAAATGAGGATATCTCTCATATTAAAGAAAAAGTGAATGCAGGATGTGATTTCCTGACCACTCAGATGTTTTTTGATAACAATATTTTCTATAAGTATCTGTGTAAGCTTCGTGATGCAGGTGTGAATGTCCCTGTTGTTGCAGGGATTATGCCTGTTACAAATAAAGCGCAGATTGACAGAATATGCAAGCTTTCGGGTACATATCTGCCCTCAAGATTTATCAACATTGTTGACCGTTTCGGTGATGACCCCGATGCAATGAAGCAGGCAGGCATAATCTATGCAACCGAGCAGATTATCGACCTGCTTGCAAACGGTGTGAATGCAATTCACGTTTACTCAATGAACAAGCCCGATGTGGCTGAAAAAATACAGTCAAATCTTTCATACATTATTCCCAAAAAGGAAGTTTAAGATGAATATTATTGAAAAAATCAGAAAAGGTTTTACATACTTTGACGGCGGCACGGGAACTGTTCTGCAGAAGAAGGGACTTGTTGCAGGTGAGCTGCCGGAAATGTGGAATCTGACTCACCGTGAAGAGATAATTGACCTGCATCTTTCATATATCAACGCAGGAAGCCATATCATAAACACAAACACTTTCGGTGCGAATATTCTTAAATTTGACAAAGCTCAGCTTGAAGAAATCATCACGGCTGCCGTGGAAAATGCACTTGAGGCAAAAAGAAGAAGCGGCAGAGATGATGTGTGGATTGCCCTTGATATCGGACCTTCGGGTAAGCTTCTGAAGCCCTACGGCACTCTTGATTTTGAGGAAGCCGTGTCGGTTTTTGCCGAAACGGTGAAAATCGGTGCAGATAAGGGCGTTGACCTCATCAACATTGAAACAATGACCGATTCCTACGAAACAAAGGCTGCCGTACTTGCGGCAAAGGAAAATTGCGATCTGCCTGTTTTTGCAAGCAATGTTTACGATGCAAAGGGTAAGCTTATGACGGGTGCAGATGCTGTGGCAATGGTCGCACTTCTTGAGGGGATGGGAGTTTCGGCTCTCGGTCTTAACTGCTCTCTCGGCCCCAAAGAGATGAAAGAAATTGCGGGGAAAATCTGTAAGTATGCGTCGGTTCCCGTTATCGTAAAGCCCAATGCAGGCCTGCCTGAAACGGTTGACGGAAAAACTGTTTATAATGTTCAGCCCGACGGTTTTGCTCAGGCAATGGCTGAAATTGCAGAAAACGGAGCTGTTATTCTGGGCGGTTGCTGCGGTACGGACCCCGATTATATAAAAACCCTTGTTGAAAAAACTAAAAATATCAGACCTGCTGAAATCAGAGAAAAAAATATCACGCTTGTTTCATCTTACACTCACGCTGTTGAAATCGGCAATAAGCCCGTGATAATCGGTGAAAGAATCAATCCCACAGGCAAAAAGCTGTTTAAAGAGGCATTGAGAAATCACGATATTGACTATATTCTGAACGAAGGCTTCTCACAGCAGGAAAAGAAAAGCCATATACTTGATGTGAACGTAGGCTTGCCTGAAATTGACGAAAAAGCGATGCTCACAGAGGTTGTTGAAGCACTGCAGGCAGTCATTGACCTGCCCTTACAGATTGATACCTCTGATTTTTGTGCAATGGAAAGAGCAATGCGCCGTTATAACGGAAAACCGATGATAAATTCCGTCAACGGCAAAAAAGAGAGTATGGACAGCATTTTTCCTCTTGTGAAAAAATACGGCGGTGTCGTTGTGGGCCTCACTCTCGATGAAAACGGAATCCCCGACACGGCGCAGGGAAGAATTGAAATAGCTGAAAAGATTTACCGTGAAGCAGGCAAATACGGCATTGAAAAAAAAGATATAATTATTGACCCTCTCACACTCACTGTCAGCACGGGTGCAGACAATGCTAAAATTACCCTTGATGCTGTGAGGGGAATAAAAAAGCTTGGCGGAAATACGGTTCTTGGCGTTTCAAACATCTCATTCGGCCTGCCCGAAAGACAGAATATCAATTCGGTATTTTATACACTGGCACTTGAAGCAGGACTCGATGCCGCCATTATCAACCCTAAATCGGAAGATATGATGAAATCCTATTACAGCTTCTGTGCTCTTATGGGGTATGACGAGAATTTTCTTGATTATATTGAATTTGCTTCGCAGGCAAAAAAAGAAATCCCCGTGAATAATACAGGGAATGAAAATATTTCTCTTAAAGATGCCGTTATCAGAGGTATGGGTGAAAAAGCTGCCTGTGAGGCAGAAAAGCTTATCAGTGAGATGAAACCCACTGAGCTTATTGATAAAATACTCATCCCTGCTCTTGATGAAGTGGGACAGGATTTTGAGAAAAACAAAATCTTTCTGCCTCAGCTTCTTATGAGTGCCGATGCGGCAGGTAAAGCATTTGATGTAATCAAAAAGAAGATTGCCGTAAGCGGTGAAAAATCCGTGAAAAAGGGAACTGTTGTGATTGCAACGGTCAAAGGAGATATACACGATATCGGTAAAAACATAGTAAAGGTTATTCTTGAAAATTACGGTTTTGATGTGATTGATCTGGGCAAAGATGTGCCGTGTGAAAAAATTATTGATACAGTTGTTGAAAAGAGCATAAAGCTCTGCGGGTTGTCGGCTCTGATGACATCAACCGTGCCTGCAATGGAAGAAACAATCAAACTCCTTAAAGAAAAAGCCCCTTACTGCAGAACAGTGGTGGGAGGTGCCGTGCTGACACAGGAATATGCAGATATGATAGGTGCAACATATTATGCAAAGGATGCTATGGAAACAGTACGCTTTGCAGAGGAAGTGTTTGCTCCTTAGAACCTATTGTTTAGAGTGACAGTAATTCAGATCTCAAGTAACTATAGTTCAACAAAAAAAGCCGTACTGAAAAAGTACGGCTTTTCTGGAGCTTGTGATCCGGCTTGAACGGACGACCTATGGTTGTATTTAAGGGTAACTATTCTACTTGTTAAAATCAATTGCATAATGTTATTTGATTGATTGTAGCAAGAAAGTAGTTTTATTCAAAATATTGTAAATACTCAGATTCTTGTTTCATAGATGTGTATGCTTCTTGTTCTGTACCAAAAAACGAATATCCGAATTTCCTGTCTTTTGGTATCCAAGTTGCTGGGTAGGAATCAGGGATATTGCAACACAAATTCCATTCATATGCATCATAAACATATATTTCTTCATATGTATATTTGTAAAATCCATTTGAACTTTTCAAAAGTATAAATCTTTTGGTTTTATCTTTGTTATATATAACTTTTATAACTTCACAATCTTCAAAAGATAGACTTTTATTATATAATTCTTCTGCAATTTCTTCGATTGTAGGAATAGGTGGAATGGATTGCTGTTTCTTTTTGTTAAGTATTAGGTCTTTAAGTTTTTTCATAAACTCACCTCTAATACAGTATAGCAGAAGGGAATAACAAATTCAATATCTGCATTTATGTGGTCATTAAACCTTATCAATTAACTTTTATATACTCATCAACCCCACGAACTTGTAGTATATATGCACGCATTGGTATTTCTCACCGTTTATGATTTCTTTTTCAGATACCACAATTTTCTCAATGAGCTCGTTCAGGATTCTTGCATTGAGTTCTTGTCAATACTATTTTGAGAAAATCTTCACTTCTCTTTCTTTGAATTATGCGGTTAAATTTTTGAGCATTGGCAAAGGAAAGAAAAAAGAGGAAGTAGGGGTTCTATCCTTACTTCCTCAACAACTTCTCTTATTCGGCTTACAGTGGCGAACAAACGGCAGATTACTCGCTGTGTAATGCCTGATTCATAATATTCGTGTAAATCCTTGAAAATCTGAAAGGATGTACCCGCAAAGCCTTTGAAATCGGTGCTTACGGCTGATTTGTCTGTAAAAAGTAGTATCGCCTTTTTGAAAAGTCGTAAAATTCAAAATGCTTACAACCCTTGTAACAGTCGGCATCGCCGTCTGTTGTGAGCCGTCCGAGCGTCCTAAAAGACGTACGGACTTATTCCTGCTATAAAATCGGACGGGGTTTATAAGTGTAGGTACAATTTTTGAAATGTGATTTCATTGAAAAAAATATTTACACTACGTTCATTGAAAAATTATTTGCTTTATGATAGATTAGATATGGAAATAAAATCCTGTTTATCTATCTTTCAGTGTAACAAAGGAGTGAATGATATGAAAAAGTCAATTTCTATTTCTCTTGCATTTATAGTTTTTGTTCTCGCTTGTTTTTTGTCTGGTTGTTCAACCGATAAGCCTGATATAACACCTGATTTTTCCAATCAAGATGAATTAAAGAAAGTTGAGCAGGTAGGAGAAGTTCCGGAGAATCTACGTAATGTAGTAAAGAAAAATATCTTTCATAATGCTACACCATTTGATGGGAGGGTACTCAAAACAGAAATCTCTTCTTCAGATGAGGAAAATCATTCAGTTGTTCATAATATTCAAATGCTAGATTTGTTTGGCAATAAACTATCCGCCTATTCGTGCAAGTCAGATGATGCATACCATATTAGAACTCTTACGGCAACAAATGATGGGGGCTTCCTGTTCGTTGTGGGTTTTGAGGATTATGCGTATGAACAAAATGTATGGGCAAGTGAAAAAGGCTTTGCTTCCCGAGTGATTAAATGTGATGCTTCTGGTGAAGTGCAATTTGATACGGATTTTGAGAGTGTTGAGGGTGAAGCACTTAGTTATTGTTTTGAAGTAGATAATAAATACTATTTGTTCGGAACAAGAGAGACCCCTGAAACTAAAACACAGGGTGTTTACTCTTCGACGGATATTTATATGACGATTTTAGATTCAAAGGGAAAGGTTATAAAAACCGCAACCATTGGTGGTTCGGATTATGATGACTTAAATTCAGTGAAAATACAAGACGACAAATTCGTTTTGTCTGTTAGTTCACAATCAAACGATGGAGATTTTTCAAAACAAAACGCTGATGGATATTCTGTTGATTATATTATAACCATAAACCGTAAACTTGAAATAACTCAAAAAGAACAGGGTATTGATAATTTTGATTTATATGAGAAAATTGGAGAAAGAAACGGTGAAGATATATACGGTAACGATGCATTGCTAAAAGATTATGATGCAGGAACTCCAACTGCATATATTGAATATGAAGATTTTTACTTGATTGTATCTGAGAATGTGACAGGAGAATATGAAAAAACACCGGAATTCATAAGTTCCATTTGGTATTACACAGAAACTGTTTATTCCGGATATGATTATGACGGAAAACTACTTTTCAGAGCATCGGTGGATTCCACACCTGATTACGATGCTAGATTAAATGTGTTGCAGAATTATACCAATTAATAAAAAACCTCGTTCGCAAGAACGAGGTTTTTTTGGAGCTGGTGACGGGAATCGAACCTGCAACCTGCTCATTACGAATGAGCTGCTCTGCCATTGAGCCACACCAGCGGATATTGAGTTTTTTGTTTTGTTGGATGGGTGGGAAAGGTGATATCCTTAAATACAACCAAAGACCTGCGCATTACGAATGCGCTGCACTACCGACTGTGCTACACAAGCGAACTACTCAGATATTATAATAAATCCGCACATAATTTTCAAGTCTTTTACAGAAATTTCTTGAATACAGAAAAGGGAGTATGTATAATATCCCGTGGAGTGATTTTATGAACAAAAAAAATCTTATTGCAATCAGAGCAGTGCTTATAGCACTCACTCTGGCTGTTATGACGGTTATATTCCTGCTGTCTGCAGACGATGCAGACGAGTCAAACAAAAAAAGTGATTTTCTTGCAGACTCATTTGTTTACACATTTCTTATGAATTTTGACCTGACTGACGAACAGATTGAAGATATCCTTGACAAAGCAGTTATGGTGATAAGAAACACGGCACACTTTGCAGAATACGGTGCATTGGGCTTTCTTCTGTCTGCAGTCGGTATTTCATTCTACATAAAGCCTCATATAAACATACCTGTTTCATTTTGTGTGGGCGCACTGTATGCCGTCAGTGATGAAATTCATCAGTATTTCGTACCCGGCAGAAGCTTTCAGCTGACAGATATACTTACAGACTCGGCAGGTGCACTTTGCGGTGTAGTTCTTGTGGTGGTTGTTGTTCTGTTTTACAATAAAATCAGAATTCGCAGAGATTCAGCATATCAGTAATATGTATTAAAAAAGGGGATGTAAAAAAAGTGCAGACCGCATAAAACACGCAAAATAAAGGTTTTTTTTATGCTGATACCACTCAAAAACCTGTAAATACAATCATAATTGATAAATTTAGTATTATTTATTGTTTTATGCTATAAACAAACTTCGCCACTCGGCGTACCTTTGTACGCCTTCGGGTAACCCCAAACAACGCATCTGCGTTGTTTGGGCTCAGTTTGTTCATTCTGCGCATTTTTCCCTATCCCCTGAAAAGGAGCTGTAAAAAAACAAAAGTTTTTTTACAGCTCCTTTTTCTTTACTTTATAATTCAGCAATAACTTCCACTTCGCATTTAACGCCCTTGGGAAGCTCCCTGGCAGCTACGCAAGAGCGTGCGGGCTTGCCTGTGAAGTATTCACCGTAAACTGCATTGAATGCACCGAAATCTGCCATATCAGAAAGGAAGCAGGTTGTCTTTACAGCCTTTTCAAGAGAAGAGCCTGCTGCTTCAAGCACTGCCTTGAGGTTTTCGCAGACCTGCTTTGCCTGTTCCTCAATTGTTTCTGCTTCAACATTACCTGTTGCGGGATTTATTGCAATCTGTCCCGATGTGAACACGAGATTTCCTGTTATCATTGCCTGACTGTAAGGTCCGATTGCACCGGGAGCATTTGTTGTTGCTACTGTTTTCATTATTATTACCTCTCTTATTTCACGGACGCCCGATGGGCGCCCCTACGGTTGTATATTTTAAATAATTACATCAAAGCCTGCATCTGTGAGAGCGTGTTTGATATGTTCGATATGTTCAAAATCTCTTGTTTCGATTGCAAGATTCAGATAGCAGTCTGTTATGTTCATATCAAGCTCTGTGCTTGAGTAGCTTACGCTTACAACATTTGCGCCGTGCTCTGCGATAAGTGCAGATACTGTTGCAAGCTGACCGGGCTTATCTGAAAGAGCAATTGTGATGTTTGCTGTTCTGCCGTTCATCTTCAGACCTCTCTCAATAACACGGCTGAGAATGTTAACGTCAATGTTACCGCCTGAAACAACACAGCAGACCTTCTTGTCCTTGATATCGGGAATCTTGTCAAACAGCACTGCTGCAACGGGAACTGCACCTGCACCCTCTGAAACGAGCTTCTGCTGTTCCATAAGACGCAGAATTGCAGCTGCAACTTCGTCATCGGTAACAGTTACGATTTCGTCAACATATTTTTTGCAAAGCTCAAATGTCAGGTCACCGGGAGTCTTTACCTTGATACCGTCTGCGATTGTGTTTACGGACGGAAGTGTTTCGATTTCACCGTCGTGAATGCTGTTGAACATTGAGGGAGCACCTGCTGCCTGAACGCCGTAAATCTTGCACTGAGGGCGAAGATGCTTTATAAGGTAAGCCACGCCTGCAATAAGTCCGCCGCCGCCGATGGGAACAACTACTGCATCAACATCGGGAAGCTGTTCAATTATTTCAAGACCTATAGTACCCTGACCTGCGATAACATCGGGGTCATTGAAGGGATGAATGAAGGTATACCCTTTCTCGTCACGAAGCTCAATAGCCTTGTTATATGCATCGTCATACACACCCTTGACCATACAGACCTCTGCACCGTATTTCTTGGTTGCTTCAACCTTTGAAATAGGCGCACCCTCGGGAAGGCAGATAACTGATTTTATACCGCTGTGAGTTGCCGCAAGCGCAACGCCCTGAGCGTGGTTACCCGCAGAGCAGGCAATAACACCGTGACTTTTTTCTTCATCTGAAAGGCGTGAAATCTTGTAATAAGCACCTCTTAATTTGAATGAGCCCGTAAGCTGAAGATTTTCTGTTTTGAGATACAGGTCGCACTTGTTTGTCATACGGGGAGCCTGAATCATATCAGTGTGTCTTGCAATAGCTTTGAGCACATTTGACGCATCATAAATTTTATCAATAGTAAGCATGGATATTACCCCATTTGAAAAAAGAATATTTTAGATTATAGAACTTTAGGGAGTAAATGTCAAGTAAACAATAATTTGTCGAGCTGATTTACTGATATCGTGTAGGGACCGATGCCCACATCGGTCCCTACGAAGATTGTTTTTTTCCGAGACGGACGACCAATGGTCGCCCCTACGCCGTATCAATCAATCTGTTCGCTAAATTATTGTTTATATAAACATCTTCTTGACTTCACCCAGAATTTTCATACCCTTGACGATAGCTTCGTCTGTGGGGGTTGAGAAATTAAGTCTGAAGCACTGTGTCTTATCCTCAGGGTACATCATAAATGCTGTGCCGGGAACTACTGCAACCTTATTCTGTGCAGCAGTGGAGCAGAACTTCATCATATCAACATTTTCGGGAAGTGTACACCAGATGAAAAGTCCGCCCTCGGGCTTTACATATTTTACAAAATCGCCGAGCTCAGAATCAATAAGTGAGCACATAAGGTCACATCTTGCCTTGTAGTTTTCTCTTATCTTGTTTATGTGGCCCTGCATATCGTAGTTGTTCATCCATTCATTGACAATCATCTGATTGAGAACGGGAGTATGTACATCGCTTGCCTGCTTGCCTACTGTCATTTTTGCAATAAGATTCTTGTTTGCAATTGTGAACGCAACTCGCATACCGGGTGAAAGAATCTTTGAGAATGAACCTGAATAAATAACTCTGCCGTCTGTGTCAAGAGTCTTGATGCAGGGGATATCTTCACCTGTATATCTCAGGTCACCGTAAGGGTTGTCCTCAAGAATAATAACATCATACTGCTGTGCGAGTGAATAGAGCTTCTGTCTCTTCTCCCAACTCATTGTGATGCCTGACGGATTCTGGAAATTGGGAATTGTGTAGATAAATCTTGCTCTGCTCTCTTTTTTGAGAACTTCTTCAAGCATTTCCATATTCATACCGTCATCCTCGACATCAACACCCACAAGTCTGCCCTTATATGAACGGAAGGTGTTGAGTGCACCGATGAATGAGGGGCTTTCGCTGATGACAACATCATCTTCATTGAGAAGCACCTTTGAAGCAAGGTCGATAACCTGCTGAGCACCTGATGTGATGATGACGTCATCATCTTCACCCACAACATTGTGCTTTTCTGACATATACTTTTTGACAGTTTCACGCAGGGGAGTGTAGCCCTCGGAAATACCGTACTGAAGTGCAGTTATAGGGTCCTTTGCGAGGATGTCTGCAGTGATTTTTCTTACATCGTCAACAGGGAATGCCTCGGGTGCGGGATTGCCTGCTGAAAAAGGTACAACATCACCGCCTGCTGTTGCCTTGAGAATTTCTCTGATTGCAGAGGGCTTGAGTGATGCGATTCTGTCAGAAATTTTGTATTCCATATATATCATCCTTTTTTGATTTTTAAAGATAAGCAATTATTTGTCGAGCTGATTTACTGATATCGTTCCCTACGAAGGTTGTTTTTTTCGAGACGGACGCCCAATGGGTGACCCTACGCGATATCTGTTAATCTCCTCGCTAAATTATTGTTTATTTTACAACAATAATGCATCTTTATAATTCTAAAATAGAATATTGAATATTTTTTATACTTTTTTGTAACCGTTTTTGTATTTCCGTGTGTTGTATATGGTGTAAGGAGGAATGAAATATGAAAAAACTTATTTCAATTTTAATGTCAATCGTTATATTTATGACAACATTTATTATTTTATCAGCAGGAAATGTTGCAGGTGCGTTAATGCCGCCTGAAATTTATCTGCTGGCACAAAATCAGTATTATGTTGCAGGAGAAGAAATCACTTTTGACCTGAAAATTCCCGCCAATGTGATTAAAAATGTTGTTTATGTGCAATTGTTAATCGACTGCAATACAGAAGTACTGAAATACAGTACTTCTGACCAGTCTAAAGGTGAATCTTCAATTACACAAACGGAAAAAGGCTACAAAATAGAATATTATCCGTGGTTTATGGCAACAAATACGGACACATTCACAGCTACACTCACATTCCGTGTTTCGGAGGGTGATATTGATGTAAATGCGTATGCTTTGCTGCAATACAGAGACTCAGATACAACGAGAGAAGCAAGACTTGCTGACGACCTTCCGGACAACACCGTTTTTAGTGCTGACGAAGTTCCCCGTCTTATGATTGCGGGTGACATTGAAATTTACAGAAAAGAAGACACAATTTACCTGCCTCATCCAGTAACAAAATCAGAGCTTAAAAGCAAAATCAGAAGCACACATAAAGAATATCCCATTATGTATAAACCTGTCGGTATAACCGATTGCGAGTATGCGCTTACAAATGATGAGATATACATTATGTTTGATGAGAGAAAATGTGAAACCGTGAGAATATGTATCATTGGTGATGCAGACAGCAACGGAATTGTTACTGCGGCTGACGCAAGAAAAACACTCAGATATGCCGCAAAAATCGAGATGTTCCCCGAATTTTTCAATGAGGGCTGTGATTTTAACGGAAACGGTGTTGCCGATGCTTCAGATGCAAGACAGATTCTGCGTGTGGCGGCAAAGCTTGAAGAATTCAAAAATCCCGAAATAACACTTTTTGAAGGCAGAAAATTTGTTATTGACAAGCTTAAAAATGCCGGTAGCGGTGCCTATAACTGGGAATGCACTGTATCAGATGAAAGTGCATTTGAGATTACCGACACTATAGCTCCGCCCGAAGGTGTTGAAATAAACCCCGGTACACCATTTGAGCAGACATTTACATTCAAGGCTCTCAAAGCGGGAACATATACTGTTCATTTTGAGCTTATCAGGTCTTGGGATGATGAACCCATTAAAGAGTTTGGTTTTACTGTTGTGGTTGACGGTATTCTGCAGTAAATAAGGAGGAAAACTTATGAATAAGGTAGTTTCTTTTATACTTGCATTTGTTATTGCTCTTGCATCAGTAATTGTTGCCTCAGCAGAGGATAATGACTATGACATTCTCATTGAAACTGCCGAAGTGCTGATTGTTTATGATGAGACTCAGCAGGGTGGCTTCAGCATAAGAATGTCTGTCCCCGAGCTTGAAAAATATGAATATGTGCGTGTGAATATTAACTTCAACACAGACATATTAAAGCACGATTATTCTGTCGGTCAGCCGGTTGCTGTCTTTACCGAGAGCTGTGTGTCTACAGAAACGGGAATAAGCTTCTATGTTGCGTGGAATGATGAATACGCCGACAGGGCAGACGGCTGGAATTACAGTACATTTTGCGGTATGCTTGTAACGGGAGTCGGTGAGCATAATATGACCGTTACGGCTGATGTAAAAGATGTTGACGGGAATAAGTATGATGCAAAGGTTAAATTCAAGGCACCTTATGAGAGGGTAGTGAGCGAGTCCGAAGTGGAATTTGTTGAGTTTACGGAAGATTATGCTCCCGCTGACTATTGGGCAGTGTTTGATAACGGCACGGATGTCAGCACTGCATTGTCAAAGGTGAAGGCAGAAAACACTGCTGTTATAAATGCACAGGGGGAAATTCTGCCACATGATGCAGATGTTCCCAATGGTTCGCACATTGTAACTCTCTTTGAGGGGTACAGAGTTTCTTCATTTGCCGTGCTTGTTCCGTATGATGTGAATTGTGACGGCAAGGTAACGTCAGCAGATGCACGGCTTGCACTCCGTCACGCAGCAAAGCTGGAGTACCTTAACGGTATGCCCCGTAATGCTGCCGATGTCAACAGCAGACGGGGGATTACAGCAGCTGATGCAAGAATGATTCTGCGTGTAGCGGCAAATGTTATATAAACAATAATTTGTGTGATATTGAGCCACACAAATTAGAAATTTGCCCAATTTTTTATTTTGACAAATGCCTTGTTTATGCGACATTCTAAAAATGGCTGACGGCTATTGACAAATATTTTATTAGATTTATAATAAAGATGCTGAGTTGTCAGCATCTTTTTTATTTTAAAGGAGAAATCCGTATGACAGCAAAAAACGTACCCGAAATGTTCGGCTCTCTCGTTTTCAATGACGAAGTAATGAGAGAAACTCTCCCCAAGGAGATTTACAAGTCACTTCACAAGACTGTTGAAGAGGGCAAGGAGCTTGATATCACTCTTGCAAACGCAGTTGCTCACGCTATGAAGGATTGGGCAATCAGTAAGGGCGCAACTCACTATACCCATTGGTTCCAGCCTATGACGGGTATCACTGCCGAAAAGCACGACAGCTTCATAAGTCCTGCTCCCGGCGGAAAAGTCATTATGGAGTTCTCAGGTAAAGAGCTTATCAAGGGCGAGCCCGACGCATCAAGCTTCCCCTCAGGCGGTATCAGAGCCACATTTGAGGCAAGAGGCTACACAGCGTGGGACCCCACTTCTTATGCATTCATAAAAGAAAATTCACTGTGCATTCCCACAGCCTTCTGTTCATACACAGGTGAAGTTCTCGACAAAAAAACTCCTCTTCTTCGTTCAATGGAAGAACTCAGCAAGCAGGCAGTCCGTGTTCTTAACCTTATCGGTGTTGACACAAAGAGAGTTATTTCCACAGTCGGTGCAGAGCAGGAATATTTCCTCATTGACAGAAAAGTCTATGAGCAGAGAAAAGATATTGTCATCACCGGCAGAACTCTTTTCGGCGCAAAGCCTCCCAAGGGTCAGGAAATGGACGACCATTACTTCGGTGCAATCAAGCCCCGTGTTATGGCTTATATGGAAGACCTTAACGAAGAGCTCTGGAAGCTCGGAATTCTTGCCAAAACTGAGCATAATGAAGCCGCTCCCGCACAGCACGAATTAGCTCCCGTTTTTTCAACTACAAATATCGCAACTGACCATAATCAGCTCACAATGGAGATTATGAAAAAGGTTGCAAAGAAGCATAATCTTGTGTGTCTTCTTCACGAAAAGCCCTTTGCAGGCGTCAACGGAAGCGGCAAGCACAACAACTGGTCAATTTCAACCGATTCAGGCAAGAATCTTCTTGACCCCGGTAAGAATCCTCAGTCGAACAAGACATTCCTTCTTATTCTCGCTGCAGTTGTAAAGGCTGTTGACGATTATCAGGACCTTATGAGAATTTCCGTTGCAAGTGCAGGTAATGATCACCGTCTCGGTGCTCACGAGGCTCCTCCCGCAATTGTTTCCGTATTCCTCGGTGACGATCTGACAAAAATCATTCAGGCTCTTATCAACAAGGAAGACGATGTTGAAGGTCCTCAGAAGGTTGCAATGAAGACAGGTGTTGATGTTCTTCCCGACTTCACAAAGGACACAACAGACAGAAACAGAACATCTCCCTTTGCATTTACAGGTAACAAGTTTGAATTCCGTATGCTCGGCTCAAACTATTCAATAGCAGACCCCAACATCATAATGAACACAATCGTTGCTGAGTCATTCTCTCAGTTTGCAGATTATCTTGAGAATTCAGAGGATATCGACAAGGCAGTCAGCCACATTATCCGCCGTGAATTCAGAAATCACGCAAGAATCATCTTCAACGGCAACGGCTATGACGATACGTGGGTAAAGGAAGCAGAAAAGAGAGGTCTTCTCAACCTCAAGACTACTGCTGATGCAATTCCCCATTACACAGCTCAGAAGAATATTGACCTGTTCAGCAAGCATCATATCTTCACACCCCTTGAGGTGCATTCAAGACAGGAAATTCTTGCAGAGCTTTATTGCAAGACCATCAATATTGAAGCTCTCACAATGCTTGAAATGGCAAAGAAGCAGCTTCTTCCCGCAGCAATTTCATTCACAGGCTCACTTGCACAGACACTTGCCGCAAAGAAAGCTATCGGTATGAATGTTGAAAATGATGCTGCATTCCTTCTTGCAGACAAGCTCACAAAGCTGACGAATACAATGTATGAGAAGATTGACAGTCTCGACAAGGCAGTTGCAGGAGCAAAGAGTGTGGCGGAAGGTCAGGAACTGGCATTCTATACAAAGGATAATATCCTTTCAGCAATGAATGAGCTTCGTGCAGTTTCAGACGAAATTGAAACCGATATGTCAGAGGAATATATTCCTTATCCCACATACAGCGATTTGCTTTACAGTGTATAATATCAGACGGCATTTTCTTTTGAAAGTGCCGTTTTTATAAATTATATTTTTTGATAAATCAGAATTTGCAGAGATGAATAAATATGTCGTAGGGGCGCCCATTGGGCGTCCGTTTCAGGAAAAACAATCCTCGTAGGGACCGATGCCCTACATCGGTCCGTTCAGGTCACATCAAATTTTGCGGAGCGATGTGGGCATCGCTCCCTACACGCACCATTTCAATTTGTGCAATCAGCCCGATAAATTATTGTTTATTTTCCTCTTGACTTTTTTTGCAGAGTGTTTATAATTGAATATAATAGTGATAAAACTATGACGGAGAAGGCATTGCACCGTCACTTTTTCAGAGAGTTCTGCATTTGGTGTGAGCAGAATAAGGTGTAAGCAATCGCTACCGCTCCCGAGTGCCGCCGGAAAGCATTTTTTCAGAAAAGTGCGTTAAGGTGTGCCGTATGACTGCGTTAAAGTCCCTTGAGTGACGGAATTTTTTCATATTCCGTAATTTGGGTGGAACCGTGGAGTTTATGCTTCATCCCTGTTTTGGGGTGGAGCTTTTTTTATTAGGAGTTCAAAAAGATGCTGAAAAATATATTGATAATTTGTGCCATTATTTTTATAATAGCATTATTTTTGGCATTTATAAAAAAAGAAAAAACAGATTTAAAAATCGTAAGATTGCCTAAATTTTATACATTTGTATTTGCGTTCTGTTATGTGCTTTTCAACGTTCCATTATTTGCATATGAATATGATAATGATTACAGCAGAATAGATATGATAATCGTTTTTTTAATTACGATTTTTATATCACTAATCAGCTTTATAAGTACCTTAAACTGGCAAATCACTTATGATGAAACAGGTTTTCATTACAGAACATCATTCAATCGTACTTTATACTATAAATATTCAGATATAGAAAAAGTAAAAAGGACAAAGATTGGTACAATTTTAATAAAATCAAAAAACAGATGGCTTTTTATTGACCCGTATGCAATCGGTTTAGACGATTTCATGAAACAGTTTTAATAAGATTGATGTGCACAAATTATGAATTACAGAACTGACGCCCAATGGGCGCCCCTACGATATAATGAATTATCAAACGGAGGTAATATATATGATTAAAGTTTCTCTTAAAGACGGCGTTGTCAAGGAGTTTGACAGCGGCATAACAGCAGCAGAAGTTGCGAAAAATCTCGGTATGGGTCTCTACAAGGCTGCTTGCGTATGCAGAATTGACGGCGAAGTGGCAGACCTTCGTACAGTGCTCGACAAGGATTGTGCTCTCGAAATCCTTACATTTGATGATGAAGAGGGTAAAAAGGCATTCCGTCATACAGCATCACACATTCTCGCTCAGGCAGTTAAAAGACTTTTCCCCGCTGCAAAGCTTGCAATCGGTCCTGCTATCGAAAACGGTTTTTATTATGATTTCGATGTAGATGTTCCTTTCACTCCCGAGGTGCTTGAAAAAATTGAGGGTGAAATGAAGAAAATCGTAAAAGAGGGCTTACAGCTTGAAAAATTCGAGATGTCTCCCGACGAGGCTCTCGCAATGATGAAAGAAAAAGACGAGCCCTACAAGGTTGAGCTTATAGAAGAACACGCAGGTAAAGGCGAAAATATTTCATTCTTCAAGCAGGGTGATTTTGTTGAGCTCTGCGCAGGTCCTCACATTCCTGATACATCAAGAGTTAAGGCATTCAAGCTCACAAGTGCAACAGGTGCTTACTGGAGAGGCGACTCAACAAAGAAGATGCTTCAGCGTGTATACGGCACAGCTTACACAAAGGCTGCTGACCTCGAAGAGCATCTTCTGAGAATGGAAGAAGCTAAGAAGCGTGACCACAACAAGCTCGGCAGAGAGCTCGAGCTCTTCACAACAGTTGATTGCATCGGTCAGGGACTTCCCATTCTTCTCCCCAAGGGTACATTCATCGTTCAGACACTTCAGAGATTCGTTGAAGACGAAGAAGCAAGACGTGGATGGGTACGCACAAAGACCCCCCTTATGGCAAAGAGTGACCTTTACAAGATTTCAGGCCATTGGGATCATTATAAAGACGGTATGTTCGTTTTAGGTGACGAAGAAAAGGACGATGAAGTATTTGCACTGCGTCCTATGACCTGTCCCTTCCAGTATCAGGCATACCTCAACAGAGCACGTTCATACCGTGACCTTCCTATGAGATTGGCTGAAACTTCAACTCTTTTCAGAAATGAAGCATCAGGTGAAATGCACGGTCTTATCCGTGTCCGTCAGTTCACAATATCAGAAGGACATCTTATGTGTCTTCCCGAGCAGCTTGCTGACGAATTCAAGCGTTGTCTTGACCTTTGCATTTTTATGCTCAAGACTCTCGGTCTTTACGACGATGTTTCATACCGTTTCTCACAGTGGGATCCCGAGGATACAGAGAAGTATATCGGTACACCTGAGCAGTGGGATGAGGCTCAGGGCATTATGAAAGAAATCCTTGATGATATCGGTCTTGAATACAAGGTCGGTATCGGTGAAGCCGCATTCTACGGTCCCAAGCTCGACATTCAGATTAAGAATGTTTACGGCAAGGAAGATACTCTTATTACAATCCAGATTGACCAGATGCTTGCTGAAAAGTTCGGTATGGAATATGTTGACCGTGACGGCACAAAGAAAAACCCCTACATCATTCACAGAACATCAATCGGCTGTTACGAAAGAACTCTTGCTCTTCTTATTGAAAAGTATGCAGGTGCATTTCCTATGTGGCTTGCTCCTGAGCAGATCAGATTCCTCCCCATCGCAGACAGACATCTTGACTACTGCTATGAAGTCAAGGCAAAGCTTGAAGCACTCGGTATGAGAGTTACTGTTGACGACAGAAGCGAAAAGACAGGCTACAAAATCCGCTCTGCTCAGATGGAAAAGATTCCTTATATGCTTGTTGTCGGTGACAAGGAAGCAGAGGACGGAACTCTTTCAGTCAGAAAGAGAGGCTTCGGTGACCAGGGTGCAATATCTGTTGATGATTTCATCGCAATGGCAGTTAAAGATGTAGACGATAAGGTTATCTGGTAAACAATAATTTGTCGAGGTGCCCTCGACAAATTAAATTGGCAATTAGCAATTATCAATGCGCAATTAAGGAAAAGGCTCCGCCTTTTGAACCATTATAATGGGGTAAGGGGCAAAGCCCCTTCCACAATTGCGAATTGCGAATTTCAAATTGCGAATTTGAAAGACCCCGACAAATTCTGATTTACAGGTTAATTTGATAAAAGGAGAAAAACATTATGTCAGCAAAACTTAAATATGCCATCATCGGCATAGGTAATATGGGTTCATCCCACATAAAAATGTATACAGACGGCAAAATCAAGGAAATGGAGCTTGTTGCAGTCTGTGATATCAAGCAGGACAGACTTGATTTTGCCCTCACACAGGTTCCCGAGCTCAAGACCTTCACAAGCACAGATGAGCTTCTTGACAGCGGTCTTGTTGATGCAATCATCATTGCAACTCCACATTATCTGCATCCTGTTCTTGCAAAACAGGCTCTTGAAAAGGGTATCAATGTTCTCTGTGAAAAGCCTGCAGGCGTTTTTACAAAGAATGTCCGTGAGCTTAATGAATATGTAAATACACAGGATAAGACGTTTGCTCTTATGTATAATCAGAGAACAAACCACATTTACCGCAAGGCTAAAGAATTGGTTGAAAGCGGTGTTTACGGCGAAATCAGAAGAACAAACTGGATTATCACCGACTGGTACAGAACTCAGGGCTACTATAATTCAGGCGGATGGAGAGCAACCTGGGACGGTGAAGGCGGCGGCGTTCTTATGAATCAGGCACCTCACAACCTTGATCTGTGGCAGTGGATATGCGGTATGCCCTCAAAGATTACTGCATTCTGTCACAACGGCAAATGGCATGATATCGAAGTTGAAGACGATGTAACAATCTATGCTGAGTATCCCAACGGTGCAACAGGTGTGTTCATCACAACAACAGGTGATTGTCCCGGTGACAACAGATTTGAAATCACTCTCGACAAGGCAAGAATTATCTGCACACCCGATTCAATCGAGGTCGTGGAGCTGAGCGAAAAGCTTTCTGACTATACTTATGCAGCAGAAGACGGCTTCAAAAAGCTTGAAAGCAAGAAAATTGAAGTTGAAACTGACGGTATGAATGAACAGCATTCAGGCGTTACAAACGCATTTGCCGCACACATTCTCCACGGCACACCTCTCGTTGCCGAAGGCACGGAAGGCATCAACGGTCTTACAATTTGTAATGCGGCTTACCTTTCATCATGGCTTGGCAACAAGGAAATTACTCTTCCTCTTGATGAAGACCTCTATCTTGCAGAGCTTAACAAGAGAAGAGCTGCTTCAAAGGCAAAGACAGATGTTAAGGAAGCAGTTCAGGCTGATATGTCATCAACCTTCTGATAATAAAGAAAAACAACGCCGACAGTTCAATGACGAACTGTCGGCATTTTAAGTATATATATTATAAAATAACGGTAAAAACTATTGATTTATCGTCGGCGCTGTATGCTGAAATTCTGCCCTTGTGGGCTGTTACTATAGCCTTGGCAGAAGAAAGTCCTATGCCGTGGCCGCCGGTTTTTGAATTCCTTGAGGCATCTGCCCTGTAAAATCTTTCAAAGAATTCGTCGTGCTTTCCTTTTTCAATGAAATCGACTGTGTTATAAACTCTGATTTCCTTGTTTTTGCCTGAGGTGCTGAGGGTAAGAATGATTGTTCCGTTCTTGTCTGAATATTTCATAGCATTATCAAGAAGAATTGAGAAAAGACGGTTTATTGCCTCTTTGTCACCGCGGTAAATGATATTATCCTGAATTGAAGAAGTGAGTGACTTTTCTTTTGTTGCGGCAACTGCTTCAAAGGATTCAAGCACCTCATTTGCAAGCTCGGAAAGTGAGAATTCTGTGGTGATGAGCTTTTTTTCATCTTCTTCCATCCTTGAGAGGAAAACAAGCTTCTCGGTCAGCTCCGTCAGGCGTTTGACCTGATTTTTAATGCTCTTTGTCCACTCGTTTGCACCGTTTTCCATTTCAAGAACATCTGCACCTGCATCTATAATTGTCAGGGGTGTTTTTATTTCGTGCCCTGCATCGGTTATAAATCGCTTTTGTTTCTCGTAGTTTTCTATAAACGGCTTTATAACGATGTTTGACAAGAATAAAACAAGCAGAAAAACAAGCAGAATACCCGTAATGCTGACTGTTATGCTTGTGATACAGAAAGAAACAAAGGCATCAAGCTCACGACTGCAATCAAGAAAAATATATTTTACTTCACCGTTATTGTCAACGGCACGGTATTTGTAGCCGTCTATGAAGCCCTGCTCCTTGTTACGCTGAAAAAGTGTCTTAGCGTAAGTGGCTGCAGTGTCTTCTGAGTTTTCGGAAAATCTGTCTGTGAAAACGGATATCACATTACCTTGCATATCAAGTGTGACGGTGAAGCATTTGATTTCAAAGGGCATATCAAGAGTGTGTGGATGCTTTTTGTCTTTGTCAGTATGGTTGCCGTCGGGTGTCTGAGGGGCTCCTGTGCTGCCGGAAATGCTTATCTGTGATATTCTGAAATCTGCATCCCTGTTTATTCTGACAAAGCTTGCTATATTGATAACAGTAATTATTACAGTCAGAACAGAGATAACAGAGCACATTGTGACGGTAATGAATTTTTTGCGAAGTTTTTTAATCATTTTTACTCCATTATATAGCCCACATTGCGTGATGCCTTGATTGTGACATCTGCGCCGATTGAAGAAAGCTTTCTTCTTATATTTGATATGTTCACCCACACGATATTAAGCTCTGTGTCGCTCTCAAATCCCCATATTTTTTCTATAAATCTTTCTGACGGAATTATCTGCTGAGGGTTTGAAATGAGCATTTCCACTATCTGAAACTCTTTATTCGCAAGGCGTACAGAGCCCAGAGGGGCAGACATCTCATAGGTTGCTCTGTCAAGGCTGAGATTGCCGAATCTGAGAACGGAATCGGTTGTGTCTCCTTTGCGTCTTGTCATTGCTCTGATTCTTGCGAGAAGCTCTCTTACATCAAAAGGCTTTGTGAGATAGTCGTCGGCACCGCAGTCAAGACCCAGTACACGGTCATCAATTTCTGATTTTGCCGTCAGCAGCAGAACGGGTACAGAGTTGCCTTGTGCCCTGATTTTTTTAAGCACTGTCAGACCGTCTGTCTGAGGCATCATAATATCAAGAATTACACCGTCATAAACATCGTTTGAAAGATAATCAAGCGCATCTGTGCCGTTATAGACAACATCAACTGAATAATTGTTGTGCTTGAAGATTGTAGCCAGTGCTCTGGCGAGTTCTATTTCATCTTCTGCTAAAAGCAGTCTCATAATACCGCCTCCCACGGCTATTATAGCACAAAATTCTTAAATATAGCTAAACAATATTTTTTGAAGACTGATTGTGGTATTGTAACTGCCTTTTTTGCAAAAAAATGCCCCCGATTTCTCGGGGACGGTACGGGAAGATTATTTGTCAAATGAGGGGTTGAACATATAATAGTTCTTGCTGTCAAGAGCATCTGTAGCAACTCTCAGACCTTCGCCGAATCGCTGATAGTGAACAATTTCTCTTTCTCTGAGGAATTTTATGGGGTCAATGATATCAGGGTCATCGATAAGACGAAGAATATTGTCATAGGTTACTCTTGCTTTCTGCTCGGCGGCAAGGTCTTCGTGAAGGTCTGCAAGCACATCGCCCTTTGTCTGGATGTAGCTTGCAGTCCAGGGGACTCCTGATGCAGCAGCGGCATAGACGCCGTTTGTGTGAGTGACAAAGTAAGCATCAAAGCCTTGTTTTTTTATTTCATCGCAGGAAAGGTTACGGGTGAGCTGGTAAATCATAGCACCTATCATCTCGAAATGTGCAAGCTCTTCGGTACCGATGTCGGTCAGAAGCCCTTTAAGCTCGTTACAGGGCATTGAATAACGCTGTGAGAGGTATCTCAGTGCAGCACCCAACTCACCGTCGGGACCCCCGTACTGGTCCATAATAATTTTTGCATAGGCAGGGTTGGGGTTTTTTATCTTGACGGGATACTGTAATTTCTTTTCATAAGTCCACATAATTACTCACCTTTCTCCCAGGGCCAGGGACCTTTGAGCCAGTCGCAGCCTTCGCCCGTTTTTGTTGAAAGAGGACCGTATTTGCTCTCATATTCTTCTCTGAGCTCTTTTGCTCTTGTGATGTGTTTTTCGTGCAGTCTCTGTGCAGTTTTGTCGCAGGGGTGGGTGTCAAGGTAAAGATGAAGCTCCCAGGCTGCAAACTGTTCTGCACTAAGGCAGTTCATAAGCTTATTCTTTTCGGTCAGCATGTGCATCTTCCTTTGAAAGGCTTGTAGAGATCACTGAAAAGAGTACCTTTGCAAAGAGCCTCTGAAGCTTCATAATGTGACAGGTCAAGCTGAAAGGGCACATATGCCATTGTTGTGGTCATAACCTCAGGCAGTGCCGTTCTTTCGCAGTCAGCCACAGCTTTCTCGGCCTTGCAATAGGTGCAGGGTTTGTTAGTGTTCATTATACATACTCCTTATTATGTATTGAGGACAATCCTCAGTACATAATATGTGATCTGATGTGTTATGACACAAAAAAACGGCAGAGAATTTATCTCTGCCGTAAAGTTATTTTATATTTCTTGTGGTGTCAGCTGAAAAGGTTTTTGAACCATTCAATTATTGATCTGAACCATGCGATGATCATCTCAAAGAAATTGAGAGGCTTTTCTTCCGGAACGGGGTCTGTCGGGATTGAATAATTGTTACCGCTCCAGGAGCAGATTTCTGATGAAAGCCAGTTAAGTCTTGTTTCAATGAAGTAGCTGCAGAAATCTACGGCATTTTCGTAATTCTCTTCAGCGCCGTCTTTGACCACGATTCTGAAATCACCTTCATCACTGTTGTAAAGATAATAATCATCTGCATAGATGTCCCAGATTCTGTAATTCATTTTTTGCGATTCGGCAAGTGTAGTTGCGTGAGTTGCAATTGCTCCGTTTTCGCCGAGAAGAGATTTTGCTGCCAGATAGAATTCGCCTGACTGAGGATTGATTGCTTCCTTGAGAGCATTACGGAAGCCTTCTATTTTTATCAGTCCGTTTATAAGATATTGTGTTGCTGCAAAGAAGTATTCGGGATTTGCTGCAACCTCCCTGCTTCTGTGGCCGATGCCATAGCAGATATCATAATCCCACACAGGGCCTGCATACATTATGTCTGAGTCTGCGGGAAGATAAAAGAATGCAGATGAACGGAAGCTGTCGTGATTTTTTGCAAGCTCATTTATAAGATAAAGATTTACAAGTGAATCAAGGTCGCAGTATTCATAATAATACTTGCCTGTTGTTTTGTTGTATCCGTTTTCACTGTAAACAGCATCTTCAAATTCCTGCCAGAATGCTGCGATATATGCGCCTGAATCCTTTGTGAGGTATTCGGGATTTTTTGTAACCACACACTGACCTCTGTTTGTGACAAAGCCTGACTGCTCATTGGGATATCTTGAGGTAAACTCAAGCTCAAGAAGGTAAGCGTGATGGTCTGCATCCTCGGGATATTCAGGCTCTGTGAGACCCTGAACGTATTTGTAAGAGCCCTTACTGCCTGTTGCGGCATCGGTTTCGCCCTTACTCTTGGTTGTCTTTGTCACAACAACGGGATTTTCATAAGCATCAGTGTCTGCATTGATTTCTTCAATCATTCCGTCAAGGTCGTCTATATCAACATTTGTTGATGCGACCTCAACCTTTTCTGTAATGAGATAATGACCTCTGTATTCGCCGTCAAAATAGAAGTCAACGGCTTCATAACTGTTGGTGTATGGCACACCGAGCATCTGAGCAAGGTCGAAGGTTATAGAATTGTGAATGAGTGAGTAGTCGGCGGCATTTGCGAGAAGAACATACTTCTTGCTTTTTTCTGCGGAGCCTTCAATGAGAGCTGTTTTGTTTTTAAGCTTTATCTGATATGGCTTTTTTGCGTAGTATTGGAATGTAGAGTTGCCTCTGCCCTTGATTTCTGTAACCTCGTCTGAGTAGTCAACTTCACCGTCTGCACCGATTATGGACATATTGCCCTCGGCTTCGTTTCCCTTGACAGCGTCAACAAAATCTCTGCCTGCGTTCACGGGATCTGCGCTGACATAGAAAAGTGCACGCACATTTGCTGATTTCATAACGCTAAGAGTTGTGCCGTCAGAGAAAGCGAGAGTGTATTCACCATTGTTTTCTGCAGCAATTGCCGTAAGGTCAAATGCAACTCCGCTTTCGATTGCTGCATCACCTGCGGAAAGGGATTCGCCGTCAAAATTGAGGACAAGCTTTGTGAGGTCTGCAGAAGAAGGAAGGAAAAGGCAGTTTTTACCTGCCACGTTTTTCTGTACGCTTACAGCTGTGTTTGCATCGTCAGGATTTGCATAGTATGTCACATTTGAGCCGGCTGCAAATGCACACACAGAAAAGCATAAAACAAGACATAACAATGTGATTGCCGATAAAATGAATTTTTTCAAAATTGCACCTCCGTTTTGGTCTGCAAGCCCCTCGGCTGAAAAACAACCGAGGGGATAATAATTTGTCAAGCAGAGAATATTGACTCAAAGAATTCTCTGATTCTCTTGAAGAAATCAAGAATGCTCTTGAGAAGTCTTGTGAAGAAGTTGTCAACAGGACACTCGTCGCAATCACCGTCACCGTCTTCGTCGAAATGCTCACCGTAGTGAGTGAATGTACCGTCCTTATAGAAGGAGTAGATTTCACCGTCGATTTCAACTGACTCATTCTGAAGCATATATGTGTCTGCGGGATCAAAGTAGTAAAGATTATCTTCGATTTCAACAAGACCTGTTACGGGATAGGGACCCCAGTAATATGCTGTGCCGTTGGGTGTCTCATTGAATGCACCTCTGACAAGCTTGCCGTCCTTGGCAAATTTGTACATCATACCTTCAACTGATTTTTCACCGCTGAGTGTCTTGAATCCGATTGTTCTTGAGAAGTAGTACCAGTAACCGTCGATTTCAAACCAGCCACGCTGTGCGATGCCGTTGATGTAGTATGAATATGTGCCGTCATCGTTCTTGACGAATGCACCTTGCTTGAGCTTACCGTCTTCACCGAATTCATATGTGAAGCCTTCATAAGTAACTGTGCCTGTCAGAGCAACGCCGTCTTCACCGAAGATGTAGTTGTCCTCACCGATAGCAACCCAGCCTGTCTGAACGTTGCCGCCGATAAGATACATCGGTAAATCAGTTTCAGCGTCTGTTACAAAGCCTGAATATGTGCCGACTTCTGTTGTGTAGCCGCAAACCTTACATGTGAGGTATTCGCCGTCAAACTTGTTGACATGTCCGTTCTCTGAGCAGTCAACTGTCTTTGTTGCTGAGTATGAATCAAATACATTGTGATCTGTGCCGTCATAGTTCCATACAGTAATGTCACAGGTTGTGTCTGTTGTGCTGACTGTAAGGTAGATTGAGTTGTATTCGTCTGAAGCGATTTCGTGGATACCGGGAACTGTTGTTATCTGGTAGCCCTTTTCAGCTGATGTTGCGGCACAGATGAAGTATACTGCGCCATCTGCTGACTGTTCGCCTGCTGTGATGGGATATGTTCTTGCGTATGTGTGGTCGTGACCTGCAAAAACGAAGTCGATATCAGCTGCATCAACTGCTGCAGTGATTTTATCCATCATTGCTCTTGTTGTGCCGCCGCCTATGTTTGTGAAGTAGGGAGGCTGATGCATTGCGAGAATCTTCCAGTTTGCAGTTGACTTTGCTGCGTCTTCAACAAGCCAGTCAGCAGCTGCCTGTGCTTCTGAACCGCTGAGGTATTTGAATGCTGCTACATAAACATTGCCGTATTCAAATGAATATGCAAGAGGAGCCTGGTCTGTTGTGCCGGGGAGATTGAAGTAGTGAGCGGCGTTGATGCCTGCGGCATCACCTGTGAATTCGTGGTTGCCGAGTACGTGAACCATATCAATTTCACCGATATAGTCACCTGAGAATGCACCGCCGATGCCTTCCCAGTACGAGTATGAGCCTGCGTTGTCAACTGCGTCACCGGTCTGGATGCCGAATGTATAGTCTGTTTCAGATGCAGCAAGCTGAGAGAAGATAGCATCAAGATTTGATGTGTCTGCGCTCTGAGTGTCACCCATTACAAAGAAGTTTGTGTTTGTGCCTGCTCTGTCTGTAGTGAATCTTCTTACATCTGACCAGTTTGTGCCGTCGCCTACCATATAAACATATTCTGTTGCAGGAGCGAGGCCTGTAATAACAGCTGAATTGAATCTTACTGCATAGTTTGTTTCTGTTTTTCCTGAAGCAGCAGCAGTATCAACATAGCTTTTGCCTTCGAACTCTGTGAATACTGTTGCATCACCGTTTGCTTCGTAATCTGCCTTTGTTGCATACTTTACAATTGCCTTGTCTGCACTTGCAACGGGAGAAGCCATCCACGAGATGTTCTGCTGAGTTGAAGCATCTTCAGCAGCATTGAGCTTGATGTAAGAGGGAGCTCCTGTTGTGTCGCCGCCTGCATTATAGCTCTGTGATTTATAGATGAATGAAAGGAGTCCGTCTTTTTCTGCGTAAATTGAGAATTCAGCAACAGAAGAAATGAGCAAATCTGTGTAGAGCTTGCCTTCTGCATCGGTTGTGCCGATGAGAGTGCCGTCTGCAAGGTAGATGTTTGCACCTTCAACGGGAGCAGCGTCATTATCTGTGATGTAGATGTATCCGCCGTCAGCACCAATAATCATAGTATCTGTGCTGAGAACGAAGGGAGAAATAGCTGCGTATGTGATTTTACCTGAGAATGCTGCTGTGTAGTTATCAGCTGATTCAGAAGCGAGAGTGAGAGCACCCTTTGCAATTCTGTGTGTTACCTCAAGGTTTTCGGGAACATTTGTGGGAACTGCAGTAACGATTGTTGCAATTGTTCCGTTGTCATTTTCAGCTGAAGCATCTGCTTTTCTGACAACCTTGAATGAAAGAGTATCATTGATGCTGTTGTAAACTGCTTCACCGTCAAGCTCATAGTTAGCAGCGGGAACAACAGTTACATCTCTCCAGTAGCTTGTGAAATCTGAAAGAACCTTGACCTTGACATCAGCACTTGTTACATCTGCAACATTGTCTGATGTGATCGCAAGCTCGTAGTCCATACCGAGAACAGGAGCACCGTCAACAGCTACAAATGAAACTTCTGTATCTTCAGCACCGCTGTCAATTGTAAAGTACTTCATTTCGGTTGTCTTGTTACCGAATACGTCAGAAACTTCAACCTCAATGTTGTGAATGCCGTCTGAAAGAACAGCGTCGTAGAAGTAGATTTCGTCGTCACCTTCGTTGATGTAGCACTTGTCTGTAACGTCAACGCCGTCAATATACATCTTTGTTGCAGCATCATCAATGCCTGTCATATACTTATCTTCCACATCGGCAAATGAAGCCTTGAATGTGTTTGTGTTTGATGTGTAGACTGTTTCGCCGTCAACAATAGCACTGTTGATGTCGCCGAGGTAGTTTACCTTGGGGTTGAGTGTGTCTGATGTGTTTGCACCGTAGATAAGAGTGATATCGTCAATGTATATAGTGTCTGATGTTACGTCAGCACCCATATTTGAGGGCTGATATGAAATCCAGAACACGCCGCAGCTCTGATAGAAGCCATAAGGCTCAAAAGAACCGCCTACATTTGATACACCTGTTCTGCCCTTAAGACCTGTGAGGTCAAATTCGAGATATCTCCAGCCTGTCCAGTTGATGCCGCCTGATTCTGTACCCATATTGTCAGATGTTGTAAGACACTGGTATGATGTTGAGTTTGCGTCACCAATCTTAGAGCCGCAGTTGAGGTAGAGGTGGTAAGGAGCTGTGCCTTCGGGAGCGTATACCCAGACACCCATTGCTGTGGGAGAGCCTTCAAATCTGTATGTGGGTTCTGTAACTCTGAGGTAGAAGTTACCGTTTGATTCCTTGTTGTATGTTGAGAAGTCAAATGAAATTCTCAGAGCTTTGTCGCCGAAACGTACGGGCTCACCGTCTGCTGCAGTAACGATATCAGCTGATACTGTATCATTTGCAATAGCTCCGTTGGGCCACATATAAAGAGGCATACCTTCTTCGTAAAGCTGTGCTGAGATAGCTGCATTTGATGAGCCGTTGTCAGCAAGCCACTTTTTACCGTATGTGGGAAGTGAAAAAGAAGGAATGTAATTTTCTGCATCCTTGTTTTCTTCGCCTGTTACATATTCAAAGTCATAAATCAGACTCTGCTTTGAGCCGATGAAAACTGTAAGATCAAGAGTAAGCGCAGTGTTGCACTTGAGTGTTGCAGTGACGTTTGTGTTATATGCACCGTCTTCTGCACCTGTGAATGTAAGACCGTCAAATGTGCCTGCAACACCGTTGACATCCACATTCTTATATTTTGAGTAGTAAGCAAGATCGCCGCTGCTTACAAATCCGTCAAGCTTGTTTGTGATGAGGTAATCAATTTTGTATTTTGTGCCCTTATCAGGAGTTGCAGCAAGAATTTCAAGCACAACATAATCTTCTGCTCTGGGAATACCTGTGATTTCAGTAGGCTGGAATCTGTTTTTTGTTCCGTAAGTACTGTTTGTAAGGTATTTTGAATCGAAGCCGTCTTTGTAGAAATAAGCATAAATCTTATTTACATCTTCCTGATACTCACTGGTCAAAATTTCCCACTCAATATCGTCATTCTGCATAATTACATCACGGTTCTGATATTTTGCAACGATACCGAAGTCAGTTGTGACACCGGGGCCTACAGCCTGTTCTGTGTTTGCAACATAGAGCTCATCGGGAACCACAATTTCAATTGTTGTTGAGCCTGAAGCGACGCCGTCAGCCATATAGTTTACCGTTACTTCACCTACATAGTTTTCTGCAGCGGTAAATACGCCTGTTACGGGGTCAATTGTACCTGTTGATTCGTCAGCAAGAGCAAAAGTGCCGTCTGCGGGAAGCTCTGCTGCATAACCTGCTGAGTCAACACCCTTTGCAGTGAATGTAACTGTTGAGCCGGGAGTGTAAAGCTCATTGTTTGGTGAAAGAGATGCGTGATTGAAAACGCCTGAGGGCTTTGCTGTTGAGCAGATAAGAAGAGAAGATGAAACTGTTCTTTCACTGCCGTCTGAGGGGCTGTTTCTGCAGACAAGGTCTGTTTCGCCTTCGTGCTGAGAAACATATGTTGAAGAGCCGCCGCCGTCAAGGCAAAGAGCTGTTTCACAGCCTATTGCACAAAGAGCTTCTGCAAGCTCATCAAAATAAAGACCTGTTGAGTAGGGAGCCTGACGACCGTCTACAACATAGAGGATAACATTACCCTCTGCTGTGATACCTACAGCTGTTCTGGGAGCTGTATATGTGCCGTAATCGTTCACAAGAGCTTCCTGTGTTACTTCACCGTTCTCAACAAGAATGCAAAGACCGCCGACAGCTTCTACGATGTCTGATTTGAGCTTGCCTGTTCTGATAACAGCTTTACCTTCTGTTGTGATACCGAAGTAAGGTCTGCCTGAAGCTGAATGATATGTGGTGCCGTTCATAACAAGTGCGCCGTGTGTTTCACCGGTCTGCATATTGAAGAAGTCGGCATTTGTACCTGCAACAACATTGACATCTCTCTTACTTTCAGCGGCATATGCCTGGTCACGGACCTTCTGGAAGCCGAGCTTGCTGCCGTCATAGTTCTTGTAAGATGCAATGACAGATGTTGTCGGGTTGCTTATATCAACCTCAACAGCGTAAGCTACATTCTGGTTGGTACCTGTGCTGTTGTTGGTTGTGATTTTTGACTCCGTGATACCGGGAGCGAGCACGTAATCTGTCTTTGAAGTCAGGTATGTATCTGTGCCTAATTTTGATTCGTCAATTGATACAGCAGATGCTATGGGCACCATTGTTGCGAGTATCATAACAATCGAAAGCACAAGACTGAGAACTGCCTTCATAGTTTTCTTTGTTTTCATAATCTGCACATTCCTTTCTTGATATTATGGTAAAAAATGCACATATAAATTATATTATTTAATAAGTAAAATGTCAATAAAATTTAGTTAAATCGACAGTTGAGTTGCCATTTTTGGTTAATATGTTGAATGATTTTAATGGCAATTGTTGAGTTTGTTTGTGGATTAAATTAACAAAATATTAACACACTGTTAAAAAGAAAAAAGAGCTGAAAAAACAGCTCTTTTTTCATATAATGAATATTATTGATTATTTGTCAAGACCTGCAGCTTTTCTCAGTATAAGTCTTGCATCTGCTGCAGTAAGTCTGTTGTCCTTGTTGATGTCTGCAAGAGTTGACTGCTCCTGTGTGGCAGTGTCAAGCTTTGAAGCAAATCTCAGAGCAAGACGGGCATCTGCAGCAGTGATTCTGCCGTCTTTGTTGATATCTCCTGTTTTGTATGCCGGCTTCGGTGCCACGGGAATGAGAAGGGAAGCTTTGCATTTTGTACATTTGTAGACAATGCAGGTTTCTGAATATCTTTCGTCGTCGGGAGCAAGCTTGTAATCGTGTGAATCGGGATTACCTCTTGTGAGACCGCACATACTGCAAGTTTCAGGTCTGTCGCAGGTTGCGTCAAGCCAATCGTGAGGCAAAAGTGAAGCATCTTCATTTATTTCTCCGCAGACAGTGCAAGTTTTCGGTGTCTGACAGGTTGCCTCTGCCCAGTCGTGGCCTGCAGGCTCGCTTTCTGTGATTCCGCAGTCCTTACAGGTTCGTGGTTCTGTGCAAGTGGGTGTCAGCCAGTCGTGTCCCATAGGCTCGAGCTTCTTTCCGCCTGAAAAAACCTTATTGCAATCTTTACATACAGTGCTTTCTGTTTTACCTGATTCTGTGCAGGTGGGTAATACGGCGGGAACTGTGACGATATTGTCGTGATATCTTGTGGTTGAAGACCATTTTGTGGGGTCTTTGGGGGCCTTATAGCTGTTGCCGTTCCACTCAGAAGTTGTCTCAGAAAGCCATTCGAGTCTTTCTGTTGCAAAATCAAGAAGGAAGTCAATGCCGTTGTCATATGTTTCTTCGTCACCGCAACGGAATGCCGCAGTTTCTTCGTGTGTGATATCCCAGAGCTTGTAATTCATCCTCTGTGAAGCATAAATCATCTGTGACAGCTTCATAATGTTGCCGTCTTCACCGAGCATTTTTGCAGCTTCAAGGTAGAATACGCCGTCTTCGGAGTCAAGATAATCTTTCACAGCATCACGGAAGCTTTCGATTGTGATAAGTGTGCTTGCGAGGTACTTTGTGGCAGCCCAGAAGTTTTCGGGATTGCCTGCAATCTGACTGTTATAATCATAACCGGTTGTAAAGCACAGGTCATAGTCCCATATAGGACCTGCATACATTATGTCCTCATCCTCGGGAAGGTAGAAATATGTTGATGAACGATAGCTGTCGTAATTCTTTGTGAATTCATTGATAAGATATATTTTTACCAGTGAATCAAGGTCACAGTAGTCATAATAATATTTACCTGTTTTTGTATTGTATCCGTCAGGGCTGAAAACTGCGTCTTCAAATTCCTGATAGAAATTGCTGATAAATGCACCTGTTTCCTTTGTGAGATATTCAGGATTTTTTGTAACGACAGCCTGCCCTCTGTTGGTCACAAAGCCTGACTGTTCATCTGCGTATCTGTAAATGAAATCGAGCTCAAGAAGATAAGCGTGATGTGTTGTGCCCTCTTCAAGTTCAGGCTCCTTGAGTCCGTCAACATATTTGTATGAGCCCTTGCTGTCTGTTTTTGCGTCCGTTTTGCCGCCGTCTGCAAAAGTTTTTGTCACAACAACGGGGTCCTCATAAGCGTCAGAGCCTTCGTTGAGCTCTTCAATTATGCCGTCAAGGTCCTGAATCTGAATACCTTCGTCGCCTACTTCAGCCTTGTCGGTGATGAGGTATGTGCCTCTGTATTCGCCGTCATAATATAAGTCGATTGATTCGCAGTCAATGGTGTAGGGGAGCCCCAGACCTTTTGCAAGGTCAACGACAAGCTGATTGTGAATGAGTGTGATGTCACCTGCGTTTGCAAGAAGCACCCACTTTTTCTGTGCGTTGTCTTCGTCACCGGTCATATTGAATTTGTTCTTGATTTTTATCTGATAAGGCTTTTTTGTGAAGTCAGTGAAAGTGGAATTGCCTCTGCCCTTGATTTCTGTAATGGCATCGGCATTGCAGACTGTACCGTCAGCATTGAGGTAGACAAATTCACCCTTTGTTTTGTTTGATTTTGAAGTGTCAACCCATTTTCTGCCTTTATTTTCGGGGTCTTCGCTGACAATGAACAGTGATTTTAAATTTTCAGACTTCATAACTGTGATAACTGCTGATTCTTCACCGTTATCTGCAGTTGATGCAGTAATTTTAAGCTTGTATTCGCCGTTGCAGGCTGAAAAATCATTAAAAAGTGCAGTCAAATCAACCGATTCTCCGTTTGAAACAGTAACAGATGAGTCCGCAGTAAATGTCAGAGTTGAAAACTGTTCATCTGCGAGCAGAGTTATATTTTTAAGGTCTGCAGAAGAGGGTAGGAAGAGATATGACCCTTTGTCACGGGCTGTCTGAGGATAAATAACGGTATTTGCACTTTCTTCATTTGCGATAAAGTGCAGACCGATGTCCGTGTCAGCTGCAGATGCCGAAATAGTGAGCAAAAGAGCTGTGATAAGGATTAAAATCATTACAGAAAAAAGTCTTGATAACTTCATTTGTAAACCTCCTGTTTCTTTTTGGGGAAACTTAAACCCCATCTCCTACATTATATAGGAGATGGGGTTCTTTGTCAATCAGTTAAATATTTCAACCGACTTCAAGTTTTTATCAGAAGCTCTTGTCAAGACCTGCTGCAACTCTGAGAATCTTTCTTGCGTCGAGAGCGTTGATCTTGTTGTCGAAGTTAACGTCTGCAACGATGAAATCCTTTGAAGTTGCGGGAATGTCGATCTTTGCTGCATATCTGAGAGCAATTCTTGCGTCAGCAGCAGTAACCTTACCGTCTCTGTTTGAGTCACCGACCTTGTAGTAAACAACGGGTTCTGTTGTTTCTGAATCGGGTTCGTCAGTTGTGGGAGGCTCAGTTGTAGGAGGTTCTGTTGTGGGAGGCTCAGTTGTAGGAGGTACGATTGCAGGAATCTTCTTGGAGTCGATAACTGCATCACATACTGTACACTTGAGCTGTTCAAGACCTTCAATGCCGATGTCGGCAGGAGTTACAACTGTCCATTCACCGGCTGTGTGGCCTGTTGCAGCAACTTCATCATCTGTGTATGTGTCACCGCAGACTGAACATGTGTAGGTTGTGAAGCCCTTTTCTGTACATGTGGGAGGTGTTACAACGGGAGCGTGCTTGTGTCCGTCTGCATCAACAGTCTTCTGAGCTACAAGAACGAAATCACAAACTGAGCACTTTTCACCTGCTGTGAGACCGGTGTCATCACAATCGGGTGCTGCTGCATCAAGAACAGCCTTTGTATAAGGATGATCTGTGATATGATCCTTAACAATAACACCGTTTACGTCGTAGTAGTAGAATGTGCCGTTGATTTCAAAGTTTTCTTCCTTGAGCTGAAGCTTGCCTTCTGCTGAGAATGTGTAAGTCTTTTCACCGATTGTCTGTTCACCTGTTACAGCGTAGAAGTCATCACCGAAGTAGTAGATGTCTCCGCCGACATAATGCCAGCCTGTGAGTCTTTCATTGTTGCCCCAGTAGTAAACAGTACCGTTATCTGTTACATTGAGAGCACCTTCAACAAGTCTGCCGTTCTTATCGAATGTGAACAGGAGAGTTGAATCTGTTGAAGTGATGGGATATTTGCCGTCCTTAACCTTGTCAGCGTTGATCTTACCGTCGTTTTCAAGAGTAGCCATACCGTAGCCTGTCTGTCTGTCGAAGTAATACCAGTAACCGTCAATTTCGAACCAGTTACGCTGCTTGAGACCTGCAATCCAGTAGTAGGTATAGATGCCTGACTTGGAGAATGCACCCTTTACAAGGTCGCCGTTTTCATCGAATGTGTATGTGAAGTTTGTCTTGCCGTCAGCTGTGTCGCAGGCAATCTTGTGTGCGCCTGTTACGGGAAGACCGTCGTCACCGAGGTAGTTGAGCTTGCCTGAATCAGGATTTGTAAGCCAGATGTGAGTACCGAGAGTACCGTCATCCTTAACGAATGTAAGCTTTGTAAGTTTACCTGTTTCATCAAGAGGATATGTGTATTCGCCTATCTTTGTTTCGCCTGTATCGGGAAGACCGTCAGCACCGAGGTGGAAAACGCCGTCAGCAGTTTCTGTCCACCAGTTTGCTACGAGTGCGCCGTCCTTGACAATAGCGAACTTTGTGAGAACACCGTTTTCATCGAAGGGATACTCATACTCGCCGACCTTCTGTGTGCCTGCAAGGGCAACGCCGTCTTCAGCGAAGTAGTAGATTGCGCCGTCAATGTCAACCCAGATATTCTTGAGAGCTGCACCGTTATCAATCTTCATAAGAAGACCTGAGTCAACGTCTTTTGCAAGACCTGTGTAGCCTTCAACAGCTCTTGTGTAACCGCAGACTGAGCAGGTAAGCCATTCATCGTCAAGAACGAAGTCGTGACTGTCGGGAGTGCATGTAACAGCCTTTGTAGCTGTGTAAGAGTCAATAAGCTCTGATTCGCCTGTTGCACGTACACAGTTGTATGTTCTGATTTCAAGAGTTGTGTCTGTTGTTGAAACTGTCATATAAACAGCATCATATGTTTCATTCATTGCTGCATAGTGGTGGTCAGGATTGTTTATGATATCGTAACCCTTTTCGCCTGTTGAGCCGCAGATGATGTAAACTGTACCGTTTTCCTTGTCAACTTCACCTGCTGTGAGAGGCTCTGTTCTTGCATATGAATGGTCGTGACCTGAAAGAACGAAGTCAATATCAGCAGCGTCACAAGTTGCACTTATGAGTTCCTGAAGACCGTTTGTAGCACCGCCGGGATTTGTGAAGTAGGGAGGCTGATGCATTGAGAGAATCTTCCAGTTTGCAGTTGAAGCAGCTGCATCTTCCTTGAGCCATTCGCAAGCCTTTTCATATGTTGCAAGGTTTATATAACCGAATGATGCAACATAAACATTGCCGTATTCAAATGAGTAAGCAATAGGAGCTTCATCTGTCCATTCGCCGGGAAGTGAGAAGTAGTGAGCAGAGTTGATACCTGCAAGGTCACCGTAGTATTCGTGGTTACCGAGAACGTGAACGATGTCTGTTGAACCGAGAATATCTGTGCTGAATGTTCCTGCTACTGCATCCCAGTATTTGAAGTCTGCACCGTTGTCAACAAGGTCACCTGTCTGAAGACCGAAGTCAAAGTCAGTGTTTGTTGCAGCAAGAGCGTTCTTGATGTTGTTTACATCAGTTGTGTCTTCTGACTGGATATCACCGATGATAAAGAAGTCTGTATCTGTGCCGGCTCTCTGTGTCTTGAATGACTTGTAATCTGACCATGTTGTGCCGTCACCTACAACGTATACATACTCAGTGTCGGGCTTGAGGCCTGTGAGAGTTACGCTGTTGAGTCTTACGGTGTAGTTGGTTTCAACCTTACCTGAAGCCATCATTTCTGAAAGATATGATGTACCGTTAAGTCTGTACTCAGTGTAGCCTGAGAAGCTGTTTGCGGGGTCGTTATAAGCGTCGTATTCTGACTTGAGGATATAACGTACCATAGCCTTGTCAGCAGTGTAGAGGGGATTTGACATCCATGAAATACTCTGCTGTGTTGAGCTGTCTTCTGATGCGTTGAGCTTGATGTATGTGGGAAGACCTGTTACATCACCCTTGGGCTCATAGCTCTGAGTTTTGTAGTTGAAGGAACGAAGAGTCTTGTATGTTGCTTCAACATTATTTTCAGGGTCAGCGGGAGTGAGCTCAATCTTCTGCATTGCATAGATTTCAAACTGCTGAACTGCACCTGTGAAAGCATCTGTTGCAAGAACGCCGTTTTCATCTGTAGTGCCCAGAAGAACGTCGCCGTTTGCATTGTAAACTTCTGCACCTGCAACGGGTTCTTTTGTTTCTGTGTCGGTAACAATAACATTACCTGTGGGAGCACCGACAATCATTATGTCTGTGTCAACTGTAAGAAGTGCAGAACATGTTGATGTTATCTTATCTGAGAAGCCTGTAACAAATTTATCACCTGTTGCTTCTGTATATGTGAGAGCACCCTTTGCAATTCTGTGAGTTACCTCAAGATTTGCGGGAGTATTTGTGGGGACTCTTGTGATGATTGTAGCAATTGTGCCGTCATCATTTTCGGGAGCTGCATCAGCTTTTCTTTCAACCTTGAAAGTAAGTGTATCCTTGATGCTGTTGTAAGCAGCTTCACCTACAAGGTTGTAGTTTGCTGCGGGCTCAACAGTAACATCTCTCCAGTAGCTTGTGAAGTTTGAAAGAACCTTAACTTCAATATCAGCTGCTGCAATGTTTGCTGCATTGTTTGTTGTGATTGCAAGCTTGTAATCATCGCCGAGGTAAGGAATGTTGACAGCCTCAAATGCAACTTCTGTATCTTCAGTGTTACTGTCGATTGTGAAGTATCTCATTTCAGTTGTCTTATTGCCGAATACGTCACTTACTTCGATTTCGATATTATGAACGCCGTCGGGGAGAACTGCATCATAGAAATAGATTTCGTCATCGCCTGCGTTGATATAGCACTTGTCTGTAACATCAACACCGTCAATGTACATCCTTGTTGCTGTATCATCAATACCTGTCATATACTTGTCTTCAACATCAGCGTATGATGCCTTGAAAGTATTTGTGTTTGATGTGTAAACTGTTTCGCCGTCTACGATGGGATCAACGAGACCGCCGATGTAGTTTACCTTGGGGTTGATTGTATCTGATGTGTTAGCACCGTAGATAAGTGTAATATCATCAATATAAATAGTATCAGCTGTTACATTGTAACCCATATTTGAGGGCTGGAATGAAATCCAGAAAATACCGTTGTCAGTCTTCTGACCGTAGGGCTCATAAGCGCCGCCGACATATGCTACACCTGTTCTGCCCTTAAGTCCTGTAAGGTCAAATTCAAGGTATCTCCAGCCTGTCCAGTTGATACCGGCAGTTTCTGTACCCATATTATCAGTTGATGTAAGACACTGATATGAGCCTGTACCTGAACCTGCTCCATCATTAGCTTCAACATTTATCTGACCTGCACATTGGAGATAAAGGTGATATGCTGTTGTGCCTTCGGGTGCGTATATCCAACAACCGATAGCTGTGGGAGAGCCTTCATATCTGTAAGGGGGAGTTGTTTCACGGAGATAGAAGTTAGCGTTCTTGTTGAAGTTATAGTTAGCGTAGTCAAATTCAATTCTCAGTGATTTGTCGCCGAAACGAACAGGCTCGCCGTCTTCAGCAGAAACAACTGTTGCTGTGGCTGAAGTGTTGTCAACGTCTGTAACATTAGCGTTGGGCCACATATAAAGGGGATAGTCCTGCGCATAAAGAGCTTTTGCAAGGTCTGTTCTGCTGGGATAACCTGCGTTGCTGTTGTTGCCGAGCCATGTTGCTGAATATGTGGGAAGTGTATAAGATTTGATATAGTTGTCAGCTTCCTTGTTTTCTTCGCCTGTTACATATTCAAAGTCGTGAAGAGTAACCTGCTTTGAACCGATGAAAACTGTAAGATTAAGTACAAGAGCTGTGTTGCACTTGAGTGTTGCTGTAACCTTTGCGTTGTATGCGTTTTCTTCAGCACCTGTGAATGTAAGACCGTTGAATGTACCTGCAACGCCGTTAAGGTCAGCATTTGTTGACTGATCAACGATTGTCCAGTCAATGTCGCCTGCCTTCATTACAACGTCTCTGTCCTGATACTTTGCAACGATACCGAAGTCAGTTGTGATTCCGGGGCCTACAGCCTGTTCTGTACTTGCAACATAAAGTTCATCGGGAACAACTATAGATACTGTTGTTGAGCCCTTTACAGCCTCGCCTACCACATAGTTGACTGTAACGTCACCTGTGAAGCCTTCAGCTGCTGTGAATACACCTGTTGCAGGGTCGATTGTACCTGCTGCTGCATTTGCAAGAGCATATGCACCCTCTGCGGGAAGCTCTACTGCTGAGCCTGCACCGTCAACACCCGTTGCTGTGAAAGTAACTGTTGAACCGGGTGTGTAAAGCTCATTTACGGGAGCAAGGTTTGCGTGGTCAAAAACACCGTCAGGCTTTGCTGTTGAGTAGATGAGAAGAGATGTTGAAACTTCTCTTTCAGTACCGTCTGAGGGGCTGTTTCTTACCTGAAGGCTTTCTTCACCTTCACGCTGTGAAACAAGTGTTGCTGAGCCGCCGCCGTCAAGCTGGAGAGCATCAACACAACCGAGTGAGAGCATCTGCTGAGCATTTTCATAAATTGTCTGACCGCATGAAGAAGGAGCCTGACGACCGTCAGCTGTTACAAAGATAACCTTGCCTTCTGCTGTGATACCTACAGATGTTCTGGGGAACATATCGGGGTTTGCGGGGTCTGCAACAATCTGACCGTCTCTGATAAGAATGCTGGGACCGCCGACAAGTTCCTTTGCGTTTGCGGGAACTGTGCCTGAGCCGATAACTGCCTTGCCGTCATCAAGAATAGCGAAGTAGTTCCAGCTGTTGTTTTCGTTGTAAGTAGTGCCGTTCATTACGAAGGGACCGGTGGGATAACCGAACTGCATATTGAAGTAGTCACCGTTTACGCCGCCGACAACGTCAAAGTTCTCGTCTATTGCACGGTAATAGTTCTCTGCAGCCACTGCCTGATCACGGACTGTCTGGAAGCCCCATGTGGGAGATGCTGCCAGGTTGCCCATATAGTTCTTGTAGCTGGCAAGAATACCTACGTTGGAATTTGACAAATCAACTTCAAGCGCATAAGCCTGAACCTGATTTGAGCCGTCTTTGTTGTGAGTGATAATGTGTGATTCTGTGATGCCGGGAGCAACTGCATAGTCTGTCTTTGATGTAAGCTTGGTGTTTGCACCAACCTTATCTGTGTCAACAGTGAGAGCTGTTGCCATAAAGGACATCATAGGAGTCATTACAGAAAACAGCATTACTAATGTGAGAAGTAATGCAAGACCTGTTTTAAGTCTTATTTTCGTTTTCATAATCGTAATTCCTTTCTTTTATTGTTATATCATTATAGATATACACTTGCATTATAGCTTAATAATTCACAAAAGTCAACATTAAAATGCCGTTGATTTTGTAAACTTTTGTCTATTAAGGAAAAACAGAGCCTGAAAAACAGACTCCGTAATTATTTTATTATGACATTTCAAGAATTTCCTTCACTGATTCTCTTATTGCTTTATAGGCAAAAAGTCTGCCGCTGAAATCACTGTTGATATATGAGGTATAGAGCAACATTTTTGCATTATTGCTGCCCTGAATGCCTGAAAGAAGGTCAGTGAGCATTTCTTTTTTAGGCGGATTTGTCTTTGCCGTGATATTTTTCATTGTTATCAGGAGCTTATCTGCAGATGAGATTTCACAGCTTAAAACAAGTGTACCGTTCTGTTTCTTGTGTTCAGGATGAATTTCTTCACCGTTTACCGTTGCTGTGATGTTTTTACAGTCCGCAATGTCTCTGAATGAAAGAATATATTTTCTTTTTTCAGGGATAACAGATGTATCACCTTCTGCAGGATTCACAGTAAACACAATATTGCCACCGTTTTCTGCAACATCAAACTGTGTTTCGGCAAAAGCTCCGTTACGGTAGTTCATTGTTTCGCCGTCATCCTCATAGAGTCTGAAGCTGCCGTTGCCTCTGTAAATCAGTACTTCAAGCTCTTCGGGATTTTTCCAGTTGTTTGTTCTGTCGTTGACTGCGAGAGGAATTATTGAGCCTTCCTTCGCAAGAACGGGGATTGACGATGAATCACGGAACATTTTTATCTTTTTGTTGCCGTTGTAGATTCTGCCTGTGAATATATCGGTATATCTGCCTTCGGGCAACCAAACTTCTGCTGAGGCTGTCAGTGTTTTTTTGTTGAGCTTTTCCGTTATCGGGGCAACAATAAGCTGAGTGCCGAACAGATACTGATTCGGAACGCTGTAAGCTTCGTCTTTTTCGGGGTATTCGTAGTACATCGGCTCCATAAGGGGCTTGCCGTCACGGTGGGTGAGCATATTCATTGTGTAAATGTATGGAATGAGCCTGTGACGGAATCTGAGCCAGTGTGCAGCATTGTTTTCTGTGTCCTTGCAGAATTTCCACGGCTCCTTGCCGAGAAATTCATTACTTGTGGAATGGAGTCTGTTTATGGGGCTGAAAACACCGAACTGCAGCCAGCGTATATACAGGTCATCGTCACGCTTGCCCATCTGATGTCCGCCGATATCGTGACTCCACCAGGAATAGCCGATGTTTGATGCGTTCACAGTGAAATACGGCTGAAAATCAAGTGCAGGCCACACAACAAGAGTGTCACCGGAGAAGCCGAGAGGGTATCTGTGGCTGCCGATGCCTGCATACCGTGACAGAATAAGAGGTCTTTTGCCGTTGCGGGAAATGTCGAGGCTGTGATAGTGATTGAGCCACCACAGAGGGTCAAGACCCTTTACGGATGATTTTGTGCCCTGTTGCCAGTCAATCCACCAGAAATCAACACCTTCATCCTCATATTTGTTATGAAGAAATCTGAAATAGCCTTCAGTGAATTTTTTGTCTGAAATATCAAATTCGATTGTCTTTCTGCTTTCGGGGTCGATACCCATAAATACGGCAAAATCCTTGTACATATCTTCAAAAAATCTTACACCGTCGCAGGGGTGAAGGTTTACCGTGACCTTGAAGCCGTTGTTCTGAAGAGTCTGAAGGAATTTTCTGTAATCGGGGAAAAGCTCAGTGTTCCAGCTGTAGCCCGTCCAGCCCGATGATTGAAAAGCTGCCATAATGTTGTTTTTTACGCCGTCAATCTTGCGGTTGTTTTTTATATATTCGGCTGTTTCCTTGCCGAATTGCTTTTTTATGTCTACCCAGTGCCAGTCCATATCAATTGTTGCGACTGTTACGGGGATTTCCTTATCAGTGAATTTCTGCATAAGGTCAAGGTATTCCTGCTGAGTATATGCCTTGTATCTGCTCCACCAGTTGCCCAGTGCAAAACGTGGAATCAGGGGAGTGCTGCCCGTAAGTCTGTAGAAATCCCTGAGTGCTTCTTTGTAATTGTGCCCGTATGCAAAAATATATTTGTCCGTTCCGCCGTCAGCTCTGCCGAGGTGTTCATTTCTCGGTGCAACAGTGCCGTCGTCAAGAAAAACAAGTGTATCGGAGTCGTCAATAACAGCCACGCCGTTGCGTGAGAGAATTCCGTCTTCAATTTTTACCTTGCCTTTTGTCATATCAAGAGTTCTTCTTGTGCCGCCGAGGTTGCCTTTTCTGAAATTGATGTTACTTATGCCGTCTGCATCAACTCTGAGAAGCTTTCCGACTGATGAAACAGTAAAATTCACATTCTCGGTTCTGATACATATTCCGTCTGAAGCATCTGAAACCGTGAAAACAGGTGAAGCAAAGCTTCTGTTCAGCACTGCCTGTGTCGGTTTGTCACAGAATATACCGTCGGGCTGAGTTTCTATTCTGATGAGTCTTGATGTTATAACGCTGATGCGCAGATTCCCTTTTGTAATCAGGTGTGAATCTGCTGTTCTTCCGTTCATCTCATTGCGAAGACCGTTTATGAAATGTTCCATTTTTTTCACTCCGTAAAATCTTTATATTATAATGAAAAGTAAAAAATAAAACCGATTTTCCCGCCCTGCATTAAGGTACCTGACGGAAAATTCGGCTCAAAATCACTGCCCCGACCGTAAAAAGTCAGGTGCGGTATGTATTTGTTCTTTTTTATCAGAAATCGATTCCTGCAAGAAGCTCCTTGAGTGCTTTTGCGTCAGCAGCAGTGAGTGTAACGCCCTTACCCATTTTTTCGTGGTCGGGACCCCAGTCACGGATGTCGTACTTAGGCTCTTTGCCGTTCCAGCTGATAAGGTTGAGTTCTTTTGCCCAGCCGCCTGCTCCTTCTGAGATAACTCCGAATGTTTTTACGATTTCATAAGTGAATTCCGGCATGATAATTCCTCCAGAAAATATTGTTATTTTTATTATATAAATAATAAATAAAAAAATCAATAGTTTTTAATTTTTTTAATATAAATATTTATAAGTTCTGCACTTATGTACAGTTAAATGTGAACAATTTGTAAATAAATTCGCTAATTTGCGATTTTGACCCGCTTTTTCCGGGTCAAAAACCTTACTTCAGCCTATTTATGAAAGGCGTATTTAACGACTGATTGAAAGAAAGGATGATGAAATGAAAAAACCTAACGGAAAGGAAGAGCTTTTCTGCAGATTGTTTGTACTTTTAGGAAATGCGACTGAGGCTGCAACAAAATCGGGCTACCGAATACAGAGTGATATCCGTGCTCAGAAGCTGCTGTCAAAGCCGTATATCAGACAGTATATTGAGAATTTGCGTAAGGAGCAGAATATATCTGTGTCCGAGGTGCGAAGCGGTCTTCACAGAATTGCTTTTGCCTCTTCTGCAGATGCAATAAAGCTCCTGATGTCAGATAATGCGGATACAACAGATATTGATTCTCTTGACCTGTTCAATGTTTCTGAAATCAAGCGTCCGAAAGGGGGAGGGCTTGAAATCAAATTCTTTGACCGTATAAAAGCTCTTGAAAAGCTCGGGGATATTTCGGAGCATATTGCAGAGGACCCTGCCTGCTCATTCTATGAAGCTCTTGAAAAAAGTGCACTGTCACTGAGTGGTGGTGAAAAATGAAGTTTGAGACTTTTTCACCGCAGCAGCTCAGAGTTCTTACCTGGTGGTGCAAAAACAGTGATACAGAGAAATTTGACGGCATAATCTGTGACGGAGCCGTGCGGAGCGGCAAAACCTTCTGTATGTCCGTTTCATTTGTGGCGTGGGCAATGGGCAACTTCAATGATACATCATTTGTTCTGTGCGGAAAGACAGTCACATCCCTCAGACGAAATGTGATAACGCCTATGCTGCCTGTGCTGACACAGCTTGGTTTCAGCTGTCGGGAAAAGCTGTCAAGAGGTGTGATTGAAATTGAGTACGGCAAGTCAAAAAACAGGTTTTATCTCTTCGGCGGCAGGGATGAATCCTCAGCAGCTCTGATTCAGGGACTGACTCTGGGAGGAATTCTGCTTGATGAGGTTGCTCTGATGCCCCGTTCATTTGTCGAGCAGGCTGTGGCGAGATGTTCTGTTCAGGGCTCAAGGCTGTGGTTTAACTGCAACCCTGAAAACCCGCTTCATTGGTTTAAAAAAGAGTGGATTGAAAAAGCAGATGAAAAGAACTGTCTGTATCTGCATTTCTCAATGGAGGACAATCCTTCACTGTCGCAGGAGATAATTGAACGCTACCGTTCTCTGTATTCAGGGGCTTTTTATGAGAGATTCGTTGAGGGAAAATGGGTTGCTGCAGAAGGTCTTGTTTATCCTTTTTTCATAAGAGAAAATAACGTCTTTCAGGGGATTCCCGAGTGCGAAAGATTTTATATATCCTGCGATTACGGAACGGTCAATCCGTTTTCGCTGGGATTATGGGGACTTTGTGACGGCATATGGTACAGAATCGATGAGCGTTACTGGTCCTCAAAGCGTGAGGGAAGCCAGAAAACTGATGAGGAATATTATGAAATGCTTGAAGAAATGGCAGGTGACAGAAATATTGAGGCTGTTGTAGCTGACCCCTCTGCCGTCAGCTTTATGGAGTGTATAAGAAGGCACGGCAGGTACAGTGTATTGCCTGCTAAAAATGATGTCACTGACGGTATCAGACGTGTGTCTGAGGCGCTGAAAGGGAAAAAGATAAAAATCTGCTCCCACTGCAGTGATATACTGCGTGAATTCAGCCTTTACCGTTGGGATACTTCAAACGTTAAGGATGTTCCCCGTAAAGAATATGACCACGCCATGGACGATATGCGGTATTTTGTTTCCACCGTGCTTTATGGGGAAAATGATGATTGCTTTGTCGTTATGGCAGCCGAAAGGATTTGAAAATGAAAATATTTGAAAGGAAACGAAAAAGCGAAAAGTCTGAAGTTGCAGTAAAAGGTGTTCCTCAGCTTTACGGTAACCGTTTTTCGGTGTCGGGAATGATAAGTGAAAAGGCGCCTGCAGAGTATCAGCTTTATTATAACCTGCGCCGTAAGGTGCCTGTGCTTGACGGTGCAATAGCAAAAATAGTAAGGCTGACGGGCGGTTTCAGTGTTCTGAGTGATGATGCCCGTGCACAGAAGCTGCTTGATGCTTTTCTTGTGAATGTGAATGTGGGCGGAAATCAGACAGGACTCAATGCTTTTATTGACTGCTATCTTGACAGTCTTCTGACATACGGCACTGCTGTGGGGGAAATGGTGCTCGATAAGAATATGAGCACATTCTCACTTTTCAATGCCCGTCCTGACAGCATTATTCTTCGCAGAAATGCCTCTGACCCTATGCGGATTGATATCAGTACAACTGTTAACGGCGGGGAAGTGCCCGTAAAAAATCAGAACAGAGTGTTTATGTCCGTGCTCAGTCCCGAAGAGGGTGAGCTGTACGGTAATTCCGTGCTCAGGGGACTCCCGTTTGTGAGTGCAGTGCTTATGCAGATTTTTGAGACAATCGGCACCAACTGGGAGCGTGTGGGAAATCTGCGCTATGCGGTGACATATAAGCCTCAGAACGATGCTCTGGACAAGGCTTATGCCAAGGAAAGGGCTCTGCAGATTGCCAAAGTCTGGAGTGAGGCTATGAAATCGGGTAATGAAGTGAAGGATTTTGTTGCTGTGGGTGATGTTGACATAAAGGTCATCGGTGCCGACAGTCAGATTCTTGACAGTGAAATTCCCGTCAGACAGCTTATGGAGCAGATTGTTGCAAAGCTGGGTCTGCCTCCGTTTATGCTCGGTCTCAACTGGTCAACAAGTGAGAGAATGTCACAGCAGCAGACAGATCTGCTCACCAGTGAGCTCTGGCACTACAGACGTCTTCTGACGCCTGTCATTATGAAAATTGCGGGAATGTTTCTGCGTATGAACGGTTTTTCTCCCGATTGCACTGTTGAGTGGGATGAGATATCACTTCTTGATGAAACTCAGCAGTCAAAGGCTCTTTATTATAAGGCTCAGGCAGAAAAATACATTGCAGAAGCAGAAGCTTTAAAGGAGAAATAATGAAAGAAAACAGAATTATAAAAAATGTGTCGGAAAAATGTGCTGTTACGGGCACACCAGACGAAGAGGCTCTCTCACTGATATCCCGTTTTGCGAGAAAAACTCCCGATGCAAAGGATATCTATACATTTTCGGTTATCCTCTGCGATAATGAAATTGACCGTGACAATGAGAGATTCTCTGTTGAGTCACTTGAGACACTGAAAAATATGTTTGTGGGGGTCACGGGAATTTTTGACCACAGTATGAAAAGCTCTGACCAGACTGCACGCATTTATAAGACTGAAATTGTTCGTGATGAATCAAAAATCACACTTGCAGGCGAAGTATATACCTGCCTTAAAGCGTGGTGCTATATGCTGCGTACCGAAAAGAACAGCCAGCTTATAAGTGAGATTGACGGCGGAATCAAAAAGGAAGTCAGCATCAGCTGCAGTGTATCAGGAAAAATCTGCTCCGTATGCGGCAAAGATATAAGAAGCCGTGAATGTACTCACACTGTGGGTGAAAAATCGGGAGATAAGGTCTGTCATCTTGTGCTGACAAACCCGACAGATGCTTATGAATGGTCATTTGTAGCTGTGCCTGCTCAGAGAAATGCAGGTGTCTCAAAGTCGGTGAAAAAAGCAGAACGTGGACCTGTTACGGTTCCTTCGATTTATCCCGAAGAAATTATCAGAAATGCACTTGACTGTGCAGGCGAGGTGACATTTTCGGCGCCGCAGATAAAGGCATTTGCTGATTTTGTAAGAAAAATGAAAGACGATGCACAGCTTGGTGCTGAAAAAAGAAATCAGGCAGAGAAAGAGATAATTGCTCTGTCCGCATTCACTCTGCCTGATGCCGATGCTGAAAAAATGAAAAGCATACTCAGCAGACTTGCCTGCGATGAGGTTATGATGCTGCACAAGGCATTCGGCGACAGGGCAGAAAAACTTCAGTCATTTTCTTCAGACTTTGCGTCTGAAAAAACAACAAATAAAAATGATAATTCACAATTCAGAATCTGAAAGGATGGTAAAAAATGAAAATTTCAATGAACGGCTACGGTGAAAACACAGCCACTTTTAAAGCAGACGGTATTGTGTGTGCATCACACACGGTTAAAATGTCTGATAATTTTACTGTTGCTCCCTGCAGTGACGGTGAAGCGTTTATCGGCACTGCCGTGAATGTAAGAAATACGGTTGCCTGCGTTCAGCTTGCAGGCTATACAACACTTCATTTCAGCGGTACGGCTCCCGTTGTGGGCTACAGCTCACTTGTTGCAGACGGAATCGGCGGCGTTAAGGTGCTTGAGGGCGCAAAAGAATATCTTATTACAAATGTTGATACCGATAATAATACAGTCGGTATTATTCTTTGACAGAAAGGATGATTAAAATGGCAGATTTCAATAATATCAGACTCGAAAAAGGTATGTATACATCGGCAAAGGGCTTTGCAGGCTGTCTTGAGGAGCTTGACCCCTCTGAAAACTACAAGGGTACTCCCCTTGAAAATCTTGATGCTTTTCAGCGTCAGCTCAAGAGATTTGACATCAGAGTAAGCGGCAAGGGCTCAGACACGGTTGATAAATTCTTTCAGACAACCGACTCTGCGGCACTTTTTCCCGAATATGTGTCAAGAGCAGTAAGACAGGGTATGGAGGATGCTGATGTGCTTTCAGGCATTATCGCCTCAAGAACCGCAATCAACGGTCTTGATTACCGTTCAATCACATCTGTTCCCACAGAGGATGATAAGGAGCTCAAGACAGTTGCCGAAGGTGCGGTAATTCCTCAGACAACAATCAGAACTCAGGAAAATCTTGTTAATCTTCACAAGCGTGGCAGAATGCTTGTTTCTTCTTATGAGGCAGTCAGATTTCAGCGTCTTGACCTGTTTACGGTGACACTGCGTCAGATAGGTCACTATATTGCGAGAAGTCAGCTTGCAGATGCAATTGATGTGCTTATCGGCGGTGACGGTAACAATAATCCTGCAGAGATTATCGGCACATCTGTTGCAGGCACACTCGATTATGCAGATATTATTTCATTCTGGAATAAATTCACACCCTATGAGCTTTCCTGTATGATTGCTTCACCCGAAATGACACAGAAGCTTCTTTCAATGTCAGAATTCAGGGATGCTGCAGCAGGACTTAATTTCCACGCCACAGGCAAGATGATAACTCCTCTCGGTGCTGCTCTTCTCAGATCGTCTGCAGTGCCTTCAGATATGATAATCGGTCTTGACAAGAGCTGTGCTCTCGAAATGGTAGAGGCAGGCGGAATTGTCACTGAATATGACAAGCTCATTGACAGACAGCTTGAGCGTGCCGCCGTCACCTGCACTGCAGGCTTTTTAAAGATATTCCCCGACGCATCAAAGGTTCTTTCTGTCTGATGCCTGATGTAATATCTGTTTTTGAAAAGGTAAAGCAGCTTTTTCCGACGGTTGACGATGCTGTGATGCCGTTCTGTGAGAGTGCTTCGGCAGTTATCGGTGCAAAGCTGAGAAGCGGTGCTGATGCTTCGGATATACTTCTTCTGACTGCGGCAGCCGCCGTTGCATATTGTGATTACATTGCGGCAAACAGCATAAGTGACAGTGATGTCAGTTACTTCAGAGCAGGTGATATCACTGTCAGAAAAGGCACTTCAGGTGTACTTGACTCTGCAATCAGCTTCAGAAATGCGGCACTTGCGAATGCGTCGGCACTGCTTGCTGACTCTGATTTTGATTTCAGGGTGGTGTGACTGTGAATGTTGACACTCTTATAAAAAAATATGGCAGAGATGTTCACATTTTCTGCTCCGCAGGCAGACAGATACAGAGTACCAGATGTATTCTGACACCGCTGCGGTATAAAAACAAAATGTATCTTGAGGGAATACCCACTGATATAGGCATTGACGATTCAGGCTATTATCTTCTTATTGCTCCGTCATCTGCTTTTGTTGAAAAGACAGGTGACAAAGGCTATCTTTGCGACAATGAGAAGAAGTATCATATTGACCGTTATGAAAAGGTCTTTTTCGGTGAAAATGTGCTGTATTTCTGGGCTGTTCTCAAGGAGATGAAAAAGGGTGATTACCCATTGTACAATCATTTTACGCAAAGGAGATAAAAGATGTCATTGCTTTCAATTCTGCCCGATAAGCTGTGTGAATGGTATTCAGACCTGCCCACGTTTTCGGACTGCTCATTCTGTACGCAGTTTCCCGTAAACTCAAAGACAACACCTCTTGAGCAGCCCGTTGTTGTTTTCGGTGCAAAATCAATAAAGGTGCTTGATAACACCACCGATGAAACAGGCACGATTATTACTGACAGCCGTATTGCAGAATCAAAGTTCACAATCGGTATTCATGTGCCCCGAGGTCTCGGCGGTACGGGATGCTATAGCCTGTTTGATTCAATTGTGGAGCTTTTGCTGTTCAACTCTTCATTTTCGATAAGCGAAGTCACATCAGAAGAGATTGAATATATCAGAAATACGGATTCACTGTTTCTCAAATCGGTGTTCACGATAAGTGAAACACTTGAGCGTGATGAGTCAAGCACGGCTTCGTTTACAATAGAATAAGCATAAAAAGGAGCTTGTATGCGGACTGCATACAAGCTCCGGTTTTTTTATTTGTTGATGAATTCGTTTCTTGCGATTTCTTTAATCTCTTCTTCGGTTGCATTTTCAATAAGTGCAGCCTTTTTGCTTCGTCTCTCAAACAGTTCTTTATACATCTGTTCTCTGACTTTTCCTGAAAGAGGATAGAAAAGCTTGGGAACAATACCGAGACTGCCTGTAATGATTGGAACGCCTGTTCCGAGTGCAAATATCCACCATTTCGTTCTGTCTGACTGTGTGCCGACCTCTTTGCCCTGAATATAGCCGATTTTTTCCATCATTATATTCTGAACAATGCTCATTACAGCCTGCTGGATTTTTGCAATTGTTGACATTGTAACACCTGTCATAGCTTCTGAACGGTAGCCGTTTTTCCATTCACAGTAATCCATTGATTCATTGCTGATTTCTGCAGGTATGACTCGTCTGAGACCGTAAACGCACATTTCAAATATTTCTTCAAGACCCATCAGCGGAAGGATGACACCTTTTCTCATAAAGTTCTTGTTTATGGAGCCTATGCCGAAAACAGTGAGCCAGAGCATATCTGTCCAGGCGTCTTCAAATATCCACAGAGCTTTTGTTGAAAACTTTTTTCTGAGAGGCTCAACAAAGCTGTAGCTGATGAATTTGACGGGGAATGCGGGAATACCTACAATTGTTTTCCACGTGATTGAACCGATAACGTCAACATAGAAGTTTGTACGGCTCTTACCGACTGAGAAGCCTGAAAGGAAGTTTGAAATCAGGCAGATAAGCATAGGCTTGTTGTTGATGACTGATTTCAGTGACTGCTTGACTGTAGGCTTGCTGATTGTCTGTCTGACACGTTCCTTGCTGTGCATATAGTAATAGAGAACAAATGTTACGGAAAGAACAGAGCAGCCGACACCGAATACAGCAAAAAGCTTAGGGAGCTCCACTTTTATTACTTTATTTATTACAAGGTCATAGAAAATGCCGAAAACCTGTTTGGGAACATCTTCACAGATATGGCTGGCAAGGTTTGCAAGGGCTATTAGTCGCGATCGTTCTATAGGCTCCGGGGTTATGGTTGAAAGGAAACCTGTCTTTGCAACAGCTGTGAAGGTGGTTGCTGTTTCGGTAATGAGCGACATTGCAAAGAAAAAGATAAATTTGGGAAGATAATTACCCGGGGTATTGGGGAAGATAAAAGGAATCAGCCAGTACCACATTCCGAGTATTGTAAGAGGTAATTCACCTAAAATTATGTAAGGCTTGAATTTACCCCATCTTGTTCGTGTTTTTTCTACTATGACACCGATGAAGGTATCATTGATTGCATCCCATACAGTCGAAATCGATGACTGCAGGGCAAGAAGTCCGAAATCAATTTTGACAACGTCATAAATATAGCGTTCCTTGAAATCATCTATGTTCATAGATGCAGCAGCGTCATTGAGAACATAGGCAAGTGTTTCACGCTTTCCGACGAAACGTCTGTTTCTCAGGGCAAGGGAGGTGGATTCGCTTACCTGAGTTGCTTCTTCGGTTATTGCCATTTTTTCACCGCCTTTTTTCTTTATTGCATTTTATTATAAAGCAAAATAAAATGGATTTCAAGATATTTTAATAAATTATTCATTTTTTTATGTGAGAAAATATACAAAAATTGGTTGACTAATCCTTTTTGTATTGATATAATTAACAAAGATGTGATATCTAATATAATTCAGAAAGGAACATAAGTCAGATGTCAGATACTAAATCAAAAAGCCCTGAAATGAAGCTTGATTACAAGAAAACCATTCTCACAGGTTTCGGTTTTCTTGCAACTTCAATCGCCTGGGCAATTTATGACCCTTATATCACAAAAATTCTCAACAACCTTCTTTCTGCAAACCCCACGATTACTTCCTGGAGTAATTATCTTGTAGAGAAGCTTCCCATTCTTGCAAAGCTTGCTGAGGCTCAGGGTGAAGAGGTTGCTCTCGCAGGCGGCGGATTCACACTTGTTCCGCTGTTCATCGGTTTTATTATGACCTTTGATAACATCTTCGGTGTTATTTTTCAGCCCACATTCGGTAAGCTTTCAGACAGATGCCATTCAAAGCTCGGCAAGCGCCGTCCGTTTATCGTGACATGTGCTCCCATTTCGGCATTACTTTTCTTCCTTATTCCTATTATTGCAAACAGCACAGGCTCACTTCCTCTTACAATGGTCTGCGTTATTCTGTTTGTTTTCAGTATGTCACTGTGGCGTGCTCCCGTTGTTGCGCTTATGCCTGACCTCACACCTCCCGCTCTGCGAAGCGAAGGTAACGCTGTTATCAACCTTATGGGCGGTCTCGGCGGTGCTATCGGTATGGTTGCAGGTACTCTTGCAATTGCTTTGTGTACACTCTTCACAGGTGCAACAAGTGCTCAGATCAAGGCAAATGAAACAATGTCTTTCCCGTATGTTTTTGCTATCGGCTCAATAGTTATGATTGTCGGTATGCTGGTTCTTCTCTTCTTTGTCAAGGAGCAGGATACAAGCATCAAGCTCAAGGGTGAAGCAAACGCTTATGCAGACGCAGCCGCAAGAAAGAAGGCTGAAAAGGAAGCAAAGGCAGCAGAAAAAGCTGCAAGAAAGGCAATGAAGCTCACAACAGGCGAGAGAAAGAGTCTTGTGTTTATGCTCATCTGTCTGTTCTTCCTGTTCTGCGGTACAAACGCAATCACAACATTCTTCTCACTGTTTGCTCAGGAAATTCTTCATAAGATTACATCCGAAGCTACAATTCTTATGCTTATCTTTACTGCATTCTCAGCTCTTTCAGCTCTTCCCGCAGGTAAGATGGGTAAGAAATTCGGCAGAAAGAAGACTATCATTGCAGGTCTTTGCGTATTTCTTGCAGCATTTATGATTTTCTTCGGTATTTTCGTAGGTATGCTCGGTGCAAAGAGTCTTTCAATCAACGATTATGTAACTGTAAATAACGCATATATCGCAGTGAACGATCAGGTTAACGAATACAATGCCAAGCTTTCAGCAGAAGCTAAAGAAAAGGGCATTGATCTTACAGACGATGATGTGCTCACTGTTGACGGCTATATTTCATATTGTAATGCAGTTGAAAACGGAAGTGTTGCAGCTTCTGAGCTTGAAAAATATGCACAGCTCGATAAGTTTATTGAAGAAAACACAGGTGATGATGTAGCAGTTCTTCATCAGGGCGTTATGAATGTTGTAAAGGCTGTTCTCGGAGAAGAAAGTGGCTCATTCTCAGCTGCAATGCAGACAGTTTCTGATACAGTAAAGGATATCACAAAGATTCTCAGCATTCTTATCTATCCTGTTCTTGTTCTCGGCGGTGCTGCTAATATGTTCATCACCGTTAACACACTTCCTCTTGTTCTTGATATCGGCGGTATCGAAAAGGTCGGTACATTCACAGGCTATTATTACACAGCAACATTCTCAGCACAGATTGCATCTCCCATCGTTTACGGCTTTATCAGAATGTTTGCAGGCACTTATATGTCGCTGTTCTATTACAGCCCCGTTGCCTTCCTTGTGGCACTCGTGATGATTCTCTTTGTCAAGCACGGTGAAGCAGTACCCGATGAAGTCGTCAAGGCTGCTGCACAGGATGACTGATAAACCTGTCGGAGGGATAACAATATGAAAACTGCTATAAAAAGAAGTATCAGCATTCTTCTTGTTTCAATACTTTGTATCTCTGTTTTTGCGATCAGCGGCTCTGCAAAGGAGCCGTGTGATTGCGGTAATACACCCACTGTCATTGTTCCCGGACTTATGCAGTCAAGTACTTATCTTTATAACGATGACGGTACAATAAATGAAGATTATGACGCCCCGTTCTTTATGGAGGACACAGACACTATCACCGATATGGCTGTAAAGAATCTTCTCGGTCCTCTTGTGTCAACACTTTTTACTCAGTCCGATAAAGACGGTAAATTTGCTCAGGCACTTGCAGACACCATCTGCAGCGTTATCGGTGAAAAAATAAAATCTGACAGCAACGGCAACACTGTATATAATGTTGATGCTGTTCATTACAAGGGCAGCTATGCCGAATGTACTCCCTTCGAGAAGTATCACATTCTCAGCTGCGTGCCTATTCAGGATTATCTTGATATTGCAGGCGAAGATCATCTGTATTATTACTCATTCAACTCCTTCGGCAATCTTGATAAAATCACTGCAGGACTTTATGACCTTATTCAACAGGTAAAAGCAGAAACAGGTCATGATAAAATAAATCTTGTACCCATCAGCCAGGGCGGTGCGGTTGCAAACAATCTTCTTGAGTATTATCCCGATGTTATGGATTCTCTTGACAGACTTATTTATGTTGTTCCCTGTCTTGACGGTACATCAATTGTAAGTGATATATATGTTCACGGTGTTCTTGATGATCCCGAGGCAATTTACGGCTATATGATTCCCGAGCTTATGGGTGACGATATGACAAGCAAGCTCATAAGAATCGCACTTCGTCTTCTTCCCGAGGCAGTGCTTCAGGATGTGCTTGACAGAGCATTTGACACACTTATAAGCGACTATCTCAAAAACACCACAACAATGTGGGCGTTTATCAAGGCGGCTGATTATGAAAAGGCTGCCGAGAAATACCTTTCAGGTGCTGAAAATGCAGAAATCCGCCGTCAGGCAGATTCATATCAGCAGGCAAGACTCAATTCTGATGCAAACATACTCAAAGCAATTGAAAAGGGCGTAGAGGTTTTCAATATCGTTGACTATAACGATGCGCTCTATCCGATTGTTGATTCCTGGAACAAAGTGAATGCAGACGGCGTTATTGACCTTGATTCTACCTCAATGGGTGCATATGCCGCTCCTGTAGGTAAAACACTTCCCGAGGGATATTCTCAGCAGGGCAACAGCTTCGGCACTTGTTCAGACCCCTCACATAATCACATTGATTCTCACAATGTTGTTGATGCGTCAACAGGACTTCTGCCCGACCACACTTTCTATTATTACAATGCTGACCACGAAGCAACAGGCAGCAATGATTCACTTATCAGCCTTATCGTAAATCTTCTTTACGATGATAATTTTACTGATGTCTACAGCTATCCCGAGATTTATCCCCAGTTTAATGAAGCAAGAGACGGAAGACATATGAAGAATCTTGTGAACTGGTCAAAGACACTTCTTGCCGGCAAGAGTGATGAGGAATATCCCGAGCTGCGTGCAGCAGTTGCAAAGGCAGAAAAGCTTCTTGGTGAAACAGTTGTTGATTACAACGAAAGCCTTGAAGCAATGGAGAATCTTGAAGCTCTCTATAAAGCTGCAAACGGTGAAGCACCCGAAGAAAAGAGTCTGACAGATAAGCTTCTTGAAAAAATTGTTGACGGACTATTCAATTTTGTTGAAACAAGATATCCCAACAGAAGCTTTTCAGGCAAATAAAAATAATATTTCAGGCAGGGGTGACCTTGCCTGATTTTTTATCAGAATTTGTAGAAGTCTTCATCGTAGGAGCTGCCATTGGCAGTCCGGCACGATAGTGAAAATGCCGTAACGGACGCCCAATGGGCGCCCCTACCGGATTGATTTCGCAATTATATAATTCAACACCGTCAGGTGTTCCACAATTGCGAATTGCAAATTTAATATGTCGAGAGTACCTCGACATATTACTGTTTGTGCAAATATTACAAATTGAGTAAAAAAATATTAGCAGGTTATCTTGCAATATGGTCAAAAAATCTCTTGAAATGTTTAAAATAAAGTGATAAAATAGTATCATATATAACTATAGGTGGCGAAAGGAGTGCTGAAATGGAACAGAAAATCAAGGATGAATACCGTGTGCCGATGTATCTTTTTCACGAAGGAAGCAATGCAAGGGCATACGAATTTCTCGGCGCTCACCGTACTGCTGACGGTAAAACTGTTTTCAGAGTATGGGCACCGAATGCTGTTTCGGTTGCTGTTGCAGGTGAATTCAACGGCTGGTCACAAAATGCAGCCCCGATGCACCGTATAAACGACGGCGCAATATGGGAAGCTTTTGTTGACGGTGTGAAGCTTTATGATTCATATAAATACAGCATCACTGCCCGTAACGGAAAAACCTTTATGAAGGCTGACCCCTACGGCTTCCATACAGAGACTCGTCCTGACACGGCATCAAAGTTTTATGATATAAGCACTTTTGAGTGGGATGATGACGAATGGCAGGCAGAGAAGAAAAAATCACCTGTCTATTCTTCCCCCGTGAATATCTATGAGGTTCATGCGGGCTCTTGGCGTCTTCACGATGACGGAAATTTTTATTCTTACCGTGACCTTGCAGATGCAATCGTGCCTTATGTAAAGGATATGGGCTACACTCATATTGAGTTTCTGCCTCTTACTGAATATCCCTTTGACGGCTCCTGGGGCTATCAGGTAACAGGATATTTTGCTCCCACATCAAGATACGGCACTCCCGAGGACTTTGCTTATCTTATAAACAAGTGCCACAAAAACGGCATTTCGGTTATACTTGACTGGGTGCCTGCCCATTTCCCGAAAGATGCCTCAGGACTTTATGAGTTCGACGGCACACCCTGCTATGAATATGCAGACCCGAGAAAAGGTGAGCATTACGGATGGGGTACAAGAGTTTTTGATTACGGCAAAAAAGAGGTGCGAAGCTTTCTTCTTTCAAGTGCCGAGTTCTGGCTCAGGGAATATCACATTGACGGAATCCGTGTTGATGCTGTGGCTTCAATGCTTTATCTTGACTACGGCAGGGATGACGGTCAGTGGGTTGCAAATGAAAAAGGCGGCAGAGAGAATCTTGAAGCCGTTGCGTTCCTGAGAAAGCTCAATGAGGTTGTGTTCCGTGAGCATCCCGAGGTGCTTATGATTGCTGAAGAAAGCACAGCCTGGCCTCTTGTAACAAAGCCCACTGCAATAGGCGGTCTCGGTTTCAATTTTAAATGGAATATGGGCTGGATGAACGATATCCTCAGATATTTCGGTCTTGACGGCTATTTCAGAAAGTATAATCACGACCTTATAACGTTCTCATTCTTCTACGCATTTTCAGAAAACTTCATTCTGCCCATTTCACACGATGAGGTTGTTCACGGCAAGAAGTCACTTCTTGACAAAATGCCGGGTGAATATGAAGAAAAGTTCCATTCAATGAGAGCATTCCTCGGCTATATGTATGCTCATCCGGGCAAGAAGCTGTTATTTATGGGGCAGGAATTCGGTCAGTTCATCGAGTGGGATGAAAAAAAACAGCTCGACTGGTTCCTTCTTGATTACGATGCCCATAAGAATCTGCAGAAATATGTGAAAGCACTTAATCACTTCTACAAAGATAACTCACCTATGTGGGAGATTGATTACTCCTGGGAGGGCTTTAAGTGGCTTGTCAGTGATGACTGTGACAACTCTGTCATCGCGTTTGAACGAATAAATGAAAAAGGTGATACGATTATTGCAGTGTGCAATTTCACAAATGTTGAAAGACCGTCATATATGATAGGCGTACCTGAAAAAGGAGCTTATGATGTTGTATTCAATTCCGATAATAAGGATTTCGGCGGTAAGGGTATGAGCAAAAAGCGTGTATACCGTACAAAGAAGCAGCCTATGCACGGTATGGAATACAGTATAGATATGTCATTGCCCCCGCTTTCGACAATTTATCTGAAGTACAGAAAAGTATAATAAAAATAACATACAGCACTAAACGAAAGGATTGATTATTATGGCAAGAAAAACAGAATGTCTGGCTATGCTTCTTGCAGGCGGACAGGGTAGCAGACTTGGCATACTTACAAAAAATGTGGCAAAGCCTGCCGTTCCTTACGGAGGTAAATACAGAATTATTGACTTCCCCCTTTCAAACTGCATAAACTCAGGTATTGACACTGTCGGTGTTCTCACTCAGTATCAGCCTCTTGAACTCAATGATTATATCGGCAACGGTCAGGCTTGGGACCTTGACAGAGCAAACGGCGGCGTACACATTCTTTCACCCTATCAGCAGATTAAGGGTACAGACTGGTACAGAGGCACTGCAAACGCAATTTATCAGAATATAAACTTTATCGACAGATACAATCCCGAATATGTCGCAGTTCTTTCAGGTGACCATATTTACAAGATGGACTATGCAAAGATGCTTGATTACCACAAGGAAAAGGGCGCAGCATGTACAATCGCAATGCTTGAAGTGCCTTGGGAAGAGGCTTCGAGATTCGGTCTGATGTTCGTTGATGATGACGGCAGAATCACAGCCTTTGAAGAAAAGCCCAAGAATCCCAAGAGCAACAAGGCTTCAATGGGTGTTTATATGTTCACTTGGAGCAAGCTTCGTGAATACCTTATTGCTGACGAAGCAAAAGAAGGCTCATCAAACGACTTCGGTAAGGATGTTATCCCCGCAATGCATTCTGCAGGCGAAGTAATGGTTGCATTCCCCTTTGACGGCTACTGGAAAGACGTAGGAACTATAGACAGTCTCTGGGAAGCTAACCTTGACCTGCTCAATCCTGTTGCTAATATCGACCTTTCTGACAAGAGCTGGAAGATTTATTCAAACAATCCTGTGACACCGCCCCAGTATGTATCAGATACTGCAGAAATACAGAATTCACTTATCACGGGCGGCAGTCACGTTGAGGGTTCGGTTGATTATTCAATTCTCTTCTCAAATGTTACCGTTGAAGAGGGTGCAGAGGTCAAGTATTCAATCGTTATGCCCGGCGCAAAGGTTGAAAAAGGCGCAAAGGTGCAGTATGCAATGGTTGCTGAAAACGCAGTTGTTAAATCGGGCGCAGTTGTGGGTGAAGACCCTCAGGAATGCGAAGACAGAGATAAATGGGGCGTGGCTGTTGTCGGTCCCAACCTCACAATCGGTGAGAATGCAAAGGTAAAAGCACAGACCATGGTGGTTGAAGATGTAGAAGGAGGTGCTGAAGTATGATAGGCAAGAGCGTATTGGGTATTCTTTATTCAGATGCATATAATGACTGTATCAGTGACCTTACAGCGCTGAGAACTGCAGGTTCAGTTCCTTACGGCGGCAGATACCGTTTTATTGACTTCCCCCTTTCAAATATGGTCAACAGCGGTGTAATCAAGGTAGGCGTTATCGCAAAGAGCAACTATCGTTCACTTATGGACCATGTGGGTTCAGGCAAGTCCTGGGACCTTTCAAGAAAGAATGCAGGTCTTTTCATTCTTCCGCCCTATAACTTCGGTGGCGGTCAGTATTCAGGCAGACTTGAGGCTCTGCGCAACACAATGGATTTCATTCAGGCTTCAAACGAAGAATATGTTCTTCTTTGTGATACAAATATCATCTGCAATATGGATTTTGCAAAGCTTGTTGAGTATCACGAAGAAAAAGAAGCTGACATCACTATCTGCTATAAGAACGGCAGATATCCTCAGCTTGCAAATCTTATGAAGTTTAAGCCCGAAGCAGACGGCAGAATCAGAAAAATGGCAGTTCCTCCTCAGGCAGAAGAGGGCGAAGGTACATACGGTGTGAATATCATTGTTATGAAGAAGTCTCTTCTTGAAAGACTGGTGATTCAGGCAACTGCAGGTGATTATGATATCTTTGAAAAAGAAGTTATTATGAAAAACCTTGACAAGCTTAATGTTTACGGCTATGAAATTGACACATTCTGCTCTGTAATCGATTCTATGCAGACATATTATGACACAAATATGGCACTGCTTGACCCCTCAATCAGTGCTGACGTGTTCAACCGTGACAACCCTGTCTATACAAAGGTTCATGACGATATGCCCACAATTTTCGGCATCGGCTCCAAGACAAAGAACTGTATTCTTGCAGACGGATGTAAGATTGAAGGTGAGGTTGAGAATTCTGTTCTCTTCAGAGGCGTTCACGTTGCCAAGGGTGCAGTTGTTAAGAATTCTGTCATTATGCAGTCCTGCTACATCGGTGAGGATGCAAATCTTAACTGTGTGATTATGGATAAAAACGGCGTAATCAGACCCAGAAAATCAATTTCAGGTGACAGCACATACCCCATTTACATCGGCAAAAACATTACTATTTAATAATTGACAATATAAAACGGATAATGTATAATGTGGGGTGGGATGGATGTCCCACCCTATATTTTTCATTTGAATGTGGGAGGAAAGAAAAATGCCACCTAAAAAAGGCGGATTGGGAAAAGGTTTTAATGCTCTTTTTGAAGACAATTCTTTTGACGAGATGTCTGACGGCAACGGTGTGCTCACACTTAAGCTGCACGATATCGAGCCTAATAAAAATCAGCCCAGACAGGTGTTTGATGACGAAGCTCTTTCTGAACTCGCTGACAGTATCAGGGAGCACGGTGTTCTTCAGCCCCTTATTGTGAGACCTGTTGCAGACGGCTCTTATCAGCTTGTTGCAGGTGAAAGACGTTGGCGTGCTTCCCGCCTTGCAGGGCTTACAGAGGTTCCCGTAATTGTCAGAACGCTTAATGATTCCGAGGTTGCAGTAATTGCACTTATAGAAAATCTGCAGAGAGAAAATCTCAACCCTATTGAAGAGGCTGAGGGTATAAGCAGACTTATTGAAGAATATTCATTCACTCAGGAGCAGGCTGCCGAGAAGCTCGGCAAGTCCCGTACTGCTGTTACAAACACATTGCGGCTTATGAATCTGCCTGAAAAGGTCAGAAGCCTTGTCAGTGATGAGTTCCTTACAGCAGGTCACGCAAGAGCACTTCTGGGGCTTACCGAAAAGGGTATAATAGAAGAAATTGCCGACGAGGTTGTTGCAAAGAAGCTCTCTGTGCGTGAAACAGAAAAACTCGTCAAGCAGATGAATTCTTACACAGAGAAAAAGCCGAAGAAGCTTAAAAAACGTGATACCTTCTATGACGAGGTTGAGCTTTCACTGTCAGACACTCTCGGCAGAAAAGTTACTGTCAGGGATTCAGGCAGAGGCGGCAAAATTGAATTTGAGTTTTTTGATAAAGACGACCTTATGAAGCTCGCAAAGCTTTTTGAGGATTAAAGGAGAATACAGAAAATGATTGACATTAAATTTTTAAGGGAAAATCCTGATGTTGTAAGAGAAAACATCAAAAAGAAATTTCAGGACAGTAAGCTTCCTCTTGTTGATGAAGTAATTGCTCTTGATAAGGAATACAGAGAAAACAAGACAAATGCAGACAATCTCAGAGCTTCAAGAAACAAGGTTTCAAAGCAGATTGGTATGCTTATGGCTCAGGGCAAGAGGGATGAAGCTGAAGAGGCTAAGAAGCTTGTTGCTCAGCAGGCTCAGGAGCTGGCTTCCTGTGAAGCAAAGGAAACAGAGCTTTCAGAAAAAATCAAGAAGATAATGATGATTATTCCCAATATCATTGACCCCAGCGTGCCTGTAGGTAAGGATGATTCTGAGAATGTAGAGGTTCAGAAATACGGTGAACCCGTAACACCCGATTTTGAAGTTCCTTATCACACAGATATTATGGAGCGTTTCTGCGGTATTGACCTTGATTCTGCAAGACGTGTTGCAGGTAACGGCTTCTACTATCTTATGGGCGATATCGCAAGACTCCACTCAGCAGTTATCTCTTACGCAAGAGATTTTATGATTGACAGAGGCTTCACATATGTTGTTCCTCCTTTTATGATTCGTGCAGATGTTGTAACAGGCGTTATGAGCTTTGCTGAAATGGAAGCTATGATGTACAAGATTGAGGGTGAGGACCTTTATCTTATCGGCACAAGTGAACACTCAATGATCGGTAAATTTATCGACCAGATGATTCCCGAAGAGCAGCTTCCTCTCACACTCACAAGCTATTCACCCTGCTTCCGTAAGGAAAAGGGCGCTCACGGTATAGAAGAACGTGGCGTTTACAGAATTCATCAGTTCGAGAAGCAGGAAATGGTTGTTGTATGTAAGCCCGAAGAAAGCCCCAAGTGGTTCGATGTTCTCTGGCAGAATACAGTTGACCTCTTCCGTTCACTCGATATTCCCGTAAGAACTCTTGAATGCTGCTCAGGCGACCTTGCAGACCTTAAGGTTAAGTCAGTTGACGTTGAAGCATGGTCACCCAGACAGCAGAAGTATTTCGAGGTCGGCTCCTGCTCAAACCTCGGCGATGCTCAGGCAAGAAGACTTTCAATCAGAGTCAAGGGCAAGACAGAAAAATACCTTGCTCACACTCTTAACAATACTGTTGTTGCTCCTCCCAGAATGCTTATCGCATTCCTTGAGAACAACCTCAATGCAGACGGCAGCGTAAATATCCCCGTAGCCCTCAGACCTTATATGGGTGGTATGGAGAAAATGATTCCCAAACAGTAATAAAAAAAATCAACAGCGTATCGGAACTGACCGATACGCTGTAATTTATTGTATTTCTTGTTCCAGATTTCTGAAATACTCTGTGTCAAAGAATTCCGTTATTGAAATATCGAGTCCGTCACAGAGCTTTTTGATTGTTGAAATACCCGGATTCTTACTCTGATTGTAAAAAATTGATTTTACAGTTGTATAGGGTACACCTGAAATGCTTGCTAATCTGCAAAAATTTATATCTTTCTGATTACACAGTTCTTCAAATCTTTTTTTAACTGCTTCAGTAATATTCATCATTCTCACTCCTGACAAAACAATTTTATAATTTTTATCAGAAGTGTATAGACTATATATTATACGATTATACTATATATAGTCTTTATTTCTGAGAATGTCTGCTACTGTTTCTATAAATTCTTTGGCACTGCAACTTAAATCGGTAAAGCTGATAGCTTTTTCCATTTCTTTTTCAATTTCTTCTTCAGTAGAATTTTCATTTTTCGCAATCTGTTTTATAATATCTTCATATTTCATTTTATTCACCACCTTTATGCTTAATTATACTATATATAGTCTATAAAATTATGTCATAAGAAGTCGAATAAAAATAATATTTAAAAGAAAAACATATTACATAAAGAAAAAAGCGTATCGGAACTGATGACCGATACGCTGTAATTTATTTATATCTTATTTTCTTGACCACTTTACGCCGTCGGGTGTGTCTGTGAGGACAATTCCTCTTGCGTTCAGCTCGTCACGGATTCTGTCTGCTTCTGCCCAGTTTTTGTCTTTTCTTGCCTGAGTTCTCTGAGCAACAAGAGCATCGATTTCTGCATCCTCTTCGTTTGCGGGAGCCTCCGTCTTCTTTTCAGCGAGCTTCTTTGCCTGCTGGGCAAGGTCAAGTGAAAGAACCTTGTCAAAATCATTCAGAAGAGCGAGCTTTGTTGCATCGTTTGTGTCAGCCTTGAGAACATCGTAAACAGCAGTGACTGCAAGTGATGTGTTGAGGTCATTGCTTAGAACTTCACCAAACTTCTTTGTGTATTCAGCAAAAACTGCTTCGTCAACATCGCCCTCTTCTTTAAGTGCGCCGACTCTGGTAAGAAGCTTGTTGAATGCAGCCTCTGCATTTGAAAGAGCTTCAAATGAGAATTCCTGACTCTTTCTGTAGTGTGACTGCAGGCAGAAGAAACGGTATGCAAGGGGATTGTAGCCCTTTTCTTCAAGAAGTGAAACTGTGAGGAATTCACCCTTTGACTTACTCATCTTGCCGTTTGAAGTGTTAAGGTGCATTACGTGGAACCAGTATTTGCACCATTCGTGGCCGAGATATGCCTCACTCTGTGCGATTTCGTTTGTGTGATGGGGGAAAGCATTGTCAATGCCGCCGCAGTGAATGTCAAGATATTCACCGTTGTGCTTGAGTGAAATTGCAGAGCATTCAATGTGCCAGCCGGGATAACCGATGCCCCAGGGGCTGTCCCATTTGAGCTCCTGATCTTCAAACTTTGACTTTGTGAACCAGAGGACGAAGTCTGTCTTGTTTTTCTTGTTTTCGTCTTCTGAAACGCTGTCACGGACACCTATTGCAAGGTCTTCTGCATCGAAATTGTTGAATACATAATAATTCTTGAGCTTTGATGTGTCAAAATAAACATTGCCGCCTGCGATATAAGCGTAACCGCCGTCGAGAAGGCCCTGCACCATCTGAATGAATTCATCAATACAGTTTGTTGCAGGCTCAACAACATCCGGCTTTTTGATGTTGAGCTTTTCGCAGTCTGAGAAGAAAGCATCTGTGTAATACTGAGCAATCTCCATAACTGTTTTCTTCTCTCTCTTTGCGCCCTTGAGCATCTTGTCTTCGCCTGTGTCGGCATCGCTTGAAAGATGACCTACGTCTGTGATGTTCATAACACGCTTTACATCATAGCCTGCATAACGCAGTGACTTTTCAAGGACATCCTCCATAATATAAGTTCTCAGGTTGCCGATGTGAGCAAAGTGGTAAACTGTGGGGCCGCAGGTGTACATACTGATTTTGCCCGCTTCGTGGGGAATGATTTCTTCTTTTCTTTTTGATGCTGAGTTATATATAAACATATTTTTCTCCTTATTTATTGATTGTGTCGGCAAGTGCCTTTATCATATTTTCTAGTCTTTCGATTTCCTCTGCAACGGGGTCGGGGATATGAATCTGGTCAAGTGCTTCAACCTTTACGCCGTCAAGCTTTACGACTCTTGCAGGCGTACCGACTGCCGTTGAATTTGCAGGAATTTCGTGAAGAACAACAGAACCTGCCGCAATTTTTGTGTTATCGCCTATTTTTATGGGACCGAGCACCTTCGCACCGGCACCTATCATAACATTGTTGCCTACTGTGGGATGACGCTTGCCCACATCCTTACCCGTACCGCCGAGTGTAACTCCCTGATAGATTGTGACATCGTCACCGATTTCGGTAGTTTCACCGATAACAACACCTGTGCCGTGGTCGATGAAAAATCTTTTACCTATCGTAGCGCCGGGGTGAATTTCAATACCTGTTTTGCGTACACATCGTTGCGACAGCCATCTTGCAAGAAAATGAAGATTGTGACGGTGACACCAGTTAGCCTTACGGTGCGACCTGACAGCACGCAGTCCCGGATACAGAAGAAGTATCTCAAGCACAGACGCAGCCGCAGGGTCACGGTCTTTTATGCACTGTATGTCTTCTCTGAGTTGTTTGAACATAACACCTTACGACTGAAAGCTTCAGAAGCTCTGTCGCATCTCCTTTCATAAATGTATACACAATTATTATACTATATATAAACAGAAATTGCACCATATATTTTATATTTTTTTTGATGAATTTTATAGAAATAAGGGTTGATTTTTATGGAAGTTTAATGTATAATAACTTTCGCAGCTGAATAAGGACGATTAGCTCAGTTGGTAGAGCATTCGCTTGACGTGCGAAGGGTCAGCGGTTCGAGTCCGTTATCGTCCACCATGAAACAACCTTGTCAAAGACAAGGTTGTTTCAGTTATATTCGCCTATCGGCGAGTTATATTGCTTTGCAGTTATATTTGTCTTCGACAAGTTATATTGCCCTTCGGGCAGTTAAGGGCGAATATAATATAACTGAAGCCGTCAGGCTTCAATATAACTTCCACAAAGTGGAAATATCACTCCGACAAAGTCGGAATACAACTTGAAATAATTATTATAATTAGATATAATATCTTTAAAAGTGATTGTAGTATCACAAAAAAAATGTAGAAAGTGTGCATTAACCATGTTAACCTTATTAAACATCCCATTTGACAACAAATTTATGTATCTCGGCATGATACTTTTTTCATTTGTTGCAGTGCTTGTGCTTCTGAAGGTATTCAGAAACAAGCTGCCCAAGGACGGCGGCAGAGAATTTGCATTCAACGGCAAGCTTTCAGAAGGCAAGGCAAGAGGTGCAGGCATAATTTTTACTGCAGTTTTCGTTGTTGCAGGTCTTATCTTTGCTCCCATTACCCTTGAATACATAATCTATTATGTTGTTGTTCTTGCAAGTATGCTGTCGGGTTATCTTGACGACAAATCCGACAAGCCCTGGAATGAATACAAGAAAGGTCTTATTGACCTTGTAATCTGTGTGGGTGCCTCGGTTGCATTTGTTTATTTCAACCCCGACCTTGCAAGACTTGACTTTTTCTTCTTTGATTTTGCAGTGAACAAAATCCTCTTTGTCTGCATTTCAACAGTATTCCTGTGGATGATGATTAACGCCACAAACTGTTCGGACGGTATTGACGGCTTCTGCGGTACACTTTCAATAAATTCACTCTTTTTCATTGCTGTTATCGGTCTTGCATCAGGAATGTATAAGAGTTTTTCATCACTTATCGTTGCAATGATTTTCTGTATTGTGCCTTATCTCTGGTACAACGCAGAACCCAGCACAATGATGATGGGTGACGCAGGTTCAAGAGCAATCGGCGTATTCCTCGGCATTGCACTTCTTGAAACGGGAAACATCGTGCTTGCAATTCCTCTTTGCCTTCTCATTCTCCTTGACGGACTTCTCGGCATTGCAAAGGTTTCACTTAAGAGATTCCTCAAAATCAGTATAATGAAGAACATCAGAACACCTCTTCACGACCATTTCAGAAAGAACAAGGGCTGGTCAAACACACAGGCAATTTTCAGATTCCAGATTGTACAGACTGTTATTTCACTTTCGTTCCTGTTGCTGACAAAATAAAAAGGAGCTGTTTTTATGGAAATACTTGTTTACATACTTCCGTTTGTAGTATTTTCTCCTATCCTTATCATCGGCATTATAAAATTCAAAAACCTTTTCAGTTATAAAAAGGAAAATCTTGAATACACCGAAGCAAAGCTGACAAAAAACGATTATGCCAGTCTGTATCAGCATGCCCGCGCCGGTATTTCATACACAACATACGGTTATCAGAAAATCGGCACTTATGTGTTCACCGTTGATGACACGGAATATGAGTTAAAATATTCCTCAGACCGTGACCACGGATATCTGCCTGATACAATCACAGCCTGCTACCCCAAGGGCAAGCCACAGAAGGCATTTGCAGAGGGTAACACTCCGTTCGTGAAAGAGTTTTTCAATGCTGTGCTGTTCATTTTTATCTATGTGATTGTTGCAACATCGGCAATATGTATAGCACAGTTAGTTGTCGGTTGAATTTTAATAAAAAAATAAAAAGCCTTTGAGAGATTTCTTTCCGAAATTTCTCAGAGGCATTATTTTTTTTCAACAAACTGATTGTTACATCTGTGATCTTGCTGTTTTCTTGAGTGTTGCAGAAGAGGCATTTGATTCGTAAACTTCGGTCACTTCTTCCATTCTTGCAATGTCACGCATTATTGTGTTGAAGGGTATTCCCTTGGGAATTCTCAGAAAATAACGGCAACAGAATTTCTTTGCTTCGTCGTCATTTTCATTGGGGTTTACCGTTGTGCAGTCGAAGGATGTCACAAGAACCTGCTTGCGGTCAAAGTAGTCTTCAATTACGGGCAGAGCTGAGTTTTTGTCTTCAGTGATAATCTCAATATAGCGCATACCACGGTGCTTGATGAATTTATCTTCAAGTGATTTGAGTGTAACAGTGGCAAAGAGAATAGCAAGCATTGAAATCACGATTATTCTGAAATAGCCCATACCTATTGCAAGGCCCATACAACCGCTTATCCATACTGTGGCTGCCGTGGTGATACCTGTGACAACGGAGCCGTCTTTTGCTTTTATAATTGCACCTGCGCCGATGAAACCTATACCGGAAACAACGCCCGATGCAATTCGTGACATATCAACCTTTGATGAAGCGTCAAGAGCTTCGTTACCCATAAGCGAGTAGCACATTTCAGCAGAAATCATTGTTGTGATTGCTGCGCCGAGACAAACCAGAGCGTGTGTCTTCATACCGGCAGGGTGGTTAGCAAGCTCTCTCTCTACGCCTATGCCCATACCTATAAGCACTGCCACAACAACTCTTATTACAACGTCAAGCCACGACAGCTCACCGTCAAACAGACCAAAAATATATTCCATTGATATGCCTCCTATTTTTGTTTTGAAAGCAGCAAGAGTGAAACAATTGATGCCGCAAAGGATACTGCTTTCAGAATAATTATATAAAAGTTCCCCAGAAGTGAAGCTGAGCCGAGGAATAACGGGCAGATGATAAGAAAAGCACACAGTGCAGACATTATATAGCTCACAAAGGGCAGAATGTATATTGCCTTGCTGATTTTGAACGCTTTTCTGAACAGATTGGCTACAGAATTGACCGTGCCGTCAGAGAATACATCCGCAGGCAGTGCCGACTGTGTTCTTGTGGCTTTGTCTGTGAAGTATGAAGCCTCTGCAGAGCCCGTTGCAAACACGCTGTCTTTTTGCAGCTTGCATTTTTTTGTGATGTATTCGGGAGTGAGATTCGGGTCAACGGAATAAAGCACAATGCTGATTGAATTTGCAGACAGGCTTTTGAAGAATGCGGCAACACTGCGCCTGATATGATAGCTCACTATCAGAATGAGAGCAAATCTGCCGTTCAGAGCAAGGAAAAGAAGCTTTCTGTCGCCTGTGAGGAACATTTCTTCATAATTTTCTTTCGGTATATAAATTCCGTTGCTTTCGAGAAAATCTCTGCTGCCAAAAAGGACATCATTCCCCTGAACACGGGCTCTCACGCCGCCGTCGGCACAGATTTCAAAGCTCTCTGCCTCAGGTACATCAATCTCAGTCTGGTCGGTTATCTGCTTCATAATGTTCATAAGAGGGGAGCCGACAGCATTTATAACAGAAGCACAGCACAATGATGCAAGATGCGGATCGGTGTTGCCGAATGCCTTTACGCCGTGAATACTGCAGGCAGACTGCTCAATGATGTCTGATGCGTTGAATACAACTGCTTTTGTCTGAGTAAGCTCTGTTGCACATCTGTATGATATGAGTGACGCTTTATTTTTTGCAATATCATTGTTTGTGTTATAAAGAAACAGTGCGGCAACAAATGTATACGCTGCAGGCAGGCAGGTAATAAGCATTGCGCAGAATGCAGTTGCACCGACAAATGAGTCACCGCTTATGAAAGAGGATGCGATGCCTGCTATCAGGGCAAGTGTACATATCACAAGATATACAGCGTTTGCATATGTGGGCTTTGGTACGGCGTTTGTGAGCTTTTTCATAAGACCCGTTGCAAAGGATGTGGATGTCATATATCTGAGGTCACCGTCAGCACCTGCAAATTTCTCTCTGACAACGCCGTCAATACCACCGTCAGATGCTTTTCTGAGAATGGAAATATCACCCTGAGTGAACATTCCTGCAGTGAGCTTTGCGTTGTTTGTCAAAAGAAGTGCCGGTGCAGTGATTGCTGTCATTGACAGGATGACTGACGGAGTGAGAAGCTGCATTGCTGAGCTTTTTGTTATAAGCGCGGAAAGTATCTGTATAAGAGCCGGCAGAATAAACAGTATTGATGCCGTGCCGAGAGTGAGTCTGCGCTTTATTATATCTCTTATGCCTTCAGTGAGCTCTTTTATACACAATACACCCGAAATGACAAGAAAGATAAGGCTTGTCACTGCATTGAAGGTTGTGTTTTCTTTGCCTGAAACAGCAAGAATTATGAAAAGTATCAGACCGAGACCGAATAATGCCACCGTTTTTATAAGTGCAGTACGGCTTCTTGCCGTAAGAGTTTTCATAACCTGATGTATTTCTGTTTTTGAACTGATTTCAACGGGGGGCTCAAGCTCCTGCTGAAATTCTTTGTCTGTGAGAAAATCCACGAATTTATTCTGCTTGACGGTCTTTTCTTCTTTTGCCTCGGGCTCATCGGTTTCTTCCGGCATATGCCCTGTGACGATATCTTTTTCTTCTATATCAAATGGCTGATTTTCCTCTTCAGGGGCTTCAGCTTTCTTTTTTATTTTTCTTACCGTTTTCTTCTGCTTTTTCTTATCCGTTTCTTTTTCTTCAGGGAATTTGAATAACGGGTCAAAAGCGGGGAATGAGAGCTGGCTTTCAGGCTCCATACCTGCATCGTCAGCAGCAGTTCTTGCGATTGCTCTGAGCTTTTCGGATTTGCCGAAGCCTATGGGTGACTGACTTCTGAAATACCTGTAAGCTGCTGAGAACGGGTCTTCATCCTCATTTATCTGACCTTCTACGGGAACAGCAACATCTGTAAGACCCTCCTGATCAAGAAGGTCTGCCATTGTCTGCTGACCGGGGATTTCATTCTCAGAAATTTCGGCTGTTTCATCACTCTGTACAGCCTCAGGAAGCTCAGGTGTCAGCTCAAAGCGCTGATTATAGCTTTCTGCCCTGAAGCCTGAATCGTCAGAGAACATTTTTCCGCCACGCTTTGTGCTTATCTGATGGTCAGCTGACGGATTGACAGTCATATGAGGGTCAATTTCACCGCAACGGGACTCCTCGGGGTTATCGCTGTCTTTGCGTCTGACAGGCTCGGGCACAACCTTTGTTGTGCGTCTGCGCAGCTGAGAAGCGTATTGGGTGACAAAATCATCATATGATGTGTCTGCAGACGGTATGTTATTTTTTTTCTTTTTAGTGCTGACTTTTTTTTCAGCCATTTATATCACCGTTATTTGTTTCTTGTTTTTGATACTTCAAACATAAGTATGCTTGCTGCAACAGAGGCGTTGAGTGAGTTGATTTTTCCCTGCATAGGGATAGAAACCACCACATCGGCATTTTCTTTGACAAGTCTGCCTACGCCCTTACCCTCTGAGCCTACAATTATGGCAACTGCGCCTGACATATCGGTTTCATAATAGGGCTTGCCGTCCATATCGGCGGCAAATACCCACACGCCCTTTTCTTTGAGCTCATTTATTGTGGAAGTGATGTTTGTAACTCTTGCAACAGGCATATATTCGAGAGCACCTGCACTTGACTTGCCTACTGTGTAGCCCAGACCTGTGCTTCTTCTTGAGGGGATAATAACGCCGTGAGCGCCTGCAGCTTCGGCACTTCTGATAACTGCACCGAGGTTGTGCGGGTCTTCAAGCCCGTCACAGATGATGATGAAAGGAGCTTCATTTCTCTCTTCTGCAAGAGCAAATATATCTTCAACGCTTGAATACTCTTTTGCAGCTGCAACGAGAATCACGCCCTGATGATTACTGTGGCCACACATAAAATCCAGCTTTTTGCCGTCAACCTCTTTGACGGGGATTTTCATCTCTATACACTGAGCTACAATGGGGGAGACAGAGCCTTTTTTATCGCCTCTCTGCACCATAAGGCACTCTGCAGGTCTCTGAGCCTTCAGTGCTTCTCTTACAGCGTTTCTGCCTATAATAAGGTCATCACGTTCTTGTCTTTCAGGCTTTTCCTGTTTGTCCTGTCTGTTATCTCTGTCCCTTACAGGGGCTTTTTTGTATCTGTCTTTTTTATTGAAACTATCATTCATACAATTCACCGTTATTTTATATAATAAAATATTATAACAAATACAGATATTTTTTTCAATAGATACGCTATTTTTGCTTGTAGAAAAATAATCCCTTTGCTTGGGCATTTTAACTAATGCAGAATTCTTCTCAGAATGACAAACTCCGTTTCAATCTTGTAATAATCAGCACAAAGGTGTGACAATATTCTTGCTTTGTACAAGCTATAATGAAGGCAAACAATGATTTAGCGGAGCTAAATTATTGTAAAGTAATAGGTAAGAAGTAAGAGTGAAGAAGTTCGGGCGGGACACCCGCACCCGATTATAAATAGGGTAAGGGGCAACGCCCCTTCCACACTTATTCACTATTACCTATTACTTCTTACTTCAATAATAATTTATCGCACAGCGATAAATTATTGTTTACCATCAAAAGCGGTGATAAGAATGTATGACACAAAAATCGGAAGAATAAAGGAAAACAGAGACTATCTGAGCAGTGTGGCAGTGACAGTTGTGAAACAGCTTGTCGCCGTGCTTGCAGGATTTTTTTCATCTGCGGCTTCTGTCGTGGGGCTTTCGCCCTTCGGCGTATCTCTGTGTGCCTGTATTCAGCCCGAATACATACCTGCAGCTGTGCTCGGCTCGGCTTTCGGGTATTTTTATGTGTATGATGTGACAGTTCTTACACTCAGGTACATTGGTGCATCTGCTGTTGCAGGCATAATATCATATATTTCCAAAAGAAATCTTAAAAAGAAATATCAGCGTTTTGCCTGTGCCGTGTCATCGTTTGTCTCTGTTTTTGTCACGGGAATAATTCTCAGTCTGTCTGTCACTGTGTCTGCCGATGAATTTATACTTTATTTTGCAGAGGGTATTGTCAGTGCCGCAGGAGCTTGGTTTGTCTCGGGGTTTCTCTCAATTAACCCCTCAAAACGTTTTGCTGCAAGACTTACCTTGTCTGAAACTGCGACTGTGCTTGTGGTTTTTGCTCTCATAATGCTGTCGTTGGGCAGCTTCAGCGTGTTTATGATTTCACCTGCCGTTGCAGTGGGGGTGTATGTTGTGCTTGTTGCCGCAGCTTACGGCGGGGACAGGTTTGCCTGCGTTTTCGGCATCGTGGCAGCAGCAATGACAGAGATAATTATGCCTGACACCTTTCTGACAGGCTCAATTGCTCTCGGAGGGCTGCTTGCAAGCTTTTTCGGCAGACAAAATAAATTTTTTGTTGCTATGATTTTCTCAATAACAGTTTCTGTCTCTGCTTTTGCGTCTGATGATTGGATAAATGCCGTCTATGTGCTATCTGCAGTGGGGATAGGCTGTACGCTTTTTGTTGTGACACCGAAAAGACTGTCAGACATATACCGTAAAGTGTTCACGGTTTTTTCTCAGGAAGCTTTCATCGAGGGGCAGAAAAATGTGCTTAAAATGAGACTGAGAACAGCATCTGAGGGGATGGATAGTGTCACATCGTCGGTAAAAGCTATTGCGGGTATTTACAGGCGCAGAAGTGTACCCCGTGAGGAGTCGGTTTTTTCAAATGTTGCCGCCTCAGTGTGTAAGAACTGCAAAAATTATGATTTCTGCTGGAACCGAAATTATAAAAAAACCAACGAGCATCTCAGAAATATGGCACAGATGATGCGTTGTAACGGTCAGAGCACACTTTCTGATATTCCCGATTCATTTTCAGCAGTATGTATTTCACCTGAAAAAATTATAAAAGCTATGACATTTGAACTTGAAAGATTCCGTTACCTGATGCGTGAAAATGCAAAAACGGGAGAGACTGTGAATATAGTGTCAGATCAGTTTTCTTCTGTTTCTCAGCTATTGTCTTCATTCGCTGACAGTATGGAAATTCAGGAGAAATTCGACAGTGAGAGAACGGGCATTCTTTATGATGTACTTGTGAATGATTTTGGTGCTGATGTTCAGGGTGTCGGAGTTTTTGTCAACGAAAACAAAAAAATATTCTGTGAAATAAATATACGCTCAGAAAAGAAGCTGAGAGCCGGCAGAATAACAGAAAGTGCATCGCAGGTGCTGGGTGTAGTGTTTGAAAAGCCTGTTGTCAGAATTCTCTCTGACGGCACACAGAGCATCACAGTCTGTGAGAGAACGAAATACATTGCAGAGCTCGGCGGATATCAGATAAGCTCAGATTCAGGCAGGTGGTGCGGTGACTCGTTTGACAGCTTTTATGACGGTAAGGGCAATTTCTATATGCTCCTGAGTGACGGTATGGGAACAGGGCAGAGTGCCGCTGCCGATTCGGTTATGTGCTCATCTCTTGCGTCAATGCTCATAAGGTCAGGCTATACCGTTGACAGTGCGCTGAGAATGATAAATTCTGCAATGCTTGTGCGTTCAGGCGAAGAGTCTCTTGCCACGCTTGACATTGCAAAAATGAATCTGTATACCGGTGATGTTGTATTCTTTAAGGCAGGTGCGGCGCACTCGGTTGTAATGAAGCATCAGAAAATGCTTAAAATATCAAAGCCGTCAATGCCTGTGGGGATACTCGGTGATATACGGTTTGAAACGGTTGAGCTCAGCCTCAGAGAGGGTGATGCAATTGTGCTTATGAGTGACGGCGTTGAGGAAGAGGTTTTGCCGAAATGGAGAACAGTGCTTGAGGATGCCGATGATTTCAGCGGCAGGGAGCTTGCAGACAGGCTTGCAAAAACAGCACATATGAATGCAGATAAAAATTCACCCGACGATATAACGGTTGTCGTGGCGAGGATAGGGAAACAATAATTTAGCGGAGCTAAATTATTGTAAAGTAATAGGTAAGAAGTAAGAGTGAAGAAGTTCGGGCGGGACACCCGCACCCGATTATAAATAGGGTAAGGGGCAACGCCCCTTCCACACTTATTCACTATTACCTATTACTTCTTACTTCAACAATAATTTATCGCACAGCGATAAATTATTGTTTTCTTCTTGCAATAACCTTACATATATTGTATAATAATATATCCGGAAGAAATCAAAGGTTTAGCAAGGAGAAAAAATATGCTTGAACTTAAAAATATATGCTTTACCGTAAATGACGGCACAAACGATCTTGATATTGTCAAGGATGTATCACTCACTGTGCCTGACGGTAAATTTGTAGTTATAACAGGCCCTAACGGAGGCGGCAAGTCAACACTTGCAAGGCTCATAATGGGTATTGAAAAGCCCACATCGGGCAAAATTATCTTCAACGGCACTGATATTACAGAGCTGTCAGTTACCGAGAGGGCAAATCTGGGCGTCGGCTATGCTTTTCAGCAGCCTCCCAGATTCAAGGGACTTACCGTAAGAAGTCTTCTCAGCCTTGCTCACGGCAGCGAGCTTCCCGAAGACCAGTGCTGTTCATACCTTACAAAGGTCGGCCTTTGTTCAAGAGATTATCTCAACCGTGAGGTTGATACATCACTTTCAGGCGGTGAAGTCAAGAGAATTGAGATTGCAACTCTTATGGCAAGAAATCTTGACCTTGCAATTTATGACGAGCCTGAGGCAGGTATTGACCTGTGGAGCTTCACAATGCTTGTTGAGAGCTTCAGAGCAATGATGTCAGACAGAAAAGAAAGTATAATCATCATCTCTCATCAGGAGAGAATAATGCAGCTTGCTGACGAGCTTGTCGTCATTGCAGACGGCAGAATCAAGACTCAGGGCCCCAAGGATGAGGTATTCCCCCGTCTTATGGGTGAGTTTGACAGTGGCTGTAATTTCAGATAAGGAGGGGCTGAAATGGAAAAGATTGATTTTTCAATGCTCGGCAAAATAGCCGATATAACAGAAATACCCTCAGCGGGTGCATATAATATAAGAAAAAACGGTCTCGGTGTAGAGAGAAAATCAACTGAGAATATTGAAATCATTCCCAAAACAGACAAGCCCGGTATTGATATAAAAATCAAGCCTTTTACAAAGGCTGAGAAGGTGCACATTCCCGTCATCATCACAGAAGAGGGCGTGAATGATGTTGTTTACAACGATTTTTACATCGGTGAGGGTGCAGATGTTGAGATAGTGGCAGGCTGCGGAATACATAATTCCGGCTGTAACACAAGTGAGCACGACGGTATTCACAGATTTTTCATCGGCAAAAATGCCAGAGTTAAATATGTTGAAAAGCACTACGGCGAGGGTGAGGGAACAGGAAAAAGAATTCTCAATCCTGTGACAAAGGTGTTTATGGATGAGAATTCATACTGTGAAATGGAAATGGTACAGATTGAGGGCGTAGACTCAACACTCAGAGAGACTGAGGCAAACCTTGAGGCAGGCGCCAAATATGTGGTGCTGGAAAAGCTTATGACTCACGACAGCCAGAGAGCAGAGTCAAATATGGTCATAAACCTTAACGGTAAGGATGCTTCTGCACAGATTATTTCCCGTTCTGTAGCAAAGAACGACTCTGAGCAGATATTCAAGCCCACTGCAGTCGGCAATGCAGATTGCAAGGCTCATGTTCAGTGTGACTCCATTATTATGGATAATGCAAAAATCAGCTCAGTGCCTGCAATCACTGCAAATAATGCGGATGCGCAGATTGTTCACGAAGCCGCAATCGGCAGAATCAATAATGACCAGCTTCTCAAGCTTATGACATTCGGTATGAATGAAGAAGAAGCCGAAAACGTTATTGTTCAGGGCTTCTTGGCATAAAATGATAAATAAAAATGGATAAGAAAAACCGTTCTGAACAAAAATCAGAACGGTTATTTTTTGTCATCTGTCAGTTTGAATTCAAGCAGTTCGCCGGGAGTACATTCAAGCACATTACATAGCCTTGCCAGCACATCAAGATCAATTCGCTGAATTTTTCCTTTACAATAGTTATTCAGCTGTGTGCGCTGAATCTCAGCTCTGAAAGCAACCTTGTTTTTGCTAAGTCCGCTTCTTTCAATCATTTCGTTGAGATGAAAAATGACTTCACCATATATTTTGTCAGTCATATTGCGTGTAACCACCTTACTTAATAATATTTTATATACAATTATAATTGTACGCTCTGTAAAAAAATAGCTGTAAAAATTCATAAAATATATTGACAATAAATAAATGTTGTGTTAATATATTCCTACCTGCTTATATATACAGGTGGTGTGTGCATAAAATTGAAAATGGTTTTTCTTATCAATAGACTATTGGAGGTGTTCCCAATGGTTTAATTTGCGTTGTGGAGACAAAATCAAACTATACTACTTTAGAAACGGAGAAAAACCATGAAAAATTTAAGAAAATCACTGGCTGTCCTCTTGGCAGTCATAATGTTGGCAACATTTATGCCACTCTTTGCCTCAGCGGCGACAGTAATGTCAAAGGCAAATGCAACTCTTGTTGAAATTCCTCAGTTTGCATATACGGACCCTGAAACAGGTGTAAAAACAACAACAGATGCAACAAATACAAATTTAACAGTTCCTGCCGGTATAACATATGATGATATTGAAGTTATTGGTGGTAAAATCAGTTATAACGGAACAGCAGTGGATGGCTACTTTGATTGGTATTCAAGATATCTTACTAGACAGCCGGCAATCGGTGTACAGACTTCATACAGACTGTATTTCTACCCCACAGACACAACAACGTACGCAAACGGAGCATGGTCAGTTACAGATATAACCGGATGGCCTACAATTACAGTCAAAGGTATTGCTTGCTCAATAGCTGAAGCCCCCACAGTAAGCGGTGAACTTGTCAGCGGAAGCAGACTTAACACACTTACTCTTACAGGGGGTAAAGTTATAGATTCTTCCGGTAATGATGTTACTGCAAATGGTGTATGGGAATTTGTTGCAAGAACAAGCACTCCGTCAGAAAGTGGCAATCAGGATGTTCGGTGGGTTTCTGCTGAATACGATATTCCTGTAACCTCTGTATATGTTACAGTAAAAACATTGATTGCAACACTTGCAGAAGCTCCCGTTGCATCTTATGCCCTCAATCCTGGTCAGTTTCTTCGTTCAGCATCAATCAAAGCTAACACAGGTAAGGTTGTTGACGAAAATGGCAATGATATCACTGCAAACGGAACATGGGATCTGGATGATTCATTGATAGAATCTGAACTTATATTCAGAGATACACAGGTTCCCGTTGTATGGACAGCAAAAGGCTATTCTCAAGTTAAAACAACTATGCTTGTCGGTTGTAAACAGCCCGAAGCATATAATGTTGATGCTTTACCCAGCTTCAAAGAGTCAAAGCAGACATTTACCTATGACCCCGATTTTACATTCGGCGACCTGACAATCATCCCCGGTAAATTCACAGATAAAATCACAGGCGAAGAAATCCCCGGCACATATTCACTTTGGACTGATTTTACATTTTCAATTGCAGGTGAAGACAGGGCAATCGGCGTGTCTTCACAAACCAGCTACGGTCTTGAGCTTTGTGCTGTATATTTCAGATTTGACCCCACAGACTCATCACTTCCCTCATATCAGTGCGGCAGAGACGGTGTTTACGGCACAAAAGCAGACTTTACTCTTACTGCAGATTCAGAGCTTGTACTCAATTACGGTGCAGCACACAAAACACCTTACTCTGGCAACGATTTACGCTTTTCAACTCTTAAAACAGAGCCTGAAAATGCAGGAGTATATTCAATATCATGGAAAAAAGACATATTCGACCCTGCAACAGCAGACTACGGCTCAGTAACTTATGTTGAAGTTAAGGTAACATCTGAATGGTCTAAATTATATAATAATGCAACTGTAATTCTTCCTATAAGAATTCAGAACTTCGTCCATGACGGAACAAATCCCTGGTATATGAGTTATTCAAACCTTGAAATCACCGGCATGAATGAAGAAAGCTATGACGGAATCAAGCATTACAAGGTTGATTTCACAAACAAAAGACTTAAAGGTAATGTTGATGTTGTTATCGGCGGTGAAGTAGTTGCTTCAGTATCACCCGACGAAAACGGTAAATTCTTTGCAGAAGGTACATGGACTGCAAAGGAAAGCGGAGACTATGAATACTACTTTGAGTATAAGCCCTCAGAGGAAGATACAGCAACAGTAACAAATCCTGTTGTAAAGAAAAACACATTCACAATTGAGCTTCGTCCCTATCATACACTTACCGTTATTACTAAAGACAAGACATATACAATCACAGAAAGAGTCGGCAATTATGCTTACTTTGACTGGAAAAATGAAACAGGTCTTGCTATTGAGGACTTCACATCATGGACATTTACAGATGAAAACGGCAATGCATATACACCTGTTATTCTTGACGGTGATGATGAACCCACAACAAAAGCTTCAATTTACATTAAAATGCCCGACCATGATGTAACTGCAACACTTGGCGGTGCAGGTTCAGCCGGCGGCGGTGATCTCGGCTCACTCTGGTCCTTCTGGGAAAAGCTCATTAACTTCATCATTGAAATCTACAGAACAATTGCTGATCTGTTCAATTTATAATAAGCATACTACATCTTTGTGATGTTTTATGATAGTTGCCCCTTTGGCGGTAACAAATAGTTTTTTTTCTCACCCATCCCCGATGACTCAAGTTATCGGGGATGCGGTATGTCAGATAATAATGGCAAAATCTTGTGTTTTTTCTTAAAAACTATTTATCTTTTTAGAAAAATATGATAAAATATTTCTCTGAAAAGAGGAGATCTGAATTGCTTAAAAGATTTATTTCATATTACAAACCACATAAAACCATTTTTACTCTTGATATGCTCGCATCGTTGGGTATGTCCGTTATAGGTATATTTTACCCTATAGTTTTAAGACGTATGCTCAATGATTTTATCCCTAACAAACAACTCGGGCTTATTGTCACCTTTGCACTTGTGCTCTGCGGACTTTATCTTGTGAGAATGGGACTTAACTATTTTATTCAGTATCAGGGGCACGTAATGGGTGTCAGAATGCAGGCACAGATGCGCCGTGATATGTTCAGAAATCTTCAGAAACTGCCCTACAGCTATTATGACAACAACGAAACGGGCAAAATTATGTCACGAATGACAAACGACCTTATGGAGATAAGCGAGCTTGCTCACCACGGTCCCGAAAATATCATTCTTTCCGTAATTTCAATCGTTCTTTCATTCTCTTATCTTGCCACAATCAACATATGGCTCACACTTATTATTTTTGTTTGTGCTCCCATTCTCTGTTTTGTTGCAAGCATTATGAGAAAGAAAATGAGAGCCGCATTCAAGGAGAGCCGTGCTGCCGTTGCAGAAATCAATGATGCCCTTGAAAGCAGTATTTCAGGTATCCGTGTCACAAAGGCTTTCACAAATTCCGACAAGGAAGAAGAAAAGTTTGAGGTAGGCAACACAATGTTTGTCAATGCCCGTAACAAGGCATACAGGGCAATGGGTATTTTCCATTCTACAACCACATTTGTAACAGATATTTTTAATGTAATCGTTCTTCTTGCAGGCGGTATTTTCCTTTACAACGAGCAGATTGTTTTTGCTGACTATTCTGCATTTATCGTGTCAACAAATCTTTTCTTAGGCCCTGTCACAACGCTTATCAACTTTATGGAGCAGTATCAGAACGGTGTCACAGGCTTTGAGAGATTTCTTGAAATTATTGATGCCGTGCCCGAAAAGGACGATGAAGATGCCCAAGACGTGGACAAGCTCGAGGGACACATTGAGTTTAAAAATGTCACATACGGCTACGATGATGAATGTGATGTTCTTGATAATGTAAGTCTTAATATTGAAAAGGGTAAGACATATGCCCTTGTCGGTCCCAGTGGCGGCGGAAAAACCACAATCTGTCACCTTATCCCTCATTTCTATGATATCGAAAAGGGTGAAATCTTCCTTGACGGTAAGGAGATTCACAAAATCACAATGGAATCCCTGAGAAGAAACATCGGTATCGTTCAGCAGGATGTTTATCTGTTCAATTCAAGCATCAAGGAGAATATTCTTTACGGCAGACTTGATGCAACTGATGAAGAAGTCTATGAAGCAGCCAAGAGAGCCAATATCCACGACTATGTAATGACTCTTGAAAACGGCTATGATACAGTTGTTGGTGAAAGAGGCGTAAAGCTCTCGGGCGGTCAGAAGCAGAGACTCAGCATTGCAAGGGTATTTCTTAAAAATCCGTCAATCCTTATTCTTGACGAAGCAACATCAGCACTTGATAACACAACGGAAATTCTCATTCAGCAGGCACTTGACGAGTTGTGCAAGGGCAGAACAACTCTTGTTGTGGCCCACAGACTTTCAACCATTAAAAATGCAGATGAAATTGCAGTTGTTGCCGAGGGCAAGATAAAAGAAAAGGGCACTCACGAGGAGCTGCTTGCAAAAGGCGGAATGTATGCCGACCTTTATAAACTGCAGTTTAAGAATAATCAGTAAATATTTTAACCGTCTGTTTCATCAGACGGTTATTTTTACATATATATACATTTTATGCTTGTATTGTCTGTTTTTTCGTGTTAAAATAAATCATCATCAATTTAACAGAGGTGCTGTTATGAAAAATTACGATCACGCATTACTTGTTATGGAAAAGCATGACTATCCTGCACAGGCAAGGGAAGTTATCATCCGTACAGAGGAAAAGATTATTGCAGACGAAAATGCAAACAAGATATATGAATCAATGTATAAAGCCTATTGGGTGAAAAAACAGAACTTTGATAAGTTTCATAAAAAGGTTGAAGAACTTGCTGAACTTATCGGTGAAAGCAAGTATACAGTCAATTTTGTTCTTCTTCTCAACTGCACAAAGCCCCTTCTTGCAAAGTATAAGAAGGAAAAAATAGATGAAGAAATATACTGGAGAAGTATCCTTGACCTCAAATCAAAGCTGATTGAGTGTAAAGAAAATTATGATGTATGGGGCACATTCGTTGAGGGCTGGTTCAGAGGCTTCTATACTCTCAACCGTTTTGCTCTGGGCAGACTTCAGTTTGAATATTCAGATTTCTGCTGTGATATGTATGTCAAAAACGGTGTCGAGCTTTATGACAGCGATTTTGTCGTCGGTATGCACATTCCCTCAAATCAGGGACCTCTTACATACGAAGCAAGACTTGATGCTTACAGAAGAGCATATAATTTCTTCAAGGATAAGTTCAAGAATCCCAGATATGGTGTTTTCTGCTGTCATTCTTGGCTTCTCTATCCCGACAATCAGAATATTCTTCCCGAGAATTCAAATATCAGCGACTTCCTTCGTGATTTTGAGCCTCTTGAGGTTACCTGGACTTATGATTTCGGCGACCAGTGGAGAATTTTCGGCGTAAAGAATGACAGAAAGCCCGCTCATGAGCTTCCTCAGAATACAAGTATGCAGAGAGCATATGTTGAGTGGTTCAAAAAGGGTAAGAAGCCCGGCCACGCATACGGAATTGTTATCTATGACAGCGAGACAGATACAATTCTCACAAGATGCACAAGAGAAGAATATAAAGAAAAATACGGCTATTGATAATTTCAGGGGATGTAAAAGCTTTCGTTTTTACATCCCCTTCGTTTTTAAAGCAAATATTCCATATACATTCTCTGCACTGTCATTCCGCATTTTTTATAGAAATTTACGGCGTTTTCATTAAATGCCCAGACGTTCAGCTCTGCAAGATGGCACTGTGCATTTATTGCCTCCTGTTTTGTTGCATCCATAAGCGCCTTGCCGATGCCGTGCTTTCTGAACGCTGAGTCAACGCAGACATCATCAATATACATTTTTCGGTATCCCAACAGGATGCCGTTTTCTTTAACATCTATAATTTTAGACATAGTATAACCCATTACGGTATCAGCGTCGTTGACTGCAACAAGAATGATTTCATCAGGGGTGCAGATTTTTTCTTCAACAGAAGCTATATCGTACTTTGCACCGCCGGCGCCGTAAATATCAGGTCTTCCTTCGTGATGAAGCTCGGCTATCGTTTTAAGTAATTCACAAAGTCTTGCCGCATCCTTTTTTTCTGCACGTCTTATTCTGATTTCCATTTTTTCGCCTTCTCTTGTTAGAATAAGGATAATTTAGCACACATAAACAAAAAAGTCAAACACTTGTTAAAATACTAATATAAAGACTCTCTCATAGCGAAAGAATTATATTCTCATAGATTTTTGTAATATATATTTCTTTTTAATCCGCCATATTTTGTTTTTACACAATGGAGAATGAAACCTGCGTTTTCAAAATTACGGATGCTGTGTACATTGTCGGGTGAGACAGTGGCACAAATAATTTTTTTGCCTTTTTCAACGGCTTTTTCAGACAGATGGTTTATAATTTTCTTCTGCAGACTGTTGCCTCTGTAATCAGGCAGAACAATAACAAGCTTGAAATTTATGACTTCAGAAAGGTTGTCTTCACTTATGCCTATGTCATTGCCAATATTTTCTTCAGACTGTAAACCGTCGTAGAGAATTCCGAAAGCAATCAATTTATCCTGATGAAAAACTCCGAGTGTGTAATGTGGTTCATCAAGACAAGCTGTCAGCATTTCGGGAGTATTTCTTCTGAGAAGGTCTGTGTTGTCAAGATTTCTGAATGCTTCTTCCTGAATAAATAAAATTTGATCAAGATCGGATTCCTTGCACTGTCTGAATTCAAATTCAGAATCGGGGTATTTCATTTTTTTAACCTTTTGAACCCTTTCTTTTTCTGTAAAGTCATTTTTTTGTAAGTTTCAGGATCAACCATTTTTTCAAGAGAGTATTCTTCATGAAAAATCGGTCTGCCTGTTTTTCTTCTGTAATCAGACCACTCTTTTTCAAGTTTGTAAAGATTTCTGAAATTTTCAGGGCTTTTTACAAGTTTTTTCTTTTGAACATAAGGATTATGCATCGCAATAAAAAATCTGTAGCCGAATAAATCATCAAGCATATCAATTGTGAGCGTGCCTCTGTCAATAAGCAGCTGAAATGTTTCAAAGAAAGTGAGGTAATTTGATATGTATATGTTTTTCAGTTCAAGATCAGGCAGATTCTCAAAATCATATTCTTCAAAAAGAGTGTATGCGTGCTTGTAATCTTCATTCGTGACAAAAGATGAATTCAGGTCAGCAATAAAGTCAGCTTCTGTAATTTTCCTGGACTGATAAATTTCAGCAGCAAGTAAAACAACACCAAGCACTGCTGACAACAGAGAGGCGTACTGAATCATATTGGACTGATTGCTGTATGATATCACAAGTGTGGCTACGCAAAGTATCAGTACAATTGTAAAACCTAGAATTTTTATTTTTTTCATATCTTTTCACAACCGGTGTAAACAATTGTTTACCATTTATTCTCTACATACTCACAGAAAGCGTACATATCGTTGATTTCGAGCTTTGTGCCGTCATCAAGGATAACATTTCCGTTCCATTTGCCGTGGACCTGATGTGTGTGCATTCTTGCAACACCCACATTCATATCTGAATGGTGGTCAAATGTGGGAGTCATTGTGAGATTGAATCTGCCGTCTTCTGAAATGAATTTCCAGGGCTCCATAAACTTGTCGGGCTTGGGGAATGTTTCAACATCCACTGCACCGAATTTGTGTGCCTTGCCGTCATAGAATATTGCAGTTTCGGTTGCATTGCTCTCGTCACCGATTGCCCAGGTGATTTCAAAGCCGAAGAGGTGCTTTTCGCCGTTTGCATCTGTTATATAGCTTGAACCGTTGCCCCAGTACCATACCATTTCGTGGGGAGTGTTGACTCTGCCCCAGTCGAGGGCACAGAATGCAGTATCCTTTGTGAATTCATAAGCCTTGCCGTCATAAATGAATGTGCCTTCACAGGGCATACAGTTCTGCTTTGTTGTCATAAAGTACTTGGTGTCATCACCTTCAAAGGGAAGAACGGTTGTGATGTTTTCAAGACCCGGCATAATGTCCATATCAAATTTGCATTCAACCATTTTATCCTTTACGGGCATTTTAAACCAGAGCGTTCTTGATGTTTCTCTTGTGTCAAAATCAAATTCAGCCTTGCCGATTTTCTCTTTGAAACGGTTGGGAACATCACCCTTTGCGGGGGGAACGTGTGTATTTTTACTGAAAAGGAAAAGCTGAGTTGCGTCAACAATCAGTTTGCCGGCTTCAAGGTCAATAAGCTTTGCTGCAACATAGCCGCCGATTGTGATGTTTGCAAAGCTGAGCTGTACCATATATCTTCCGTCTGATACCTGATAGAAATCCCATTCCTTGCGGCTCATAATACCTGTTTTTACATAGTTTCTGTTATAGTCAAAAACATTGTGTCTTGCCCAGCCTTTTGCGATGAGCTTGCCGTCGGGGCTCAGAAGAGGAGTTTCCTCTGTGTACTCAATCTGCTTTGACTTTTCCTTCCACTGCTGAAAGGGGATATAAGTTCTTTTAGTTTCGTTACTCATAAAAATTCCTCCGATATATTTACTGTATTTTTTTAGACCTGTTTCATTATTTTTATGGCTTGTAAAGGCAAATAAAGAGATGTTTTTGCCATATTGATTGTCTTTCGTTGATACTTTATTAAATATTAACATTTTTTATTCAGAATTGCAACAGATATATTGACAAATTACTCAAATAAAAATCCGTCCTGTAGTTGCAGGACGGATAGATCTGTACCTTATTCTTGCTGAACTCCGCTGAACACATCTGCAACCTCACTGATTGTAAGGAATGCGTGAGGGTCGATGGTGTGAACAATGTCTTTCATTTTTGAAATCTGAAATCTGTTCACAACAAAATAGATAACCGTTTTTTCGTTATTTAAATAACCACCCTTTACGGGAGAGAGAAAAACTGTAACGCCGAAAGCGTTTATAAAGCCGGCAACGGTAAGAAATAAAAAATTTGTCCATTTGATTTTTTTCAGTTCATTGAGAAAGCCTCTCTTTTGCATTTGTCGCCTCCGTTTTGTAAAATTATTGGTTTATTCTGCAACACCGTAATGCTCGCAGAGAATCTTGTATTCATCTTCTGAAATTGAAACAACTGAGCCGTGACGGGGCTTAAGATGGTCAATTTCCATTGAAGAACGCTGGAACTGTCTGAAATTGACGAAGTCCTTTGTCATCTGTGCAAAGAATGTACCCTGACCGTATTCATCCATTATCATCATATATGAGTCTGTGCCGTTGATACGGTACATTGAGCTGCCCTCAACACCCCAGTAATTGAGTGAGCAGATGGTGTAATCCGTGTTGTAGGGACCTGTGAGATTTTTTGACTTCACATAGGCAATCTTCTGTGTCAGGTCTTCTTTGAAATAAAGGTAGTAACAGCCGTCCTTTTCGTTGTAGATTATGTCACCGTCAATACACTGAATATTTCTTGTTTCACCTGTCTCGGGGTCTACTTCATTCCATCTGCCGTAGAGCACCTGAGGTTCAGTTGCAAAAGTCTTGAAATCCCTGGTGTATGCGTAATAGTGACCTGCGCAATCATTTTCTGTTGTGGAATTTGCCCAGTAGACCATATACATATCCTTTTCCTTGTCCCATATAGCCTGAGGAGCCCACGCTCTGTTTGTGTTTTCGAAGCCCTTGAACTGACGCATATCAATGACTGTTTCGTCAATCCAGTTCACAAGATCATATGACCTCCACGTGATGAGACAGTGGTTTGATGTCCAGCCGTCAAGAGCATTCATATCGGTACCGATGATGAAGTAGCAATCCTTGCCGTTTTCGTCAGTGCCCTTAAGAATATAGGGGTCACGTACACAGCCTGTGCCTTTTGTCTGGTCAATAACAGGTTCGTTATTGTTGAGAGCTTTGAAATGATAGCCGTCTGTGCTGACAGCGAAATGAAGAGTCTGTTCATCAACCTCGTTGCCCACAAAGTAGCAGAATAGATATGCACCCTCCGTGCTGTAGGCAGGGTAGGCGTAGTCATTGAAAACATAGTTGAAAAGATGATAGGGAATCATAACGATTGCAAGAAGTAAGCGTGTGATTTGTAAAAAAGACATTGCAGACAGCTCCTGTTGTTTTTTTTCTATTATATCATAAAATGAAGATAAATGATATGATTTTTTCAGTGTTTTTGCAATCAATTCAGATACAGTGTAAAAGATAAAAACGACTTATTTTGAATTTAAAATATTATAAATCTTCATTGTGTTCTTTTGAGAAAGCCCCGATTGTGCAGCATAATTTTCCCACATAGAAACTGCTTTTTTTACATTTTCTATACATTCTGCGGCATCAGATTTCTTTATCCCTGTTTTTTTTGCAACTGCAAACAGATCTGTGTCTGTTATATTGTCTGCTTTGCCGTTTATAAGCATCTGATGTGAGTTTACCCATATGCTGTCCCGTTTGTATGCAAAAGTGACATCATAAGCAGGTGAAAGAGACCATTCACCTTTTTTGTTCATAAGGAATGATATGTTTTTTGTGTGGTCATCATAATTCTTTGCATACTCATTAAACGTCATACGTCTGAATAATTCAACAGCGTCTCCGTAGGGGAGTTGCAGTTTTCTTAATACAGAAAAAGCGTCTTCATAAGAATAAATTCTCGGTGAATTGAAGTCCATATGTGCAATTGCGCACAGGCTTTGCATATGCAGTTTTTCATTGTTATTACGATCAAATCGTTTTGTCATAAAATGTGCGTTGCCTTTTTCCTCATACAGACGACAGTCACTCATTCTGATGCCTGTTTTTTTTGCCATAAGATAATATGCATATTCAATTCTGGTATATTCATTTTCATCAGGGGTTATATCTTTGTCTTTGTTGTTTTTTATATTGTCAAACTTAAGAAGCCAGTAGTCGTAGCCTTTTCCCGCATCAATCTGACCTGAACGTATGTCATTGGTTGCTTCGTTCCATGCAATGAGAGTCTTTGCTCTTGCTCCGCCGACAGAAGAACTGCATTCCATAAGCTGAGACATCATAGAATCATTTTGTTCTATATGCAGGTTTTCTTTTTCAGATAAAATATCTGCAGCAAGTCTTGTGAGAGCATCAATATCCACAAAACTGTTTTTGTCACTTAATTCTTTTGCAGGCTCATATTCAAGAGCGCCCATACCTCTTTTTCCGGTGTAGCACAGTTTTTCAATAACAGATATGCTGTCAGCTGTTCTTCCCTGATTTTCGAGATATTTGTTTATAACAACAGTACCGAATTTATCGGGTAGTGAGTCAGCAACAAGGCCCGGCAGACCGTGAAATGTTTCTTCAGGCAGAGCAGGAAAAAAATATGTTGTTGTTGATAGCGGCATTTTTACAGGAGAGATTTCAATTCCGCTGTTTATAAAATCCTTATTATATTGAAAGCCGATAATTCCGTTTTTCTCCTGATGCAGATAGCCGACTGTAGTTCCCCACATTTTAACACTTACGGTATTTCTGTTTATCATATTTTATTCTCCTGTTTATCTTCGCCCCAGACCCAGTCTGAATTTTTCCCGATGTTCTTCTTTCTTACTCTTTTTCGTGATTTTTTTTCTTCAAAAATAGCTTTGTAATCTGATTTTTCTTCAGGAATAAGCATATCTATATTTTCGCTTATGTTTAGCACAAGCATAATTTTTATAAGATTTGAGAGCTTTGTATCTTCTCCGTTTTCAATACGTACCAGAGTGCTCAGCGAGACTCCGCTTTTTTTCACAAGCTCAGATTGAGTCATATTCATTGAAATACGGTATTTTTTTATGCGTTCGCCAAGCTCTTTAAGGATAAGATTTTCATTTTCATAACCTGTAATTTTCATATATATCCTACCTTATTTTATTTGTCATATTTGCATAATTATGATACAAAATTATGCTTAATTTGTCAAGTATGAAAAGTAAAAATATTGTCAATCAAAATAAAATTCTTTCATATCATCAAGGCGCAGAAGCATAGGATTCAGTCCCCAGCCGGCACCTGTATCAATATCAATCCAGGTGTCGGTTTTTAGTGCTCTGCCCTTGTATTCCTCACCGAATGAAACAGTTGGTGTGTGGCCGAAAACAGTCATAATATGGTCAAAATAACGGGTGTTGAGGTTTGGTCTCGTCCATACAAGGTCGTGCTTTGAATATTCTGAAAGCTTTTTGTCCTCTCTGAAATTACCCAGCCCGCTGTGCACAAGAATGAAATCCTTATCACCGGCAGAAACAGTCTCATAAAGAGGGGCATCGTTGAGGTATTCAAAAATATACTTCTGCTCACTGTCTCTTATTGCCCTGAGAGCTTCAAGAGTAACGCCGCCGCTGTTTGAGACCCAAAGTGAAAAGGTGTTGAGCATTGTTCCCGTGAGCCTGTCTGCAGACTCGTTGGTGATTTCTTCAATGATAAATTCACAGTCGAGCATCATTTTTTCGTGATTTCCAAGAAGAAGCTGCGCATTGGATTTGCTCATAAGCCATTTGATTATTTTTATTCCGTCAGGGCCACGGTCTATAACATCACCGAGGATATAGAGAAAATCTTTTTCAGAAAAATTTACCGATGCGAGCATCTCTTTGAACTTCTCAAGAGAATACCCGTGCAGGTCGGATGTTACATAAATCATAATATCACTCCTGTTTTTCTATTTAATTGAAAACAACCCATCTTGAGATGAGTTGTTTCATTATTTTTTCAAACCATATTTTTTAAGTATATGAGGGAACAGATGTGCATAGTAAGCTGTTTTTATAAACTCCACACCTGCCATATATGTTGACACCACAAAGCTTATAAAGTCACCTGTTTTTACTGACCTGAAAGCATCTGTAATGACCTTTTTTGCAAAGCCGAATTTTTCGGTGCCCGGTACATCCTTTGCCGTAAAGCTTCTCCACATATAATATGCTCTTACTACTTTTATGTCAATATCAGGTATTTTGCTGAAGTTGTATTCAAGCCTTTCAAGCGGTTTTTGTCTGCCGAATTCTTCAAGCGTTTTTACATTACTGTATCTGCCGCTTCTGACAAGAGTGTTGAATATCTCTGAGCCTGGAACAACTGCCAGAAAGTTCAGATTTATAAGGCTGGTGTCAAGCTTTTCTATGAGATTGACGGTGTCCTGCAGGTCTTGCTGTGTTTCATCGGGGAGTGCTGTTATGAAAGAGCCTATACAAGCAATATTTGCTTCTTTGCAGGCACTGAATGTGGGTATGATTTTATCATAATCAATGCGCTTGTTTATCTGCTTGAGCATTTTTTCAGAGCCTGATTCAATGCCAAAGAAAATCCATCTGCAGCCTGAGTTGTACATATACTCAAAGTCTTCTTTTTCAAAAATGCCTATTCTTGTCTGACAGCCCCATACAAAGTCGAGATTCATATTTCTGAGTCTGTCGCAGATTTCACGCATTTCAGCAGTGTTTCTGCACCACATTTCATCAGCGAAATAAACTCCGTCCATACCGTAATCTGTAACAAGCAATCTTATTTCATCAAGCAGTATATCAAGAGGTCTTTTTCTGTAGGTGCATTTGTGAAAATCTTTATTGTAGCAGAAGGTGCAGCTGAAAGGACAGCCCTTTGCCGCATAAAGATAAAGCATCTTTTTACAGCCATAGGATGACTGAAAATACTTCGGCACATCAACGAGACTCCAGTTAATGGGACTCAGTTGTGCAAGGTCTGCAAACGGACGGCTTTGTGTAAAGACAGTCTCACCGTTTTTGTTTATATATGCGAGCCCCGGAATGTCTGCAAGTGACGGAATCAGACCGTCATAATGCCTTGCAAGGTCAAGCCAGGTCATTTCACCCTCACCGACAGATACTGCATTGAAGCAGCCGTGTGCAAGGGTTTGCTTCGCAAGCTCTGACGGAAGAGGGCCGCCTGCAATAACGGGAATGTTTCTTTTCTGCAATGATTCTGCTACAAAAAGAGAATCACTGATTGATTTGTAAGACACAATTGAGATACCTGCAAGGTCAGGTCTGAAGCAGTTCAGAACATCTTCAAGCTTAGTCTTGTCAACCGTTCTGTCAAAAATCCTGACTGTATAGCCGAAGGACTCAAGATATGAAGCAATAGACAGAAGACCCAGTGGTGTTGAGACTGAGCGTGTATATCTTGATGTGGTGGGGTTAATAAATAATATTTTCATAGCACTCACTTGAGATTATATTTCTTAAGTATTTTCGGGAAACAATGTGCATAAAGGAAGATGTCAGAGAATTCGTATACAGAGCTGATAAACAGCTGAAAAGCAAATTTTAGGTCGTGACCTTTGAATTGTCTGAGCACATCTTCAATATCTTTTTTTGCGATGTCATATTTTCTCGCAGTTGATGAAAAATGTTTCTTTGAAAAACCTTTCCAGAGGAAATATGCTCTGACAGCCTTGAGCTCCTTTGACGGAATAAGTGAAAAATTCGGATCAGGTGAATAGAAGAATTTTATATTTGTGTAATCCCTGAATGTCTTTGGAGGATTGTATTTTTTCTCTGACACGAGTTTTTCATACAATTCACTGCCCGGACCGGGCATAAAGAAGAAAAATGTCTGCTGAGTAGAGTTGATATTCTTTGCCATTTCTATGGTTTCTCTGAATTGATCTTCTGTCTCATCGGGAAAGCCTATAATGAAATTTGCAAGAGAAATAATTCCCACTTCATTGCAGTAATCAAAAGTCTCTTTGATTCTGTCATATGGGATATTCTTCTTTATTGTCTTAAGCATAGACTGTGAGCCTGATTCAATGCCGAAATCAATGGCAATACAGCCTGCATCTTTCATAAGCCTGTATTCTTCTTTGCCGAAATATCCTGCTCTGGTCTGCGCAACCCATTTGAAATCAAGTCCTGATTCAATGAACTTGTTGCAGAGATAATGTACTTCCTCTTTGTTGGTTCCGAAGAGCTCGTCTGCAAAATAGATGCAGTCAACATCGTGATGATTCATCAGATAGTTAACTTCTTCGAGAAAAATTTCAACAGGCTTTGACCTGTGACAGCTTTTGTGAAACTTTGCGTTGAAACAGAATGTGCATTTGCCGTAGCAGCCCTTTGAAATATAAAGCAGTGCAGTCTTTTTACAGCCGTACATAGGCCCCAGATATTTGTCAACATCAACAAGGGTAAAATCTACGGGCGGGAGCTGTGAAAGGTCCATAAATTCTCTTTCGGGGGTGAATATAACAGTGTCGTTTTCACAGTAAGCAAGCCCTGCGATATTTCTGAAATCTCCCCCCTGCTCAAGAGTGTTGCACAGTTCAAGCCAGGTCTGTTCACCCTCACCTACTGATATGAAATCAATGTTAATATTGCTGAAAACGAAATCTGCATCAAGTGAGGCAAAAACGCCGCCCCAGACGACCCTTGCGCCGAATTTCTTTGCGGCATGAGACACTTTTTCAGCATCGGTAAAGGATTTTAGCGAAAATACGGAAATGCCGACGATATCGGGTGCAAAGCTGTTGAGCTCCTTGTCGATATCGGTTGTTTTTATTGTACGGTCAATGATTCTGACTGTATGTCCGTTTTCTTTCAGATATGTTGCAATTGACATCATTCCGAGAGGGAAGCTGACCTGTCTTGTGTATTTTTCCATTGCAGGATTTATAAAAAGGATTTTCATTTTTACTCCTTATCGGTTTGCAGTTCAATGCCGTATTTCTTTTTTATGCCGGGGAAGAAGTTGGCGTAGAAGAATATATCAAGGAATTCATATGCACTTGCAAAAAACTGGATTATACCTTCTTTAAAGCCGTGACCTTTCAGGCTCTTCAGAACATCAATGACATCTTTTCTTGCAAGAGAATAGTCTATTTTACCGTCTTCAATGAAGCTCTTTCTTCTGAAGCTGCTCCAGAGAATATATGAACGGATAACCTTGAGATCAAGAGTCTTTACATTTGAAAGATTTGGCTTCGGTGAATAGAAAATTTTTGATTTAAGCAGACTTTTAAGGTCAGACGGAGGTGAGAACTTGCCCTGAGAAACAAGCTCTTCAAAAATCTCTGAGCCCGGGAGCGGACTGAAATATGAGCAGACAAATCTTGTGTATTTGATTCTGTTGACAAGCTTACAGGTTTCTTTCAGCTCGTCAACTGTTTCGCCGGGAAAACCGACAATGAAGTAGCAAAGGGTTATGATGCCGACATCCATACAGTTGTGCAGATCTTCCTCTACTCGTTCAGACTTCAGCCCCTTTTTCATTCTTGTAAGAGTCGTTTTTGCACCGCTTTCAACACCGAATTCAAGCCAGCGGCAGCCTGCCTTATACATAAGCTCAAAGTCTTCTCTGTCAAAAATGCCGATTTTGGTCATACCGCCCCAATGGAGTCCGAGGTCAGCTTCAATCAGCGCATTGCAGATTTCGTGAAGCGTTTCTTTATTGTAGCCGAAAAATTCATCTGTGAAAGCAATTGCTTTCATTCCGTATTTTTCTTTCAGTAATTTTGCCTCTTCAATGAAGATTTCGACGCTTCTTGAGCGGCGGCAGCTGTGATGAAAATCGTGATTATAACAGAATGTGCACTGAGAATTACAACCCTTTGATATATACATACCCATAATGCCGTCATAATGGTAGTTTGTGTAAAAGGTTTTTGCAATATCAATAAGACTGTAGTCAATAGGAGGCAATGTAGTAAGGTCAAGAAACTCCCTCTCTGCAGTTTTTACAAATCTGCCGTCACGCATATATGCCAGCCCCTTGATGTCGTAAAGGGACTCATTGTTTTGCTTTTTGTTGGCAAGCTCAAGCCAAGTGGCTTCACCTTCACCCATTGATATGAAATCAATGCAGTCAAGCTGAAGTATTATTTCGGGAGAGGCAGATACATACGGTCCTCCCCATACAACACATATACCTCTCTTTTTTGCTTCTTTTGATACGGTAATACTGTCACTTACAGCCATAACAGTCAGAAGTGAGCAACCTATAAAATCAGGCTTGAATTCATCAAGCTCAGCAGCAATATCTGTTGATGAAATCGCTCTGTTGAGCACCTTTGCAGTGTGACCGTTTGCATTAAGATAGCTTGCAATTGAAAGAACACCCAAAGGTGAGCATCTGGCTCTTGTATAGTGTTTCGGGGCAGGATTTATAAGTAGGATTTTCATATATGTCATCTCCGTAAAAAAACTGAAAACCGCTATCTGGCAAAAAAGCAATTTAATATTATAATTATACTATATATCTTTTTTATTTGTCAAGGATAAGCGATAAATAAACAACAAAGCAAGCTCCTGTAAGAGAGCTTGCAGAGTGTCAGTTTTTCTTCACAACCTTCACTAACGGTGTGAAATTCACAATAAACATAAAAATCTGAATCATTGCAAGGGGGACTATTTCCATAAGTCCGCTTTTGCCGATAATGAGGAACATAAACAGGAAAACTGCAAGCACTGAGAGTGAGCATACAGCAAGAATGCCGAAATGTTTAAACTGTTTTATGTATATAAGAAAAAACAGAGAAATTGATGCAATAAGGAGACCAATGAATAATCCCGTTGTAACCCAGTGAATGATTCGTTTAGGATTCCAGGTGGTGATGTCGTGACCGAGAGTGAGTGCAACACCCACCATACTCAGAAAAGAAAGAATACACAGAGAATTGAGAAATTTATTGTGTATTTCGAATTTTTTGTAAAGATATTGCACATTCAGTGCAAGACCGCCTGCGCCGAGCATACCCCATATCCAGAAAAACAGCTGTCTGTCTTCGCAAAGAACGGAAAGTGTGCCTGTTGATGACAATGGGTTGTTGCCCCAGCAGAACGGGAGTATCAGTCCGTAAACAAAGCTGAGTATGAGAAGAGTCATACAAAGCGGTTTTGATATAATTTTGTCGGTTTTCAATTTAAACAATCCTTTTTAATGTTATAAGTCCATTATACATATTATGCTTTATCAAATGGTTAATAAACTGAAAATTATGCTGTCTGTTTCAGACTGAATTCAATGAAAACGGGATTGTGGTCAGAGAATTCAAAATCAGTCTGAATATTTTCAAGCCGTGTCACCTCAATATTGTCGGTTACAAGAAAGCCGTCAACAATAAATGTGTCATTGCCTGCCTCATAAGGAATGTCACAGTTACGGCAGGTGGGAATAAGATTTTCTGTGCTGTAATTGTCACATCGTATAATGCAATCAGGCAGCATATCAATGGGGAATGGCTGAGCCCAGCCGAAATCAGCAGTCTGACAGCCGTTTAATTTCTGCGTGGAGTCACCTGTAAAATCGTGATTGAAGTCTCCGCCGCAAAGACAGTAATTGCCCTTTTCGTATTCATTTCTGATGTCGTCAAACAGCATTGTCATCTGAGCTGTGCGTATCTCATCGCTTCCGCCGTATGCTGACAGATGAACATTGTATATCACAAGCTCTTTTCCGTTTTTGACGGGTATTCTTGACACGCTGTAGCAACGGTCAAGGTCAAGGAACTTGCTGACGCTTTCAGAAATGGGCAGACTTCTTCTGAGTGCTGATAATATGTTATATCTGCTGAGTGTCAGAATACCTGCCTTTGACGCACCGTGAGGCTGTGTAAGAGGGTACATAAGAAAAGCAGAGTCGTAATTGACGGCAAATGCACCGCTGTATGAGCTGAAATGCTCTTCAAGCATCTGACGCTGATTGATGTGATAGCTTCTTGTTGAGTCAAAATCAACTTCCTGAAACAGAATGAAGTCGGGATTGTATTCTTCTGCTGTTTCTGCACCCTTACTGATACACTCAATGACACTTTCTTCGCTTTCTGCCCATGACTGTGTGCCGCCGTCCATAAAGAATGTAAAATCCTGAGTATAAGCGCCGAAACCGAGATTGTGAATATATGCGGTGTATGTTTCGTCTGCGCTGACAGCACTGTCGGAGCCCGTTGACGAGGGTGTTATCTGCTGATTGTCTTCTATTCTTGAATAGCTCAGAAGCACATATCCGAGATACCCGACAACAATGAGAATAATGGCAAGAAGAATGTAGAGAACTGCTTTTACGGCAGTTTTAATAACTTTTTTAGTCATATATATCCTACCTTTCAATAGTAGTATATCTTATTATACGGCATTTTTCAATAGAAAACGGGCACTGAATACAGTACCCGTTGAGATTGCTATTCGGATTTTTCCTGTGAAAAATCATTGCTGGTTTTCTCAATGTCGATTTTATGAATTTCTGCATTTTCAATATGTGATGGTTCAACATAGAAATCATCTGTATATGTTTCCTCTGCGTGAAACGGAACTGCCGTAATCTGCTGTACGGGGAAGAGGTGTCTGAGTGCATAGAACACGAGTACAATTTCCGCAACCATCATTGTAAGTGAAGATGCACCTGTAATTCCCGATATAAGAATACCTGCGAAAGATACTATATTTTCGATATTTGTTGATACAAGACTGATAAGTGCACCGAGAATTGAGGTCACAACAACAGTGAAAATAGCAGGGAAGTAATAGCAGGCTGCAAAATTCAGAGCATCCTCACGGTTTTTGCGCTGTTTATAGCCGAATGCGTACAGAATTGCGAATGCCGCAATAATTGAAATTGTGCCGATGATGCCTGAAAGGACTGCAACAAAATTGCTTCTTGTTAGGTTTTCCGGAGCAATTCCTGCTGATTCAAGAACAGGGATAATTGATATCACTGATGTCAGCGCTGCCGAGGCAAGAATAACGCAGATATATGCAAAAATCATATTCTTTTTTATCTTTGAGTAGTCAGCGGCTGAAACGGGATTTACGGTGTTGTTTTCTATGAGCCTGTTATAAAGATTGTATGCAAAAATTATCGATGCAACAGAGCCTGCAAGTAAAACTGCCAACTGAATGAAAAAAAGAACAGACGGCGATGTTTTTATTGTGGGGAAGAAGATTTCAAGAATAAAGCTGAGTATCGATTGAACTATGGCACCCAATGACTTACCCATTGCATACACACCCAGAAAGTGAATTGCTTCGGTTTTGTTTTTTGTCAGTTTTGATGTAAAAATCAGAATAAGAACAAGTCCGATAACAGTACATACAGCAGAGAAAAACGAGCTTAATACAGAGAATGTATCCTGCATTGTCAGGTCTGGTAAAAAGCCTGCGAATAAAGCTATGCCGAGCCTTTCGGTTATTACGGGAATGAGTATACTCAGTGAAATAAACAGTATTACTTTTTTGTTCATTGTCTGCTTCTTTACTTCTGAAACAGCACTGATGTTTTCGTTGTGGATGTTGTTGTTTTCCATATAATCTACCACCTTTCATTTTCAGTATATATTATATGGCAGATTTTTGCAAGAAAAAATTCCCCACTTATGCGGGGAATCGGTCATACAAAATATTTTTCAATGCTGAGCTTGTTTTTAAACTCAAAGAAATGTTCAAGAAGCTTTGAGAATCTGCCTATAAGGAAGCCGTTTATGAATGCACAGATAACTGTGCCTAGCTTGACACCCTCAAACACTCCGAAACCGAAGAATGAAAATGAGAGAATTATGCTCAGCACAACACTGAAGCAGTCGTAGGCAGTTTTGACCTTATTTATGTCAAAGCTGAACTTTTCAGACAGCTCTTTTACTATGAGCTCATATGCTTCAGGTGAAAGATATGTGTGGAAGAACAGTGAAACGGCAAAGGAGCAAAGCACAGTGCCGACTATGTACCAGATAACTCTTATTGCAAAATGTGTGTCAGGCAGGGGAGAGATGATGTTCATTGCAAGGTCAAGCAGTGTTCCGTATAATACTGCTGTTACAAATGAAAACAGGTATGAAAGCCTGAATTTCCGCATTATGATGACCGTCAAAATCAACAGCAGTCCCTGAAAACAGTATTCGGCAACGCCGAATGTAAACCAAGGCAGAAATTCTGACACTTTAAGATGTATTATGTATGCGGGAGCTACCACCATTGACATACCGAAATCTGCTTTTTCGGTAAATGCCGCCGCAAAAGCCATTATCACGAGCCCCAACACATATGAAATTTCTGTATAAAAAACTTTCTTTTTCTTCATTTTTTCATCCGTGTGCTTTAAAGTTCAGTATTTCATCCGGCTCAGGCATTGAGTCTGCAGCTCCCATACGGCTGACTGCAATTGCACCTGCTTTATTACCCATATCGCAGGCCTTGTATATGTCACCGCTTCTGATGAATTCAAGTGCCATTGCGGCAGTGAAGCAGTCACCTGCAGCAGTTGTGTCAACCACATTGCTTTTGTAAGCAGGTAAGATTGAAAGCTTCATTCCGTCCCATACAGAGCAGCCTTTTTCACCGAGCTTGAGAACAACAAACTCAGCTTTGCTTCTGTCCATAAGAATCTGAGAAGCCTCAAGAATACAATTTTCATCTGCGGGATATATACCTGTCAGCGCTTTTGTTTCGCTTTCGTTGGGTGTAATGATTGTTGCGCCCTGCATTTTTTCAAGGCAGAAGTTTTTTGCAGGGCCGCAGTCTATAACTGTTGTGATGTTGTTTTTTAAGGCGTGATTCACAACGCTTGTCACAACATCTTCATTCGTTTCAAACTGTACAAGCAGAAGGTCAGTGCCGTTATCTATTGTGCTGACGGCTTCTTCCGGCACAATTTCAGCATTTGCACCCTCATAGACTATGATTCTGTTTTTACCCTGACCGTCAATAAGAATTGCAGCAAGTCCCGTTGCAGAGCCGTCAGTGGCAACACCCGAAATGTCGATATTGTTGTTTTTCAGGTTTTCAAGAAGTCTTCTTCCGTTTGTGTCATCAGCAACCTTGCCTGTCATTTTAACATCTGCACCGAGTTTTGCAAGTGCTGTTGCCTGATTGGCGCCTTTTCCGCCGAAGGCATAGCCGTATTGCGTGCCTGTGACATTTTCACCCACATCGGGGATTCTGTCAGCACTCAGAATTATATCCATATTTATACTGCCTGCAACGACAGCCTTAATGCTTTCATACATATCACAAAACCATCCTGATGTCTTCTGCTGCCTGAGTCAATGACTTGTCCTTCAGGAACAATGAGCTTGTGCCCAGAACAAAAATGTCTGCACCTTTTTTGCTGAGCTTTCTGCCGTTCTCAATGCTGATGTTGCCGTCAACTTCAATCAGAATATCGTTGCAGTTCTGTTCGCTCAGAAGCCTTTTTGCATTTTCAACCTTACGCTCTGCGCCTGCAAACAGCTTCTGCCCTGCAAAGCCGGGGCTGACAGTCATAACAAGGAGCATATTGATGTAATCTGTCAGGTATTCTGCATTGCAAAGGGGAGTCTGAGGATTTATTGCCAGACCGGCTTTGCAGCCCTTGTTTTTTATCATTTCAAGTGTCCTGTGAATGTGCACTTCTGATTCGTAATGCACGCAGATGATGTCATTTTCATCTGTATTCATTCTGTCTATAAACTCTGACGGCTTATTGACCATCATATGAATGTCAAGAGGAATATCTGTAATTTTCTTGATTGCATTGACAAGGTCAAAGCCCAGTGTGATGTTAGGCACAAAGGAACCGTCCATTATGTCAATATGGAGATAGTCAATCCCTGCTTTTTCAAGCTCTTTTATTGATTTTTCAAGATTCAGAAGGTCAGCACACATTATTGATGCCGATAAAAATTTAGACATTCCTTATATTCCTTTCTTATATCAGAAATTGTAGTCAGGCTTTACGGGACAGCCTGTTTCTGATGCTTTTACAATTGCAAGACATACTTCAACTGTTTTTGCTCCCTCAAGAGCATTTGTCGCAACAGGAGAATTGTTGAGTATTGCATCGGCAAATACACTGAATTCTGCTGCCGCATTGTGGTTGTTGACTTCAATATCAATGATTTCGGGCTCGTGTGCCATTTCGTCGTCACCGATAACGAAAAGCTGCATTGTGGGTGAGGTGTTGTCGCAGATGATTGTACCCTTTGTGCCGTAAATCAGTGTTCTCATTGTATAATCACGCTTACAGCCTGTTGAAACAAAAACTTTACCTATAACATCATTCGGGAATTTCATTATTGCGATTGTTGCATCGTCATATGCAACCTGAGGCAGAAGCTTATGAGTGCCGTAAGCCATAACCTCCTCAGGGTCGCCTGCGAGCCAGCGTAAAAGGTCAACAGCGTGGCATCCGCCGCCGATAACACCGTGTCTTTTCGGGTCCTGACGCCAGTTGTCAACAAGGTACATATAGTCGTGGGCATATTCTGACTCTACATAATAGATTTCACCTATTATACCTGAGTCGATAAGCTCTTTTGCCTTGATGAATGCAGGTGTGAAACGGCATATCTGACCGACCATAAATCTTGCATCTGATTCTTTTTCAGCTTCAATGATATCTTTCAGGTCCTCTCTTGTGAGTGCAAGAGGCTTTTCGCAGAGTACGTGCTTGCCTGCACGCAGGAATTCCTTTGAAACCTGCACGTGCTGCTGGTCGGGGATTGCAACAGTGACAACATCTATGCTTTTGTTGTCTAACAAATCACGGTAGTCAGTGAACCATCTGTCTTCGGGAATGTCATATCTTTTACCGGCAAATTCAAGAGCTTCTTTATCGCAGTCGCAGATTGCTCCGATTTCGGCATTACAGCTCATTGCACCCTCAACGTGTGACATACCGAATTTCATACCGATATTGGCAACAACTAATTTTTTTTCCATAAATGTAAATCTCCTTTTATAGCTTAAGAAAATAGTTCAATATGTAAAGTCTTTATCAGTTCTTTTTCTGCCTGATAAGATTTTTCATTGCGACGGCAAGAATAATGATTGCTTCAATGCCTGTGAGGATATACGCTGCAGCAACATTGAATGCGGCAGCACCCACATTAAGCATATCTGACACAATGAATGTAAGTGAGTATAGCACGCCCCATATAACAGGCGCTGCAACGGCACAGATGAATCTCTTCTTTTTGTCCTTTGTCATAAGTGCACCTGCAAAGGCAAAGAGAAGAACAATGAGCACAAGTGTCAGTGTGTAGCCGAATGTATCTGTACCGTGCAGGTATGCTCTTCTGTGCCAGCCGAAGAATTCAAAGAAAACACCTGCAAGTGCGGGAAGTGGGATAAAAATGAACTGTCTGGGTTTGTTAACAAGGGCAAGAATCAGCAATATTACGCTCATCAGTGCGGCAATACCGTAAAGTGCAATTGAAACGGGAAAAAGAATGTTATTGCCGATTGTTTCATATTTTCCGTTGAAGAATTTCAGTGCATCAGGTCCTGTTGTGTCACCCTCGTGACACATAGTGATACCCATTTCTTTTATATCTGCAATAAGCTGCTTTGCTTCCTTTTTATCGTAAACATTGAAGCCTTTCCAGTATCTCCAGCAGATTTCACTTCTCTTTATATTAGAAAGAATTGTGTCGTTATCGGCTTCATTCTTTGCATTTTCCCAGAGCTCATCTGCCTTTGCTATGTCTTCTTTGCTGAAATCGAGTGTTTCTGACATAGGGTCATAGATTTTAAGGTGCTGATTTTCGGGAACGGCTTTTTCTGTTGTCATATCGATAAACTGACGGATATTCTGCCAGCCTTTTCCGTAATATGCTCTCAGAAATTCATCCATACAGGCATTGTAATCGATATAAGGATTCTGCATAAGCTTTGAGAGAAGATATGCTCTGAGTTCGCCGAATTCGCCGTCGCATCGGTCCATATAATAGTTGCCCTCTTCATAAATACCGACAACATTGTTTTCATAGAATACCTGAATGTTTTTCTGAAGCACTCCGAAATCGGGGAATATGCCCAGTGTATGTGCATAGTTTGTTGCATAATCCCATACATAAATACGCTTGCAGATTTTGCTCCATTCTGTAAGGTCTGCCATAAGAGACACATTTTCTGCACAGCTTTCATCATCAAGAGGGTGTGCAAAACAGCATTCAATTGTGCAAAGACGGACAATTACATTGTTTTCGGGTTTAACCTTTGCAGGAGCCTTTCTTGTGTATCTGTATGCGAATGTGTCGATTGCCACATTGGCATAGCCCGCATCCCTGACAGCCTTTGCAATACGGTTTGCAAAGGTTATGTTTGTGCCCGAGTGAGAGCCGTTTTCGTCATCAATAGCCTTGCACTTTGCACACTGACACATTTTCGCATCAGGGCCGCTGTCACCCTGAGTGAGTGAAATAATCTGCAGTGATGAATCGGGATTATGCTTTTCTTTCAGAAGATCCATAACCTCACTCAGAACAAGGTTATATACATCTTCATTTGTAAGGCAGAGCTGTTCATTCTGTCTTATTCCGTTATGCAGAGCAAAATATTCGGGGTTTGATTCAAAATATTTATCTCTTGAACAGAATTGTGAGCCTAAAGTGTGGGCAAAACCTGAAATGTATTCAACAGTACCGCCAAGCTCAGAGGGGATTGTTCTGTATGGACTGCCGTTGAGACCGTTTGCAAGTGAGTATTCGACATCACGGGGACTTTTCCAGTCAGTATCCGTGTATTCAAAAAAGGGTTTGTATTCTGTTTTTTCACCTGCGGGAATGGTCAGTTTTTTGTTCTCAGGGATTGAGTGAAGCGTTGATGTGAACCATCTGCAGCCACAGTATTTTTCAAGGAATGCGTAAACGCCGTGAATGACACCCCTTGTGCCTGAGCCGAGAATTGAAACCTCATTTTCTTTTGTTTCAATCACATATCCGTTGTCGGGGATGTCAGCTGAATAGCCGAGGGTGAATTTTATTCCTTCACCGTCTTCATTGACAGGGAAGTCCTTACCTGTAATCTGTTTCATATACCTTGCAAGTGTGTCACCTGCAGCAATGAGTCGTGCATCATTCATATCAGACAAAACAATATAACCTCCCGTTATTTTTTCTTCTGCACAGGAGAAAACAGGAAATGCAGAAGTGAATACAAGCATCATAGCAAGAAGCAAGCATATTTTTTTCATAGCACACGCATCCTCTTATATATGGTTATCAGTCTCAGTATATCATAACTTTTTTCAGTATACAAGCAGATTCAGCTGTTATTCTGTTGGGTTTTGTAAAGCTTTTTTGCTTCAAAAAAAGCAAAAATAATGCAGATGAAAGAATAAACGGAAAATATGAGATAGGTTGCAGTTTCGGGAGTGTCGCTGAGCATTGTTATGTAAAGAATTATTCCGATTATGCCGTTTATCAGCATTAAGAATGTGTATTCAACATAGGCGAACATCGTCAGAAAATATATTATTATGCCGAGTATGTTTGTGACACTGTCAAGAAAAACATATTCGGAGCCTATGAGAGGCAGCACGATCCACATAACAACCAATGCCGCAAGATAGCCTGTTGCCAGCAATATTCTCTGCTTTGTATTCAGTTTGCGCAGCATCGTGGAGTGCTCCCATTTATTTTTGTTCCAACGGATAAAGGTGAGAAGCTGAATCGGGAAAGAAAACAGCACTGCCGAAAAAAGTGAGCCGTAAAGATTATAATAGAAGTAAACCACACCGTAAAGCAGTGAGTTTATGCTTCCCATAAGGCTTGCATATCGGTTTACACGGGACTGCAGCATACCGATTATCAGTGAAACGTATAATGGCAGAATACGGAAGAAGCTCTGCTTATGGTAAATGCCCACGGCTGTGATAAGAATTGCCGTGCATCCCATAAGTACAAAGATAAAAACATCTTTTTTTGAAAACCGTTTGTTCATATCCGGTACCTCTGTAGTTGTTTGTCTGTTTTTTGTCAGCAGATAAGGTGAATCAGTTTATGTATAATCGCTTTGACAATGATAGCATATTATTGATGCCGTTTCAACAGATTTTTTCACCGGACAGGCTGATGTTGATGCAAAAAAACAGACGATATACTGTATAAAAAAGCACAAATTACAGAGTGCTTGCAAAATACAGAGCATAATGTTATAATGGAAATATAAATTGTAATATCAGGTATTTTTCAGAGGTGTTGCAAAATGATGTCACGGATAATTTCAGTGTTAATGTGTATTGTTTCGGTTTTTAACGGTATGTTCGCTCAGGTTGTTTCTGAAATTGAGCTTAAAAACGAGCTTAAAAAGGGTAATTATGAGAGTCCGTACATTGTCAGACCTCTTGATGAGATAACAGTAAACGGTGTGCCGATTGATGAGTATACCGTTGCTGTACCCGACGGTGCCTTATATTCAAACGCCGCACAGACACTTTGTGATGAGATTTACGAGTCCTGCGGTAAAAAGCTTTCTGCATCTGAGAGCTCCTCCAAAACATTTGTTATCAGTGAAAAGCTCAACGATGCAGATGTTTTCAGTCTTGAAGTCAGAGACGGTAATGTTTATATCACAGGCAGTGCAGCAGTCGGCATATCAAGAGGTATAACTGCTTTTGCAGATGAGGTATTGCTTGAATCAGACGGAAGCTTTGATTTCACAGACGGTTATGAGTACACAAAAACCTTCACAGATTATGTAACTTATGAGACTTTCGGAGCTGTCGGTGACGGAAAAACAGATGACTTCGATGCTGTTGTAAAAACTCACGACTATGCGAACGCAAACGGCTTGAGTGTTTTTGCTTCTGAAACTGCCTCATATTATATCGGCGGTGCAAATAAAACTGCTTGCGTTATGACCGATACAGACTGGTCAACCGCACGGTTTATTATTGATGATACCGATGTTGAAAACAGAAGTGCGTGGGTATTCAGTATTGCTCCCTCACAGAGTTCTGAAAATATAACCGAAAAGGTTGCACCTTCTCTTAAAATTGATGCAACAAATATCGGCACAGCACTTGATAAAAAGAGTCTTGTTGTGCTGACAGATTCCAATGTGAAGAGATATATCCGTAAGGGGCTCAATCAGAATTCGGGCAGTAATCAGACAGATGTTATTCTCGTTGATGAAAACGGAAGCATTTCACCCGATACTCCTCTTATCTGGGATTTTGATGCAATCACAGCTGCCACTGCTTACCCCATTGATGAGAAAACACTTACAGTAAAGGGCGGATTTTTTACAACAATTGCAAACAATGCCCCCTCTGAGTACACTTATTACACAAGAGGCATTCAGGTAAGACGATCAAATACTCTTATTGACGGAATTTATCACGATATTAAAAATGAAGGCAGCACAAGCGCACCCTATTCGGCATTTGTCAGCCTTTCGTGCTGCGTTGATGTGACAGTGAAAGACTCAACCTTCACAGGTCACAAAAAATATGCAACAATCGGCTCTGCAGGCTCAAGTGTGCAGATGGGAACCTATGATATAGGCGCCGCAACGGCAGTCAATGCAAAGTTTATCAACTGCAATCAGACAAACGATATAACTGATATTGATTATTGGGGAATTGCAGGCACAAACTACTGCAAGAATCTTGTCTATGACGGCTGTGCACTTTCACGCTTTGATGCACATCAGGGCGTACTCAATGCAACGGTTATAAACTCGGTTCTGGGACACCACGGAATAAAGCTTATCGGCAGCGGAACAGCGCTGATTGAGAATACCACTGTTCTTGCTGAAGATTTTGTTGCACTGCGTTCAGATTACGGTGCAACCTGGAACGGTGATCTGGTTATACGCAACTGCAGATTCTATCCCACAGGTGTGGCAAATCATATTATCAATGCAGAGAATTCAGAGGACCACGATTTCGGATATACCTGCTATCTGCCGCAGAAAATAGAGGTTGACGGCTTGTATGTTCACAGACTCGGAAAAAATTATCTTTTCAATATGGTTAATTCAAAGCATATTTTCGATTCTTATGATGCAGAATATCCCGTCGTGCCTCCCGAGGAAATTTCAGTCAGGAATTTCAGCAGTCTGCTTTCAGATGAGCTCGCCGTCTCAATGAATAAGGCAATATTCAAGATCTCTGTTACATCATAAAACAGCAAAACAACAGAAGCTCCCTCTGCCGTTACGGTAAAGGGAGCTTTTTATATAGCTATTCTGAGTTCTGTGCTGAATAGTTTCAAAGCAAAGCAGAGTGCTCAGAAGTTTGATTATTTTGCTGCAATTGCAAGTGCCTCGTCAATATTTTCTGCAATGATAATTTCATCAAGGAGCTTTGCTTTTTCAAGTGAGTGCATAGGCTGTTCATTGACGTGCGAAAGAATGATTGTCTTTCCCTGTTTTTTGCACAGTCTGATGATTGTTTCAAGACTGTGGAGTCCTGTTGCATCAATTGCGGGAACACTTCTCATTCTGAGAATAAGTACCTGCTTTTTGCCGTGTCTGATAACATCTGCAATTTTTGTTGACGCACCGAAGAAAATGGGTCCTGTGATTTCAAAGACAATTGTGTTTTCGGGAACTTTCTTGAGCTTTATGCTTGCTTCGTCTGTGTTTTCGTCAATTTCTTCCCAGCCGTAAGCATCAGTAACATCACTCATACGCTTCATAAACATGACTGTTGCAAGAATTACACCAACGATGATTGCAACAACAAGGTCAAATACAACTGTGAGAACGAATGTGACAAGAAGAACAAGAGTGTCACTCTTGGGAGCTTTTTTGATGATTCCCGCAAACTCTCTCCATTCACTCATATTGTAAGCAACAACAAAAAGAATTGCTGCAATTGTGGGCATAGGAATGAGTGCCGCATAGGGCATAAGAACGACAAGCACAAGAAGCAGAACGATTGCGTGAACCATACCTGCAACGGGTGTTCTGCCGCCGTTTTTGATGTTTGCCGCAGTTCTTGCAATGGCTCCTGTTGCAGGGATACCTCCGAAAAGAGCAGAAGCAATGTTACCTGCACCCTGAGCAATAAGCTCTGTGTTTGAGTTGTGGCGGCTGCCTGTCATACCGTCTGCAACAACACAGGAAAGAAGAGATTCGACTGCAGCAAGAACTGCAATTGTAAATGCGTCGGGAATGATAGCCTTAACTGTATCAAATGAAAATTCGGGAATTGAGGGGAGGGGGATTGATGATGAAATTGTGTAAAGTGAGCCGATTGTGTTTACATTCATATCAAAGACCTTCACAAGCACTGCTGAAATCACAATTGCAAAAATTGAAGGGGGAATCTTCTTGATGAATTTCGGGAAGATTATCAGCACCGCAAGAGAAACGGCACCGATTATGAATGCTTCGTAATTGAAAGTATGAATCTGATGAATAACTTCTTCGACTTTTTCTACAGTTTCAATGGGTGAATTGACAAATGTAAGCCCGAGGAAGTCTTTGAGTTGTCCGATAATCAGTGTTACTGCAATACCTGTTGTAAAGCCCGTTGTTATAGTGTATGGGATGAATTTTATAAGGCTGCCGAGCTTGAGTACGCCCATTACTATAAGCAGAATACCTGCAATCAGTGTTGCAAGAACAAGGCCTGAAAAACCGTTTTCGGCAACAATACCTGCAACAATAGTTGCGAATGCTGCTGTAGGGCCTGCAATCTGTACACGGCTGCCGCCGAGCATAGAAATGACAAAGCCTGCTACAATTGCAGTGTAAAGTCCCTGCTCAGGTGTAACGCCTGATGCAAGAGCCAGTGCAATTGAAAGAGGGAGTGCGATAATGGCAACAATGAGACCTGCAGTAAGGTCCTTGCCGAACTGGGCACCGCTGTATCCCTTAAGGCTTGAAATGAGCTTCGGTTTAAAAATGGGTTGTTTTGAGTTATTCATATTCTCACCGTTTCAATATATTTTACGGATTGATTATATGCTTAAATAAAACAGTTTTCAAGAAAAAAACAGCCAAAAAAATTAATTCTGTGATTTGTTGAAATCAGACAAAGAATTGAAGTAAAATATGTGCAAAATTCCCTGTCAAAAAGCGACAGGGAATGGATTTTAACAGTATTCAATCATTTGTGCAATTGCATCTGCCATAAATTTATGACCAAGGGTTGTCGGGTGTATTCCGTCAACGGCAAGGTCCGCCGGTGCTGTTGTTTTCTGTGCTTCATCGAAAACTTCCTGCATATCAATGACTGCTGCACCGTGTTCAAGTGCGACGGTTCTGAGCAATTCGCGGTATTCATTGAGCACTTTATGAAACGGGAATTTTTCCTCCATCGTATCAATCATAAAAGGCATTATGTAAAGAATTTGTGCATCAGGCAGTTCTGTTTTCAGTCTTCTGTATATTTCACGGATGTGAGGCTCCATAGGACGAAGAAGTGGAGGATATTTTTCGGGTACATAATTTTCCCATGCATCATTGACGCCGATAAGCATAATAATCACGTCGGGTTTAAGATTGATGCAGTCATTTGTCAGCCTGTCATAAATGTGGTATGTTCTGTTGCTGGCTATACCCCTGATTTCAACTTTAATATCACGGCTGAAATTTCTGAATATTTTTTTGAGCTGTAAGGCATAAATGTTTTTGCCTTTTATCTTCAGATTCTGCTTGCGGTTGAATTTCACATCAGTTATACTGTCACCTAAAAATAAGATTTTGCTATCTTTTTTTATAATGATTTTGTCCATACCAGCCCTCCTATAGAAAAGTCTGATTAAATTATAACATTAATCTGCCGTAAACACAATATTTATGAAAAATCCCCACCGATTACGATGGGGAAAATATTATATTACGCTGTTTCGTAAGAATCAGCCTTCCTTGATTGCTGCCTGAGCTGCAGGGAAGAAATGTAGGAGATTTTCTTGACAACATCTTCGTAAAATGATATCATTATATCAAGATATAATGATATCAAATGAGGTGAAACGAGTGGACGATAAAACCAAGCAAGTTCAGGTTAGATTAACCCCTGAACTACACAGCCAACTAAAAGGCACATTAGCCTTAGATGGACGTAAACTCGTAGAATTTTTCAATGATGCTGCTATAGCCTATTTGAAAGATTCCGAAAAATACGATAAGACGGTTAATAAGATATTAGGAGGAAAGAAAAATGACTGAAGCAAAAGTAATAGTAATACCAGATGGCAAAATATGTGACTATGTTGACGGGAAATTTCGTAACGATACTCCCGAGGAATATGTTCGTCAAACAATAGAAAAACGTCTTGTGAATGAACATAAGTATTCTCCTAAACAAATCCGAATTGAATATACACTTCAACTTGGTTCAAGAAAACCTCGTGCCGATATCGTTATTTTTGATAAAGACTGCGAAAATCAAACTCAGGAAAATGTCAAACTGATTATTGAGTGTAAAAAAGAATCGGTTGAAGCACGCAACGCCAAAGATGGTGTTGAACAGTTAAAATCTTATATGTCTGCTTGCCCTAACTGTGAATGGGGTATGTGGACAAATGGTAAACAGAAAGAAGTCTTTCGTAAGTTTGTTAATGACAAAGGGCAAATAGACTTTATGGACTATAACGATATTCCCTCAGCCGATGGTAGTTTGGATGATATCAACCGTCCTAAAAGAACATCGTTGAAAAATGCTTACGATGATAATCTGTTGTTTGTTTTTAAGAGTTGTCATAACCATATTCATGTGAATGACGGTTTACAAAAACAACCTGCATTTTTTGAGTTGTTAAAAGTTATATTCTGTAAAATTGAGGATGAGCGCAACATTCCAAATCCTCTTGATTTTTACACTACATCCGAAGAACGTTCAAATCCTGACGGACAGCTTACCGTTAAAAAACGTATCTCAAAGATATTTGAAAGAGTAAAGAAAAAACACGGCAAGATTTTCGATTCTAACGATGAAATCAAACTTGCACCTCGCAGTTTGGCATACATAGTTAGCGAGCTTCAAAAATATAGCCTTCTCAATACAAACATCGACATTAAGGGTAAAGCATACGAGGAAATCGTTGGTGCTAACCTTCGTGGCGACCGAGGTGAGTTTTTTACTCCTCGAAACGTCATGAAGATGGTTGTTGAAATGATTAATCCAAAAATGGATGAAAGGGTGCTTGACTGTTCCTGCGGCACAGGCGGATTCTTAGTAACAGCAATGACCCACGTGATTGCTGACCTTGAACAAGAGTTTTCGGCACAAATAGGTTGCGAACGAAAAGATTGGGATGGTGATTCAATCAGAGCGTTTAACGACCGTATTTCCGATATGGCATCCCACTATTATTTCGGCTTTGATATTAACCCCGACCTTGTTAAAGCAACAAAAATGAATATGGTTATGAACAATGACGGCAGTGGCAATATTCTTCAAACCAATTCACTTTTACCGCCGCACGAGTGGACGGATGAGTTCCGCACAAAATTAGCAGAGGCACTCGACATAGAAAAAAGCGAATTAAGAAACCATAATACCATTGCATACTTTGATGTTATCGTTACAAACCCTCCTTTTGGCAGTAAAATTCCTGTTAAAGACAAAAACATTTTAGAGCAGTTTGAATTGGCTCATATTTGGGAAAACAACAAGAAAACAGGCGTTTGGACGATGACTGACCGTTTACAATCTTCTGTTCCGCCCGAAATTCTGTTCATCGAACGTTGCACACAGTTGCTTGTTGAGGGCGGCAGAATGGGAATTGTTCTTCCCGATTCTATTCTTGGTTCTCCTGGACTTGGATATATCCGTGAATGGTTAATAAAGAACCATCGTATTGTGGGCAGTATAGATTTGCACGTTGATACATTCCAACCTCGAAACGGCACACAAACCTCTGTTCTTTTTTTACAAAAGAAAACTCAGGAACAGAAAGATACCGAGGAAAAATCAGGTACAATGGCTGATTACAACATCTTTATGGCAATGGTTGAAAAAGTAGGACACGACAAACGCGGTAACCCTACTTTTAAAAGAGATAAAGAAGGTAATGAAATTCTTGTTCCCGATACAAATAGCATCTTGGTTCTCGGAGAAACAGGTGAAGGAGACCGCACTGTATCTCATCAACAGAAAAAGAAAGTTGAGGATGACCAGACACCTGACGTTCCTGCAATTTTTGCAGAATGGAAGAAGCAGGAGGGATTTGCGTGGTAAATACCAACTTAGCATACGAGCTTAATGGCGAAGAAACTACCAACGCCAAAGTTGCAAACGCCCCTTTAAAATGGTGTTCAGTTTCTTTATCTGATGTTATATCTCGTGGCAAACGCCTTGAAGCAAGCGTTTTTGATGTAGAGGCAAAACAGGCTCATAATACAATACAAAACGGCAAATACGATTGTGTTCCATTACTTGGAGAAAACGGTATAATAGAAAAGGCATACTACCCTGGTAGATTTAAAAGAATATATTGTGAAAAGTCAAATGGCGAAGCATTCTTTTTGCCCTCTCAAATGACTGATATTTATCCAAAGGCCGAAAAATATATTTCAAGGCTTACCAAGTGTGATATATCCGAACTAAAATTAAAAGCAAATACTCTTTTATTAACTCGTTCTGGAACTATAGGAACTATTTCACTTGTTTCCAAAACAACAGAAGGAAAAGTATTTTCAGACGATGTCATTAGAGTTACTTTTAAAGACATAGTCGATTTAGGATACAGTTATACGTTTCTGAAATCAAAAATTGGAAATACTGTTTTACAAACAAATGGTTACGGCTCGGTTATTACACATTTAGAACCCGAACACTTGCAAGAAACGTACATTCCAAATGCACCATATAACATTAAGTGTAAAATTCATAATTTAATTATGGATTCTTTTAGATTGCGTGACGAATCAAATGCGTTGATTGATAAAGCAACCTCATTACTTGTTGATGAACTTAAATTACCCGATATTGATGAATTTGAACAAAACATTATTAAAAATGAAGCAGTCATAAATGCTTTTAATGTAAAACTTAGCAGTTTATCTTGTCGAGTAGATGCATCTTATCATTTGCCTATTGTAGATGCAATTATTAAGCATTTAAAAAACAATGCTGAGGAAGTAACAACTATTGGTGATAAGCGCATTTGTTCCGATGTTGTTTTGCCTGGAAGATTTAAACGTGTTTATGTAGAAAGTGATTACGGTGTTAAGTTTCTTGGCGGAAAAGAGATGAATCAATTAGACCCTTCAAGTGAAAAATATCTTTCAAGAAAAGCGCACGGAAAGCAACTTGAAGGCTCTCTCGGAATCAAAGAGAATTCTATTCTCACACCTGCTCGTGGTTCTTTGGGAGAGGTAGTAATGCCCTGTAAACACTTCCATAATTGGGCTATTAGTGATAATATGATGCAAATATTATCAAACAAATCAATTTGTGGATATATTTACATTTTCCTGAATTCAGAATATGGAAAGATTTTAATTAAGCGATTTACTTATGGCGGTGTTGTAGACGCAATAGAGCCGTGGCACATTCAACAAGTTCAAATTCCGTTGCTTAAAAACAAAAAAATTCAAAATGAAATAAATGATATAGCCGCACAAGCCAATGATAAACGTTATAAGGCTTATCTTTTAGAGCAAGAGGCATTGAAAATCATGAATGACGAAGTGATTTACGCAAAATAACAAAGCAAAACCGAAGTGAAAATCACTTCGGTTTTCTATTTTTATACCAATATAATTCCATATCATCAATTTTGGTAACATAAACTATTTTTTCAAACACAAAAGCTCCCCATATTCTTTCGAATACGGGGAGTTGATTGCACATTTAATAGCTGTTATACAGCTACAACT